>NZ_JBEZFZ010000012.1:0-235497 GCF_040649735.1 Nonomuraea sp. NPDC048892 | reverse complement strand
AGGGTCCGCCAAAGGGTCCGCCAAAGGGTCCGCCAAAGGGTCCGCCAAAGGGTCCGCCAAAGGGTCCGCCAAAGGGTCCGCCAAAGGGTCCGCCAAAGGGTCCGCCACGTCGGCGGGCGCGTCACCGGCGCACACGATCGCCTTGAGGTTCTTGGCGCCGAAGACCGCGCCGAGGCCGTAGCGCCCGGCGGCGAAGGCGTGGTCGGTGACCACGCTCGCGTACCGGACCAGGTTCTCCCCGGCCGGCCCGATCGCCGCCACGTGGGCGCGCTCGCCGTGCCTGGCCCGCAGCGCGTCGGTCGTGGCGGCCACGCCCAGCCCGCGCAGCTCGCCGGCGTCGTGCAGGGTCACCTCGCCGTCCCGGACCAGCAGGTACGACAGCCGCTCCGCCCGCCCGAGCACGGCCAGCGCCCTGGCCCCCGCCGCCCGCATCCCCGCCGCGAACGGCCCCAGCGCGTGCGCCTCCCCGGCGACCCCGGTCAACGGCGACTTGGCCAGGAACACGGCCTTGGCCAGCCCGGGGGCCGCGGTCCCGCCCAGCATGCCGGCCGCCACGTACAGGAGCGTCCCCGGATCGTACGGATCCAGCCCCGGCGCCGTCCGCTCGGTCATCAACCGCAGCCCCAGAACGGTCCCGCCATAGTGCCCCTTCTCCTGGGTGCGATCTTCCCTCTCGACGTTTCCACTGGTCAGATCCACGATGAACGGCACGGTGAAGCCTCCTGGGGCGGAAAGTGGACCGGGATCGGCACAACATCACACATCATGTAACAGACGCAACCTTCACCACCGGTGGGTGGCGGGGCTTCGGCCGCCACATATGTCCGGCCCGCATCACGGCAAGAGATCTTGACTTTTACTTCTTGTCAACATAAGTCGGCTGATATTCGAAGTAAGGTAGGCGCATGCCAAGCGGTGCCAACGGCCAGGGCGTGGGGGCGGGGGCGCTGCTGGCGATCCTGCGGGACGGGCGGGCCCGGACCCGCGGCGAGCTGGCCCGCCTGACGGGACTGTCCAGATCCACGGTCACCCAGCGGCTCGACGGCCTGATCGATCAGCGCTGGGTCGTGGCAGGCGAGGGCTCGATCTCCTCGGGAGGCCGCCCGGCCGGGGTCTTCGCCTTCAACGGCGGCGCCCGCTTCGTGCTCGCCGCCGACCTCGGCGCCACCCACGCCCGCCTGGCCGTCCTCGACCTGTCCATGAACGTGCTCGCCGAAGTGGCCACCGAACTGCCCGTCGACCGGGGGCCCGAGCGCACCCTGTGCCGGGTGGCCGACATCCTGGACGAACTGCTGGCCGCCGCAGGACGCGATCCCGCGCAGGTGTGCGGCGTCGGCGTCGGGCTCCCCGGCCCCGTCGAGCACGGCTCAGGCCGCCCGGTCAACCCGCCGATCATGCCGGGCTGGGACGGTTTCGCGGTGCCCGAGTGGCTCCAGGGCCGGCTCGGCGCGCCCGTCCTGGTCGACAACGACGTGAACATCATGGCCCTGGGCGAGCACTGGGCCGCGGGACCGGCCGTGGACCCGCTGATCTACGTCAAGATCGGCACCGGCATCGGCTCGGGGATCGTCTCCGGCGGCCGGCTGCACCGGGGCGCGCAGGGCGCGGCGGGCGACGTCGGCCACATCCGCGTCGCCGGCTCACGGGCCCCGTGCAGGTGCGGCAACGCCGGCTGCCTTGAGGCGGTGGCGAGCGGCGCGTCCATGGCGGCGGCGCTGCGCGCGGCGGGCATCGAGGCGGCAGGCAGCAGGGACGTGGTGGCGCTGATGCGCGCGGGCGACCTCACGGCCACCCGGCTGGTCCGTCAGGCCGGGCGCGAGGTCGGCGCGGTGATGGCCTCGATCGTGAACTTCTTCAACCCCTCCGTCATCGTGCTCGGCGGCGACGTGGCCGAGGCGGGGGAGCAGGTGCTGGCGGGCGTACGGGAGACGATCTACAGCCGGTCGCTGCCGCTGGCCACGCAGCATCTCGCGATCAGGGCCAGCGAACTGGGCGACCGGGCGGGGATCGTCGGCGCGGCCGTCATGGTCGCCGAGCACGTCCTGGCCCCGTCCACCATCGACCGCCAGATCGCCGGCTGACCGTCGAACGGCAGACCGCCGGCTGACGGCCCCCGGCGAGATCGCCGGCAGACCGCCGGCTGACCGTCGCCGGCAAGATCGTCGGCTGCCCTCACCCGCCCGCCACCGCGATCGTCCGGCCCCAGCGCTTGTGGACCCCTCCCGCGCGACCGGAGCCCCTTCCTCCACCGCATGGGCCCCGAATGGGCGGCCAGGGAGGCGTAGCCGCGAGGCGAAGTGGAAGGATGATCTATGATCTTGTGGGCAGGGTGAGCGGTGATGTCCACCCTCGACCTCCTCCTGGCCCTCGGCGGCGCCGCGGCCCTGCTCGCCGCGATCCTGCCCGAGGTGCTCGCCCGCCGCCCCCTGTCGCTGCCCCTGGTGTACCTCCTGGCCGGCCTGGCGCTGTTCGCGCTGCCCATCGGCCTGCCCGACCCCGACCCGATCGCCCACCGCACCGCGCTGGAGCACATCACCGAGCTGTGCGTCGTCATCTCCCTCATGGGCGCGGGCCTGGCCATCAATCGCCGCGCGGGACCGCGCCGCTGGTCCACTACGTGGCGGCTGCTCGGCCTGGCCATGCCGCTGACCGTGGCCGGCGTGGCGGTCGCGGCCATGGCCCTGCCCGGCTGGCCGATCGCCGCCGCGCTCCTGCTCGGGGCCGTGCTGGCCCCGACGGACCCGGTGCTCGCCTCGGACGTGCACGTGGGCGAGCCCGTGGACGCCGAGAACGCCGACGACGAGGTCCGCTTCGCCCTCACCTCCGAGGCCGGGCTCAACGACGGCTTCGCCTTCCCCATCGTGTACGCCGCCATCGCGGTCGCCGGCGCGGCGGGAGCGGGCCGGCTGGGGGAGTGGGCCCTGCTGGACGTCCTGTACCGGACCGCCGCGGGACTCGTCCTCGGGCTGCTGATCGGCCGCCTGCTCGGGCGGCTGTTCTTCCGCGCGAGCTCCGAACGGCTGCGGCTGTCGGAGCGGCGGGACGGCTTCGTCGCACTGGCCGCCACGCTCCTCGCGTACGGGGTGACGGAGCTCGCCCACGGGTACGGCTTCGTCGCCGTCTTCGTCACCGCGTGCGCCATCAGGGGCGCCGAGCACGGGCACGGCTACAACAACGTGCTGCACGGCTTCGTCGAGCAGATCGAACGGCTGCTCACCGCCTGGCTGCTGCTCCTGCTCGGCGGCTTCGTCGCCACCGGCGGCCTGGCCGCGCTCACCTGGCGCGGCGCCGCCGTCGGGCTCCTGCTGCTGCTGGTGATCCGGCCGCTGACCGGATGGCTGGTCCAGTGGCGCGGGCGGGCGGGGCCGAGGGAGCGGCTGGTGATCTCGTTCTTCGGCATCCGGGGGATCGGGTCGCTGTTCTATCTCGCGTACGCGCTGGGGCAGGCCGACTTCGGGGTGCCGGCCGAGGAGCTGTGGGCGGTGACCGGGTTCACCGTCATGGTCTCGGTCGTGCTGCACGGCCTCACCGCCACCCCGGTCATGAACCGCGTGGACGCCATCCGCGACGGCGCCATCCGCGACGACGCGAGCAGCGAGAACGCGAGGCGTGAGGACGCGGGCCGTGACAACGGGACCCGTGACAAGGGGAGCCGTGACGACGGGACCCAGGACGACAAGACCCATGACGACGGGAGCCGTGACGACGCCTCAGGGCCGGCCCAGGCTCCACAACCGTAAGGAGCCGTCCTCGTCGGCCCCGGCGATGACCGGCCTGCCGTCCTGCTCCGTCACGGCCAGCCGGCGGATCGCGCCGCCCTCGCCCGCGCCCAGCACGCCGATGACGTCACCGTCGCGCAGGTCCCACACGCGGACGAAGCTCTCGCCACCCGCCGGTGCGTGCGCCACGGCCGCGACCGGCACCTTGCCGGCCAGTCCGATGGCCAGGGCGGTGGCGAACCGGTCATCGGGGCTCTGGCGGCTGAACGACCACCGCTTCCTGCGCTTGCCGGTGGTCAGGTCGTACACGCGCAGGGTGGCGTCCAGGTGGGTGGACACGAGGATCGGCCTGCCGTTCAGCTCGCCGCAGGCCAGGTGCTCGACGCCGCCGATCTCGCCGGTGGTGAACGTACGCAGCATCGTCGCGGAGGACAGGCGCCACACCCGGATCCGCTCGCCGCCGTCGCCCGTGACGAGCACGTCGTCCTTGCCCGCGCGCCCGAACGCCATCCCGCGGATGCCCTGGAAGTGCGCGGTGATCGGCGCGCCGATCCGCTTGCCCGTGGAGACGTCCCAGAGGCGCACGACGCTGTACAGGTCCTTCATGCCGTCGTACTTCTGCGACACCGCGTACGCCCTGCCTGCCACCGTGACGCCGATGATCGGGTCGCTCACCCGGTGGCTCGCCAGGCTCTCGCCCGCCAGGCCCCACAGCCGCATCCTGCCGTCGTCGTGCCCCGACGCCGCGACCGTCCGGCCCTTCAGACTCCCCACGTCCACCGCCGCCACCGGCCCGCCACCGTCACCGAGCCGCACGGGAGTCGTGCCCGGGGTCCATCCGAAGACGAGCCCTTTGTCGGTGCCGCACACCACGACTCCCTCGGCGGCGGCCAGCGCGGCCGACCCACCCACGCCGCGCCCCGGCAGCGGGGTCAGGTCGGTGACCGGCGTCCCGAACGGCTCGGCGGTCACGGCCTGACTGGCCCCGGCAGTGGGAGTAGCGTCACCCGCCGCAGTGACCTCCCCGGTCGGGGACGCGCCACCGCTCGGGGACACGGGCCCGCCCTCACTGGGGCTGGGCGACCCATGAGCAGGTGAGGCACCAACAGGCGTCCGCCCACCACCGACGGGCTGTTGCCGCCCACTCCCAGCCCGCAGCACAGCGAACGCCGACACCCCAAGCGCCACAGCAGCGGCACCCCCACCGATCAACACCCTCCGACTGACCGTCCGCCCACCCGGCCCCTCGTCACGCCCCACACCGCCACCGACTCCGGGCCCGCGAGCGTCACCCGGCCCGCCACCGGCTCCGGGCGCGCCGCCGACTTCCGGGCTCCGGGAGACGCCCTGCCCGTCGCTCACGGCAAGCCCGCCACCGTCATCCGGTCCGTCGGTGGCGTCCGACGCGCCGTGGGTCGCGAGCCCGGTTGCGTGGGGTGTGTCGCTGTTGACCGGTGTGCCGGGGGTGCCTGGTTCGGTGTTGAAGGTGGGGGCGCCGGTCGAGGGGATGCCGTCCACCGGCGGGATGCCGTTGCCGGGGGTGGTGGGGCCGGACTGGCGGATCAAATTTCGCAGCACGTCCGTGAGGGCGGGGCGGGCGGCGGGGTCCTTGGCCAGGCAGGACTCCACCAGGCCCGCCAGCCGCTCCGGCACCCCCCGCAGGTCCGGAGGCTCGTTCAGGATCGCGTTCATGACGACGACCATCGTGTCCCCGGCGAACGCCGCGCGCCCCGTGGCCGCGTACACCATCGAGCTCGCCCAGCTGAACAGGTCCGAGGCGGGCCCCACCCGCTCGCCCCGGAACTGCTCGGGCGACATGTACGCGGGCGTTCCCAGCACCCCCGACGTGCGGGTCGTGGCGTCGAGGGCCTTGGCGATGCCGAAGTCGATGACGATCGGCCCGTCGGGCCCCATCAGGACGTTGGCCGGCTTGAAGTCGCGGTGCACGATCCCGGCCTGGTGGATCGCGGCCAGCGCCGTCAGGGTCGAGATCGCCAGCCGGTCCAGCGCCCCGCCCGAACGCGGCCCGGAGGTGCGGACGAGCGTCTGCAGCGTCTCGCCGGGGACGTACTCGCTGACGATGTACGGCCGCTCGTCCAGCATCCCCACGTCCAGCACGGCCGCCGTGCAGAACGCGGCCACCCGCCGCGCCGCCTCCACCTCGCGCAGGAACCCGCGCGCCATGGTGGCGTCCTGGGCCAGATGGCTGTGCAGCAGCTTGACCGCGACCTCACGCCCGGACTCGGACACGCCCCGGTAGACGACGCCCTGCCCGCCAGAGCCGAGCACGCCGACGAGGCGGTAGGCGCCGACCCGCTCGGGGTCCGACGGCCGGAGCGGGCGCGTTCCCGTCATGCGTCTCCTCTTTCCCCCGAATTTCCGCGAATGTCCCGAACCAGGACGGACTCATACGAGCAACGCGCATGGGCACCGTTCACCGCAACTCCGGACAGTTTCTCAAAAAGTGCACCTGCCGGAGGGACGACGTGCCGTTTCGCGCCCCGGCCCGGCGGGCCCGGCCGCGCCGCCCGCGACACGTCGGCCCGCGGAAGTGCGGGACGCGGCGCCGTACCCGGTAGGTTGCCTGTCCATGGAGGCACCCCCGAAGCAACCGCGACCCCGCCGCCGCGGCCCGGCACAGCTCGCCACGGTCGCCGCACCGCTCGCCGTGCTCATCGCCACGGCGGCCTGCGGGACGCCCGCCGCGAGCGCCCCGGCGGAACGCCCGCCCGCGACGTCCCCCACCGGCTCGTCCGGGGGCGCCGCGGGCGACGCGACCTCAAGAGACACGACCTCGGACGCGACCTCAGGCGCGACCTCGGCACAGGCCGACGACCTGCCGGCGCCCGGCGCGAAGATCCCCACGAGCGCCGGGGCCCTGGCCACCGCGCTGAAGGAGACCACCGCCAAGCTGAACGACGCCATCGACGCCTGGACGAAGAGCGGCCGCACGGCCAAGGGCGGCCCGCCGCGCGACGTCGAGCTGCTCGCCCTCTACCAGCAGCGCGTCTACCGCTACGCCGCCCGCCACCCCGACCTCGCCGCCCGCGCCTTCGCCCGCCTGCCCGCCGCCCTGGCCTCCCAGGCCAAGGACAACACCGCCGCGATCCGCGAGCTGCTCGCCCTGGCCCGGCCCATCAAGCCCTCCGCCGTCTTCAAGACGCAGAAGGCCCGCCCCGCCGGCGAGCTGCTCGGCTACTTCAAGAAGGCCGAGCGCCGGTTCGGGGTGGAGTGGGAGGTGCTGGCGGCGGTCATGTTCGCGGAGACGAAGTTCGGCCGGGTCAGGTCCGACAGCTACGTGGGCGCGCAGGGGCCGATGCAGTTCATGCCCGCGACCTGGAAGGCGTACGGGCTCGGCGGAAACGTCCAGAACCCGCGCGACGCCGTCATGGGGGCGGCCAACTACCTCAAGGCCACCGGCGCCCCGCGCGACTACCGCCGGGCCCTGCACGCCTACAACCCGTCGCGCGCGTACGTGAACGCGATCCTCGCGCACTCCCGCCAGATCAAGCGCGACCCGCGCGCCTACTACGCCTACTACAGCTGGCAGGTGTTCGTGCTCACCACGGCCGGCGAACGCCGCCTGACCGGCCCCTGACACCGCCCCCGGGCCGCCCCGCCAAGGAGAGGGGCGGCCCCCAGCGTCAACGGCCTGGGCTCGTCAGAAGTCGTACTCGTCGATGTTGGACTTGTCGAACGTGAACGGCGGGCCCAGGATGATCTCCCCGTCGGCCCCGACCGTCCGCTCACCCAGCTTCCCGGCCGTGAACTTCTCGCCCTCGGCGCCGGTGATCTGCCCGGAGGCCAGCGCGGCGGCGGCGTACGCGGCCAGGTAGCCCAGGTCCTTCGGGTTCCACAGCGCGAACTTCGCCACGGTGCCGTCCTTGACGAACTTGCGCATCTGGTTCGGGGTGCCGAGACCGGTCAGCGTGACCTTGCCCTTGTACTTGGAGCTGGAGATGTAGCGGGCGGCGGCCGAGACGCCGACGGTGGTGGGCGAGATGATGCCCTTCAGGTCGGGGTAGGCCGCGAGCAGGCCCTGCGTCTGCTGGAAGGACTTCTGGTCGTCGTCGTCACCATAGGCGATCTTGACCAGCTTCATCTTGGCGTACTCGGGCTTCTTCAGCTCGTCCTGCATGAACTCGATCCAGGTGTTCTGGTTCGTGGCGTTGGCGGTCGCCGACAGGATCGCGATCTCGCCCTCGCCGCCGATCAGCTCCGACAGCAGCTGCACCTGGCTGCGGCCCACGTCCTCCGAACTGGCCTGGTTGATGAAGATGTCGCGGCACTCCTTGCTCGTGTCGGAGTCGTACGCGACGATCTTGATGCCCTTCTGGCGGGCCTGCTGGAGCGGGCCGCACACGGCGTTGGGGTCGTTGGCCGCGATGAGGATGGCGTCCTGGCTCTGCTGGGCGAGGGTGTTGATGTAGGAGACCTGCGAGGAGGCCGACGCGTCGGACGGGCCGACCTCCTTGGCCTCGCCCTTGAACTCCTTGGCCGCCTCGATGCCGGCGTCGTCGACGATGGTCTCGTACGGGTTGTTGATCTGCTTGGGCAGGAAGGCCAGCTTGAGTCCCTCCTTGAGCGGCGCGCCCGGGTTCGCGGAGGCCGGGGCGGACGCGGAGGCGGAGGCGGCGGGTGCCTGGCTGGCCACCGACTCCTTCGTGGTGCCGCCGCAGGCGGTCAGGCTGAGAGCGAGCGCGCCGGCCGTGGCCGTGAGCCAGGCGCGGGCGAATCGTGATCTTCTGCTCACTGGTGGCGAACCTTTCCGGGGGAGTGGCGGGGGACGGGAAAGCACAAGGGATCAGGCGGCCGACCTGGCCGGTCGCGCGCGGGCCCGGCGGACGATCGAGATCAGCCGGGGGGTGAGCACCGAGACGATCAGCAGCAGGCCCGTGACGACGGCCTGGATCTCGGTGGTGACGTCGTTGAGCATGAGCAGGTTGCGCAGCACCCCGATGAGCAGCACTCCGGCGATCACCCCGCCGAGCGTGCCCTTGCCGCCGTCGAAGTCCACGCCGCCGAGCAGCACGGCGGCGATGACCGTCAGTTCCAGACCGGCGCCGTTGTCGGCGCGGGCGCTGCCGTAGCGCAGCGTGAACACGATCCCGGCGAACGCCGCCACCACCCCGGACAGCGTGAACAGCAGCAGCTTGATCCGCTTGACCCGGATGCCGGCGAAGAACGCCGTGTCCTCGGAGCTGCCGATGGCGAACAGCGAACGCCCGAACCCGGTCGCGTGCAGTGCCAGCCCCGTCACCACCGCCAGCACCGCGAACAGCGCCACCGGGTACGGGATCGGCGTGCCCGGCACGTTTCCGGCGAAGGCCGAGTACGACGGCGGGAACTGCGAGACCGCGCCGGTGCCGAGCACCACGTACGCCAGCCCGCGATAGAGCGTCAGCGTGCCGATGGTGACGGCCAGCGACGGCAGTCCCAGCCGGGTCACCAGCAGCCCGTTCACCAGCCCGCACGCCACGCCGGTGACCAGCACCAGCGGCACGATCGTCTCGAACGGCATCCCGGCGTCCCACAGGTAGCCCGTCATGGCGCTGGCCAGCCCGAGCACCGAGGCGACCGACAGGTCGACCTGCCCGCACACCACCAGCAGCGTCATCGGCAGCGCGATCAGGGCGATCTCGCTCAGGTCGTTCAGCGCGAACGACAGGTTGTCGGCGTTGCCGAAGTTCGCGTCCGCGCCGAGGCCGCCGAAGAAGACCACGACGAGCAGGGCGGTGACGACGACGTCCCACCGGACGAACCGGCCCAGATCCCGGGTTTCACGTGGCATGGCGGGCGTTCCTCCTGCGCAGGATCCTGGTCATCCGCAGCGCGAGCAGCCGGTCCACGCTGATGGCCAGCAACAGCAGGGCGCCGATCAGCGCGTCCTGCCAGAACGAGTTGACCTTCAGCACGACCAGCACGCTGCCGATCGTGGTGAGCAGCAGCGCGCCGAGCGCGGCGCCGTACACGGTGCCGACGCCGCCCACGATGGCCACGCCGCCGACGACGACGGCGCTGACCACCTTCAGCTCCCAGCCGTGGGCGTTGTCGGCGATCACGGTCCCGAACCTGGCCAGCCAGAGCACCCCGCCGACGCCGGCGAGCAGCCCGCTCACCACGTACGCGGTCAGCACCCTGCGCCGGATCGGCACCCCCGCCAGCCGGGCGGCCTCGGGGCTTGAGCCGATCGCGTAGAACTCCCGGCCCGAGGGATAGGAGCGCAGGTAGTAGCCGACGGCCAGCATCACCAGCACCGCGATCATCGGCAGGTACGGCACGCCGAGCACGTTCCCGCTGCCGAGGTCCAGCAGCCCCTGGGGCACGTCGGCGGCGTTGATCTGCCTGCCGTGGGCGACGAAGTGGTCGATGCCCTGGATCACGTAGAGCGTGCCCAGGGTGACGACCAGCGCCGGCACTCCGCACAGGCTGACCAGCAGGCCGTTGACCAGCCCGCACGCCACGCCGATGGCCAGCCCGGCCAGGATCGCGAGCGTCATGCTGCCGCCCTGCGCCGAGACGAGGTCGCCGGTGACGAACGCGACCAGCCCGACGACCGAGCCGACCGACAGGTCGATGTTGCGGGTGATGACCACGAGCGTCTGCCCGATGGCCAGCAGCGCCAGGATCGAGGCGTTGAGGAAGATGTCCTCGACGCCCTGGACGGACAGGAACGCCGGGTTGACGGCGGTGGTGACGGCCACCAGCACGACGAGGACGCCGAGGATGCTCAGCTCCCTGGCCCGGAGCACCAGGTCGAGCAGGCTCCGCTCGCGTCCCGCCTTGGTCCGCGCGGACGGCGCGGTGGTGAGCGCCGTCATGCGCGCTCCTCGGATGGTGCGGCGTCCTCGGTTGACGCGCCGGCGGGCGGGGTCATGCGGCGTCCTTTCCGCGCCGCCCGGTGGCGGCGGTCATGACCGACTCCTCGGTGGCCTCGCCCCCGGGCAGCTCGGCGGCCAGCCTGCCCTCGTGCATGACGAGGATCCGGTCGGCCATGGCCAGCACTTCGGGCAGGTCGGAGGAGATCATGAGCACGGCCAGCCCCTGTGCGGCCAGCTCCGACAGCAGCCGGTGCACCTCGGCCTTGGTGCCGACGTCGATGCCCCGGGTCGGCTCGTCCACGATCAGCACGGCCGGCTCGGTGGACAGCCACTTGGCCAGCACCAGCTTCTGCTGGTTGCCGCCCGACAGCACGCCGGCCGCGTCGTCGGTCCTGCCGTACTTGAGCTGGAAGCGCACCGCCCAGTCGCGGGCGTGCGCGCGTTCGAGCGCCCGCGAGACGAACGGGCCCCGGCGCAGCGCGCGCAGGCGGGTCAGCCCCAGGTTCCGCTCGATGGACATCTCCATGATCAGGCCCTGCTGGCGGCGGTCCTCGGGCACGAGGGCGAGCCCGGCGGCCATCGCCGCGATGGGGCTGCCGGGCCGCAGCCGCCGCCCGTCCACCACGACCTCGCCCGCGTCCGGCCGGTCGATCCCGAAGATCGCCCGCGCCACCTCGGTGCGGCCCGCGCCGACCAGCCCGGCCAGCGCGACGATCTCGCCGCGCCGCACCTCGAAGGACACGTCGGCGAACGCGCCCTCGCGGGTCAGCCGCGACACCTTCAGCACCACCTCGCCGGGGGCGACGTCCTGCTTGGGGTAGAGGTCGAGCTCGCGGCCGACCATCCGGTTGACCAGGTCGTCCGCCGTCAGTCCGGCGACCGGCTCACTGGCCACCAGCCGCCCGTCGCGCAGCGTCGTGACCCGCTGGCACAGCTCGAAGATCTCCTCCAGCCGGTGCGAGATGAACAGCAGCGCGCAGCCGTGCTCCCGCAGTGCCCTGACCACCGAGAACAGCCGCGCGGTCTCCTGCGCGGTGAGCGCGGCGGTCGGCTCGTCCATGATCAGCACCTTCGCGTCCCGCGAGATGGCCTTGGCGATCTCCACCACCTGCTGGTCGGCGATGGACAGGCCGCGGGCGGGCCGGCGCGGGTCGAGGGTGACGCCCAGCCGGGCGAACAGCTCGGCGGCCCGCGCGTGCATCGTCCTGCGATCGATCCGGCCGAGCGCGGCGCGCGGCTGCCGGCCCATGAAGATGTTCTCCGCCACCGACAGGTCGGGGAAGAGCGTCGGCTCCTGGTAGATGACCGCGATGCCGGCGTGCTGGGCGTCGGCCGGCCCGTGGAAGACGACCGGCTCGCCGTCGAGCAGGATCCGCCCCGAGTCCGGCCTGTGCACGCCCGCGAACGTCTTGACCAGGGTGGACTTGCCCGCCCCGTTCTCGCCCGCCAGGGCGTGCACCTCGCCCGCGCGCAGCTCCAGGCTCACGCCCGCGAGCGCCCGCACCGCGCCGAACGCCTTGCTCACCTCGACCAGCGCCAGGACCGGCGCCGGCTCGCTCACCTGACAGCTCCTGCTTTCATGTCTGTGCCCTTCACGTAAAAAACGTTTTACGTTCCGCCGTTTGCCCGGACCGTAATTTGCTCCCGTGGGGCTCGTCAAGGTCTCGGGAAGCGGGCAATGCTCGGGCTTTGACACGTTTTAAGCAGGCTGGCGAGGGAAAGCAGGCCGACGCGGAAAGTTCCCCAGCGCGGGCAGCGCTTCAGAACGACGGCGCTTCAGAACGACGGCGCTTCAGAACGACGGCGCTTCAGAACGACGGCGCTTCAGAACGACGGCGCCTCAGGACGACAGCGCGCGGGCGGCGTGCACCAGGGGGACGTGGCTGAACGCCTGCGGGAAGTTGCCGACCAGGCGGTCGTAGCGCGTGTCGTACTCCTCGGCCAGCAGCCCGACGTCGTTGCGCAGCGCCAGCAGCCGCTCGAACAGCTCCTCGGCCTCCTGCTTGCGCCCCTGCATCGCCATCACCTCCACCAGCCAGAAGCTGCACGCCAGGAACGCGCCCTCGCCGCCCGACAGGCCGTCGACGTTGTTGTCCTCGGCGAGCGGATAACGCAGCACGAACCCTTCGGACATCAGCTCCTTCTCGATCGCCGCCACCGTGCCCACGACGCGGGGGTCGTCGGCGGGCAGGAAGCCGACCATGGGGATCATCAGCAGCGCCGCGTCCAGCTCGGAGGAGCCGTACGACTGCGTGAAGGTGTTGCGCTCCCGGTCGAAGCCCTTGTCGCAGATCTCCGCGTGGATGACGTCACGCAGCGCGCGCCACTTGTCGACCGGGCCGCTGCGACCGAAGTTCTCGACGTACTTGACGGCCCGGTCGAGCGCCGCCCAGCACATCACCTTCGAGTGCACGAAGTGGCGCCTCGGGCCGCGCACCTCCCACAGGCCCTCGTCCGGCTCCCGCCAGTGGTCCTCCACGTAGTCGAGCAGCTGGCGCTGGATGGTCCAGCCCCGCTCGTCGGGCGACAGGCCGCTCTTGCGCGAGACGTAGAGGCAGTTCATCACCTCGCCGTAGACGTCGAGCTGCAGCTGCCTGACCGCCTCGTTGCCGATGCGCACCGGGCGCGAGTCCTCGTAGCCGTCGAGCCAGTCGAGGCGCAGCTCGGGCAGGCGGCGTTCGCCGGCGACGCCGTACATGATCTGCAGGTCCTGCGGCCGGCCGGCGATGGCGCGCAGCAGCCACGCCCGCCAGTCGGCCGCCTCCTCCAGGTAGCCGGAGCTGATCAGCGCGTCCAGCGTCAGCGTCGCGTCACGCAGCCAGCAGAAGCGGTAGTCCCAGTTGCGCACGCCGCCGATGTCTTCGGGCAGGGACGTGGTCGGCGCGGCCACGATGGCGCCCGTCGGGGCGTACGTCAGCCCCTTCAGCGTGATCAGCGACCGGACCACGGCCTCGCGGTGCGGCCCCTGGTAGGTGCATTTGGAGACCCAGTCCGTCCAGTAGGCCTCCGTGTCGGCCAGCTGGTCCTCGCAGTGGATCTGCGGCGGCATCTGCTCGTGCGAGGGGTGCCAGGTGAACACGAACGGCAGCCGCTCGCCCTCCTTGACGGTGAACGTGGCCCGGTGGGCGTAGTCGCCGCCCTTGAGCGGCACGGGGGAGTGCAGCCACACCGAGTCGGGCCCGCCGATCGCCTGCAGATGCCCGTCCGTGCGGCGCACCCACGGCACGATCCGGCCGTAGTCGAAGCGCACCCGCAGCTGCGTGGAGACCTCCACGGTGCCGGAGACGCCCTCGACGATGCGCACCACGTCGGGGTTGCGGTCGCGCGGCGGCATGAAGTCGATCACGCGGACCGTGCCCGTGGGGGTGTCCCACTCGCTCTCCAGGATGAGAGTGTCAGGACGGTAGCGGCGTCTGGTGGCCGGCTTCCTGCCGGTGGGCCCGAGCCACCAGTGCCCGTTGCGTTCGCTGCCCAGCAGCGCCGCGAAACATGAGGGGGAGTCGAACCTGGGCAGGCAGAGCCAGTCGATCGAACCGTCTCTCCCCACGAGCGCGGCCGACTGCATGTCTCCGATCAGGGCGTAATCCTCGATCCGCATGCTTAGAAGCTACTCGTGCCGGGGTGATCCCGGGGCCAGGCCGGTCCTGTCGCGTCAAGTCCGGCCCGGCCACGGGATCACGTCAGAGGGAACCAGCGGGTGAACAGCTGCGTCAACGGCCCGATGGCCAGCGCGAACACCAGCGTTCCAATGCCGGCCGTGCCCCCGAGCAGCCAGCCGGCGATCAGCACGGTGACCTCGATGAGCAGGCGCGAGGTCCGTACCGACAGGCCCAGCCGCATCAGCCCCGTCATGATGCCGTCGCGGGGGCCGGGGCCGAGCCCGGCCCCGATGTAGAGGACGGTGGCCAGCGCGAGCGCGACGACCCCCACGGTCAGGTAGAACGCCTGGATCACCAGGTGCCCGGGGGCGGGCAGGACGTACATGGAGGCGTCCGCGAAGAGACCGATGAAGATCACGTTGCTGACGGTGCCGAAGCCCGGCTTCTGCCTGAGCGGGATCCACAGCAGCATGACCAGGGCGCCCACCACGATGATGGCCGTTCCGAGCGACATGCCGGTCAGCAGGCTCAGGCCCTGGTGGAAGACGCCCCACGGATTGTTCCCCAGCCCCGACTCCAGCAGCAGCGCGGTGGCCAGGCCGTACAGGGCCAGGCCGCCGTAGAGGCGGACGAGACGGACGGGCAGGGAACTCGGTACGGGGACGGTTGCTTCGCTCATGATGGACCCAGAGTGGCGCCCTCCGGCTTGCCAAAACAGAGCCAATCGCGAAAAGTGGCCTTATGAGGCACTTGTCCGCGCCGCAGGTGGCCCGGCTGGTCACCGCCGATCCGGCCGCGCGCCCCTACTACCGCGCCCTCGCCGACTCCGTCCGCGGCCTGATCATGGACGGCCAGATCCCCGTACGCGTGCGCATGCCCGCGGAACGCCACCTCGCCGAGACGCTCAAGGTCAGCCGCACCACCGTGACCTCCGCCTACGACCTGCTGCGCGCGGACGGCTACCTGGAGAGCCGCCAGGGCTCGGGCAGCTGGACCGCCCTGCCCGACCCGGCCACCACCCGCGACAACCCGTGGCTCAGCACCGGCGGCGACGGCCTGCTCCAGCTCCACACCGCCGCCCCTCCCGCCCCCACGGCCCTGGCCGGCGCCATGGCGGGCGCGGTCGAGGACCTGCCCCGCTACGGCATGGGCAACGGCTACGACCCCATGGGCCTGCCCGTGCTCAGAGAGCGCATCGCCGCCCGCTACACCGCCAGGGGCGTGGCCACCCGGCCGGAGCAGATCGTCGTCACCACCGGCTCCCAGCACGCCATCCAGCTCGTCATGGGCCTGCTGGTCGGCCCCGGTGACCCCGTGCTGGTGGAGTCGCCCACGTACCCGCACGCCGTGGACGCGGCCCGCCGGCGCGGCGCCCGCATCGTCCCGGTCGGGATCTCCCACGAGGGCTGGCCGCAGGACCTGCTGTGCGGCGCCATGCGACAGTCGGGGGCGCGGCTGGCCTACCTCATGCCCGACTTCCACAACCCGACCGGCGCCCTCATGGAGGACCCCGTCCGCGCCGCCGTCGCCGGCGCCGCCCGGCGTTCCGGCACGGTCCTGCTCGTGGACGAGACCTGGGCCGAGCTCGCCCTGGACGAGGTGCCCAGAACCTCGCCCATGGCCGCCTTCGACACCGACAGCCGGGTGATCAGCATCGGGTCGGCCTCCAAACTGTGGTGGGGCGGGCTGCGCATCGGCTGGATCCGCACCACGGCCGCGCTGGCCCGCCGCCTGGCCATGTTCCGCTCGACGGTGGACATCGCCAGCCCGGTGCTGGAGCAGCTCGTCGTGGCGCGCCTGTTCGGCCTCATGGAGGAGACCCGCGCCGAGCGCCGCCGCACGCTGCGCGCCTCACGCGACGCGCTGGTGTCGGGGCTGCGCGAGCACCTGCCGGAGTGGACGTACGAGCTGCCGCGCGGCGGCGGGACGCTCTGGGTCCGCCTGAACGGCGGCGGCTCGACCGCCCTGGCCGAGGCGGCCGCCCATCACGGCCTGCGTCTGGCGCCCGGCCCCTGGTTCGGCCTGGAGGGCACGCTGGAGGGCCACCTCCGCCTCCCCTTCACCCAGCCACCCGCCTTCCTGGCGGACGCCGTCCTCCGCCTCCGCGCCGCCCGCGACCACGGCCCCCTCGGCCCACCCCGCCCCCCGGACCCCCTGGTCACGATGGTGTGAGCGGAGGCGCCGATTACGATCGCCTATTCGCCGCGGCTCTCGTGGATGGCCGAGAGGATGTCGTCGTTGGTCGGGCCGTTCTCCCGGGGACGCCGCAGTGCTCGGTCGACGACCTCCGCGACCGTGGGGCGGGCGACGGGCCTCTCGCGTGCGTCGTCATCTGCCTTCATGCGATTCTCCGTTCTCATTCTCCGTTCTCACTCTCCGAGGCCCCGGGCCAGCGGGGCGCGCCAGTTGCGGCGCATGGCGGCGATGCGCAGGCCGAAGGCGAGGACGGCGGCGGCCAGGGTCGCGGGCCAGCCGTGCAGCCCGAAACCGTACAGGCCGGCCATCCCCGCCGAGCCGAGCATGGCCGGCACCGCGTACAGCTGCCGGTCGTACAGGAGCGTGGGGATCTCGCCGGCCAGGACGTCGCGCAGCATGCCCCCGCCCACCGCCGTCGCGACCCCGAGGAGCGCCGCGTGCAGCGGGTTGAGCCCGTACTCCAGGGCCTTCTCCGTGCCGACCGCGCAGAACAGGCCGAGCCCGGCCGCGTCCAGCACCAGGATGGCCGGCATCACCCGGGCCACGTGCGGATGCCAGAAGAAGACGATCACCGTCGCGACCACCGGCACCAGCACGTAACCGAGGCTCTGGAAGGCGATGGGCCGCACGTTGAGAATGAGGTCGCGCACGACCCCGCCCCCCAGCGCGGTCATCTCGGCCAGCACCCCCATCCCGACCACGTCGAGCCGCTTGCGCACGCCCATGAGGGCCCCGGACAGGGCGAAGACGAAGATGCCCATGAGATCGAGAATTTCGGACACGGAACGAATGTCTATCGCATACCGGGCTCATGGTGCTCGGCCATCATCGCCCGCAGCCTCCGGGTGAACAGGAACAGCGCCATCCCGGCCACGACCGCCATCGCCGCCAGCACCAGGTAGTACGCCGGCTCGGACAGCACCCGGCCGAGCCGCCCCGTCTGCCCGCCGACCGCGTCGCCCACCGACACCGCGATGAACCAGACGCCCAGCATCTGCCCCTTGAACGCCTCGGGCGCGAGCTTCGCCGTCACCGACAGCCCGACCGGGCTCAGCGACAGCTCGCCGAACACCTGGACGAGGTAGACCAGCACCAGCCACCACACCGACACCCGCCCGGCCCCGGCCAGCGCCGCCGCCACGGCCATGACCACGAAGCTCAGCCCCACCATGACCAGCGCGAAGCCGAACTTCTGCGGCGTGCTCACCCGCGTGCCCAGCCGCACCCACAGCGCCGCGAACACCGGCACGAAGATCATGATGAACAGCGGGTTGAACGACTGCGTCGTGGCGGCCTGGATCGGCACGCCGAACAGCGACAGGTCGGTGTGGTCGGCGGCGAAGAAGAGCAGCTTGCTCGGCGCCAAGTCGTAGATCATCCAGAAGAGCGCCGCGGCCACGAACAGCCAGATGTAGGCCTTCATCCTGATCCGCTCGTCCGCGGTCAGGTCGTGGCTGCCCAGCATGATGTACGCGAAGTACGCGACCGGCACGACGAGGATGAGCACCGTGATCACCACGGTGAGCCGGTCGACCGTGAGCGTCCCGGTGGCCGCCCACGCCCCGAGCGCCACGAGCGCGATCACCGTCCCGAGGCCCGCGATGACGGCGAAACGGCGCCGCTCCGAGGGGGACAGGCGCACTCCGGGCCGCTCGCCGACGCCGCGCAGGTGGCGCCCGCCCCACACGTACTGGATCAGGCCGAGCGCCATCCCCACCGCCGCCGCGCCGAACCCCAGGTGCCAGCGGTCGTCGGCGGCCAGCCGGCCCACCACGAGGGGGGCGAAGAAGGCGCCCAGGTTGATCCCGAGGTAGAACAGCGAGAACCCGGCGTCCCTGCGCCCGTCGTCCCCCTCGGGGTAGAGGCGGCCGACCATGACGGAGATGTTCGGCTTGAGCAGGCCGGTGCCGGTGATGATCAGCAGCAGCCCCAGCCAGACGAACACCGGCGAGGTCACCGGCACCGCCATGCTGATGTGCCCCGACATGATGACGAGCCCGCCCCAGAACACCGACCTGCGCGCCCCGAGCACGCGGTCGGCGATCCAGCCGCCCGGCAGCGCCACCAGGTAGATGAGCGCCCCGTAGACCCCGACGACCGCCTGCGACGTCTCCTGCGACAGGCCCAGGCCCTGGTGCGCCGGCGAGGCGGCCATGAACGTGGCCAGGATCGCGCGCAGGCCGTACCACGAGAACCGCTCCCACATCTCGGTGCAGAACAGCGTGGCCAGCCCCCAGGGGTGACCGAAGAACGTCCTGCCGCCGCCGTCGCTCATGTGCGCGCCCCCGATGACCACGTCGTGCTTTCGGGCGATCACTCTACGTGAATAAGGACGGTGAACGAGGACACACATCTTTCTCCTTTAGGTCTTGCCGGTGTCCCGAGGGGTGTGGTGCGATGCATCCCAATTCATGCAAGTGAATACTGACTGGAGGCGGGTCCATGGCCGAAGTCCTCGAAGTCCGGGCCGAGATCGAGCGGCAGATCACCGGCCGTACCGTCTGCGAGCAACTGAGACAGGCGGCCGAGCAGCACCATGACGCGCCCGCCTATTCCGATCCCGAGGGCGACGGCTGGCGCACGCTGACCTACGGCCAGGCCCGTGAGCGGGTCCTGGAGATCGCGGCCGCGTTCGCCGCACTGGGTCTGGAACCCGGCGAAACCGTGGCCCTCATGATGGTCAACCGCAGCGAGCACGTCCTGGCCGACCTCGGCGCGGTGCACGCGGGCGGCGTCGGCTGCACGGTCTACTCGACGTTCGCCTCCGAGCAGATCGAGTTCGTGGCCGGCGACGTGGGCGCCCGTTACGCCGTCCTCGGCGGCCCCGCCGACCTGGCCCGCTGGGAGCCGGTGCTGGACCGGCTGGACGGCCTGCGCAAGATCATCGTGGTGGAGGACGCGCCGGAGGGCGACCGGTTCATGTCCTGGGCCGACTTCTTAGCGCTCGGCCGCGAACGGCTGGCCGCCGACCCCGGCACGGTCGAGGCGCGCTGGCGCGCCGTCACCCAGGACGACGTGGCCACCGTCCTCTACACCTCCGGAACCACCGGCACCCCCAAGGGCGTGCCGCTCACCCACCGCAACATCTTCTACGAGGTCGCCGCCACCGACCGCCTCACCTCGCTGCCCGTGCGCGGCACCCAGATCTCCTACCTCACCTACGCCCACATCGCCGAGCGCATCCTCAGCCTCTACCTGCCCCTGGTGAAGGTCTCCCACGTGCACTTCTGCACCGACCTGGCCAACCTCGGCAGCACGCTCGGGCAGGTCAGGCCGATGATGTTCTTCGGGGTGCCGCGCGTGTGGGAGAAGATGATGGCCCGCCTGCTCGCCGTGCTCGCCACCCAGCCGGAGGAGCAGCAGGCCGCCGTCCGCCAGGCCATGGCCGCCGGCGCCGCGTACGTCGAGGCCGGCCAGTACGGCAACACCGTCACCCCCGAGATCCAGGCCGCCTACGACAAGGCCGACGCCGCCCTCCTGTCCGTCATCCGCGGCATGATCGGCTTCGACCGCGCCGAGTGGACCGCCACCGGCGCCGCGCCGCTCGCGCCCGAGGTGCAGCACTTCTACGCCGGCCTCGGGCTCAAGGTCATCGACGTGTACGGCATGACGGAGACGACCGGCGCCTTCACCGGCAACAGTCCCGCCTGCTACCGCCTCGGCAGCGTCGGCAGGGCCGAGCCCGGCGTCGAGGTCCGCATCGCCGAGGACGGCGAGATCCTCACCCGCAGCCCGCTCAACACCCGCGGCTACCTCAACCGCACCGACGCCACCGCCGAGCTGGTCGACGCGGACGGCTGGCTGCACACCGGCGACATCGGCACGGTCGACGACGACGGCTTCTACCGGGTCGTGGACCGCAAGAAGGAGCTGATCATCACCGCCGGCGGCGAGAACATCTCCCCGGCCGAGATCGAGAACCACCTCAAACAGCACAGCCTCATCGGCCAGGCCCTCGCCTACGGCGACAACCGGCCCTACCCCGTGGCCGTGCTGACCCTGGACGCCGAAGTGGCGCCCGGCTGGGCCCAGGCGCGCGGCATCACCTACGACTCGCTCGCCGAACTGGCCGAGCACCCGGACGTGCTCAAGGAGGTGGAGGCGGCCGTGGAAGCGGCCAACACCAAGCTTGCCAGGGTGCAGCAAGTCAAGAAGTGGGCGCTGCTCGGCGTCGAGTGGACGGCCGAGACCGCGGAGCTCACCCCCAGCCTCAAGCTCAAGAGGCGGATCATCCACGCGAAGTACGCCGACATCATCGAAGGGCTCTATACGGGCTAGAAGCCTTAGAACGGGTTTTGCCATTCGGGGCGTGTGTTGTGGTCCTGGTCATTACCGGACGGTTCCTACCGTCTCGATCATGACCAGAAGCCTTCTTCTCGTCTCGCTCGCGGCGGGGTCGCTCACGGTGCCCGTGCCTGCTGCCTCCGCCGCGACCGAGCCCGCCATCCGATCCATCACCGTGCGTCCATCGGATCCCGTCGTGGGGGCGCACGGGTCCGTCCGGCTCGTGATCGACGTGATCGCCAAGGGAGCGCGGGGCAAGGACGGCGTCACCGTCAAGGTGGAACCCGGCGCTCCGCCCGTACGGGAGCCGCAGCCGCGCCCGGTGACGCCGCCGATCGTCTCGCAGGCTCCCGCACCCGTCCGCCCGCCCGCAGTCCCGCCCGCAGCCCCGCCGGCCCATGACCAGCTCTGGCCCCCGGCCGACGAGCAGGTGCGTCCTCCGGCTCAGGAGCCGGGCGTGCGGCCGAACCAGGACGCGGCCCCAGGGCCCGCTCACGAGTCGGTCCAGGAAGGGGCCCAGGAAGGGGCCCAGGGGTCGGCCCAGGGATCGGTCCAGGCGCCGGCTCAGGAGGCCGCCGGCGGTCACGCTCAGACGCCTGTCCGGGACGCGGCCCAGGCACCGGTGCTGGCGCCGGGCAAGATGCCGCGGGATCCCGCGCTCACGCCCGTCCACGCCGCCCGGCCGTCCCCGGTCGTGTCCCCGGGGCCGGTGCCGCCCGCGGCTCCGCTGACCGGTTCCGTTCCCTCGACCGCCGTTCCTGGTGGCACGAGCCCGAAGGAGGACGCTCAGCCCGTTCTGGTGCGCCCGCGTCCCGTTCCCATGGCACCCGTCGTCAACGGCCAGCCCGCCGTGTACGACCGTCCCGTCGCCGGCGTTCAGGCGCCCGGTGCCGCGCCTGGCGCAGCGCCCGGTACTGGGGCCAAGGTGGGCGTCACGGTGGAGGACACGTTCCCGCTGCTCCCGCCCAGGATCGTCTGGCGGCGGATCACGGCCCCGCCGGCCCGGATGGCGGACGGCTGGCAGACGTGGCGCTTCCTGCCGGACAAGAGGCTGAACCGCTACTACCCGGCGGGCACCTGGACGATCACCGCCACCGCGAAGGGCAAGGACGGGACGACCGTCACGGAGTACGCCACGTTCGAGCTCAGGCGGCAGGCCAAACTGTCCTCCGTACGGGTGGAGAAGTCGGCCCGCCCGAACGGCGTGCGCCTGCGCGGCTCGCTCACCCGCGTGGACCCGCGCGGATTGACCGACTTCGGCCCGTTCGCCAAGCAGCGGCTGGAGCTCCTGTGGCGTCCGGACGCGAACTCGCCCTGGGAGACGGTGGGGGAGACGACCACGGACGCGGCGGGCGCGTTCGCCGGCACGATCGAGGGCCGCACGGCCGGTGAATGGCGGGTGCGTTACCCCGGAACGGGGCACTACTCGGCCGACCTCTCGAAAATCCGACAAATAACTCGATAGGTCATAAAGCAGTCGCCAGGCTAAACCTCGCCGCACTCGCCGTTGCGGAATCGTGATCAGCTTTACCGCAACTTTTCCTTACCCTTACGCGTCAATGGCGTTGATGTGCCCCGGCTTGGGGTGCATTTTTCAGACGGGGAAGGAATTCCGATTTTGATGATGCGACGTCTAGCCGCCGGCCTGGCGGCAGCTGCCGTGGGCGCGACGATGGTGGCCACCGCCGCCTCGCCGGCGTTCGCGGACGACCCTGGCCGCCTGGACCCCGATGTCGCGGGCGGCGAGACCAGCCTCTCGCTCGACGTGAACCCCGAGCCCGCGTGGCGGGGCCGTCCCATCACCGTCGCGGGCAAGCTCTCCGTGCGGTGCGAAGAGGACTACATCAGCGGCTTCGTGTCGGTGCTCCACGCCGACCGCTGCAAGAAGCAGGAGACCTGGCACCGCCTGGCGTACAAGCGGATCGTCGTCCTCTTCCGGCCGAACGGCAGTGGCCGCTGGGAGCACGTGGACACGATCCGCACCAGCGGCAGCGGCTACTTCGGGATCAAGGTACGGGCCCGCTCGTCGGGCACGTGGCGCGCGATCTTCGAGGGCAGCAAGTACCTCGCCCCCTCCGAGGGCACGGACTATCTGAAGGTCTTCGGCCGCCGCCACTAGTCACGGCAGCCCACGCGACACCCGAACGCCCGGCCCACCCGGCCGGGCGTTCGCCGTCTCCACCGGATGCGCGGGTCTCAGTAGGAGACGGCGACCTGGACCCGGTGGTGTTCCGGCCGGTCGGCCTCGTCCACCAGCGCCACCGCCAGATCCGCGTACGAGAACACCGGCTCGCCCTCCGCGACCTCCGGCACCCGCCCGTCGCCGAACCGGTACCGCCCGGTCCTGGCCGCCTCGCCGTCGAGGAAGACCGGCGGCGGCGCGATCACGACCCAGTCGAGCGCCGACCCCTCCAGCACCTCAAGCTGCGCGACGTGCCCCAGCGAGAACGTCCGGGCCTCGGCAGGGAAGCCGGGCGTGTCCATGAACCTGACCCCGGGCGCGACCTCCAGCACGCTGCCGATGCCCAGCGCCACCAGCCGGGTCACCCCCGCCCGCGCCAGCCCGTCCACCAGGGCCCGCGAGGCCGCCCCGTAGAACTCCTCCGACGGCACGTCCAGCCGCGCCGCCACCTGAACGCCCACGTCGTGCCCCGCCGCGACCTCCGCCACACTCCCGGCGTCGGTCACGTCCCCGGCCACCACCCTGACCGGCCCACCACCGGACCCCCGGTCGCCGTCCAGGTCCGGGTGGGCCGCCGGGTTCCGTACCACGGCGGTCACCTCGTGCCCGCGCCCGGCCGCCTCCGCGACCACCTTCACCCCGGCGCGCCCGCCGGCCCCGAACACCACGATCCTGCTCATGCGCGCAGCTCCGTCCGCTCTGCTCGTTCCCGATCGGCGGCCGGACCGCCCGGACGCCTTCGCAGACGGTAAAGGGGGAGATGTCGCTATCCGCAACGATAGTTACCTACGATGACGCCATGCGAGAGCCTCTGGATCCGGACATGTTCACCGGCTGCCCACCGACCGCGGGGCCGTTCCGCGTCGGCGACAAGTGGACCGCGAAGATCATCCGCTGCCTGGAGCAGGGCCCGAGGCGCTTCACCGAACTCCAGGTGCCCCTGCGCACCATCACCCCGAAGGTCCTCACGGAGTCGCTGCGCGCCATGGAACGCGACGGCCTGCTCACCCGCACCGCGTACGACGAGATCCCGCCCCGCGTCGTCTACGAGCTCACCGACCTGGGCCGCAGCCTGCTCGAACCGATGAACGCCGGCTGCGAGTGGTCGCGCAGGCACCTGGCCGAGCTGATGGACGCCCGCGACGCCTGGTACGCCTCCACAACGTGAAACCGCCCCGCCACGTGCCACCTCCCGCGTGAGGGAAGAATCGATCTAGGGAAGAATGTGGTGAAGTGGCGGATTTTGAGGGCAGGTCGCCGCGCGCCGTAGGCTGGCCCTCTGGCGATACGAACAGGAGGTGACGCCCCATGTTGCGAGACTCGTTCGGACGGGTGGCGACGGATCTTCGGGTGTCCCTCACGGACAAGTGCAATCTGCGCTGTACGTACTGCATGCCACCGGAAGGGCTCGACTGGCTCCCGAACGCCCAGCTCCTCACCGCCGAAGAGATCGTCCGCCTGGTGACCATCGGCGTCGAGCGGCTCGGCATCACGGAGGTGCGCTACACCGGCGGCGAGCCCCTCCTGCGCCGCGAACTGGTCGACATCGTCGGCCGCACCACCGCCCTGACCCCCAGGCCGCAGGTCTCGCTCACCACCAACGGCATCGGCCTGGCCCGGCTCGCCGAGTCGCTGGCCGCCGCCGGGCTCGACCGGGTCAACGTCTCCCTCGACACGCTCGACCCGGCCACGTTCAAGCGCCTGGCCCACCGCGACCGGCACGCCGACGTGATCGCCGGCCTCGCCGCCGCCGACGGATCGGGCCTGCGGCCGGTCAAGGTCAACGCCGTCCTCATGCGCGGCGTCAACGACCACGAGGCCGCCGCGCTGCTGCGCTGGTGCATCGATCAGGGGTACGAGCTGCGCTTCATCGAGCAGATGCCGCTCGACGCCCAGCACGGCTGGAGCCGCGAGGGCATGGTGACCGCCGACGAGATCCTGCGCCTGCTGTCGAGCTCCTTCGACCTCACGCCCGACGACCTCGAAGAGCGCGGAAGCGCCCCGGCCGAACGGTTCCTGGTCGACGGCGGCCCCGCCAGGGTCGGGGTGATCGGCTCGGTGACGCGGCCGTTCTGCGGGGCCTGCGACCGGGTCAGGCTGACCGCCGACGGCCAGGTGCGCAACTGCCTGTTCGCCACCGAGGAGTCGGATCTGAAGACCCCGATGCGGGCGGGCGCGTCGGACGAGGAGCTGGCCGAGCGCTGGCTCGCGGCCGTGTCACGCAAACGCGCGGGCCACGGCATCGACGACCCGTCGTTCCTGCAGCCCTCCAGGCCGATGTCCGCCATCGGCGGCTGACCCCGGCGACCGCCCCCCGGGATCCCTGGCGCCCTGACACGTGGGGATCGCTCACCTTTGCGACACAATGGGGGATCACCTGGAGGAGGCTCATATGCACGTGCTCAACGAATGGACCGCCCTGGCCTGCGAGGAGCTGGGCATCGACCCGGCCCGCGTGGACCGCGACCGGATCCTCGACCTGACCAAGGAGGTCGCCCACGGCGTCGCCCGCCCGGCCGCGCCGCTGACGGCGTATCTGCTCGGCCTGGCCCAGGGATCGGGCACCGCTTCCGACGACGCCGTGGCCAGATTGATCACATTGGCGAAGAACTGGGAGCGGGAGAGCGGCGCCAAGCTGACAGAAGACTGACACTCGAACGAACTCTTGAAGTCAAGCCCGGCTCCCGCCTGAAGATTTCCTGTGAATAACGAGGCGGGAGCTCGTGTAAACGATTTCGGGAAAGCAGCCCTACCCAAGAGCGGACACGGGGCGCACTGATCAAATCACTTACCGGGAAAAGGGCGACGCCGGGTGGTTACGGGGGCAAACCACCCGGCGTCGCTTCATCGGCGTTCCGACGGGGGCCCGGAACGCCGGCACCAGCACTCCGACGGGGGACCGGAGCGCTATGGCTAAAGCGTACACCTACAACCCATGGGATGCGTCAAGACTTAGTCACGACCCGATCTCGCGTCGATGCAGCGGTATCTCGCTTTGGTTAGCTTCGGGGGACTGAAAGGTAGGCGGCGGGCCTGGCTCGCCCCTCTCATTGGCCCCGATTACCGCTATGTATGGCAAAAAGACCGCCGCCCCGATGAACAGCAGCCGGTACGGCCACGGCACGGGCACCACGACCGCCAGGATCAGGCAGATCGTGCGGATCCCCATCTTGATGAGGTAGCTGATCTCGCGCTTGCGGATGTCGGCCGTGAGCGACGGCCGGGCATCCGTGACCTGGTGGACATCTGCTTTCCTGCGCCACCCCTTCATGTCTTCCACGGTATCCCCAGGGGGTCGTGCCGGGCACGGCAGCCCGGTCCCGGGCAGGGGTCATGCGATCATGGCCTTCGAGTAAGGAGGATGTGGAGATGACGGATCGTACGTACCGCGTCACCGAGATCGTCGGCACCTCGGGGGAGAGCGTCGACCAGGCCATCCGCAACGGCCTCAGGAGGGCCTCCGAGACACTGCGGCACCTCGACTGGTTCGAGGTGACGGAGATCCGGGGCCACCTGGACGGGGGAGAGGTCGCGCACTTCCAGGTCGGCATGAAGGTCGGCTTCCGCCTGGAGGACTCCTGACCCCGGCCCCCTGCTGACGGGCCGGCACAGCCCCTCCGCCGGCCCGTGAGCACTCTCGCGCCAACCGCCGCCCGCGGCCGCTCCCGAGCCGTTAGATTGACGCTCGTGAGCAGTGAGTTCCGCATCCTGCTGGTGTGCACGGCCAACATCTGCCGTTCCGCCATGGCGGAGGTGATCGCACGGGCGATGCTCCATTCGGCGTCCCTGCCCGTGGTCACGGGCAGCGCGGGGGTGCGCGCGCTCGTCGGCCATCCGATGGCGCCGCACGCCGTCGCCGCCCTCGACCGGCTCGGCCTCGACGGCCGCGCGCACCGGGCCAGGCTGCTGGAGCCCGCCCTGGTCAGCTCGTCCGACCTGCTGCTGACCATGGAGAACGCCCACCGCGCCACCGCGGTCGGCCTCGACGCGGCGGCGGCGCGCAGGACGTTCACGCTGCCGGAGTTCGCCGCGCTCGCGGCGGGGGCGAGCCAGCGCCGCTACCGCTCCGACACGGCCGAACGGGCGCGGGCGATCGTCGAGTCCGCCGCCGAGCGCCGCGACGCACGTCCCGGCCCCGAGGTGTACGACCCGTACGGCGGCCCGCCGGAGGGCTACGAGACGTGCGCCAAGACGCTCGGCGAGTCCCTCAGCCACGCCCTGGCCGCCCTCCTCGGCCCCCGCTGAACGGACCCGCCGCACGAGCGCGCCGGGGGGACTCCGGGGAGCGGGGTCAGCTGGCCTGGCTCACCGTGGACATGTTGAAGTCGGGCACCCGCACCGCCGGCATGATCGTGCGCTGGAAGTAGTCGTTCCACTCGCGCGGCAGCGTGCGCCCGCTCGCCCCCACCTCCGTCAGCCGCCCCAGCAGGTCGACCGGGCTCTCGTTGAAGCGGAAGTTGTTCACCTCGCCCACGACCTCGCCGTGCTCGACCAGGTAGACGCCGTCACGGGTCAGCCCGGTCACCAGCAGCGTCTGCGGATCGACCTGGCGGATGTACCACAGGCAGGTGAGGAGGAGCCCGTGCCGCGTGGAGGCGATCATCTCCTCCAGCGAACGCCCGTCACCGGGCGCCGACATGATCAGATTGTCGACGCCGGGCGTCACCGGCAGGCCGCTCAGCTCGGCCGAGTAACGCGTCTGCCGCAGCGCCTCCAGCCGCCCGTCCTTGATCCAGTCGGTCGGCCCCAGCGGCAGCCCGTTGTCGAACACCGAGCTGCCCCTGCTGGAGGCGTGCGCGGTCACGAACGGCGCGCACGCGACGCCCTCGGCCCCCGGATCGCTCGACAGCGAGACGGGCAGCGCGCCGAGCTGCTCGCCCACGCGGGTGCCCCCGCCGGGCCTGGCGAACACCGACCGTCCGTCGAGCGCGTCCCTGGCCTCCGCCGACCAGTACAGGTAGATCATCAGGTCGGCCACCGCGCTCGGCGGCAGCAGCGTCTCGTAGCGGCCCGCGGGCAGGTCCACCCGGTTCTTCGCCCACTCCAGCCGCTGCGCCAGCCCGGAGCCGAGCGCGGAGACGTCGACGTCGGTGAAGTCGGGGGTGGACACGCCGGCCCACGCGGAACGCTTGAGGTCGCCGGACTTGGCGTTGAGCTCCAGCCGCCCGGTCGGCTGGTCGTGCCGCAGCCGCACGCCCGTGGACGTGCCGAGGAACGTCGAGGTCAGCGAGTGCTCGGCGAACCCGTACAGTCTCCTGCCGCCCGACTCGGCCGCCGCGAACGCGTCACCGAGCGCGGGCGCGAACGCCTCGAACACCCCGATGTCGGTCGGCCGGACCTCCTCGTCCCAGTGCGGCGCGGCGGCGCCCGCCTCGACCAGCGGGCGGGCGTCCTCGGCCGGCCGCGCCTCGCGCGCCGCCGCGTCGGCCGCCGCCACCACGTCGGCGAGCTGCTCATCGCGTACGGCCGCCCGCGACACCACCCCCACGCCCTGCCCCGCGATCGAGATCACGGTCAGCCGGGACGTACGGGCGACGCCGTTGGTGGTCAGCGTGTTGCCCGCGAACCGAAGGTTGGCCGTGGACTCCTCGTCCACCAGCACCACGCAGCCGTCGTTGCGGGAGAGCCGCAGCGCCCCCTCCACCATCTCCTGCGGCCTCACGATGTACCTACAGCGTGGAAGCCCCGTCCTTCAGGGCGGGGAGGATACGCGGAACGGTCGGGCACTTGTTTCTCCCGCTGGTGTCGGTGTTGATCGGTAGATTGATCGGCGTGTCCCGTTACCGGCTTGAGCCCACGCCTGCGCAGGAGCGGGTGTTGCTGGAACATTGCGGGCATGCCCGGTTCGTGTGGAATTTGGTGGTGGAGCAGCACGCGCACTGGAAGCCGGGCCGTAAGGGCGCGCCGGGGTTCGCCGAGCAGCGCCGTCAGTTGACGGAGGCTCGGGCGGAGTTCGCGTGGTTGCGGGCGGGTTCCATCGTCGTCCAGCAGCAGGCGCTCAAGGACTTCGCGCAGGCGATGGCGAATTTCTTCGGCAAGACGCACAGGCGGCCGACGTGGCGTAAGCGCGGGCGGGGGGAAGGGTTCCGGATCGTCGCGGTCAAGGCGGGTGTTGTGCGCCGCCTGTCGCGCAACGTCGGCGAGGTGAAGATCCCGAAGGTGGGGTGGGTGCGGTTGCGCTGGTCCCGCGCCGTCCCCGAAGGGGTGAAGTCCTACCGGGTGACCCGGGACCGAGCGGGCCGCTGGCATGTCGCCTTCGCCGCGATCCCCGCACCGATCCCCGCACCGGGGACGGGTGAGGTGGTCGGCGTGGACCGGGGGGTTGCCGTCAGCGCTGCGTTGTCCACGGGCGAGCTGCTGAAAGCTCCCGGCCTGCGTGACACGGAGAAGGCGCGTCTGTCGCGTCTCCTGCGCAGGCTGGCCAGGGCACAGCGCGGATCCAGCCGCAGGGCCAAGGTCAAGGCGGCCGTCGCCCGGCTGAAGGCCCGCGAAACCGACCACCGCAAGGACTGGGTGGAGAAGACCTCCACCCATCTGGCCCGCCGCTTCGATGTGATCGCCGTCGAGGACCTGAAGATCGCCGGTATGACCCGTTCGGCCCGGGGCACGGTTGATGCGCCGGGCCGTAACGTGCGCCAGAAGGCCGGGCTCAACCGGGGCGTGCTGGCCGCCGGTTGGGGACGGCTGGTCGAGCGGCTGGAGCACAAGGCTCCCGGTCGCGTCCGCAAGGTCAGCCCGCGTTATACCTCGCAGACCTGCAACGCCTGCGGGCATCGCGCGGCGGAGTCGAGACAGAGCCAATCTCGATTCCGCTGCCTCGCCTGTGGGCATCAGGACAACGCCGACGTCAACGCGGCCCAGAACATCAGGGATACGGCGGCAGGGCATGCCGTCGCCGCGCGGGGAGGCTCGCCGCTGGGCGGGCCGGTGAACCGCGAACCTCAACACGACCTCCTCCTCATGGGGTAGTTGCCGTTGGAATCTCCGCCTTCAGGGCGGGGAGGATGTCAATTGCTGCCCTCCTGCACGGTGTTGAGGATCCGGACACCCCGGAACAGCGCCGACGGGCACCCGTGGCTGACCGGCGCGACCTGCCCCGGCTGCCCCTTGCCACAGTTGAACGCGCCGCCGAGCACGTACGTCTGCGGCCCGCCGACCGCCTCCATCGACTGCCAGAAGTCGGTGGTCGTCGCCTGGTAGGCGAAGTCCTTGAGCTGCCCGTCGAGCCGGCCGCCGGTGATCCGGTACGCCCGCTGCCCGGTGAACTGGAAGTTGTAGCGCTGCATGTCGATCGACCAGCTCTTGTCGCCGACGATGTAGATGCCCCGCTCGACCCCCGCGATCAGCTCGTCGGTCGAGGGCCCGCCGGGCGCCGCCGCCAGCGACACGTTCGCCATGCGCTGGATCGGCATGTGGCCGGGCGAGTCGGCGAACGCGCACCCGTTGGAGCGGCCGAGCCCCTTCATCCGCGCCATCCGCCGGTCGAGCTGGTAGCCCACCAGGATGCCGTCCTTGACGATGTCGAAGCTCTGCCCCTGCACGCCCTCGTCGTCGTAGCCGACCGTGGCCAGGCCGTGGGTGATGGTGCGGTCGCCGGTCACGTTCATCGCGGGCGAGCCGTAGACGAGCTCGCCGAGCTGGTCGAACGTGGCGAAGCTGGTGCCGGCGTAGGCCGCCTCGTAGCCGAGCGCCCGGTCCAGCTCGGTGGCGTGGCCGATCGACTCGTGGATCGTCAGCCACAGGTTGGACGGGTCGATCACCAGGTCGTACTCGCCCGCCTCGACCGAGGGCGCGGCCAGCTTCTCCGCCAGCAGCTCGGGCAGCCTGGCCAGCTCGCCCTGCCAGTCCCACCAGGTGCCGGTCAGGTATTCGTAGCCCCGCCCGACCGGCGGCGCGAGCGTCGACATGTCGTCGAACCCGCTCTCCGACGCCTTCATCGCGTTGAGCTCCGGATGCACCCGCACCCGCTGCTGCGTGGTGGACGTGCCGGCCGTGTCGGCGTAGAACTTCTGCTCCTTGACCTGCAGCAGCCGCGCCGAGACGTGGTCGGCGCCCTTCAGCAGCCCGGCCGACCACTCCGCCAGCAGGCTCACCTTGTCGGCCTGGGCCACCTCGAACGGATCGACGTCGTACGCCGAGACCCACACCGCGCCGGCGTGCACCGGCTCGGGTGCCAGCTCGATGGGCTCGCGGTTGATTGGGGCGCTCACCTCGGCCACCCGCACCGCCTGCTCGGCCACCCCGGCGGCGGCCTCGGGCGTCAGCAGCACGCCGGCCGCGAAGCCCCACGTGCCGCCCTTGACGACCCGCACGGCGTAGCCGAGGTCGTCGGCGTCGAGCGAGCCTTCGAGGCGGGCGTCGTAGAGGCGCAGCGTCTCCGCCCTGACACGTTCGAGCCGGAAGTCGGCGTGCTCGGCGCCCAGGTCGCGAGCACGTTGCAAGGCGGCGTCCGCCAGCTGCCGCAGGGGCAGCTCCAGGAAATCGGGGTCGATCTGGCGCATGTCCACGATCCTAACCCTGCGATCTTGTCTCACCCGGACAAGCCGGTACCCGCCGGTAGGGGATAGCGTCAGATCCCATGGCACGCTCTGTACTCGTCACCGGGGGCAATCGCGGCATAGGCCTCGCGATCGCCCGTGAACTCGCCGCGGCAGGCGACGCCGTCGCGGTCACCTACCGATCGGGGGAGCCGCCCGAGGGCCTGTTCGGCGTGCGCTGCGACGTCACCAGCACCGCCGACGTCGAGGCCGCCTTCGACAAGGTCGAGGCCGAGCACGGCCCGGTCGAGGTCCTGGTCTCCAACGCCGGCATCACCAAGGACACGCTGCTGGCGATGATGAAGGAAGAGACCTTCACCGACGTCATCGACGCCAACCTGACCGGCGCCTACCGCGTCGCCAAGCGGGCGATCAGGCCCATGATGCGGCTCAAGCGCGGCCGGGTGATCCTCGTCTCCTCCGTCGTCGGCCTCAGCGGCCAGGCCGGGCAGACCAACTACGCGGCCTCCAAGGCGGGCCTCATCGGCTTCGCCCGGTCCATGGCCCGCGAATACGGCTCGCGCAACATCACGGTCAACGTCGTCTCGCCCGGCTTCGTGGCCACCGACATGACGGCCGACCTCGACACCGAGGCGATCGTGGCCAACATCCCCCTCGGCCGGCAGGCGGCCCCCGAGGAGGTGGCGCGCGTCGTGCGCTTCCTGGCCGGCGACGACGCCTCCTACATCACCGGCGCGGTCATCCCCGTCGACGGCGGACTTGGAATGGGGCACTGACATGGGACTTCTCGACGGCAAGCGGATCCTCGTGAGCGGCGTGCTGACCGACGCCTCGATCGGGTTCGCGGTGGCCAAGCTGGCCCAGGAAGAGGGCGCCACGGTCGTCCTGACCGGCTTCGGCCGGCTCAGCCTGGTCGAGCGCATCGCCAAGCGGCTGCCCGAGCCGGCGCCGGTGCTGGAGCTCGACGTCCAGAACACCGAGCACCTCGACACGCTCGCGGCCCGGGTGGGCGAGCACGTCGACGGGCTCGACGGCGTGGTCCACTCGATCGGCTTCGCGCCGCAGTCGGCGCTCGGCGGCAACTTCCTCAACACCTCGTGGGAGGACGTCGCCACCGCGCTGCAGGTCTCGACCTTCTCCTACAAGTCGCTGGCCGTGGCCTGCCTGCCGCTGATGAAGGAGGGCGGGGCGGTGGTCGGTCTCGACTTCGACGCCTCCAAGGCCTGGCCCGTCTACGACTGGATGGGCGTGGCCAAGGCCGGACTTGAGTCCTGCAACCGCTATCTGGCCCGCGACCTGGGCAAGCAGAACATCCGGGTCAACCTGGTGGCGGCGGGCCCGCTGCGGACGATGGCGGCCAAGTCGATCCCCGGCTTCCGCGAGTTCGAGGACAGCTGGCCGGAGAAGGCCCCGCTGGGCTGGGACCTCGGCGACACCGGCCCCACGGCCAGGGCGTGCGTGGCGCTGCTGTCCGACTGGTTCCCGGCGACGACGGGCGAGATCGTCCACGTCGACGGCGGCGTCCACGCCATCGGCGGCTGACCCGCCCGATCGATTCAAGCCCCGATCCACTCAAGCCCCGGCCGGTTCACGCCGCCGGGGCTTGCTTCGTGTGCCCGCCGGCTCAGGCCAGCCGGTGGCGTCCGTTCGAGCCGGCCCGCGCCGGCTCGAACGGGATCGACTCCGTGGGCTCCGTACGGTGCCGCCGCTGCTGCACGATCCGCGTGGCCAGCACCGCCGAGCCCAGCAACGCGATCGTCAGCACCGTCCCCAGCACGTCGGAGGCGGGCGGGCTGGGCCGCACGACCCGCTGATCCTGCATCGGCACCGCGAGCTCGTGCGAGAACGGGTTGGGCCACAGCAGGTCCACCCGGGGCTCTTCGGCGTGGGCCGTCACCTGCTTCGGCGTGGGTCTGGCGGTCGCCTGCGGCGGCGGGCTCTGCGGGCGGGTGACCCGCGGCTGGGCCGGGGCCGAGGCGGTCGCCGTGGCGGTGGCCGCCCCCTGGCGGGGCCGCCGCTTGTGCCCGGCCGACGGCTGAGGCGTGGGCGTGAGCCGTTCGACGCCCTGCTGGTTGGCGCAGGCCAGCACCGGCAGGCAGTCCTGCCCGGAGCCGTCGGGATCGGCCGTCCGGCCGGACCTGGGCCGCGGCGTCGAGGTCGGCGTGGCCGGCTCGTCGGGGGTGGACCGGGTGGTGGGGACCGCCTGGCCCACGCGGCCGAGCACCTCGTCGGTGGTCTTGTCCAGCCCGTCGGTGAGCGGCTGTGTCGCGCCGCCGGTGAGCGTGTCGACGGTGCCGGTGACCGCGCCCACGACGTCGCACAGCGTGTTGGTCACCCCGGCGAGCAGGCCCCCGTCGCGCGTGCAGTCCTGGGCCGCGGCAGAGGCGGCAGGCGCCGCGACCGGGACGGCCGCCAGCGCCACCGCGAGAACTCCAGCCGAGATCGCGGTCCTGCTCCCCATCCGTCCCCTCCTGCGTCGCTTCTGGAGGAAATCTTTATGGACATCGGACCTCAGACGCAGGCTTTTCGCGGGTAACGTTGCGATTCGGTACCGACTAGTGATACGCGAGAAGGTCTCTCGTTCCCCGGCGGCCGCCTGAGAGCCCTGGGGGCCCTGGGGGCACGGCCGGTCAGTCGAGGGACGACACGTCATCGAGGGCCTCTCGGATCTCTATCGGCAGCACCACGTCCTCCGCGGGGAGGATGCCTTTGAGCTGCGCGTGCGTACGGGCCCCGACGATGGCCGAGGCGATGCCCGGCTGGTCGCGTACCCAGGACAGGGCCACCGCCAGCGGTGACACGCCGAGGCCGTCGGCGGCGGTCATGACGGACTCGACGACCCGGCGCGACCGTTCGTCCAGATAGGGGCGGACGAAGTCGGCGAAGTGCGGGGTCGCGGCGCGCGAGTCGGCGGGGATGCCGGTGCGGTATTTGCCGGTCAGCACCCCGCGCCCGAGCGGCGACCAGGCCAGCACGCCGACGCCCAGGTGGGCCGCGGCGGGCAGCAGCTCGCGCTCGGGCTCGCGGGCCAGCAGCGAGTATTCGGCCTGGGCCGCGGTGATCGGGATGCGGCCGGGGATCATCTTCTGGGTGACGGAGGCGGCGGCCAGCTGCCAGCCGGCGTAGTCGCACACGCCCGCGTAGACGGCCCGGCCGGAGGAGACGATCGCGTCGAGGGCGGCCAGGGTCTCCTCCAGGGGCACCTCGGCGTCGTAGGTGTGCAGCTGCCACAGGTCGACGTAGTCGAGCCCGAGGCGGTTGAGCGAGTCGTCCACCGCGGCGATGAGATGGCGCCTGGAGGCGTCGCGCGGGCGCCGGCCGTTGGGCGTCACCACGGCCTTGGTGGAGATCACCAGCTCCGAGCGCGGCACGGAGTCGCGCAACATCCGGCCGAGCAGCCGCTCGGCGTCGCCGCCGGTGTAGACGTCGGCCGTGTCGACCAGGTTGCCGCCCGCGTCGAGGAACGTGCGGAGCTGGGCGGCGGCCTCGTCCGCGTCGGTGTCACGCCCCCAGGTCATCGTGCCGAGCCCCACCCGGGACACCGACAGGCCGCTCAGGCCGACATAGCGCTGCTCCATGATCCCGCCAGGTTACCGTCCAGGCCGATGAAACGTTGTGATCGACGCCTGCGACACTTACGTGATGACCACGCTGCTTCTGGCCCGGCACGGGCTGACGGACCTCACCGGGCCGGTGCTGGCCGGCCGTACCCCGGGGGTGCATCTGAGCGAGGCGGGAAGGGCGCAGGCCGCCGCGCTCGCCGGGCGCGTCGCGAGCGTCAGGCTCGACGCCATTGTCTCCAGCCCGCTCGAGCGCTGCCGGGAAACGGCGCAAGCGGTCGCGGAAGGACGCGGCACGGACGTCTCGATCGACGAACGTTTCATCGAGTGCGGTTACGGCACGTGGACCGGCCGGCCGCTGAAGGAACTGGCCGAGGAGCCGCTGTGGCAGGTCGTGCAGGCCCATCCGAGCGCGGCGACGTTCCCCGAGGGGGAGTCGCTGGCCGTGATGCAGCACCGGGCCGTGGCGGCGGTCAGGGAGTGGAATCAGCGCCTCGGGAGTAAGGGTGTCTACCTGGTCTGCAGCCACGGCGACGTGATCAAGGCGATCGTCGCGGACGCCCTGGGCCTCCATCTCGATCAGTTTCAGCGCATAACGGCTGATCCGGCGGCCCTCACCGTCATTCGCTACGCCCCCTTGCGCCCCTTTCTTCTCAGGCTTAACGACATGGGGGATTTGAGGCTTCCTGAGGATTCGGAGGAGAAAGACGGGGGAGAAAACATCACCGGGAGCGATGCCGCCGTCGGCGGCGGGCCCGGAACCACGTAAGGTCAGGCTATGCCGGTCTTCGACTACGACCCACCAGAGAGATTCGTCGCCGGTGCCTTGGGGCAACCAGGCGCACGGATCTTCTATCTGCAGGCCAGGGCCGAGGGCAGACTGACCACGGTGGCGCTGGAGAAACTGCAGGTGGCCGCACTCGCGGGCAGGCTGGACGAGCTGCTCGACGAGGTGCTGCGGCTCAGCGGGGGCACCGCCCAGGTGCCGGCGCTGGCCCCGGCCGACCTGGCCGACGACGCGCCTCTCGACGTGCCGCTCGCGGAGGACTTCCGCGTCGGCACCATGGCGCTGACCTGGGACGCCGAGAAGTCGCAAGTGGTGATCGAGGCGCAGGAGGCCGTCGACGAAGACGATCTCGAACGGGCCGATCCCGCGGTGCTGCGCGTGCGCATCAGCGCGGGCGCGGCGCGGGCCTTCACCCAGCGAGCCCTGCAGATCGTCGCGGCGGGCCGACCGCCGTGCCCTCTGTGCGGGCAGCCGCTCGACGCCGCCGGGCACGTCTGCGTCCGTCTCAACGGCTACCGCGGGGGTGAGGCGGCTTCATGACCGCTCCGGAGAGCGAACCGGCCGTCAAGCACTCCCAGCAGCCGCAGCTGATGCGGGACGAGGAGGCGCTGACGCTGCTCCGCGACGGGAGCATCGAGGTCGCGGGCCGCCTGGTCGAGGCGACCAACATGACGCTCTACTGCTCGGTCAAGCTGGGCGCGCGCTCGGCCGCCTGCGTCTACAAGCCCGTACGCGGCGAGCGCCCCCTGTGGGACTTCCCCGACGGCACCCTCGCCGCCCGCGAGGTGGCCGCCTTCGAGGTCTCGCAGGCCACCGGCTGGCGCATCGTGCCGCCCACGGTCTACCGCGACGGGCCGTTCGGGCCGGGCATGTGCCAGCTGTGGATCGACACCGAGCGCGAGATCGACCTCATGCGGCTGGTCAAGAGCCGCAATCCGGTGGTGCGCCGGATGGCGGTGTTCGACGCGGTGGTCAACAACGCCGACCGCAAGGGGGGCCACCTGCTGCCGCTGCCCACCGGCCACGTCTACGGGGTCGACCACGGGGTCTGCTTCTCCGCGGAAGACAAACTCCGCACGGTGCTGTGGCAGTGGCGCGGCAAGCCGCTGGCCCGCGAGGCGGTGGCGGTGCTGGCCAAGCTGGAGCGCGACCTGGAGTCCGGCTCCCTGGGGCGCAGGCTGCGCGAGCTGCTGACGCTGGCCGAGGTCGAGGCCACCTGGCACCGGGTCAGGCGGCTGCTCGACACCGGCGTGCACCCCTACCCGTCGGAGGGGTGGCCGGCCATACCCTGGCCCCCCATCTGAGGTAGGTCAAACCCGTTTAATACCCTTTGACCATGTGCACGCTGATCGTGAAGACCGGGCCCCGGCTGACGCTCATGGGCGTGCGGGACGAGTTCGCCGATCGGCCGTGGGAAGGGCCGGGCGAACACTGGCCCGACTACCCGGGCGTGATCGGCGGGCGCGACCTCAAGGCGGGCGGCACCTGGCTGGCCGTGCATCCGGCGGCCCGCCGCGCGGCGGCGCTGCTCAACGGGCACGGCAAGGCGGCCGAGGAGACGACCAAGGTCTCGCGGGGCGACCTGGCGCTGAAGGCCGCGTACACCGGAGAGCTGCCAGAAGGCGACCTGACCCGCTACGACCCCTTCCACCTGGTGCTCGCCGGCCTGACCCGGGTGCGGCTGCTCAGCTGGGACGGCGAGCGGGCGGTCCACTCCGACCTGCCCGCCGGCACCAGCATGGTCGTCAACTCGGGCCTGGACGCCGAGAGCGAGCGGGTGCGCGCCTACCTGCCCCGCTTCCGCGACAGCGACGACTGGCGCGAGCTGACCAAGGAGGAGCCGTCCGACGACCGCGGCGCGCTCATCATCCGGCACGAGCTGCCCGACGGCCGGCTCTTCGCCTCCCTGTCGGTGATGGAGGTCGCGATCGACCCCCGCGAGGTCACGTACGACTTCACCGACCTGACCGCCGATCGGGACGGATAGGCTCAAAGGCATGAGATCGTGGTCTGCCCAGAACGTTCCAAAGCTCCCAGGTGAGAGCATTCCGCTGAGTCTCTACGACACCTCCGCCAAGCAGGTGCGGCAGACCGATCCCGGTCCCACCGCCAGGATGTATGTCTGCGGCATCACCCCCTACGACGCCACCCACCTCGGCCACGCCAACACCTACCACGCCTTCGACCTCGTGGGCCGCGTCTGGCGTGATGCCGGCCACGAGGTGCACTACACGCAGAACGCCACGGACGTGGACGATCCGCTGCTGGAACGGGCGGAGCAGACCGGCATCGACTGGCAGGAATTGGCCGAGCGCGAGATCGAGCTGTTCCGCGGCGACATGGAGGCGCTGCGCATCCTGCCGCCGCGCGAATACGTCGGCGTCACCGAGGTCGTCGGCCGGGTGGCGGACCTGATCTCCCAGCTGAGCGCCAAGGGCGTCACCTACGACCTCGACGGCGACATCTACTTCAGCGTGGCCGACGCCCCCAAGTTCGGCCAGGTGTCCGGCTACGACGAGGCGGAGATGACCGCCCTGTTCGCCGAGCGCGGCGGCGACCCCGAGCGGCCCGGCAAGCGCGACCCGCTCGACTGGCTGTTGTGGCGCGCCGAGCGGCCGGGGGAGCCCGCCTGGGACTCCTCGCTGGGCCGGGGCCGCCCCGGCTGGCACATCGAGTGCACCACGATCGCCCTCGACCACCTGGGCCCCGGCTACGACGTGGCCGGCGGCGGCTCCGACCTGATCTTCCCGCACCACGAGTGCGGCGCCTCCGAGGGGCACGCCGCGACCGGCGAGTGGCCGTTCGCGAAGTTCTACACCCACGCCGGCATGGTGGCACTCGACGGCGAGAAGATGTCGAAGTCGAAGGGCAACCTCGTCTTCGTCTCCCGGCTGCGGCGCGAGCACGACCCGATGGCGATCAGGCTCGTGCTGCTGGCCCACCACTACCGCGCCGACTGGGAATACGTGCCGGAGCTGATGACCGAGGCCGAGCGCAGGCTGGCCCGGTGGCGCTCGGCCGCCGCCCTGGCGTCGGGGCCGCCGGCCGAGGAGCTGCTGGCGACGGTCCGCGCGCGGCTGGCCGACGACCTCGACTCGCCGGGCGCGCTGGCCGCGATCGACGCCTGGGCCGAGCGCGCCCTCACCGAAGGCGGCGCCGACTCCGCCGCCCCCGCCCTGGTCAAGGACCTCACCGACGCCTTGCTCGGCGTCGCACTCTGACTCATCACCCCCGCGGGGCCCGGCCGGAGACGGCCGGGCCTTTTCTTTTGGGACGGCCTTGGCGCGAGAGCCGGTTCTGCCGTGCTAGCCTGATTGTCAGCGTCACTGATGATTTGAAGGGCTGACAATGATCCTCATCACCGGAGGGCTGGGCTTCATCGGCACGGCCACCACCCGCGCCCTGCTCGACATGGGCGAGTCCTGCGTGCTCGTCCAGCGCCGCCCTGCCGAGATCCCCGCCGCCTTTGCGGCCGAGGCCGGCGAGCGGCTGTTCGTCGAGCGGGCCGACCTCCACGACGAGCGCGCGCTGCTCGCCGTCGGCGACCGCCACAAGATCACCGGCATCCTGCACCTGGCCGGCTCCATGCCCTGGCCGCCCGGCGGGCACGAGCCGCTGGAGGGGGCGGAGCGGGCGATCAAGAACCTGCTCAACGTCTACCGGGCCGCCCAGGAGTGGCAGGTGCGCCGCCTCGGCCTGGCCAGCACCATCGGCGTGTACGGCGGCGCCGGCGTCGATGAGGGCCCGCTGGCCGAGGACCAGCCGCTGGCGATGACCGCGCCCCACCCCATCCCCGGCTTCAAGAAGATCGCCGAACTGCTGGCCGACCACCTGCGCCAGGTCCTCGACCTGGAGACCGTCAGCTACCGCATCGGTGCCATCTGGGGCCCGCTCGGGCACAACCCGTCGCCGTTCTTCGCCGCGCCCCAGCTCGTCCACGCCGCCGCCCGCGGCACCGCGCCCGACCTGTCGGTGATCGGGGGCACGGCCCACGCGGACGACGGCATCGACCTGTGCTACGTCAAGGACTGCGGCCGCGCCCTCGCCCTGCTCCAGACGGCCGAGCGGCTGCGGCACCCCACCTACAACGTGGCCTCGGGCCGCCTGACCACCAACGGGGAGGTCGCCGCGGCGATCAGGAAACTCGTCCCCGGCGCCGACATCGACCTCCCCGAGGGCCGCGGCCCGGCCGGGGGCCGCACCTGGCTCGACACCACCCGGCTGCGTGCCGACACCGGGTTCGAGCCCGCGTACGACACCGAGCGCGGGGTCGCCGACTACCTCGCCTGGCTGCGCGCCGGCAACGAGCGCTAGACGACCTCGACCCGTTCCACCGGTTCGAGCCGCCGGACGGCGCCCAGCTCGCTCGCGAACCACTCGATCGTCAGCCGCAGCCCCTCGGCGGCGGGCACCTGCGCCCGCCAGCCGAGCCGCTCGGCCGCCAGCGCGGTGTCCGGCCGCCTGACCTTGGGATCGTCCACGGGCCTGTCGACGAACCTGAGCTCCGACGACGACCCCGTCAGATCCCTGATCAGCGTGGCCAGCTCCAGCATGGTCAGCTCGTCCGGGCTGCCGATGTTGACCGGACCGGCGAAGTCGCTGCGGGCCATGGCCAGGATCCCCGCGACGGTGTCCTCGACGAAGCAGATCGACCGCGTCTGCGAGCCGTCCCCGGTGATCGTGATCGGCTCGCCGGTCAGCGCCTGGCGGATGAACGTCGGGATGGCCCGGCCGTCGTACGGGCGCATGCGCGGGCCGTAGGTGTTGAAGATGCGCACGATCCCCGTGTCGGTGCCGCGCGACTGACGGTAGGCCGTGGTCAGCGACTCGGCGAAGCGCTTGGCCTCGTCGTACACGCTGCGCGGGCCGACCGGGTTGACGTTGCCCCAGTACGTCTCCTTCTGCGGGTGCTCCAGCGGGTCGCCGTACACCTCGCTGGTCGAGGCCAGCACGAACCTGGCGCCCTTCTCCCTGGCCAGCCCCAGCGCGTGCAGCGTGCCGACGCTGCCCACCCGCAGGGTCTCGATCGGATAGCGCAGATAGTCGGCCGGCGAGGCGGCCGAGGCGAAGTGCAGGACGAGGTCGAGCCGGCCGGGGACGTGCACGTACCCCGTCAGGTCGCACTCGATGAGCCGGAACTCCGGCCGTTCCAGCAGATGCTCGACGTTGCGCGGCCCGCCGGTGAGGAAGCTGTCCATGCAGACGACCTCCGCACCCTCCTCCAGCAGCCGCTCGCACAGATAGGAGCCGAGGAACCCGGCGCCTCCGGTGACCAGAGCCCTCATGACGTGACCTCCAAGGCAGCCTCGACCACTTCAGATACCTCGATCTTCAACAGGCCCGGGTCCACCCGCTCCCCGTGCGGATCACCCGTCCTGCCCGCCCACAGCGGCACATGACGCCAGCCCGGCGGCGGCCCCCACAAAGCGGGGGAGACCGGGCCGAACAGCACCACCGACGGCACGCAGAAGGCCGTCGCCAAGTGGGCCACGCCGGTGTCGCCGCAGACCACCAGCCTCGACCTGCTGACCAGGTCGATCAGGTCGGCCAGGCGGGTGCGCCCGGCCAGCATCCGCTCGGGCGGCAGCCCGGCCAGCTCGGCCACCTTCGCGGCCAGCGGCACCTCCGCCTCGTTCCCGGTGACGACCACGTCGTCCAGCGCCGCGGCCACCTCGGCGAACCGCTCGGGAGGCCAGCGCCGCGCCGGGTACGCGGCGCCCGGATGCACGATCGCGGGCCCCGTACGGTCGGAGACACCCAGCGTCAGGTCCGCCGGGTCGGCGGGGATGCCGTACCACTCCAGCAGGCCGCACCAGCGCCGCACCTCGTGCACGCCGTCCTGCCACGGCGGCCCGGTGCCGAAGCCGATCAGCCGCCCCGGATCGGTACGCCGCAGCGCCTCGATGCTCTGCGGCCCCTTCCCGTGCAGGTTGACCGCGATGTCCGGCCGCTCGAACGGCACCGGGCCAGGCCCCGACACGTCCACCTGGTCGTCCACCGCGCCGGTCAGCGGCAGCAGGGCGCCCAGCGCGCGCGGGGCGGCCAGCGTGATGCGGTGCCCGGGAAAGGCCTGGCGCAGGGCCCGCAGGGCGGGCACGGCCGTGAGCAGGTCGCCCAGGCCGAGCCCGCGCAGCGCCAGCAGCTCTAGGGCCATGACGTCTCCGTGGACGGGCAGACCACGAGCTCTCTCACCTCGCAACCCGCCGGCTGCCGCAGCGCGAACACCACGGCTTGGGCCACATGCGCCGGATCGTTCAGCCCGGCCTCAGGACCCGGTTTGTACTGTTCAGGACGGCCGTCGAAGAAGCTCGTCCGCATGCCGCCGGGGATCAGCAGGGTCACCCCGATCTCCCCGCGCGTCTCGATGGCCAGCCCCCTGGTGAAGCCGACGACGCCGAACTTCGAGGCCGAGTACGCCGAGGCGTCGCTGAGCGGCCGCAGCCCCAGCGTCGAGGCGCAGGTGACGACCTTGCCGCGGGTGTGCTTCAGGTACGGCAGCGCCGCCCGGACGACCGCGGCCGTGCCCAGCAGGTTCACCTGGATCACCCGCTCCCAGTCGGCGGCAGGCACGTCCTCCAGCCGCCCGCACGCGTCGATGCCGGCCGCCGTCACGACGGCGTCCAGGCCGCCGGCCCGCTCGGCCAGCTCGCGCACCGCCCGCTCGGCCTGCCCGCGATCGGCCAGATCCGCCGTCACGTGCTCGAAGCGCTGGTCGGGCTCGCGCACGTCCACGACGAGCGCCTTCCAGCCCTCCTTCTCCACGGCCTCGGCCGTGGCCAGGCCGAGCCCGGACGCGCCCCCGGTGATCAATACATTCATCGGATCTCCCTGATCAGATTGCTTGTCGAACGCCCCGGCAGCGTGCTCAGCACGACGATCTCCGCGCCGATCCTGCCGAGGACCTCGGACTCGGGCAGCGCCTCCCCCTCGTAGTCGCCGCCCTTCACCCACACGTCGGGCCGCAACTGCTCGATGACGGCCGCGGGGGTGTCCTCGTCGAACACCGCCACGGCGTCCACGCAGCCCAGGGCCCGCAGCACCTCGACCCGGTCGTGCACGTCCACGACGGGCCTGGCCGGGCCCTTCAGCCGGCGTACGGAGTCGTCGGAGTTGACGCAGACGACGAGCGCGTCGCCCAGCGCCCTGGCCCGGCGCAGCAGGCTCACGTGACCGGCGTGCAGCAGGTCGAAGCAGCCGCCGGTGGCGATCAGCCGGCCGCCGAGTGCCCGGGTGAGCCCGGCCACCTCCAGCGCCGTGCGCGGCCGGTCGCCGAGCCGCTGCTCCCGCACCCGTACGGACGCCGCCCCGCCGCGCTCGACGAAGCGCGACGCCTCGGCCACGCCGGTCGTGACCGCCTCCTCGACGCCGGCGCCGGCCAGCAGCGCCAGCGCCACGGCGCCGGCCAGGCGGTCGCCCGCGCCGCAGGTGTCCCGGCCGCGCGCCCGCAGCGGGGACGGCACCCGGGTCGGCGCGCCGTCCCCCACGGCCAGCGCGGCCCCGCGCTCGCCGGTCGTGACGGCCACCGCCCCGGCCCGCAGCTCCCGTACCAGGTGGCGGGCCGCCTGATCGGGGCCGTGGTAGCCGGACCGGCACCACGCCCTGGCCTCCGCCTCGCTCGGCGTCAGCAGCGCGCAGCCCGGCACCGGCCGCTCGCCGAGGGGATGCGGGTCCCACACCACCGGCACATCGGTGTCGCGCAGCAGCTCGCGGGCCATCCCGGCCACGCCCCTGCCGTAGTCGGAGACCAGCACCGCGCCGGCCGCCGCGATCGCCTCGGCCGCCCGCGGGGTGGGCGCACACCGAGCCGCCCTGCCGTCGCCGGTGTCCAGCCTGACCAGCGTCTGGCCGCCCGACCTGACCCTCGTCTTGCGCACGGTGCCGCCGCGCAGCGCCAGCCCGACCAGGTCGAGCTCCTGCGACAGCAGCCCGCACAGCCGGTGGCCGTCGGCGTCGTCGCCGAGCGCGGTGATCAGCACGACACCGGCGCCGTCCCTGGCGGCCAGCAGCGCCGCCAGACCGGCCCCGCCGGGACGGGCCCGCTCCGCCGACACCGCCACCACCGGCACGGGCGCGTCGGGGCTCAGCCGGGCGGCATCGCCCTCGACGTCCACGTCGAGCAGGGCGTCGCCGATGACGACGAGCGGCCCGTCGCTCACAGCGCCGCCTCCACCGCGTCGCACAGCAGGTGGATCAGCGCCAGGTGCACCTCCTGGACCGTGGCGGTCTCCGCGGCGGGCACGGCGACGGCCTCGTCGCACAGCTCCGACAGCGGGTTCGGCCCCGGCCCCGTCATGCCCCACGCCGTCATCCCGGCCCCCCGGGCCGCTCTGGCCGCGGCCAGCACGTTCGGGCTGCCGCCGCTGGTGGACAGGCAGATCAGCACGTCGCCGTCACGCCCGTGCGCGAGCACCTGGCGGGCGTAGACCTCGTCGGCGCCGAAGTCGTTCGCGATCGCCGTCAGCGACGAGCCGTCCGCGTGCAGCGGGATCGCCGCGTACGGGCGCCGGTCCTGCCGGAACCTGCCGACCAGCTCGGCCGTCAGGTGCTGGGCCTCGGCCGCGGAGCCGCCGTTGCCGCAGGCCAGCAGCCTGCCGCCGGCGGCCAGCACCCCGGCCAGCCGGCCACCCCAGGCCCGGACGGCGACCGCGTGGTCGTCGACCTTCTCCAGGGTGTTCCAGAGCTTCTCCAGATGGGCATCCATGCTCAACCCCCCAGGGCCGCCAGCCGGCCGACCTTGCCTTCGATGACCCGCGTGTACACGGCCTCGGTGAGTTCCGCCACCCGTGGCCAGCCGTAGCGTTCGCGGGCCCGGCGGGCCCCCGCCGCACCAAGTTCGGCCCGCCGGCCGGCGTCGCCGAGCACCTCCTGCAGCGCCCTGGCCAGGGCGCGTGGCCGGCGCGGCGGCACCAGCACGCCGGCTCCCGCGACCGTGTCGAGGTGACCGCCGACCGCCGAGGCCACGACAGGAACGCCGCACGCCATGGCCTCCACCGGCACCATGCCGAACGGCTCGTACCAGGGCACCGACACCACCACGTCGGCCGAGCGCATCAGCGCGGGCACGTGCGTGCGCGGCACGCTGCCGATGACGTGCACGCGCTCGCCCATCCCGTAGCCGTCGGCCAGCTCGCGCAGCCGGACGGACTCGTCGTCGCCGTGGCCGCCACCGGCGATCACCAGGTCGGCGCCGGGGAGCCGGCGCATCGCCCGCAGCACGGTGTCCACGCCCTTGCGCGGCACCATCCGGCCGATGCTGAGCACGAGCGGCCGTTCCGTACGCGGCGCCACCGGCCCCTCCGGGCGGAACGCCTCCAGGTCCACCCCGCACGGCACCACCGCGATCCGGTGCTCGGGGACGCCCGTCGCGCACAGCTCGCGCACCTCGTCCCCGCACGTGGCCAGCACGGCGTCGGCGCACAGGCCGATCTCGCGCTCCGTCTCGATCCGGTGCGCCGGGCTCGTGTCGGCCTCGCCCTGCCAGCGGCGCTTGACCGTGCCGAGCGCGTGGAACGTCTGCACCACCGGGATCCGGCCGCCCGCCGCCCGCAGTGCCGCCTGGCCGCTCATCCAGAAGTGCGCGTGCGCCACGTCCGGCGGCCGGGCGGCCCAGCTCCTGGCCAGCCGCTCGGTGAACTCCGGCATGTACGCGGGCAGCTCGTCCTTGGGGACGGTCACCGCGGGGCCCGCCGTGACGTACTCGACCGTGACGCCCGGGGCCGGGCGCACCGAGCCCGGCTGGGACGCGGACGAGCGCCGGGTGTGGACGACGACCGTGTGCCCCCGATCCGCCAGGGCCAGCGCCAGCCCGGCGACGTGCACGTTCTGGCCGCCGGAGTCCACGCCGCCGATCGCCGCCAGCGGGTCCGCGTGCTCTGAGATGAGATCGACCTTCACCGCGTCAGCTCCCTCACTGCCTTGACCACCTGCTCACTCGTCACTTGGGACAGGCACGGGTGCCCGGGCACCGGGCAGACGCGCGCCCTGCTGCCACGGCAGGGTGCGCGCTGATCGCCCAGCAGCACCATGGGCACGCCGTACGGGGCCCACCGCGCCGCCGGGACGACGGGGGAGAACAGGCTCACGACCGGGGTGCCGACCGCCGCGGCCAGGTGCGCGGGGCCGGTGTTGCCCGCCACGAGCACGCCGGCGCGTTCGATCACGGCGGCCAGTTCCGCGAATGTGGTCACGCCGCCCAGGTCGACGGCGACGTCGCCGGCCACGAAGGCGGTGAGGTCACGTTCCGTTCCGGTCACGACGACCCGGTGCCCGTCCTCCGCCAGCTCCCGGACCGTCCGCCGGTGGCGGTCGGCGGACCAGGTCCTGGCGGGGGCCGATGTCCCCGGATGCACCACGACGTACGCGCCTTCGCCGGCCTCGGCGCCGGCTTCATGCCAATGCCCGAGAAATCTCGCTATATCCGGCAATGGCCGTTGAACAGCGAGTTTGCCGTCGTCGCCGTCGCTCAGCCGGAACCCGGCGGCCTCGGCGACCGCCAGCATCCGCTCCGCCTCCGGCACGTCCACGCTCTCGTCCACCTGGTGGCGCACGTCGAGCAGCGAGCCCGGGTAGTCGTTGCTGATCGCGCTGATCCTGGCCACCCCCGCCAGCCGGAGCAGCAGCGCCAGCGGGAGCGCCGACTGGTGGAACGAGGTGAGCAGCACCGCCTCGTCCACGCCGCCGAGCCGGGCGGTGAGCGCGCCGGCCAGCTCTGGGGTGACGGGTGGCGGGGTGTGGTCGATCCACGGGGCGTCCCAGGTGATCACCCGGTCCACGCCGGGCAGCACCTCGGCCGCGGCCCGCCCGTTCGGGCCGGCCAGGAAGACCACCTCACGGGCCCGCGTCCGCACGGCCCGCACCGCCGGCCCGGCCAGCAGCACGTCCCCGGCGTCGTCCAGCCGCGCCACCAGCACACACCCCCGTTCCCGCCCCGCCCGCCCCGCCCGGGCCCGGCTTCGAGCGCTCCGGCTCGGAGCGCTCGGGGTTGCGGGGCTGAGGTTCACGGTGCTTTGGGGTGCGGTGCTGCGGTTCGGGGTGCTGTCCCCTCCCGGTGGGTCAGGGGCTTTGCGCTCCGAGGCCGGGCGGCTCATCGGCGCACCTTCCATTCCCCTCGCAGCCGGTACGCGACGGCGACCGGCGGGATCAGCACACTGGTGACGGCCATCCGCAGCACCTCGCCCGGAGTCCGCGGCCCCGGGGCGATCCGCCGCCACGCGAACTCCGCCGTCAGCCCCGCCCAAACACCCCCGACCGCCACCGCCAGCACGGGCAGGATCCGGGCGGCGACGTGCGACCGCCTCCAGCGCCGGACCTGCGCCGGCGCCTCCCCGGCCGGCACCGGCCGCCGCCAGGCGCGGGCCGGCGGCGTGGCAGCGGCGGCGGTGAGGAGCAGGGCCGTCAGGGCGGCCGCCGTCGTGGCGGCGTGGGTGCGGAGCCGGCCGGGGCCGTCGCCGATGGCCGTACGCCACCCGGGGCCGTGCAGCCGCCGCATGAGCGCGTCGTCGGCGTTGCCCCGCTGGAAGCGCACGCTCGCCCAGAACCCGTCGGCCCGCACCGGATGCTCGCTCACCCGCCCGCCCCGCACCAGCCGCCACCCGGCCCGCCTCACGCGCAGCGCCAGGTCCGCGTCCTCCCGGTACGCCCGGGGAAAGCGCTCGTCGAACCCGCCCGCCGCCTCCAGTGCCGCGCGCCGGTAGGCCATGTCGGCCGTCGCCCACAGCGCCCCGGCCAGCCCGGCGGTGTTCCGCTCGGCGTCGGCAGGCCGCCGCCCGGCGGGCAGCGGCACCACGATGCGGCCCTGGCTGCCGCCCACGTCGTCGGGCAGGTCCACCAGGTCCTTCCAGGCCGCCTCGGCCCACCCTGGCCCGGGCACCACGTCGTCGTCCAGGAACACCACCCACGGCGTGCCCGCGGCCCGCCACCCGGCGTTGCGCGCCGCCGCCGGCCCCCGCCCGCCCGACCGGACGACCCGTACGGAAGGAGACAACCCGAGCGGAGCGCAAGAGCCCTTCCGGTCGTCCACCACGATCACCGGCACGCCGGGCCCCACGCCCGCCACGGTGGCGCGCAGCGTGGCCCGCCCGATGGTGGGGATCACCACGGTGATCACGCGCCGAACACCTCCCCGCGCCGCACCAGGTACGGCCCCAGGACCAGCACGTCCACCGGCGCGGAGCCGAAGCACTCCAGCGCGTCGCGCGGATCGTCCACCATGGGCCGCCCGGCCGTGTTGAGGCTCGTGTTGACCACCACCGGCAGCCCCGTCCGCGCCTCGAACTCGATCAGCACCCGCGCCATCAGCGGCTGCTCCCGAGGCGAGATCGTCTGGATGCGGGCGGTCCCGTCCACGTGCACGACCGCCGGGATGCGCTCGGCCCAGCCCGGCCGCACGTCGTGGACGAACAGCATGTACGGCGACGGCACCGGCCCCCGCCCGAAGATCTCCGCCGCCCGCGACTCCAGCACCATCGGCGCGACGGGCCGGAACTGCTCACGCCCCTTGACGTCGTTCAGCCGCTCGGTGTTGCGCGCGTGACCCGGATGCGCCAGCAGCGAACGCTGGCCCAGCGCCCGCGGCCCGTACTCGGAGCGGCCCTGGAACCAGGCCACGATCCGGTCGGCGGCCAGCTCGGCAGCCACCGCCGCGGCCAGGTCGGCCGGGCGGGTGTGCGGCACCCGCGCCACGTCCAGCCACGCCCCGAGCTCCTCGTCGGTGAAGCCGCGCCCCAGCGCCGCGCCCGGCATGGGCCCGGCCGGCTCCCCGTACGCCTGCGCCAGGTGCAGCGCCCCGCCGAGTGCGGTGCCGGAGTCGCCGGCGGCCGGCTGCACCCACACCTCCGCGAACGGCCCCTCGTCCAGCAGTCTGGTGTTGGCCACGCAGTTGAGCGCCACCCCGCCGGCCAGGGCCAGCCGCCGCGCGCCGGTCCGCTCGTACAGCCAGCGCACCAGCTCAAGCAGCACCTCCTCCAGCCGGGCCTGCACGCCGGCGGCCAGGTCGGCGTGGTCGGAGGTCCAGGCGGCGCCCCTCGGCAGCGCCTTGGCGTAGACGTTCCAGTCGACCGGCTCGACGCGGAACCCGCCGTCCCCCGTCGTGTAGATCACCTCGCGCAGCGCCTCCAGGTGGCGGGGATCGCCGTAGGAGGCCATCGCCATGACCTTGTACTCGTCGCTGGAACGCAGGAAGCCGAGGTGCTCGGTGACGTCCTCGTACATGAGACCCAGGGAGTGCGGCAGCTCCTGCGCGGCCAGCACCTCCAGCTCGCCGCCCCGGTAGACACCCGCCAGGTGCGATACGCTCTCGCCCCGCCCGTCGCACACCAGGACCGCGCAGTCGCGCCAGGGGGAGGCCAGCCCGGCCGAGGCGGCGTGCGCCACGTGGTGCGGCACGTAGGCGACCTGGCCGGGGTCCAGCCCGGGCAGCGCCGTGGCGAGGAAGGCGGGCGCGCGGACCGCGTACCTGGTGCGCAGGTCCTCCCAGTCGTCCTCCGGCCTGCCCGTCACCAGGGACGGGTCGTAGGAGTAGGCGACGACGTCGATGTCCTCGGGGGAGAGCCCCGCCTGCCGCAGGCACCACGCGGCGGCCTGCTCCGGCAGCTCCCACGCGGAGAACGCCAGCGGCCGCTTGCCGTGCTTGCGCCGGCTGAAGCGCTCCTCCTCCGCCGCGGCGACGATCCTCCCGTCGGCCACCAGAGCGGCGGCCGGGTCGTGGAAGATCGCGTTGATGCCGAGAAATTTCATGGGTCCTCCCGCTGCCGATGCCGGGAACCGCTACCGAGAGAAGCGACCCTCAAACCTGGCCATGCCTCTGACGTGCGAAAACAGGCGCGGCCTCGGGAAATTGTCACTCTGGGTAGTTGTTTGCCGAGTCGGGGCCCGGGTAGCTGCCCGGCACGCGACGGAGGTGGATGGTGTTCGAAAAGCGACGTCCCGGCGCCGTGCTCTTCGACCGGGACGGAACCTTGATCAGGGACGTGCCGTACAACGGCGATCCGGCCCTGGTGGAGCCCATGCCGGGCGCGGCCGAGGCCCTGGGCAGGCTGCGCCGGGCCGACGTGGCGGTGGCCGTGGTCACGAACCAGTCGGGCGTCGCCAAGGGCCTGCTATCACCGGACGAGATGGACCAGGTCAACGCCAAGGTGGAGGAGCTACTGGGGCCGTTCGACGCGTGGGCGATCTGCGTGCACGACGACACCGACGGCTGCACCTGCCGCAAACCCGCCCCCGGCCTGGTCATCCGCGCCGCTGCCGTGCTGGACGTCAGCCCGCGCGACTGCGTCGTCGTGGGCGACATCGGCCGCGACATGGAGGCCGCCAAGGCCGCGGGCGCCCGGGGCATCCTGGTCCCGACCCCGCAGACGCTCGAAGCGGAGATCCTGCGGGCCGCCGAGGTCGCCGACGACCTGGCCGACGTCGTGGACCGCGTGCTGAACGACACGGACAGCCCCGTCGTGGCCGCCTCGGCGCCCTGGGCCAGGGCCATGGGCTGGAGCCGCTGGTGAGGATCCTCATCTGGCACGTGCACGGCGCGTGGACCAGTGCCTTCATCAGGGGTTCGCACGAATATCTGCTGCCGCTCGTCCCCGGTCGTGGTCCCGACGGACGGGGGCGGGCGGCCACGTACGACTGGCCGGAACGCGCCCGAGAGGTGCCCTGGGACCGGCTGCGCCACGAACCCGTGGACGTCGTCGTCTACCAGCGCCCGCACGAGATCGACCTGGCCCGCGACTGGCTGGGGCGCGACGTGCCCGGCGTCTACGTCGAGCACAACACCCCGGCCGGCGACGTGCCCCGCACCCGCCACCCGCTGGCCGGCCGCGACGACATCACGCTCGTGCACGTCACCCACTTCAACGAGCTGTACTGGGACAACGGCCGCGCGCCCACCCGCGTCATCGAGCACGGCGTCCCCGACCCCGGCCACCTCTACACCGGCGAGCTGCCCAGGGCGGGCGTCGTGGTCAACGAGCCGGTACGCCGCGCCAGGGTCGCCGGCACCGACCTGCTGCCCCGCTTCGCCGAGCGGGTGCCGCTCGACGTGTTCGGGATGAAGGTGGACGGGCTCCCGTACGAGACCCACGAGGACCTGCCCCAGCACGTCATGCACGCCGAGCTCGCCCGCAGGCGCGTCTACCTGCATCCCTACCGGTGGACCTCGCTCGGGCTGGCCCTCGTCGAGGCCATGACGTTGGGCCTGCCCGTGGTCGCACTGGCCGCCACCGAGGCGATCGAGGCCGTCCCGCCCGAGGCCGGCGTCCTGTCCACGAAGGTGCACGTGCTCGCCGACGCGCTGCACGCCTATGCGCGGGATCCGGAGAGCGCGAGCCAGGCCGGCAAGGCCGCCAGGGCCGCCGCGCTGTCACGGTACGGGCTCGGCCGGTTCCTGGCCGACTGGGATCGCCTGCTCGGCGAGGTATGACGCCCGGGGCGGTGGGTAGGCGCGAGGAGCATGATGACGATGCTCGGCTGGACCCGCAGGGCGGCCTGTCTCGACCTTGATCCCGAACTGTTCTTTCCCATCTCCATGGAAGGCCCGAGCCACTCCCAGGTGGAGCGGGCCAAGCAGGTGTGCGGGAGGTGCCCCGTGCGCGAGCCGTGCCTGGCGTACGCGCTGGAGACCAACCAGGCGTACGGCGTCTGGGGCGGCACCGACCCGGCCCAGCGGCGCGCCATGAGCCCGCAGACGCAGCCCGTCACCGGCCGGAGGCGCTGACATGACCGGCACGGCCGAGACGCACCTTTTATCCCGTCTGAGGTGTCAGACCGCGGGCAGGGCCTCGGCCAGGAACCGTTCGCGCTCAGCCGCCTCGAGATGATCGCTGAACAGCACCCCGTCGAGATGATCGGCCTCGTGCTGCAGCACCCTGGCCAGCACTCCGAGCGCCCGCACGGTCGTGGGCTTGCCGAACATGTCACGGCCACGCGCTGTGACCATGTAGGAACGTTCCAGTGGCCACCACACGCCGGGCGCCGACAGACACGCCTCATCGGCCGTCACCCGTCGCTGTGACAACTCCAGCCGCGGATTGACCAGATGGCCCGACTTGCCGTCGTAGGAGTAGACCAGCACCCGCACCGGCTCGCCGATCTGCGGAGCAGCCAGACCGGCGCGGCCTGAGCCCGCCCGCATCGTCGCCGTCAGCGACTTCACCAGCAGCCTCAGCTCCCGATCGAAATCCTGCACCGGCGCCGCCACGGAGCGGAGCACCGGATCGTCGAACACGCGAATAGGCCGGACCGTCACCCGTCACTCCCCGATCGGCGGCGTCGTCACGATGAACGTTTCCCTGCCGCGCTTCCCGCCAACCGCGAAGGTCCTGCCTTGTAGCACAGCGGTAACAGAAGAGACCCAGGTGTGAAACCACGCGAAAGGAGTATCGGAGGGTGATCTCACTTGCGTCACATGCGCCTGTGATGCCTGGCCGGGCGCTCGGGGCCCGGCCAGGCATCGACGACTACCTGGAGGTGCAGGCATGAGCGCAGCTCCTGTTGAGGGCGGCTCCTCCCCGGAGACGGCGCCCGACGCCCTGGCGGGCTTCACCGTCGGGGTGACCGCGACCAGACGCCGTGAGGAGTTCGGCGCGCTGCTCGAACGCCGCGGCGCCCGCGTGGTCAGCGCCCCCGCCATCCGCCTCGTCCCCCTGGCCGAGGACTCCGACCTGCTCGCCGCCACCCGCGAGAGCCTGCGGGCCCCGCTCGACGAGGTCGTGGTCACCACCGGCGTCGGCTTCCGCGGCTGGATGGCCGCCGCCGAGGGCTGGGGCCTGTCCGCCGACCTCAGCGAACACCTGTCCAAGGCCCGCCTGCTCACCCGCGGCCCCAAGGCCAGGGGAGCGGTGCGCGCCGCCGGGCTCAACGACCACTGGACCCCCGCCACCGAATCGTGCTCCGAGGTCAAGGAATACCTCCTGGAGCAGGACCTGCGCGGGCGCCGCATCGCGGTGCAGCAGCACGGCGAACCGCTCAAGGAGTTCGTGGACGACCTGCGGGTCGCCGGGGCCGAGGTGATCGAGATCCCGGTCTACCGCTGGCTCCCGTACCGCGACATCTCGCCCCTGCGCCGCCTCATCAGCCAGACGATCTCCGGCTCGGTCGACGCCGTCGCCTTCACCAGCGCCCCCGCCGTGCACGCCATGCTCGGCGCCGCCAGGGCGGAAGGGCTGGAGGAGGCGCTGCTGGCCGCGTTCGGCGGGCCCGTCGTGGCCGCCTGCGTGGGGCCCGTCACCGCCGACCCGCTCACCTCGCGCGGCGTGCCCACCCTGCAACCCGACCGCTCACGGCTCGGCGCGCTCGCCCGCGCCCTGGCCAGGCACCTGCCCGAGCACGGCGTCACCCGGCTCACGGCCGGCGAGCACCGGCTGGAGATCCGCGGCCACGCGGTCGTCGTGGACGGGGAGCTGCGCCCGCTGCCACCCGCGCCGATGGCGGTGCTCAAGCGCCTGGCCGACAAGCCCGGGCACGTGGTGTCGCGGGCCGATCTGCGTACGGTGCTGCCGGGCAGCGTGGCCCGCGACTCGGCCGAACACGCCGTGGAGATGGCCATCACCCGGCTCCGCCGAGCTCTCGGGCCCGGGGGGATCGTCGAGACGGTGGTCAAACGCGGGTACCGGCTCGCCTGCCTGTACGAGACGGGCCTCTGACCGCCGTCCCGGCACCCGGTCACCGTCCTCGTACGGCGGGACCGCCGTCCAGCACGTGCCGAATCACCGTCCGCGCCTCCCAGCCCCACCCCACGCGGGCCCAGATCGCCGGCCGTCCCCTTCCCACGCCAATCCGCTCCAGCCGGATCACCGGCAGTCCTCCTTCCGACACCGCCTCACACGAGCCGGATCGCCGGCCGCGCTTTCCCGACACGACCACTAGGAGACCAGCATGTCCTGGGGCGCCATGTCCCCCGTCCAGCCCCTGCCACCCGCCACCGTCCTCCTCCCGGAGCACGTGGTGAGGCCCTGCCACGCCACCGGCACCGGTCCGGGAGGCGGCGACCTCGCGCAGGCCGGTGGGGTCGCGTTCGGCGGGGAGAGCCTGTGAGGCCGGCACTGGTCCTGGCCGCGCACGGGACGCGTAGCTCGGCAGGGGAGCACACCCTGTCGGCGCTGGCCGAGACCGTCCGCAGAGCCCGGCCAGGGCAGCGGGTGGAGCTCACCTACCTGGAGATCAGCTCGCCCCTGCTCGCGGAGGTGCTGCCGGTGGTCCGCGGCCCGGTGGCCGTGGTGCCGCTGCTGCTGGCCGGCGGCTACCACGTGCACATCGACCTGCCCGAGGTCATCGCCGAGCACCGCCCGGACGCGGTGGTGGCCGGCTGGCTCGGCCCGCACCGGCTGCTCACCTCGGCCCTGACCCGCAAGCTGGCCCGGGCCGGCCTGCGCGGCACGGACGCCGTCCTGCTCGGCGCCGCCGGTTCGTCGGACCCGGCCGCCCTGGCCGACGTGCGCGCCGCCGCCCACCAGCTCGCCATCCGCCTGGCCCGCCCGGTGACCGCCGCCTTCGCCTCGGCCGGGACACCCTCGATCGAGGAGGCCATGGAACGGCTCCGCTCGACCCCGGCCGCCCGCGTCGCCATCGCCTCGTACGTGCTCGCCCCCGGCTTCTTCCACGACCGGCTGGCCTCGGCGGGCGCGGAGCTGGTGAGCGATCCGCTGGGCGCGGACCCGGACCTGGCCGCGCTGATCTGGCACCGCTACGACGAGGCACTGCGCCGCGACCACGCCGCTCCCGTCCCTCGCCCGGCACGTCACGACGTCCCCGGCCCTCACGCCGTGCCCGTGCACCGCGACCACACGTCCCCCGGCCCCCAGCCCCTCCACCGCCGGCACGCCTGACATCCCACCTAAGCCGGCACGTTTGAAGCCGCACGCCTCACCTTTGCCGCCCCGCTCGCCGACAGACTTGACGCCGCACGTCTCGCCTTCGCCTCCGCGCCCCGGCCTCCCCGTCCCGCTCGCACCCGGGGAGGCCGGCCTCATACCGCGTGCATCCGGGAAGGCTGAACCCCACACCACGTGCACCCCAAGAGGCCGGCCCCACAGCACGCCCATCCAGGATGCTGACCTCACACCATGTGCACCGGGAGAAGGCGGCACGTGCCCAGGAGAGAGGGCCTTCGGGTCAGGCGCGCTGCTCGACGGCGGCGGGTTCGAGGCGCAGTTCGCGGACGATCTCGCGGGCGCTGGCCTCGCGGCTGGGCCCGGCGTCGGCGCCGACGAACATCTCGATGTAGGCGCGGTGGAAACAGCCCGCGACCAGCAGCCGCGCGCTCGCCTCCGGATCGGCGTCGGCTCGCACCCGCCCCAGCCGCTGCTCGGCCGCCAGGTACGCGGCCAGCGGCGCCGTCTCCGTACGCGGCCCGAGCCCGGTGTCGCGGATGGCCTGCCGGAAGCGGACGGTCACATTGGGCGAGGTGAAGGCGGGCAGCGCAGCACTCTGTACGTCTATGTAGTAGTCGATCCCCGCCAGCGCGACAGGAAGAAGATTGTCGGAGACAGACCCTTTCCCACTGCGATGGGAAAGATCATGAAGAATGCTCAACCAGAGCGGAAGCCGATCCTGCAGCAGGGCGAGGAAATGATCCACCGAGCCGCCGGTGCGGTCCTCCCGGAGCGAGACGGCCATCTCGAGGATGCGCCGCCTGGTGTCCTGGCTCCTCTGGTGGGGGTCAACGTGGGATGTCGCCATGGCATGCCTAACGTGCGCGGTCGAGTTGGCAGGCATTACGTGCGAACGAGAACCTCTCGGGCTACCTGGAGCCCGACTTGATGCAACCTTCTACAGGTTCCCGATTATTACCCCAAACCACAGAGATTTGTTGGATTCAATCCCTGCAATTTAGCTGTCAGTGTCGCGATCCCTGCGCCGCAGATACCGTTCGAACTCGGCCGCGATCGCATCTCCGCTGGCCTCGGGCAGCTCGGCCGCGTCCTTGCGCTCCTCAAGCTCCTTCACGTATTCGGCCACCTCGCTGTCCTGAGAGGCGAGCTCGTCGACGCCGCGCTCCCACGCCCTGGCCTCCTCGTCGAGGTCGCCCAGCGGCATCGGGATCTCCAGCACGTCTTCCAGCCGGCGCAGCAGCGCCAGCGTGGCCTTCGGGTTGGGCGGCTGGGCGACGTAGTGGGGCACCGACGCCCACAGCGAGATCGCGTCGAGCTGCGCCTGGCCGAACGCGTGCTGCAACACCCCCACGATGCCCGTCGGGCCCTCGTAGCGGCTCAGCTCCAGATTGGTCGAACGGGCCAGCCCCGAGTTGGTGGCGCCGCCGAGGATCGGCACCGGGCGGGTGTGGGGCGAGTCGTTGAGCAGCGCGCCCAGCATCACCGCCATCTCGATGCCCAGCTCGCGGCAGATGTAGATGATGTCGGCGCAGAACGAGCGCCAGCGCATGTTGGGCTCGATGCCGCGTAGCAGCACCACATCACGGTCGAGGCCCGGGGGCCTGGCGCGCAGCAGCCGCGTCGTCGGCCAGACGATCGACTGGGTCAGCCCGTCGTTCATCTCGACCACCGGCCTGGTGACCTGGAAGTCGTAGTAGTCGTCAGGGTCGAGCGCGATGAGCGGCTCGGCCTTCCACACGGACTCGAGATGGGCGATCACACCGCTGGAGGCCTCGCCCGCGTCGTTCCACCCCTCGAACGCGGCAATGAGCACCGGGTCGACGAGCTCGGGGAGCCCTTCGAGCTCAATCACGTGTCGCCTCCTCTCCATCGTCCCGCTAAGCCTATGCGGTCAGCCGGCGTCAACGTCACCGATCTCCCCCCGAACACGGGCTTCCACGCACCCCGCGACGTCCCAGTTCGCGCGCGTTCCACCGAAGGAGCGCCGAAGGAACGGCGAAGGAGCGGCGGGGGAGCGCCCGGGCCGGCCGGCGCGGGCCCGCGCGCGGAACGGCCCCAGGCAAACCGGCCCGGCGCGTGACGGCAGGTCAAACGACTGCTGGAACGGGCCATGCCGGGCTCACGGCTTCGCGCCGAGGCATCGGACGGCCACCTCCGCCCGCCGGTTTCCGCCGGGCGCGAAACCCGAGCGCCGTTCGCGACACGCGAACTCCCGCCGGGCGCCGCACGGGCCCGCCGCCGTTCGCGACACGCGAACGCCCGTACGCTTCCCGCGAACTCCCGTACGGCAACCACCGGCTCCGGATGGTCAGCGGCCGCCGTCGGTGGTGTGGACGACGAGGACGTCGCACGCGGCCCGATGCGTCACCGCCGACGGCACCGACCCGAGCAGCCGCCCGGCCAGGCTGTTGAGCCCCCGGTTGCCCACCACGAGCAGGTCGGCGCGGTGCCGGGCGGCCGCGGCGATGAGCACGTCCACCGCGTCCCCCTGATCCGCCGTCAGCACGACGTCGGTCGCGCCCGCCGCCACGGCGTGCTCGCGGGCGGCTCGCAGGGCGTCGTCGGCGGGGGTGGACCCGGTCACCTTGTACGCCAGCTCGCCGAGCCGGTCAGCGGCGGCGACCCGTTCGCTCTCCCGCATGGGCAGGTACGCGCAGGCCAGCACAAGCGTGGCCCCGGTCGCCGCGGCCAGGGACGCGGCGGCGGAGACGGCCCTGAAGGAGGAGGCCGAGCCGTCGGTCCCGACGAGGACGGTGCGATAGGCCATGAAGCCTCCTGCCGGACGTCGCCCATAATTGACAGCACGTACAATAGCGGCCCCGATCGTGCCGCGCAGCAGCCGGAGTACGTCCGGCGGAAGGCGGGCGCGAGCGCGGCAGGCGCCCGGCGGAAGGCCGCCGCCGAGCGGGGGCGGCCTGCGGAAGGTGCGGCAGGGGCGGGGAAGCGCGGACGGCGGGAGGCCCGGCGGGGCCGGGGAGCGCGTACGGTGGGAAGCACGGCAGGGCCGGGGGAGCGGCCGCTCGCGGGCGGCTCCGGAGACGCACCCGATAAGCTCTACCTCATGAGCGCCTCCCCGTCCTTCCGAGAAGTCTTGTCCCAGCGCGTCGTCGTCGCCGACGGAGCGATGGGCACGATGCTGCAGGCCCAGGACCCCACGCTCGACGACTTCCGCGGTCACGAGGGCTGCAACGAGGTGCTCAACGTCACCCGTCCCGACATCGTGCGCGGCGTCCACGACGCCTACTTCGCCGTGGGCGTCGATTGCGTGGAGACCAACACGTTCGGCGCCAACCTGGCCGCGCTCGGCGAATACGACATCCCCGAGCGCGTGTTCGAATACTCCGAGGCGGGCGCCAGGATCGCCCGCGAGGCCGCCGACCACTGGGCCACGCCCGACCAGCCCCGCTTCGTGCTCGGCTCCATGGGGCCTGGCACCAAGCTGCCGACCCTCGGCCACCTGCCGTACGCGAGCCTGCGCGACGCCTACCGCGACAACGCGGCCGGCCTGATCGCGGGCGGTGCCGACGCGCTGATCATCGAGACCTGCCAGGACCTGCTCCAGGTCAAGGCCGCCGTCGTGGGCGCCAGGCGGGCCATCGAGGCGGCCGGCCGCGACGTGCCGATCATCGCCCAGGTGACGATCGAGACCAACGGCGCGATGCTGCTCGGCTCCGAGATCGGCGCCGCGCTGACCGCGATCGAGCCGCTCGGCGTCGACGTCGTCGGCCTCAACTGCGCGACGGGCCCGGCCGAGATGAGCGAGCACCTGCGCTACCTCGCCCGCCACTCGCGGCTCAAGCTGTCCTGCATGCCCAACGCCGGCCTGCCCGTGCTCACCGCCGACGGCGCCTACTACCCGCTCACCGCGGAAGAGCTGGCCGGCGCCCACCAGTCCTTCGCCCGCGACTACGGCCTGTCCCTGGTCGGCGGCTGCTGCGGCACCACCCCCGAGCACCTGCGCCAGGTGGTCGAGCGGGTGCGCGGCAAGGAGGTCACCCGCCGCCGCCCGCACCCCGAGCCCGGCGCCTCCTCGCTCTACCAGAGCGTCCCGTTCCGCCAGGACACCTCCTACCTGGCCATCGGCGAGCGCTGCAACACCAACGGCTCCAAGGCCTTCCGCGAGGCCATGCTGGAAGGCCGCTGGGACGACTGCGTCGAGACGGCGCGCGACCAGGCCCGCGGCGGCGCCCACATGCTCGACCTGTGCGTCGACTACGTCGGCCGCGACGGCGTCGCCGACATGAAGGAGCTGGCCTTCCGCTTCGCCACCGCCTCCACGCTGCCGATCATGCTCGACTCGACCGAGCCCGCCGTGCTGCAGGCCGGCCTCGAGATGCTGGGCGGGCGCGCCGCGGTCAACTCCGTCAACTACGAGGACGGCGCGGGCCCCGACTCCCGCTTCCAGAAGATCATGCGGCTCGTCCGCGAGCACGGCTCGGCCGTGGTCGCCCTGACCATCGACGAGGAGGGCCAGGCCCGCACCGCCGAGTGGAAGGTGCGCGTGGCCACCCGCCTGGTGGAGGACCTGACCGGCAACTGGGGCATGCGCGTCGAGGACATCATCGTCGACTGCCTCACCTTCCCCATCGCGACCGGCCAGGAGGAGACCAGGCGCGACGGCCTGGAGACCATCGAGGCCATCCGCGAGCTCAAGCGCCGCTACCCGGGCGTGCAGACGACGCTGGGCCTGTCCAACATCAGCTTCGGCCTCAACCCGGCCGCCCGCATGGTGCTCAACTCGGTGTTCCTCAACGAGTGCGTCAACGCCGGGCTCGACTCCGCCATCGTGCACGCCTCCAAGATCCTGCCGATGGCCCGCATCCCCGACGAGCAGCGCCAGGTCGCGCTCGACATGGTCTACGACCGCCGCCGAGAGGGCTACGACCCGCTGCAGCGGTTCATGGACCTGTTCGAGGGCGTCGACGCGGCCGTCATGCGCGCGGGCAAGGCCGAGGAGCTGGCCGCGCTGCCGCTGTGGGAGCGGCTCAAGCGGCGCATCGTCGACGGCGAGAAGAAGGGCCTGGAGGCCGACCTCGACACCGCGCTCGACCAGCGGCCCGCCCTGGAGATCATCAACGAGGTGCTGCTCGACGGCATGAAGACGGTCGGCGAGCTGTTCGGCTCCGGGCAGATGCAGCTGCCGTTCGTGTTGCAGTCGGCCGAGGTGATGAAGACGGCCGTCGCCTACCTGGAGCCCCACATGGACCGGGTCGAGGGCGAGACCAAGGGCCGCATCGTGCTGGCCACCGTCAAGGGCGACGTGCACGACATCGGCAAGAACCTCGTGGACATCATCCTGTCCAACAACGGCTACCAGGTCGTCAACCTCGGCATCAAGCAGCCGGTCTCGGCCATCCTGGAGGCCGCCGACGAGCAGAAGGCCGACGTCATCGGCATGTCGGGGCTGCTGGTGAAGTCGACGGTCATCATGAAGGAGAACCTGGAGGAGATGAACTCCAGGAAGCTCGCCGAGCGCTACCCCGTGCTGCTCGGCGGCGCCGCCCTGACCCGCGCCTACGTCGAGCAGGACCTCGCCGACGTGTTCCAGGGCGAGGTGCGCTACGCCCGCGACGCGTTCGAGGGGCTGCGGCTGATGGACGCGTTCATGGCCGTCAAGCGCGGCGTGGCGGGCGCGACGCTGCCGCCGCTGCGCGAGCGGCGGGTCAAGACCGGCGCGGTGCTCACCCGCACCCCCGTCGAGGCGCTGCCCGCCCGCTCCGACGTGGCCGCCGACAACCCGCTGCCGCGCGCGCCCTTCCACGGCGACCGCGTCGTCAAGGGCATCTCGCTGGCCGACTACGCCGCCTTCCTCGACGAGCGGGCGCTGTTCCTCGGCCAGTGGGGGCTCAAGCCCACCAGGGGCGGCGACGGGCCCGGCTACGAGGAACTGGTCGAGACCGAGGGCCGGCCGCGGCTGCGCATGTGGCTGGAGCGCATGCAGACCGAGGGCCTGCTGGAGGCGGCCGTCGTCTACGGCTACTTCCCGTGCGTCTCCGACGGCGACTCGCTGATCATCCTCGACGACGACGGCGGCGAGCGCACCCGCTTCACCTTCCCGCGCCAGCGCCGCGACCGGCACCTGTGCCTGTCCGACTTCTTCCGCGGCAAGGACACCGGCGAGGTCGACGTCGTCGGCTTCCAGGTGGCCACCATGGGGTCGAAGATCTCCGAGGCCACCGCCGAGCTGTTCGCCAAGGACGCCTACCGCGACTACCTGGAGCTGCACGGCCTGTCGGTGCAGCTGACCGAGGCGCTGGCCGAATACTGGCACGCCCGGGTCCGCTCGGAGTGGGGGATCGGCGGCGACGAGTCGCTCGACGACATGCTCAAGGTCAACGTCCAGGGCTGCCGCTACTCCTTCGGCTACCCGGCCTGCCCCAACCTGGAGGACCAGAAGCAGCTGTTCGAGCTGCTCGCGCCCGAGCGCATCGGGGTGACGCTGTCGGAGGAGTTCCAGCTCCACCCCGAGCAGGCGACGTCCGCGCTGGTGGTCCACCACCCCGAGGCGAAATACTTCAACGTCTGACCGCCGCGAACGGGAGGGCCCGCCCCGGCGGCCCCTCCCGTTCCGCGTGAACACGACGAGTACGTACGGGCGATCGGGGGCAGGGATGGACGCGGTCTTCTTCGACATGGACGGGCTGCTGGTCGACAGCGAGCGGGTCTGGCTGGAGATCGAGACCGGCGTCATGGCCAGGCTCGGCGGCCGATGGACGCCCGAGCACCAGACCCACCTGGTCGGCGGGTCCATGGAGAGCACGATCGCCTACATGCTGGCCGTCTCGGGGGCCGCGGTGGCGCCGGAGCTGGTCCGCGAGTGGATGGTCACCGGCATGGTGGCCCGGCTGACCGCCGGCGTGACCGTCATGCCCGGCGCCTCCGAGCTGCTCGACGCCCTGCGCGCCGAACGGGTGCCGGTGGCCCTGGTCACCTCCTCACTCGGCGAGATCACCGACGCCGTGCTCAAGAGCGTCGGCAGAGAACGTTTCGACGCCGTCGTCACCGCCGACGACGTCACCCGCACCAAGCCGGACCCCGAGCCGTACCTGACGGCCGCGAAGCTGCTCGGCGTGGAGCCGGTGCGCTGCGTGGTCCTTGAGGACTCCCCGAACGGCGTGGCCGCCGCCACGGCGGCCGGCTGCGCCGTGGTGGCCGTGCCGAGCCTGCTGCCCGTCGAGGAGGCGCCGGGACGGCTGGTCGTCTCGTCCCTGACCGAGATCAGGGTCGCGGACCTGAGAACTCTCGTGGCTCCTTGAGCGTTCCCCTAAGGGGAAAGTGGTTCTCACGGAGGAGGCGCAAGGGCCTCCGCGTGCCAGGATGGATATCCAGAGCCACGACGAAGGGGCGGCGAGATGGAGACCTTCAACGCGATCGCCTGGCTGCCACTGTGCGCCGGGGTGACCATCGCAGGGCTGGTGCTGGCCTTCCTGGCCTTCAGGCGCAGGGGAGCGGCGGCCAGCATGCGGACGACGGCGTGGGCGCTGCTGCCCGTGGCCGCCTACCTCACCGGAGCGCTGCAGACGCTCTGGACGGTCGGCAGCGCCGTGGTGGGCTTCGTGACCAGCCTGGTGTTCAACCCGACCGTGTGGATCGGCGTGGCGGTGGCGGGCCTGTCGGTGGTGCTGTTCGTGGTGTCGGGCGTGATGCGCGGCCGCAAGCTGTCCGCGGGCAGGGGCCTGGGCAGGAAGAAGAAGACGGGCGCCGACACGCCCGAGACGGAGCAGGCCGTGCGACCGGCGCAGGCCGCTCCCGCCGTGGGGCAGAAGACGACGCAGCCGCTGCCCAAGCCAGCGCCGCGCAAGGCCGCTGCCAAGGCCGACGACGACTTCTCCGACATCGAAGAACTCCTCAAACGCCGCGGTATCAGCTGAGTTCGTGCTATGTCACAGTTCCGAGACGTAACCGGGACGGGCCGTAGACATTCACATCAAGATCGATACGAATGAGTTTCGCGTCAATCACAGATCGGCCACATAGCGCCCTGAGGGACTAGTCAGCGCAGCTCAGGCCATAGATTCTGCCTCCTGAGGTCGCGACTCGCGGTCTAAAGTCAGTCAGTACGCGATAGAGAGCGTCGTCTGGGCAGCAGGGGGCAATTCGGCATGACCGCACCGCTAGACGTTTCCGGTTCCGCCGCAGAAGCGCATCCGGAGTCGGTGCTCGCGGGAGCGGGCAAGGCCATCCAGGGCCGCTCGCTCACCCGGATCGCCTGGATGCGGCTGCGCCGCGACAAGGTCGCCCTCGGGGGCGGCCTCATCGTCGTGCTGCTCATCCTGGTGGCGATCTTCTCCGGGCCCATCATCGCCGCGTTCGGGCACCCGCCACTGGAGTTCCACCAGGACGCGATCGACCAGAGCACGCTCCTGCCCAAGGGCAGCTTCGGGGGGATGAGCAGCGAATACCTGCTCGGCGTCGAGCCGGTCAACGGCCGCGACATCTTCAGCCGGATCGTCGCGGGCGCGTGGATCTCGCTGCTGATCGGCTTCCTGGCCACGCTGCTCTCGGTGGTCATCGGCACCACCCTCGGCGTCGTCGCCGGCTACTTCGGCGGCTGGGTCGACCAGGTCATCGGCCGCCTCATGGACGTCTTCCTGGCCTTCCCGCTGCTGGTCTTCGCCATCGCGCTCGCGGGCGTCATCCCCGACAAGGGCTTCGGCCTCGAGGGCAACGGCCTGCGCATCGCGATGCTGATCTTCATCATCGGCTTCTTCAGCTGGCCCAGCATCGGCCGCATCGTCCGCGGCCAGACCCTGTCGCTGCGCGAACGCGAATTCGTCGACGCGGCCAAGAGCCTGGGCGCCCGCCACGGCTACATCCTCTTCCGCGAGGTGCTGCCCAACCTGCTGGCGCCGATCCTGGTCTATGCCACGTTGCTCATTCCGACGAATATCCTGTTCGAGGCGGCGCTCTCGTTCCTGGGCGTCGGCATCAACCCACCCACCCCGACCTGGGGAGGGATGCTCTCCGAGGCGGTCCGCTTCTACACGCTGCCCCACTTCGTGCTCTTCCCGGGTCTGGCGATCTTCATCACCGTCCTGGCCTTCAACGTGTTCGGCGACGGGCTGAGGGACGCCTTCGACCCGCGTGCACGCTGAACTTCGCTCAATCCCCCACCTCACTAATCAAGGGGTTAGTCAATGAGAAGGAAACACGCACTGGCAGGAGCCGCGACAGCGGTTCTCGCCCTGGTGCTCTCCGCCTGTGGCGGCGGTGGCGGTACGTCCCAGCAGCCCGCCCAGACGGCCGCCGGCGGCGGCGCGCAACCCGCGTTCAACGCCGGCCTGACGCAGGTGTTCAACCCGTCGACGAAGAAGGGCGGCACGCTCAAGGCCGCCCACTCGGCCGACTGGGACAGCCTCGACCCCGGCGACACCTACTACGGCTACTCGTTCAACTTCGGCCGCTTCTACTGGCGGACGCTGACGATGTACAAGCCGGGCCCCGGCCCCGAGGGCAACACCGTCATCCCCGACCTGGCCGAAGGCCTCGGCACGCCGAGCGACGACGGCAAGACCTGGACGTACAAGCTCAAGAGCGGCCTGAAGTACGAGGACGGCACTCCCATCACGGCCAAGGACGTCGCGTACGCGGTGGCCAGGTCGTACGACAAGGAGACCTTCCCGCACGGCCCCTCCTACCTCAACGAGCTGCTCGACTGGCCGAAGGACTTCAAGGGCGTCTACAAGTCCGCCGACGCGGACTACAAGTCGGCCGTCGAGGCGACCGACGACAGCACGGTCGTCTTCCACCTGAAGAAGCCGTTCGCGTCCATGGACTACATCGTGCAGATGCCGATGACGGCGCCGGTGCCGAAGGACAAGGACACGGGCGCGAAGTACAAGGAGAAGGTCCTCTCCTCGGGCCCGTACAAGTTCGAGACGAACGAGATCGGCAAGCGCTTCACGCTCGTCCGCAACGACCAGTGGGACCCGGCGACCGACCCCAACCGCCCGGCGCTGCCGGACCGGATCGAGGTCCAGCTCAACGTCAACGCCGACGACCTGGACAACCAGCTCATCTCCGGCGACATCGACCTCGACATCCCCGGCACCGGCCTGCAGCCGGCCGCCCTGGGCAAGGTCCTGCCGGACCCGGCGCTGAAGGCCCGCACGGACAACCCGACGATCCCCAGGCTCTGGTACGTCTCGGTCATCCCGGACAACCCGCCGCTTGACAACGTCGAGTGCCGCAAGGCCGTGATGTGGGCGGCCGACCGCGTCGCCAACCAGACCGCCTACGGAGGCCCGCTGGCCGGCGGCGACATCGCCACCAACGTCATGCCGCCGCCCATCGTCGGCCAGGAGAAGTTCGACCTGTACGCCACCCCCGAGAACAAGGGTGACGTCGAGAAGGCCAAGCAGGCGCTGACCGCCTGCGGCCAGCCCAACGGCTTCTCCACCACCATGGCCTTCCGCTCCGACCGGCCGCGCGAGAAGGCGCTGGCCGAGGCGATGCAGCAGGCCCTGGCCAAGGTCAACATCAAGGTCGAGCTCAAGGGCTTCCCCGGCTCCAGCTACTTCTCCGATTACGCGGGTAACACCGACTACGTCAAGAAGAACGGCATCGGCCTGGCCGGCCACGGCTGGGGCTCCGACTGGCCCGACGGATACGGCTTCATGCAGGCCATCGTCGACAGCCGGACCATCCGCAAGGCCGGCAACTACAACCTCAGTGTCAAGAACCCCGAGGTCGACAAGCTGATCGACCAGGCTTCGTCCGAGCTTGACGAGACGGCCCGCGCCAAGCTGTGGGTCGACGTCGACAAGAAGGTCATGGAGGACGCCTCCATCCTTCCGGTCGTGTGGGCCAAGTCGCTGCTCATGCGCGGCAAGCGTGTGACCAACGTCGCCTACAACGAGGGCCAGAGCATGTACGACTACGTCTTGCTCGGCGTCGAGTGACCAGGCGAGGTTCGGGGATCTAGCGAAGGCAGGTGAAGGCAGGAGTGGCCCGCCCGCCACTGCGGGCGGGCCACTCGGCCGGTAGCGGTGGTCACATACATCATCAGGCGTCTTATCGGCGCGTTCGCCATGCTGATAGTGATCAGCATGGTCACGTTCGGCATCTTCTTCGTCGTGCCGCAATGGGCCGGGGCGACACCCGAGGCCCTCGCGTCGCGTTACGTCGGCCGGGCGGCCACACCGGAGACGGTCCACCTGGTGGCCGAGCGGCTCGGCTTCAACGACCCGGTGGTCGTCCAGTACGGCAGGTTCGTCAAGGGCCTGTTCACCGGCGCCGAGTACGACTACGGCGCGGGCGTCGAGCAGTGCCCCGCACCCTGCTTCGGCTACTCCTTCATCAGCGGGCAACCCGTCTGGCCCGACCTGGTCGACCGCCTGCCGGTGACCTTCTCCCTGGCCGTCGGGGCGGCGATCATCTGGGTGCTGGCCGGCGTCAGCGTGGGCGTGCTCTCCGCGCTGCGCAGAGGCAGCTTCTTCGACCGCCTGTCCATGGGCACGGCGCTCGCGGGCGTGTCACTGCCGATCTTCTTCACCGGCATGATCTCGCTGGTCGTCTTCAGCTACGGCCTCGGCTGGACACCACCGGGCGGCGCGTGGACCGACTTCACCGTCAACCCGGCGCAATGGGCGTTCAACCTGCTGCTGCCGTGGATCACGCTGGCGTTCCTGTTCGCCGCCGGATACGCGCGCCTGACCCGCGCCGGGATGCTGGAGACGATGGGCGAGGACTACATCCGCACCGCCAGGGCCAAGGGCCTGCGGGAGGGCCGGGTCGTGGTCAAGCACGGCCTGCGCGCCGCGCTCACCCCCATCCTGACCCTGTTCGGCATCGACTTCGGCCTGCTCATCGGCGGCGCCGTCCTCACCGAGACCACCTATACTCTGCCCGGGCTCGGCCAGTTCGCCATCCTGGCCATCAGGAACCAGGACCTGCCCCAGGTGATGGGCGTGGTGCTGGTGGCCGCCGGCTTCGTGGTCGTCGCGAGCCTGATCGTCGACCTCCTGTACGCGGTGGTCGACCCGAGGGTGAGGTTGTCGTGAGCTTTCTTGACGTCAAGGATCTGAAGATCCACTTCCCGACGGACGATGGTCTCGTCAAGTCCGTCGACGGGCTGTCGTTCGCCGTCGAACGCGGCAAGACCCTCGGCATCGTGGGCGAGTCGGGCTCCGGCAAGAGCGTGACCAGCCTCGGCGTGCTGGGCCTGCACAAGGGCGGCCGCGCCAGGATCAGCGGCGAGATCTGGCTCGACGGCGAGGAGCTCAACGGCGCCAGCGCCGAGCACGTCCGCCGGCTGCGCGGCAAGAAGATGGCGATGATCTTCCAGGATCCGCTGTCGTCGATGCACCCCTACTACACGGTCGGCCACCAGATCATGGAGGCCTACCGGATCCACAACGACGTCTCCAAGCAGGTGGCCCGCAAACACGCCATCGACATGCTCGGCCGCGTCGGCATCCCCGAGCCCGCCGGCCGGGTCGACAGCTACCCGCACGAGTTCTCCGGCGGCATGCGCCAGCGCGCCATGATCGCCATGGCGCTCTCCTGCGACCCCGAGCTGCTCATCGCCGACGAGCCGACCACCGCCCTCGACGTGACCGTGCAGGCCCAGATCCTCGATCTCATGCGCGACCTGCAGCGCGAGTTCAACTCCGCGCTGATCGTCATCACCCACGACCTCGGCGTGGTGGCCGAGCTGTCCGACGACATCCTCGTCATGTACGGCGGCAAGTGCGTCGAATACGGCACCGCCGACGACATCTTCTACCGGCCGGAGCACCCCTACACCTGGGGGTTGCTGGGCTCCATGCCCCGCCTCGACCGCGAGCCCACCGAACGGCTGCTGCCGATCAAGGGCTCACCGCCGTCCCTGATCAACGTGCCGCCCGGCTGCGCCTTCCACCCCCGCTGCCCGTACGCCGAGCACACGGGCGGCAAGGCCCTCACCGAGGTGCCCGCCCTCGCCGAGACCGAGGGAGGCCACCTGGTGCGCTGCCACATGAGCAGGAGCGAGCGGCAAGGCCTATGGGAGAACGAGATCAAGCCAGTGCTGGAGATCCAGTGAGCGAGAATGAGCCGCTTCTGTCCGTGCAGAACATGGAGAAGCACTTCCCGGTGACCAAGGGCCTGCTCAAAAGGCAGGTCGGCGCCGTCAAGGCCGTCGACGGGATCAGCTTCGAGGTGTTCAAGGGCGAGACGCTCGGCCTGGTGGGCGAGTCGGGCTGCGGCAAGTCCACCACGGGACGGCTGGTCACCAGGCTGCTCGAACCCACGGCCGGCAAGGTCGTCTTCGAGGGTCAGGACATCACGCACATGAGCCAGGGCCGGCTCCGGCCGCTCCGGCGCGACATGCAGATGATCTTCCAGGACCCCTACTCGTCGCTCAACCCCCGCCACACGGTGGGCGCCATCGTCGGCGCGCCCTTCCGCATCCAGGGCGTCAAGACCGAGCACGGTGTCAAGAAGGCCGTCCAGGACATCCTGGAGATGGTCGGGCTCAACCCCGAGCACTACAACCGCTACCCGCACGAGTTCTCCGGCGGGCAGCGGCAGCGCATCGGCATCGCCCGCACCCTCGCGCTCAAGCCCAAGCTGATCATCGCCGACGAGCCGGTCTCCGCGCTCGACGTGTCGATCCAAGCCCAGGTCGTCAACCTGCTCGAAGACCTGCAGAACGAACTGGACCTGACCTACGTCGTGATCGCCCACGACCTGTCGGTGGTGCGGCACATCAGCGACCGGGTCGCGGTCATGTACCTCGGCAAGATCGTCGAGGTCGCCGACCGCAAGCAGCTCTACACCGCGCCCATGCACCCCTACACCAACGCGCTGCTGTCGGCCGTGCCCGTGCCCGACCCGAAGGTGCGCAAGGACCGCGAGCGCATCCGGCTGACCGGCGACGTGCCCAGCCCGCTCAACCCGCCGCCCGCCTGCCGCTTCCACACCCGCTGCTGGAAGGCGCAGGAGGTCTGCAGGACGGTCGAGCCGCCGCTGGCGGAGCTGGCCAGCGGCCACCAGGTGGCCTGCCACTTCCCGGAGAACGTCACCGAGCCGGCGGCCCCCGAGGCCCCGGCCAAGGCCGGCTGACCCACCACGTCTCACGCCGCGGCCCCACCCCCTCGGTGGTGGGGCCCGTGCGCGAGCGGGGCTCGCGGGCGTGATCAGGAGATGGCGTCGTCTGGCGTGATCAGGAGATGGCGCCGGGGGTGATCAGCCCTGTCTCGTACGCCAGCACCACCGCCTGCACGCGGTCCCGCAGCCCCAGCTTGGTCAGCACGTTGCCCACGTGCGTCTTCACCGTCGTCTCGCTCACCACGAGCTTGGCCGCGATCTCCGCGTTGGACATGCCCTTGGCGATCAGCCGCAGCACCTCCAGCTCCCGCTCCGTCAGCCGGTCGAGCCGCGCGGGAGCGGCCTGCTCGTACGCCGACGGCAGCCGCGCCGCGAACCGGTCCAGCAGCCGCCGGGTCACGCTCGGCGCCACGATCGCGTCACCCGCCGCCACCACCCGGATGGCCTGCACCAGCTCGTCCGGCGGCACGTCCTTCAGCAGGAACCCCGACGCGCCCGAGCGCAGCGCCTCCACGATGTACTCGTCCAGGTCGAACGTGGTCAGCACCAGCACCTTCGGCACGTGCGCCGCCGGCGCCGCCTCCCGCACGATCCTGCGGGTCGCCTCGATGCCGTCGACCCCGGGCATCCGGATGTCCATCAGCACCACGTCGGGCAGGAGCGCCCTGGTCTGCTCCTGAGCGTCCTTGCCGTCGCCCGCCTGCCCCACCACCGTGATGTCGGGCTCGGCCTCGAGGATCAGGCGGAAGCCGGTGCGCAGCAGCGGCTGGTCGTCCACCAGCAGCACTCTGATCGTCATTGTCCGTCCTTCAAGGGGAACCTCGCCCGCACCTCGAAACCGCCCCCCGGTAGCGGACCGATGCTGAGGATTCCACCATAGAGGGCAACGCGCTCGCGAATGCCCACCAAACCATGCCCTGACGGCAGCGACATGTCTCTGTCCTTGCTGCTGCCGCCCTTGGGGTCGCCGCCGTTGCCGTCGTCCCGTACCTCGACGTCCAGCTCGCCCGGATCGTGGCGTACGGTCACCACCGCCTTCACCCCCGCCCCCGCGTGCCGCAGGCTGTTGGTCAGCCCCTCCTGGACCAGCCGGTAGGCGGCCAGGTCCACCCCGGCGGGCAGCGGCATCGGCTCGCCCTCCACCCGCAGCGACGTGGGCAGCCCCGCCTCCCGCATCTGCTCCACCAGCGACGGCAGATCCCGCACGCCCGGCTGCGGGCCCAGCTCCGCGCGCGCGTCCGTGCGCAGCACGCCCACGATGTTGCGCATCTCCGTCATCGCCAGCCGGCCCGTGTGCTCGATCGCCGACAGCGCCTCACGGGCCAGGTCGGGGTCGGCGGCCAGCACCCGCCGGGCCGCCGCGGCCTGCACGGTCATCACGCTGACGTGGTGGGCCACCACGTCGTGCAGCTCGCGGGCGATTCGCGAGCGCTCCTCGGCCCGCGCCGCCCTGGTGTCGGCCGCGTGCGCCCGCTCCAGCCTGGCCGCCCGGTCCTTCAGCTCCTCCAGGTACGCCCGCCGCAGCCGCAGGCTGCGGCCCGCCCCCCACACCGCCACCAGGACCACCGCGAAGACCACGTGCTCGTTCGGCCCGGACACCCTGATCGGGCCCGCCACCGCGCCGACCGCGTAGGTCGTCACCGCCAGCAGCAGCGCGCCCAGCGCCACCGCCAGCCCCCGGTGGGAGGCCACAGAATAGAGCAGCACCATGCCGGACAGCGCGGACACGCCCGTGCCGTAACCGGTCAGGTCGAGCAGCGCCTCCGGCACCAGCCCCGCGCACAGCGCCGCCAGCGGCCAGCGGCGGCGCACGGCCACCGGCGCGCACGCCAGCACCACCAGCAGTGTGCCGAACGGGTCGGGCGCGCGCACGCCGTCGGCCGGCAGCCCCTCGGCCTGGAGCCGGGCGGGCCCGTAGAGCACGAACTGCGCCACGGAGGCCGCGGCCACCACCCCGGCGAGAACCGTGTCGTGGAGCCTGCTCCGATCTATGCGCACCGCTTCACTGTAAGACCAGGTGAAAGCCCGGAACCTCCTCCCACGGGAGGATAAGCGTGATCCGTGCAGCCTGGCCCGCTGTCCGTTCGCGGGCCGTCCGGCCGTCCGTGACGGGCGGTCAGAGCTCGTCGGTCGCGGCGCGGCGGCTGCTGCGTACGGTGTCGCCCGGCTGCCGGTCGGGCACCGGCGGCGGGGTGCCGCCGAACTCCGGGCACAGCGCCTGGTGATCGCACCAGTCGCACAGCCGGCTCCTGCGCGCCCGCCACTCGCCCGACTCCAGCGCCCGCTCGATCGCCGCCCACAACGCCATCACCTTGCGCTCGGTGGCCAGCAGGTCGGCCTCGTCGGGAGCGTAGCGCAGCACCTCGCCCCGGCCGCCCAGATAGACCAGCTGCAGCAGCCGCGGGACCTGCCCGCGCAGCCGCCACAGCACCAGCGCGTAGAACTTCATCTGAAACAGCGCCTTGGCCTCGAAGTCGGGCCCGGGCGCGCTGCCCGTCTTGTAGTCGACCACACGGACCTCGCCGGTCGGCGCGACGTCGATCCGGTCGACGTAGCCGCGCAGCATCAGCCCGCCGTCGAGCACCGCCTCCACATAGAGCTCCCGCTCGGCCGGTTCCAGCCGGGTCGGATCCTCCAGCGTGAAGTAGCGCTCCAGCATGCCGCGCGCCTGATCCAGCCACTCCGCCTGCTCGGCCGCGTCGGCGAACATCTGCGCGTAGTGCGGCTCCTCGGCCAGTAAACGCTGCCACTGCGGCTCCAGCAGCTCCAGCGCCGCCGGAATCGAACGGCGGGGCGCGGGCAGGTCGTAGAGGCGCTCCAGGACCGCGTGGACCACCGTGCCACGCACTGCCGCCTGCGAGGGCTTCTCAGGCAACCGGTCGATCACCCGGAAGCGGTAGAGCAGCGGACATGTCATGAAGTCGCCCGCCCGGGACGGGGAGAGAGCTCCGATGATCACCGGTTCGGTCAACGTCATGCACCGCACTCTAGGTCAAGAGCCCGACAGAATAACGCCCGCGGGACGAGGATCACCTGATCCGGCGCGTAGCATCAAGGCAGCAACAGCATGTAAATGGACGTTCAAGGAGTGCGGTGAGCGAGCAGAGCCCGCGACAGGAGTTCTCCGGCATCCGGATGGGGAGGCCGTTCGGCATTCCGGTCTACGTCTCCTGGACGTGGTTCCTGGTGGCGGCGTTCATCACCGTCATGTTCGGGCCCCAGATGCGGCAGATGCTGCCCCACCTCGGCGAGTTCGCCGCGTACGGGGTCGCGTTCCTGTTCGCGGTGCTGCTGTACGTCTCGGTGCTGCTGCACGAGCTGGCCCACAGCGTCCTGGCCAAGTCCTACGGCCTGCCGGTCCGCCGGATCACCCTCTACCTCCTCGGCGGCGTCTCGGAGATCGAGAAGGAGCCGCCGACGCCGGGCAAGGAGTTCATGGTCGCCGCCGCCGGCCCCGCGCTCTCGCTGGGGCTGGCCGGCATCGGCCTGGCCGCCGACGTCTGGGTGATCAACGACGGGGGCATTCTCGAAGTGCTCACCTGGCAGCTATGGTTCGCCAACCTCATCGTCGGCGTGTTCAACCTGCTGCCGGGGCTGCCGCTCGACGGCGGCAGGATGTTGCGCGCCGGCGTCTGGAAGCTCTCCGGCAACCCCGGCTCCGGCACCATCGTGGCGGCCTGGGGCGGGCGGGTGCTGGCCGCGCTGCTGGTGATCTTCCCGGTCGCGACCGCGCTGACCGGCGGGCGCGACCTGGACTTCACCGACCTGGTGTGGCCGCTGGTGCTGGCCTCGTTCATCTGGATGGGCGCGAGCCAGTCGCTGCGCGTCGCCAAGATCCGCCAGCGTATCCCGCAGGTCAACGCGCGCGCCCTGGCCCGCAGGGCCATCCCGGTGACCGCCGAGACGCCGCTGGCCGAGGCGCTGCGGCAGGCCGGCGAGCAGCGGGCGGGCGCGATCGTCGTCGTCGACCACGAGGGCAGGCCCGTGGCCATCGTCAGCGAGGCCGCCGTCCAGGCCACCCCCGAGCACCGCCGCCCGTGGGTGAACGCCGGCGCCCTGGCCAAGTCGCTGGAGCCCGCCATGATGCTCGGGGCCGGCCTGGAGGGCGAGGCGCTCATCGACGCCATGCGCGAGGCGCCGGGCAGCGAATACCTGCTCATCGAGGACGGCGGCGAGATCTTCGGCGTGCTGGCGACGGCCGATGTGAACCGGGTTTTCACGGGCGTCTGATTTGTCCCACTCGTTTCTGCGGCGACCCATGGATAGGGTCGTGTCCAGCAGTTTCGGGCTCCGGGGCCGCCTCAGGCGATTTCAGCGATGCGACGACTGGCCGATAGTGTGCTGTTTGGCCATAACTTGCACAGTTAAGAGGTTTGTTGCGGTCCACGGTTCATCGAATCGAGACGGCGGGCCCGCGACACGGCCTCGCCGTCTGGGTATGCGTATGGCTGGTGGCCGGCACGGCAGTGCGGGTGCCGTAACATCGCCGGTTTCCGGGGAGGAGAGTTGAGTGACCGAGCGCAGCGAGGGCACCGATGAGCGCAGCACGGTCGTCATGAGGAGGGGCGCATGAGCGGCCAAGGCTTCGGAGTGGTGCGTCCGCTTCCTGGAAACGGGCTGGTCGCCTACGTGGGCGGGCTGCTGCTGGTGTGCGACCCGGCCGAGCCCGCCGCCGACGACCTGCTCGAGGCGCTGCGCGAGACGGCCGCCGCCGGCGGCGACGGCCGTGCCCTGGCCCGCAGGGCCGCCCAGGTGCTCGCCGCCAACATGGCCGGCGACCCCACCACGTGCGCGGTCGCCGGGCCCGTCGGCGACGGCGTCGCCGTCCTGGTCAGCGGCTCGGCCGCGGCCACCATCGGCACCGTCGCCGGCGAGACGCGGCTGGCCGGCAGCGACTCCCTGACATGGGCCGACCGCCTCGTCACCAGCACCGTCGAACGCGTCGAGCTCAGCCTGCCCGGCGCCGGCAGCCCGCACCCCGCGGTCCGCTTCGAAGGCGGCATCGTCCACGGCGGCGGCCTCGTCGGCGACCTCACCGACCAGCCCGCGGCCCCCGCCGCCCCGGCCCCGTCCAGGCCGCTCACCAGCGAGATGCCCGCCACCGCCTTCCACCTCGAAGCCGACCTGATCCAGCCGCCGGCGCAGCAGCCCGTCGAACGGCCCCCCTACCCCCTCGCCGACCAGCCGCCGATCCAGGCCGGGCCGCCCTCAGGCCCCCAGCCCGCGTCCCCGGCCGTCGAGCAGCCCCAATATCAGCCCCCGGAGCAGCCGCCCTACTTCCCGCCGCAGGAGCCCGCCTACCAGCCTCCCGAGCAGTCGCCGTTCCAGGCACCGCACGAGCCGCCGTACCAGCAGGAGCCGGCCTTCCACCAGGAGGCCCCCTACCAGCAGGAGCAGCCGCCCCCGCTGCCCGAGCCGCAGCAGTTCCCCTCCTACGACGAGCCGCCGCCCTCCGGCAACGGCGCCGGCGACCAGCAGGTCCCGCAGCACCTCGGCCCGCCCGACCACTTCGACCAGCCCGCACCGCCCCCGCTCGGCCCGCCCGACCACTTCGACCCGGGCCCCCCGCAGCAGGAGCAGCAGCAGGCCGACCACGGCGACCGCCCGCTCGTCTACGGCGTCGACTGCAAGAACGACCACTTCAACGACCCCCGCGTCCCCTACTGCGCCGTCTGCGGCATCGCCCTCGTGCAGCGCACCCTCGTCCCCTACAAGGGCCCGCGCCCCTCGCTCGGTGTCCTCATCCTCGACGACGGCACGGCCCTGCCCCTGGAGAGCGACTACCTGCTCGGCCGCGACCCGGAGCGCGCCCCCGAGGTGGCCGGCGGCAACGCCAGGCCCGCCAAGGTGACCAGCCCCGACGGCTCGGTCTCCCGCCGCCACCTGCGGGTGGCGCTCGACGGCTGGGACGTCAACCTGGTCGACCTCGGTTCGGTGAACGGCACCCAGATCCAGCCGCCCGGCGACCCCAACTTCTACGACATCCCACCGAACGAGCCCGTCACGATCGCCCCGGGGACCACGGTGCGCGTGGGGGTGTCCCGGACACTGCGCTTCGAGGCGCATCGGGGGTAGGCGGGGGAGCCGCTGCCTTGACGCCCGCGTACCGGATGATCGCCGGGGCGCGGGCGTTCTGCCGGAGGGCCGGTCCGGCCGCTCCGCTCCTCGGCCGGCCCCACTTCTCGACTGGCTCCGCCCTTGATCGGCCCCACCCTTGGCCGGCTCGCCCTTTGGCCGGCCTCGCCTCTTGCCCGCGCAGTTGAGCCGGGGGCGGTGTCGAGAAGAGGGTGGTGTCGAGCGGGGGCGCGCGGTCGATCAAAGGATGGCGGAGGTCGGATCGGCGGAGGGTGTCAGGAACTCACGGGCGCCACGCAGACGGGTCCCGAGCCGCCCTTGTGTCGCCGAGCAGTCCAGCCGCACCTCCACCGGCCCGGCCACCCCGGCGTTCGCCCGGCGGCCGGTCGACAGACGCGTCTCGTCAAGGCCGTCACGGCGGGCGATGAGCACCCCCATCTCATACCGGCTCACCGCATCGGAACCCGCCACGTGCTGGACGCCGGAGTATCCCCGTACCGCCAGCTCCAGGAGCGCCGCCGCCAGGTCGGAGACGTGCACCGGGCACCGTACGTCATCCGTGAACAGCACACCCGTGCGGGACCCCGAGGCCAGCGCGTGCACCAGCGCCTCGTGCGCCGACTCGCCGCGTCCGACGATCAGCGACGTCCTGGCGATGGCGGCATCCGGCAGCACGGCCCTGACGGCCGTCTCCGCCGCCGCCTTGGCCGCACCGTACGGGCTGACGGGGTCGGGGGAGCAGGACTCGTCGTACGAGAAGGCCCTGCCGGAGAAGACGGCGTCACTGGAGACGTGCACCAGGCGCCCACCCGCCGCCGCGACGGCCGCCGCCACGTGCGCGGCACCGTCGGCCGTGATCGTCCACTCGGCCTGCCGGTACGCGGCGTTGATCGTCACCTCGGGCCCGAACGCCCCCACCACGCCGGCGACGCCGGCCCGCGACCGCACGTCCACCCGCAGCCACTCGGCACCCGTTCCCGCTGCCTTCGCGCCGGTCCCGGACAGGTAGGTCGCGCCCACCTCATGACCGGCGGCGGCGCACAACCGTACGAGCTCGCGGCCCAGGAACCCGCTCCCGCCGACGATGAGCACTCTCACGAACGGCCACGCTACTCCACACGGACATGCACCCATTGATCGGACAAAGCATCCCGCCTCGCCTCGTCTCACCTTGCCCCGCCTCGTGCCAGCTCGCCCCGCCCCGGGACCGACGTCGGGACCCGCACTGAAAGGGGCACCGACACGGCGACCGGGACCGGACCCGCACCGAAAGTGGTGGCGGGACCGAGACCGGGGGAGCTTCACGTCCTGACCTGTGACCGGGCAGGGCGTTGACGTGCCACCGTTGACGAGACAAGGCGTAGACGCCTGACTCTGATCGACCTCGGTCGACTCGGCTACAAAGAAGCCCCCGCTCCCCACCCACCGCCTCCCGCGCGGGCAGGGCGCTCACGTGCTACCCGTGACCGGGGAGGGCGTAGATGTGGTCACGCTGAGCGGGCAGGGCGTAGATGTGCTGACTGACCTGATCGGATATGGCGTTCACGGTCTTACCCGCAATGGGGGCGCCACTCCGGTGCGGAGCCGGCTCGCAGTGCCTCCGCCTGTGCTCCTGCTTCGGCCGCGAAGAGCCCGAGCCCCGCGGCGGCGAAGTCGGCGGCCACCGCCGTCAGCGCATCCGCGTCACCCCTGGCCAGGGCGTGGGCGTGGCGCAGCGCCAGTCGTACCCGCAGGCCGTCGTGTGTCGCCGCGAGCGCGCCCAGCCGGGGGAGCGCGCTGGCGGGTGCGCCCAGGCGAACGGCGTCGTGCAACGCCACCGCCTCGAACGACGACGGCCCGCCATCACGGCACTCCTCCGCATGGGCCAGCGCCAGCTCCACGGCCCGCGCCCGCCATCCCGCCGCGGCCTGCGTCCACGCCTCTGCCAGGGCCACCCAGTGCTGGAGCGCGGTCCATGTGACCGGCGCCCTCGCCGCGTCCAGTGGCACACGCGCCTCCGCGCCCAACGGCGGCTGGGCCCCCGTGACGTCCAGTGACTCCTGCGCTTCTGTCGCGCCCAGGGTTGCCTGCGCGCCTATCGCGTCTACCGATGCCCGTGTTTCTGTCATGTCCAGCGACGCCCGGGCTCCCGCCGCGTCCCCGCGCAGGGCCTGTGCCATCGCGTACGCCGCCCTGCGTTCGGCGGCGGCCAGTGGCGTCTCATGCCTGACCGGAGCCCGTAGGAGGAACAGCGCCGCTCCCAGCTCGCCCCTCAGCACCGCCAGCCGCCCCCGGGCCAGTACCTGCTCGCTCGTGCCCGGCCAGCCGGGTCCCATGGAGGCGATCGCCCGTTCGACGGCCATCAGGTCGCCGGTGAACCATCCGCACAGTGCCCACGTCATGTGAGCCGACGTCCACGGGGGCGCGGGATCTTCCCCGGTGAGAGCGCTGGTGGCGCGCGCAGGCACCCGCGTGTGCTGTGAAGAGCCGTGGGTGAGGCCCGGCTCCTGCGGTCTCGGCGGGTTCTGGGGCTTCTCGGCTTGCACGGCGGGCAGGACGTCACGAAGCACCGCCACCGCTTCGTTGGTCCACCCCCAGTGGCACAAGGCCAGTGCCAGCGCCAGAGACACGCGGTCGTCGGCTGGCCGGGCGATGGCCCCGGTTGTGTGGTCTCGTGCGGTCGGTTCGGTGGTCAGGCGGGTGTGATCGTCCGCTCGCGGTGCGAGGGGATCGGCGGCGGGGGAGTGGTGGTGGTTGGCGAGTGACGTGGTCGGTCCGGAGGTCTGAGGCCGATGTGCGCCCTGTGGGGGCAGGGCTTTCGCACGGGGTGGGTTCGGGTTCGACGAGATATGCTCCACGGCCCTGAGCGCCTCGTCGGGGCGCGCCGCCTCCGCCAGCAGCCTCGCCCTCTCCATGGCCAGCTCATGCCGGAGCGCCGCACGTTCCAGGCCCGGTAGCCATCCTGGGGTCGCGCGGTCGGCCTCCGTCCCGTCTGGCGGTCCCATCTGCTGGGTGGCCGGTCGGTGGAGTGGACTGCCCGGGTCGGGGTTCGTCTCGTCAGGTAGGTCTGTCCGGTGAGAGTTCGTCTCATCAGGCACGTCTGTTCGGTCGGGTGCATCTGTCCGGTCGAAATTCGACACGTCGGGTGGTTCTGTCCGGTCGGTGGGCGGGTGGTGGGGCTTGGCTGCTCGGTCGAGGGTCGTCTCGTCTTGAGGGCGTGGTTGTTGGGTGGCCGGGACGTGACCCGGAGACGTCCTCGCTGGGTCCGTGTCGGGGGTTGGTTCCGGGTCGCGCAGTTCCTTGCGTGTGGTGGCCAGTAGGTCGAGGGCGTCGCCGAGTCGGTCGAGTCCCCAGGCCAAGGTTCGGGCTCTGGCCAGGGTCAGGCGTACCCGCTGCTGGTCATCGCCTCGTGCGTGGCACGCGTCCTCCGCTGCGGTGAGCACCGCGAGAGCCTGGTCCGGTCGTCCGGCTCCGTTCAGGGCGGTCGCCAGCCCGATCGCCGCGCCCGCGCCTCCGCCTTCGCGCATCGCGGCTCGCCCGAGCCGGATGGCCGACGCGTGATCGTGTACGGCCTCCGCCAGCTTGCACGCCCCCACCAGCGTTCCGGCGTCCGCCCGCAGCCCGCCCGCCAGCCGCCACGCCGCGACCCGGGCAGCGTCGCAGTGCCTGCGGGCTTCGGCGGCTTCCGGTGAGGCTTTGACCGGTGCACCCGATGTGGGGGCACTCAAGGTCGCCCCTGGGGTGGTGCCCGAGGTCGTCTCCTCGGTGGGCTCCGGGGTCGCTTCCGGGGTTGCCTTCAGGTTCGCCTCTGGCGCCGTCGCCAAGGTCGCTTCCGAGGCCGCCCTCATGGTGGCGCTCATCGTCGTCTCTGCGGAGGGCTCTACAGGGGTCCCAGCCGCGGCCCGTGCCGTGAACTGCCCTCTGTGCGTCACCCCGGCCCCGGTCGCGGTTTCCGCTGTGGACTTCATTTCGGACTCCACCGCGGCGACGAGGTCGGCATACCGCTGGGTACGGCGCTCTGCGGGGCATCGGTCGCGGGCCGCCTCCCCGTACAGGGGGTGAGCCGGCCGCGCCACCTCCCCGCGCCATTCGCGCGTCACCTCGACCACCCCGAACTCCAGCGCCTCCAGCACGGCCGCCTCCGAGCACAGGCCCGCCAGCGTCCCCACCTCGACGGGCTCCCCGAACGTCGCGTACTCCAGCACCGAGGCCGCGCCCTCCGGCAACGATCCCACCCGGTGGTTCACGAGGTCGGCCGCCCCGCGCGCCGGCGGCGGGTCACCGGACAACCGCCACACCCCGCCCGCGTGCTGGAGCGATCGAGAGGCTCGCATGGCGTGCATCAGTTCGCGCAGCCACAGCGCGTTCCCGCCGGTGAGCTCCGTCAGCGTGGACACGGTGGTGTCGTCGGCGGGTCCGCCGAGCGCCGTCGCCAGCACGGCCGACACGTCCGCCTTGCCGAGCGGGTCCACGTCGAACCGTCTGAGCCGTCCGTCCCGCCACAGCTCCACGACGGGGCCGCCGGCGTTCGCCTCCGAGCACACGGTCGCGATCAGGCGGATCCGGCCGGCGCGTACGAGGGCGGCCAAGACCTCGGCCGAGTGGCTGTCCAGCAGGTGGGCGTCGTCCACGAGAGTCAGGACTTCGAGGCCGGGGGAGCACCGGCACCCTCCGCACTCCCCGCCGCAATGCCCGGTTCCTCCGCCACACGCCGTTGCTCCGCCACGAGAAGTTCCCCCGCATCCGCAGGACGCGCCACCCCCGCCGCACCCCGAGCCGGTCCCGTACGCGGGCAGTGGCGAGCCGCCCGGTACGTCGCGCAGCGCCCGGGACGCCCTGACCGTGAACGCGCCCCCGAGCCGCCCCGCCAGCCGTCCCGCGAGCGCGCTCTTGCCCACCCCCGGCGGCCCCGTGACGAGCACCCCCTGAGCGGTCGGGTCGCGGGTGAGGCGGAGCAGGTGCCCGAGCTCCTGCTCCCTCCCGGCGAACGGCCAGCTGGTCCCCATAATGCGAGGTTACGCCGCCGACAAAGAAGATGATCATCTATTTCCCCGTTTATGACTCATCCGGGGATAAAGGCGACAACCTCGTTGAGCTGAGGCCCGCCGGAGCCGTCCTGTCAGGGCCTTCGTCAAGGGCCGAGGGAGGGGTGGGGGAGCGACGGCGAAGGCGGGATCGGCGGCAGGGTAGGGGGTGCGGGCGCGGCAGGAAGCGGGATGTGAAGGTCGTATTACGCTTTCTCATGAAATATCGGAATTATCTTGGTTAACCCGGTAAATGGGGAAAATTCTTCGGAAAAGAAACGCCCCCAGCCCCGAAGGAACACCGCGAAACACACCCGATACCGGTCATCCCTATTCCCGCGATCCGGCCGTACGCAAAAAAACACCTCAGTGCTGCGCCGCCCGGAAAGCCCGCACCCCGCGCAACAACCGCACCGCCGCCTCCATCCCGCAGGCCGCCTCCATCGCCCGCCCCGCCGCCGTGGCGAACCGGCCCAGCAGGTGCTCGTCCCCGTCGCAGAACCCCCGCCCCGCGACCCACACGAACGTGTGGTCACGCGCCACCACGGGCACCGGCGTGGCCAGGAAGCCCGGCTCGCCCACCGACACGTCCCGCGCCAGCCGCAGCGCCCCCGACGACGTCGCCAGCTCCTTCATCACCCCCGACTCGGCCAGCCACCGCCGCAGCGGATCGCCGGCCGGGGCGTGCACGTGGACGCAGCTCGCCTCCTGGCGCAGGACGTCCACCCGGACGAACCCCGCGTAAGGGGTGCCGGCCACGGCCGCGGCGGCACGCGCGAGCCGGTCGATCAGGTCGCCGGCCTCCGGGCAGGAGAACGAGGTGATGAGATCACGCATGGCGACATCGAGGCGGTTGTATGGCATGGCGATGATCCCTCGGAGCGGAGGGAGGCGAGATCGCGCAGCCCGATCACGCGACGCTCACCTGCGGGTGCCCTGACTATCGCCCCCGCCGCCGCCCTTGACTACCCCCCAACAGGAAATCAGGATTTTTGCGCGTTCCGGGCGGCCGCAGGGGCCGCGCCGCAACGCCGGCACCGCCCCGTACCGGTCCACGGCCTCCCCCCTGGACGGCCCCACGCTTCACCGCAGCCGCAGCCACCCGCGCCGGTCACGGGCGTCGCGCAGCAGCGCCCACTGCACGTCGTCGCCGCGCGTGCCGTCCGGCTTCGGGAACAGCTCCCTGTGCACGCCCTCCCGCACGAACCCGGCCCGCCGTAGCACCGCCTGCGAGGCCGTGTTCGCCACGTCGGTGCCGGCCACGATGCGGTGCAGCGGCGTGTTCGCGAACGCCCAGCCGGTCAGCAGCGTGACCGCCCGCGTCATGAACCCCCTGCCGCGGAAGGCGGGCAGCAGCGAGTAGCCGATCATCGCCTGCCCCAGCGGCGGCGCCACCTGCGCCAGCTGCACGTGCCCCGCGAACGCCCCCGAGGCCGCGTCCCTGATCGTCAGCTCGATCCGCTGCCCCGATGCCCACCAGTAGCGGGTGTAGCGGCAGCGGCGCTCGTCGTCCTCCAGCGACGTGGCGTGCCCCAGGGAGAAGGCCGCCACGCTCGGCTCGTTCATCATCCGGTGGTAGTCGCCGGCGTCGGCGGGCTCCACGGGGGTCAGCCGCACCACGCCGTCGCCCAGCTCGCCGCCCTCGAAGAACGGCAGGTACGGCTCCGCCCCCGCCGCCGGCTCCCCCCGCAGCCGGGCGAACAGCACGAAATCGGCGAAGCGCCCGTCACGCAGCCGCCTCGCCTCCCGCCGCACCCCCTCCTCGCGAAAGCCCGCCTTGTACGCCACCCGCAGGCTCGCCACGTTCTCCACCTCGGCCTCCAGTTCGACCCGGCGCACCCCCTGGTCGAACAGCCAGTCCGTCACCGCCCTGGCCGCCGTCGCCGCCACGTCACGGCCCCTGGCCCACGGCGCCACCAGGTAGCCGAGCCGCGCCACGCCCCACTCGTCCGGCGGGCGCACCCCGACCGCCCCGGCGAAGCGGCCGTCCAGGGTGATCGCGTACTCGGCCCCGCCGTCCGCCCACTTCGCCGGCGCGTTCTTCACGTACTCCAGCGCGTGCTGCGGCTCGTACGGGTCGGGCAGCAACGGCATGAACCTGGCCGTCACCGGATCCGAGCACATCCGCACCACCTCATCGACGTCCGCCTCCACCGGGGGACGGAGGATCAACGGGCCGGTCGAGAGCACATCACGCGGAAACATCCCCCATAGATATCGCGCGTCCTGACGCCCTCGAAAGCCCTATAACCTTGCCGCCATGGGTTTCCGCAGGCATGGGCCTTTCCAGGTGGGGGATCAGGTGCAGCTCACCGACCCCAAGAACAAGCGCCACACGATCACTCTCAAAGAGGACGGCGTCTTCCACACCCACAAGGGCGCCATCCCGCACAGCGACCTGATCGGGCAGCCCGAGGGCTCCGTCGTGCGCTCCTCGGGCGGCACGCAGTACCTCGCCTTCCGCCACCTGCTCCAGGACTACACGCTGGCCATGCCGCGCGGCGCGGCCGTGATCTACCCCAAGGACGCCTCGATGATCGTCGGCATGGCCGACGTGTTCCCCGGCGCCCGCGTCATCGAGGCCGGCGTCGGCTCCGGCGCGCTGACCTGCTTCCTGCTGCGCGCCGTCGGCCCCGAGGGCCACGTGACCTCCTACGAGCGGCGCGAGGAGTTCGCCGACGTCGCCCGCAAGAACGTGGAGAAGTTCTACGGCGGCCCCATGGACGACAACTGGCGGCTGGTCGTCGGCGACCTGGTGGCCTCCATCGACGAGGTCGACGTCGACCGCGTCATCCTCGACATGCTCGCCCCCTGGGAGTGCGTCGACGCCGCCGCGAAGGCGCTCACGCCCGGCGGCGTGATCTGCTGCTACGTGGCCACGACGACCCAGATGTCCAAGACCGTGGAGGCCATTCGCGATCACGGGTGTTTCACCGAGCCGCATGCGTGGGAGACCCTGGTTCGCGACTGGCACGTCGAAGGGCTCGCGGTAAGACCCGATCATCGGATGATCGGCCACACCGGTTTCCTCGTCGCCGCCCGCCGCATGGCCGACGGCGTGACCCCGCCGCCGCGCCGTCGACGACCGAAGGGGACGACTGAGGAACTATGACAATTTGGCCACGAGGGTGCGTTGGTGCGTGACACGGGAACAGACCGCCGTGTTCATATGCTGGGAGTATTAAACGCCCTATTGGGGATTAATCAACGAATACTGAATGTCACTCTACGAACACTGCCCGGCCAGGTTACGGAGGGGCCCGAGATAGGTAAGGTCCTTAGTAGTCGCTCTCGACTGGGAAGGAGGTGACGGGGCGTGGCAGCTCGCGATGATGCTGAGGCTCGAGCCGCGCAGCGCGAACGGGAGGTCGCTGATCTTTCAACACAGGTCTCCTTCCTCCAGGAGGAGATCACCGCGCTGAGGCGGAAGCTGGCCGAGTCACCCCGTCAGGCCAGGGTCCTCGAAGAGCGTCTCCATGAGGCACAGGCGAACCTCGCGGCCGTGACGGGCCAGAACGAACGCCTGGTGGCCACACTCAAGGAGGCCCGGGACCAAATCGTCGCTCTCAAGGAGGAGGTCGACCGGCTGGCGCAGCCGCCATCCGGCTTCGGCACCTTCCTCGAGGCCAGAGAAGACGGCACGATCGAGGTGTTCACCGGCGGCCGCAAGCTCCGTGTGAACGTCAGCCCGGCCGTCGACGTCGACTCGCTGCGGCGTGGCCAGGAGGTCATGCTCAACGAGGCGCTCAACGTGGTCGAAGCACTCGGCTACGAAGAGGTCGGCGAGATCGTGATGCTCAAAGAACTGCTCGACGAGGGCAAGCGGGCCCTGGTCATCTCGCACGCCGACGAAGAACGCGTCGTGCGACTGGCCGAGTCGCTCGTCGGCCAGCCCATCAGGGCCGGCGACTCACTCCTGCTCGAACCTCGCTCCGGCTACGTCTACGAGCGCATACCCAAGTCCGAAGTCGAAGAGCTCGTGCTCGAAGAGGTCCCCGACATCTCCTACGAGGAGATCGGCGGCCTCATGCGGCAGATCGAGCAGATCAGGGACGCCATCGAGCTGCCCTACCTGCACGCCGACCTGTTCCGCGAGCACAAACTCCGTCCGCCCAAGGGCGTGCTCCTCTACGGCCCGCCCGGCTGCGGCAAGACGCTCATCGCCAAGGCCGTCGCCAACTCCCTGGCCAAGCAGGTCGCGGAGAAGACCGGCCAGTCCGGCAAGAGCTTCTTCCTCAACATCAAGGGCCCGGAGCTGCTCAACAAGTACGTCGGTGAGACCGAGCGGCACATCCGCCTGGTCTTCCAGCGGGCCCGCGAGAAGGCATCCGAGGGCACCCCGGTGATCGTGTTCTTCGACGAGATGGACTCGATCTTCCGCACCCGAGGCTCCGGCGTGTCCTCCGACGTGGAGAACACCATCGTCCCTCAGCTGCTGTCCGAGATCGACGGCGTCGAGGGCCTGGAAAACGTCATCGTCATCGGCGCCTCCAACCGCGAGGACATGATCGACCCGGCGATCCTGCGGCCCGGCCGCCTGGACGTCAAGATCAAGATCGAGCGGCCGGACGCCGAGGCGGCCAAGGACATCTTCTCGAAATACCTCGTCTCCGACCTGCCCCTGCACCCGGACGACCTGACGGAGCACTCCGGCTCCCGTGAGGCCACCATCGTGGGCATGATCCAGAGCGTCGTCGAGCGTATGTACACCGAGAGCGAGGAAAACCGCTTCCTCGAGGTGACCTACGCCAACGGCGACAAGGAAGTCCTCTACTTCAAGGACTTCAACTCCGGCGCGATGATCCAGAACATCGTCGACCGGGGCAAGAAGATGGCCATCAAGCAGTTCCTCGAAAGCGGCCAGAAGGGCCTGCGGGTGCAGCACCTGCTCACGGCCTGCGTGGACGAGTTCTCCGAGAACGAGGACCTGCCCAACACCACCAACCCCGACGACTGGGCCCGCATCTCCGGCAAGAAGGGCGAGCGGATCGTCTACATCCGCACCCTCGTCTCCGGCAAGCAGGGCACCGAAGCCGGCCGGTCCATCGACACCGTCGCCAACACCGGTCAATACCTGTAACACCCCTGGACGGCAGGGTCGCGCGACAACCGCCGCGCGGCCCTGCCGTCTTGTGCGGGCACGTTGCCACCCGCTGCCGTTCGTCCCCTTCGCGGCGTAACACATACAAGATCCCACCAGGAACGCGCGCGACACGGCCGATACACATGCACGCCACCCCGATCAGGCGCACACTGAGCCTGTGACCACGCTCAAACGGGTGGACGTGCACGTCGAAGGCATAGTCCAAGGGGTCGGCTTCCGCCCCTTCGTCTACTCGCTCGCCAACCGGCTCGGCCTGGCGGGACGCGTCCGCAACGACGTCAACGGCGTCCACATCGAGGTCGAAGGAGCCCACGCCGGCGTCGAGGAGTTCCTCACCGCCCTCGAACGCGACGCGCCCGCCCTGTCCGAGATCGAACGCGTCACCGTCGTCAGCGCCGAACCCGCAGGACACAGCGGCTTCACCATCGCCACCAGCGATCCCTCAGGACCGCTCCGCGCCCTCGTCTCCGCCGACACCGCCACCTGCGACGACTGCCTGAGCGAACTCGCCGACCCCGCCGGCCGCCGCCACCGCTACCCGTTCATCAACTGCACCAACTGCGGCCCCCGCTTCACCATCGTGCGCGGCGTCCCCTACGACCGGCTCCGCACCACCATGGCCGGATACCGCATGTGCGACGACTGCGCCCGCGAATACCACGACCCCGGCGACCGCCGCTTCCACGCCCAGCCCACCTGCTGCCCCGCCTGCGGCCCCCGGCTCCGGCTGCGCGACGCCCGCGGCGTCGACCTGTGCGGCGACCCCGTCTCCTGCGCCGTCACCCTCCTGCGCGCCGGCCGCGTCGTCGCCGTCAAAGGACTCGGCGGCTACCACCTCGCCGTCACCGCCTCCGACGAACGCGCCGTCGCCACCCTGCGCGGCCGCAAGCACCGAGAGGAGAAACCGTTCGCCGTCATGGCCGCCGACCTCGCCCAGGCCCGCCGGCTGTGCGAGATCGACGACGCCGCGGCCGCGCTGCTCACCAGCCGCGCCCGTCCCATCGTCCTGCTGCCTCGCCGCCGGGACACCCCTGACGCTTCCGCCGCTCGGGTCGCCCCCTCCGTCGCGCCGGGCAGCCACAACCTCGGCCTCATGCTGCCGTACACGCCCCTGCACCACCTCCTCCTCGCGGAACTCGCCGAACCCATCGTCCTGACCAGCGGCAACGTCTCCGACGAACCCATCGCCTACGAGGACGCCGACGCCCTCACCCGCCTCGGCGGCGTCGCCGACGCCTTCCTCCTCCACGACCGCGCCATCCACACCCGAACCGACGACTCCGTCGTCAAACCCGCCTCCGGCGAGGTCACCGTGCTGCGCCGGGCCCGCGGCTACGCCCCGGAACCCCTCGCCCTGCGCCGGCCCGCCCCCAGACCCGTGCTCGGCTGCGGCGCCGAACTCAAGAGCACCTTCTGCCTCCTGCACGGACGCCGCGCCTTCGTCTCCCACCACCTCGGCGACCTGGAGAACTACGACACCCTGCGCGCCTTCGCCGCGAGCATCGAGCACTACTGCGGCCTGTTCGGCATCCGCCCCGAACTCATCGCCCACGACCTGCACCCCGACTACCTGTCCACCAGACACGCCCTCGAACAGACCGGCGTCGAACACGTCGGCGTCCAGCACCACCACGCCCACATCGCCTCATGCCTCGCCGACAACGGCGACCCCGGCCCCGTGATCGGCGTCGCCTTCGACGGCCTCGGCCACGGACCCGACGGCACCCTGTGGGGCGGCGAATTCCTGCGCGCCGACCTGACCGGCTACCAACGCCTCGGCCACCTCGCCCAGGTCCCCATGCCCGGCGGCACCGCCGCCATCCGGCAGCCCTGGCGCATGACCGCCGCCTACCTGCGCGACGAACGCCCCAGCCTCGACGTCGCCCGCCGCAACGCCGAACGCTGGCCCGCCGTCCTCCAGCTCGCCGCCACCGGACTCAACTCGCCCCTCACCTCCAGCGCCGGCCGCCTCTTCGACGCCGTCTCGGCACTGCTCGGCATCCGCGACACGATCACGTACGAGGGGCAGGCGGCGATCGAACTCGAACAGCGCGCCGACACCTCAGAGACCGGCGTCTACACCGCCACCATCACCACTTCGGGCACCACCGGCGCCGCCAGCGGGGCCTCCGTCGACGGCCCGCTCGTCGTCGAGGGCGGTGACCTCGTCCGCGCCGCCGCCGACGACCTCGCCGCCGGAGTCGACCCCGCCGTCATCGCCGGACGCTTCCACAACGGCGTCGCCGCCGCCATCAGCCGCTCCTGCGTCGCCCTGCGCCAGGCCACCGGGCTCACCGCCGTCGCCCTGTCCGGCGGCGTCTTCCAGAACGCGCTTCTGCTCGAACGCACGGTCCAGCGGCTGCGCGCCGCCGGGTTCCGGGTGCTCAAGCACGTACGGGTGCCACCCAACGACGGCGGCATCAGCCTCGGCCAAGCCGCCGTCGCCGCCGCCCGCGACCGCGGACAGGAGGCGACCCCGGCCTAGCATGGCGATCATGGAGTACCTCAATCCCGCCCGCGCCCCCTACACCGGCCAGGACCGGGAGCTCATCGGGACCGAGCACGCCCGCCGCGCCCGCGCCCACTTCGCCCGGCGCCCCGCCTACCGGCCCACCCCCGTCCACACCATCCCCGGCCTGGCCGGGACCGCCGCCGTCCACGTCAAGGACGAGAGCGCACGCATGGGACTGGGCAGCTTCAAGGCGCTCGGCGGCGCGTACGCCGTCCACCTGCTCGCCGAACGCGACGACACCGGCACACCCGTCGTCTGCGCCAGCGCCGGCAACCACGGCATCTCCGTCGCCGCGGGCGCGGCGGAAGCCGGCCTGCCCTGCCACGTCTACCTCGCCGAGGACGTGCCCGAGACGTTCGCCACGCGGCTGCGCGACCTCGGCGCCCACGTACGGCGCGCCGGCCCCGACTACGACGCCGGCCTGCGGGCGGCCCTCAGCGCCGCCCAGGAGCACGGCTGGCGGCTCGTCGCCGACACCTCATGGGAGGGCTACACCCACGTCCCCCTGGACGTCATGCGCGGCTACACCGTCCTGTTCGACGAGCTCACCGGCCCGGCCGGCGAGCCCACACACGTGTTCGTGCAGGCCGGCGTAGGAGGACTGGCCGCCGCCGCGGCCGGATACGTACGCGACCGCTGGGGCGAGCGGCCCAAACTCGTCGTCGTCGAGCCGGAAGGCGCCCCCTGCCTCATCGAGAGCGCCCGCGCCGGCGCACCCGTACGCGTCCCCGGCGCCCCCACCACCCTCGGCAGGCTCGACTGCAAGGAACCCTCACTTCTCGCCCACCGCCTCCTGAACCACCTCGCCGACCTCTACCTGACCATCACCGACGACCAGGCCGCCGACGCCGCCCGCCACCTCGCCCGAGCCGGCGTCACCCTGTCCGCCTGCGGCGCCGCCGGAGCCGCCGGGCTGCTCGCCCTCACCCCCTCCGCCCGCCACACCCTCGGCCTCGACCACACCTCACACGTGCTGCTCGTGGGAACAGAGGGACCAGTGGAACCAAAGTGATCAGATTTACGTCAAAGATGGCGTGCATCAACCCAACCGGCCGCGACACGCACGGGGGAACGGCCGGTTGGCCGAACTCGACCTCCTGCGCTTCCTCGCCGCCCTGGCCGTCGTCGCCTTCCACTACCTGGTCGCCTACGCCTCCGTGTGGGGCGACAGGCCCGCGGAGCTCTTCCCGGCACTGGCGCCCGTCGCGGGGCTCGGCATCTTAGGCGTTGAGCTCTTCTTCATCATCAGCGGATTCGTCATCCTGATGAGCGTCTGGGGACGCGGCCTCGGCGCCTTCGCCCGCTCGCGCCTGGTCCGCCTCTACCCCGCCTACTGGCTCAGCCTGGCCGCCATCGCCGCACTCTACGGCCTCACCGGAGCCAAGGCGCTCGACCCAAAACTTTCCCCAGGTGAATACCTGGTGAACGTCACCATGTTGCAGCGGCTGTTCAAACTCACCGACGCCAGCGGCGTCTACTGGTCCCTCTGGGCCGAGCTGCGCTTCTACCTCCTGATCTCCATCCTGGTGATCGTCGGCGTCACGTACGGGCGCGTACTGATCTTCTCCGGCGTCTGGCTGGCCGCTGTGATCGGCGCCAGGATCATCGAGAACGGCACCCTCGACGAGATCGTCATGCCCGACTACGCGCCCTACTTCATCGCCGGCATGGCCCTCTACCTCATCCACAAACACGGCAGTTCCTGGCTCCCATGGCTCTACGTCGCCGCCGGTTACGGCCTGTCGATCGGCTCCGCGCTCGACCGCGTCCAGCGCCGCATCGACCTGGCCGGGTTCAAGAACATGCCCGTCACCGGCGTCAGCGTGGTCGTCACCGTCACCCTCATCTACCTCGCCACGTCCCTCGTCGCCCTCGGGCTGCTCCGCCTCAAACCGTCCAGGACGCTCACCGCGCTCGGCGGCACGACATACCCGCTTTACCTCTTCCATAGCGTCATCGCGGTGGCCCTCATCCCGCTGCTCATCGGGGACCTGCCGCCCTGGGCCGTCGCTCTGGCCACGACCCTGACCGCGATCGTGGTGTCGTATCTCGTCTACTCCTTTGCCGAACGCCCCATCCAGCGGCTCCTCAAGCCACGCAGATCCACACAAACCCCATCAGCTCCCGGCGTACAGGTTGAAAAGGCGTCGGTGCCATAACTCTGTGGCCCCGGGGCACTGTGAAGGGCATAGGCTCGGGCATATAAACGGCGGATAGACAGACCCGGACGAACAGAGGGTGTTGCATGACGGTGCGTCGGGTGATGGGCATCGAGACCGAGTACGGCATCTCCGTACCAGGTCAGCCAGGCGCCAACGCGATGGTGACCTCCTCACAGGTCGTGAACGCCTACCTGGCCGCCTCGGCGGCCCGCGCGCGCAGGGCACGATGGGACTTCGAAGAGGAAAACCCGCTGCGCGACGCGCGCGGCTTCGACCTGGCCAGAGAGGTGGCCGACCCCACCCAGCTGACCGACGAGGACCTCGGCCTGGCCAACGTCATCCTCACCAACGGCGCCAGGCTCTACGTCGACCACGCCCACCCCGAATACAGCTCGCCCGAGTGCACCAACCCCCGGGCCGCCGTCATCTGGGACAAAGCCGGCGAACGCGTCATGTACGACGCCGCCACCCGCGCGTCAGCCATCCCCTCCAACGCGCCCATCCAGCTCTACAAGAACAACACCGACGCCAAAGGCGCCTCCTACGGCTGCCACGAGAACTACCTCATGCGCCGCGCCACCCCCTTCGCCGACATCGTCAGGCACCTCACCCCCTTCTTCGTCTCCCGCCAGGTCGTCGTCGGCGCCGGCAAGGTCGGCATCGGCCAGGACTCCCGCGGCGAAGGCTTCCAGATCAGCCAGCGCGCCGACTTCTTCGAAGTCGAGGTGGGCCTCGAGACCACGCTCAAGCGGCCGATCATCAACACGCGCGACGAACCGCACGCGGACCCGGAGAAGTACCGGCGGCTGCATGTGATCATCGGCGACGCCAACATGTCGGAAATATCCACCTATCTCAAGCTCGGGTCCACCGCCCTCGTCCTCGCCATGATCGAAGAGGGCTTCCTCACCCGCGACCTCGCCGTCGAAAACCCCGTACAAGCACTCAGGGCCGTCTCCCACGACCCCACCTGCCGCTACGAAATCCCCATGCGCGACGGCCGCAAGCTCACCGCCGTCCAACTCCAGATGGAATACCTGGAACAAGCCCGCAAATACGTCGAAGAGCGCGGCACCGCCCAGGACGAGATGAACAAAGACATCCTCGACCGCTGGGAATCCATCCTCACCCGCCTCGCCGAAGACCCCATGCAACTCTCCCGCGAACTCGACTGGGTCGCCAAACTAGAACTCCTCGAGGGCTACCGCAGCCGCGACGGCCTCACCTGGTCCCACCCCCGCCTTCAGCTCGTCGACCTCCAATACTCCGACATCCGCCCCGACCGCGGCCTCTACAACCGCCTCGTCGCCCGCGGACGCATGCAACGCCTCGTCACCGAAGACGAAGTCCAGCGCGCCGTCGAACAACCACCCAGCGACACCCGCGCCTACTTCCGCGGCCGCTGCCTCAGCCAATACAGCGAATCCGTCGCCGCCGCCTCCTGGGACTCCGTCATCTTCGACATCCCCGGCCGCGAATCCCTCCAGCGCGTCCCCACCCTCGAACCACTCCGCGGCACCAAAGCCCACGTGGGCGAGCTCTTCGACCGCTGCCGCACCGCCGCCGACCTCGTCGCCGCCCTCACCGGCGGCGACTGACCACACCGCCGGCCGCCGAACATCTTCCTTTCAGGGGATCGTCACCACTCGGACGGTCCCCTGTAGTCGTGCGGGCACTGTGATGCGGAGCACACCCGGCCTCCTCGGGAGCCGATCGGACATCGCGAACCTCCTGCAGGCACGGGGGTTCGCGATCGGGCAGTGCCGCTATCTGGCCAACCCGCCAAGATCGACGGCCGATCGGCGCGAAATGTCGCCCGGTTCGGGGAAGATATGCACTAGAGGCAGTCCCCCGAAGCGGAGGTAGGACATGGCGAGCAAGGACACCGGCGGCCAGAAGCAGACCGGACGCCGCGAGAACGAGGTCGAGGAGACCGAGGCCTCGGCGGCACCGGATGTGCAGGAGCGGCAGGAGAAGCTCACCGACGATGTCGACGCAATTCTGGACGAAATCGACGAAGTTCTCGAAGAGAACGCAGAGGAATTCGTGCGCTCTTACGTGCAAAAGGGCGGAGAGTAGGATAAATCGGACATTGGGTGATCGGGGAGGGGAGGAGTGGAAAAGCGCAAGCGGTGTCCGGACTGTGGGGAGGAGAAGGAGGCCTCCGAGTTCGGGCGTAACAAGCGCATGGCCGATGGGCTGGCGCGATACTGCAAGGCCTGCTTTCGGCGAAGGTCCACTCAGAGCTATCGCAAGCGCAGGGAGGAGCAGGGGAAGACCGTTCGCGAGGCGATTGAGGTGCCTGCAGGGCATAAACGGTGTCCGAGGTGCTCGGACATCAAGACGCTGAGCGACTTCGGCCGTAATCGTGCCTCGACGGATGGGCTGACCAGTTACTGCAGGCCCTGCCATGCGCGGGTGACCCTTGAGAACCGGATCAAGAATCATGGGAGCGATCGCAATTACAAGCTGAAGCTCCGTTACGGCATCACCGAGGACGACTTCGAGCGCATGCTCGCCCAGCAGGGCGGGCTCTGCGCCGTCTGCCGGGCCGTTCCCGGCGCGTTCGTCGATCACTGTCACCGGACCGGCGCGGTTCGGGGCATTCTCTGTTTCAACTGCAACAACGGGCTCGGGCACTTCGGCGACAATCTGGTGTTGCTGGAGCTGGCCGCGCTCTATCTGGACGGGGAGGTGCTCTGGCCGGAGTTCGTGGTCCTGCCGGAGCAGCGGGACGGCGGGGTGGTGCCGCCGACCCGGGAGTATCACCTGGTGCAGCGTTATCAGGTGCGGCACGAGGATGTGGAACGGATGGTCGCGGCTCAGCACGGGTTGTGCGTGGTGTGCTGGGATCGGCCGCCCGAGCATGTGGATCATTGTCATCGGACCGGTGATGTGCGGTATGCGTTGTGCCTGCCGTGCAATACCGGGATCGGGCAGTTCCGGGATGATGCCGCGGTGGTGTGGCGGGCGCTTGCCTATGTGGAGGCGGGCGCGGGGGATGTGGGGGAGGCTCTGGTCGCCGAGGCGGAGGTGTCCGATGCCGAGCTGGAGGCGCTGATACGGGCTGAGGAGGAGCTCCGGTCGGAGTTCTATCGACAGGTGACGCGGGTGGGCTGACGTCCTGCGTGCGGAGGCGCGTCTGCTGGGTGCGGCGGTCGGGCGGTGCGCGTGGGTTGTGAGGGCGAGTGACCGGGACTCGGTGGTGAGTGATCGGCCGGTCAGTACTTCACTGCCGGCGCCGTGGCACATCAACTCCTGGGCCGCTACGCCTTCACCCACGCCGAGTTCGGTGCGGGCCTGCGTTCCTTCCGCGATCTCGGTGGTGCGGAGCGCAGGTGAGCGGGCCGCCGTACGGCCCGGCGTGTGCGCATGCGGTGCGGAGGGGGTTCAGCGGGAGGCGTCGCCCGGCGGAGTGTCCTGTGCCGCGATGTCCAGGCGGCGTGGTGGGACGGCAGCCGGTGGCTCGGCGCGGTCGAACGACGACCGCCCCAGGGTGATGATCTGCTCGGCGCCGCTGTCGTCCATCGCCTGAAGCCGTTGCAGATCGGCGATCGACACCATGGCGACCACCGGCTTGCCATGGCGGCTGAGCACGATCCGCTCGCCGCCGTAGGCTACCCGTCCCATCAGGTCGGCCAGTTGGGCGCGCGCCTCGGTGAAGGGCACTGCGTCGGCATCCATGTCTGCACAGTACTGCAGTTCTGTACAACTTGAAGTTGTACATTTTTTGAAAAATGTACATAATCGCGATCATGGGTGAGCCACTGCGCCGCAACCGCGACTTCGTCCTGCTCTGGAGCGCCACCTCGGCCGCGACGCTGGGCGCCCAGGTCGCCTCCGTCGCCTACCCCCTGCTGGCACTGGAGCTGACCGGGTCGGCCGTGCACGCCGGGCTGATCGGTTCTGCCGCGATGGCCGCCGGCATCGCGCTGCGCCTGCCTGCGGGCGCCCTGGTCGATCGGTGGGATCGGCGGCGCACCATGCTCACCTGCCATCTCGTGCAAGCCGCTGTCGTCGCCGTCGTCGTCGCCGGTTCGCTGCTCGGGTTGCTCGACTGGCGGATGCTGCTGGCCGCGGCCGCGATCGGCGGCGCTTGCGGGGTGTTCTTCCACCCGGCGGAGACGGCGATGCTGCGGCGCGTGGTTCCCGCCGAACACCTGCCCCAGGCCCTCGCGCACAACGAGGCACGCCAGTACGGAGCCGCGATCGCCGGTCCTCCGCTGGGCGGCCTGCTGTTCAACCTGGGGAGAACGGTCCCCCTTGCCGGAGAGCTCCTGGCCTACGTGCTGTCCTTCGCCGCGGTCCTCGCCATCAAGTCCCCGACGCCCGCCAAGTCCCCGACGCCCGCCACCGCGGCCGCGGACCGGTCACGCACTCTCCTGCGCGACATCTCCGAGGGCCTGCGCTGGACCTGGCGACAGCGCTTCCTGCGCGTCCTGCTGGTGACGGCCGCGGGCTTCAGCCTGGTGTTCTCCGCGCTGACTCTCACCGCCATCGTCGCCGCCCGGCAGAGCGGCGCCGCACCGTCTGATATCGGGCTGATGATGGCGGTCTGCGGCGCCGGAGGCCTGCTGGGCGCGCTGGTCGCCCCCCGGTTGCGGCAGCGCAACCCGGCGTCGGTCGTCCTGGCGATGTTCTGGGTCGCCGCCGCGGCCATCCCCGCGATGGCCGTCCATCCCACCGCCTGGGCCATCGGACCGCTGCTGGCCGCGGCGTTCTTCCTGGCCCCGGCGGCCAACGCGATCCTGTACACCTACCAGATGGCCATCACGCCCGACCATCTGCAGGGCCGTGTGATCAGCAGCCTCGCCCTCATCGGCAGCGCGGTGACTCCGGTTGGGCCGCTCGCCTCGGGACTGATCCTGGACCGCTGGGGTGTGACGGCCGCCCTGCTGTCGATCGCGTCCGTCATGGCCGTCGTGGCCTTGGGCGCCACGTTGAGCCGCACCATCCGGCGGTTGCCCCCGCTGGCCGAGGCCGTGGCTGCGGGGTGAGCGCTGTCCGGCGTGCCGTCCTGGATCGGGCGGCGGTGGTGTGGCGGGCGCCTGCTCATATGGAGGCGGGTGCGGGGACGTGCGGGCCCGGGGTCATTCGGTGTCGGGCGGCATGGTGTAGTCGACGGCCACGCCGAGGAGGCGGACCGGGCGGGTGAGGTCGTGGCGGTCGAGGATGGTGAGGGCTGTTCTGGTGATGGTGGCGGGGTCGGTCGTGGGGGTGGGGAGCGTGCTTTGGCGGGTGCGGGTCAGGAACGGGGTTGTGCGGACCTTGACCGTGACCTTGGTGATCTCGCGGCCGGCTTCGACGGCGTCGTGGGTGACGTGTTCGGCCAGGGCTGTGACGTGGTGGGCGATGTCGGCGCGGTCGGTGAGGTCGTGCTGGAAGGTGGTCTCGCGGCTGTGGCCGCGGGGGATCCATGGGGTGGTGACGATTTCAGCCTCGCCTTTGCCGAGGGCGAGGTAGCGGTACCAGGGGCCGTTGGTGGGGCCGAAGCGGGCGGCGAGGTCGGCGGGGTCGGCGGCGGCGAGCTGGGCGACGGTGTGCAGGCCGAGGTCGGCGAGTTTGGCGGCGGTTCTGGCGCCGATGCCCCAGAGGGCGTGGGTGGGGCGTTCGTTCATGACGGCGGCCCAGTTGTCGCTGGTGAGGCGGTAGACGCCGGCGGGTTTGGCGAAGCCGGAGGCGAGTTTGGCCTGGTGTTTGTTGTCGCCGATGCCGATGGAGCAGTCGAGGTGGGTGCGGGTGTGCACGGCTCGCTGGAGGTCGGCGGCGAGGGCTTCCGGGTCGTCGGTGGTGGCGCCGAGGAAGGCTTCGTCCCAGCCCCAGACCTCGACGCGGACGGGGAAGTCGCGCAGGACGGCCATGACGCGTTCTGAGGCGGCTTCGTAGACGGGTGGGTCGGTGGGGAGGAAGACGGCGTCGGGGCAGCGTCTGAGGGCGGTGCGGAGCGGCATGCCGGAGTGGACGCCGTGTGCGCGGGCTTCGTAGGTGGCGGTGGCGGCGACGGTGCGGGGCTGGGTGGGGTCGCCTGAGCCGCCGACGACGACGGGTCTGCCGCGTAGTTCGGGGTGGCGCAGGAGTTCGACGGCGGCGATGAACTGGTCGAGGTCGAGGTGGAGTATCCAGTCTCGCCGGGTGGACGTGTTGTCCATGGTGTCCAGTATGGCCTGGTCGCTGTCCCGTATGGCCTGGTCGGGGGAGGTGGCGGGGAGGAGCGCCGGGGTGTCGGCCGCCGACGATCTTCTCGGGTTCGCTGTGGTACGTGGTGCCGGCCTCCTCGGGTTTGCTCTGGTACGCGGTGGCGGCCTCCTCGGGGGCGTGCCGCTGATGACGGCGCTGGGGCGGGGTGGCGGGGGACGCGTGCCTGGCGGCGTTCTGTTCAGGGTGCGCGGGCGTTCCGGCCATGGCGCGGGCGGTGCCGGTCATAGAGGAACGTTCCGAACGTGGATCTTCTGCACTATTCGGGTGTTTCTGGCGATCTCGGGGGGATGGTTCGCCGTGAGCTGATCGTGGGAAGTGCAGACAGCAACCCAACATGAGTAGGGTCGCCCTAGGAACACTGAACGTTTGGAGGGAGTCGCGTGGCATCGCACAGGGATCTGCCCGCCGGCTTGGTGAACGAGCTCTTCCGAAACACCGGGAGTTCCTCGTTCACGGAATTCGTCACCTCATATGCGCCAGACTTGCTGCCGCGGCGGGACGAGGTGCTGGCCACCCCGATCGGCGACCAGGTTCCGCACGCGACCACGATCCTGGCAGCCACCTTCGCCGGTGGCGTGGTCATGGCGGGCGACCGGCGGGCGACGTCGGGCAACATCATCTCGCAGCGTGACGTGGAGAAGGTGTTCCGCGCCGACGACTATTCGTGCATGGGCATCGCGGGCACGGCCAGCACCGGCATCGAGATGGCCCGGCTCTACCGGGTGGAGCTGGAGCACTACGAGAAGCTCGAGGGCCGCACGATGTCGGTGGCGGGCAAGGCCAACCGGCTGGCGACCATGATCAGGGGCAATCTCGCCATGGCGATGCAGGGGCTGGTGGTGGTGCCCCTGTTCGCGGCCTACGATCCCGATCGCGACGAGGGGCGCATCTTCAGCTACGACGTGGCCGGCGGGCCTTACGAGCGGGAGCGGTTCGACGCGATCGGCTCGGGTTCGATCTTCGCCCGCGGGTCGCTGAAGAAGCTCTACCGCGATGGCTCCTCGGCCGACGACATGGTGATGACGCTGATCCAGGCGCTCTACGACGCCGCCGACGACGACTCGGCGACCGGTGGGCCCGACGTGACCAGGAAGATCTGGCCGATCGTGTCCGTGATCGACGCCGACGGCTTCCGCCGCCTGTCCGAGGAGGAGGTCGCGGGTTACGTGGAGCAGATGCTCGAGGCCCGCCTGATCTCGCCCGACGGTCCCATCGCCCCGCTGCGCTAACGGAGGATCACCACTGTGTCCATGCCTTTCGGATATGCGTCCCCCGAGCAGATCATGCGGGACAAGGCCGACTACGCGCGCAAGGGCATCGCGCGGGGCCGTTCCGTGGTCGTGCTGCAATACGTGGACGGGATCCTGTTCGTCGCGCCCAACCCGTCCCGGGCGCTGCACAAGATCAGTGAGATCTACGACCGGATCGGGTTCGCGGCCGTCGGCCGCTACAACGAGTTCGAGGAGCTGCGGCTCGGCGGCATCCGCTACGCCGACATCAACGGTTACACCTACGACCGTTCCGACGTGACCGGGCGCGGTCTGGCCAACCTGTACGCCTCCAACCTGGGCCGCATCTTCACCGAGTCGATCAAGTCGCTGGAGGTGGAGGTCGTCGTCGCCGAGGTGGGCGAGACCAAGGACGGCGACGCGATCTACCGGCTGACCTTCGACGGGTCGGTGTTCGACGAGCACGGCTTCGCGGCCATGGGCGGCCAGGCCGAGGCGGTGGCGGGGCGGCTGAAGGACCGTTACCGCGAGTCGATGTCGCTGGCCGACGCGCTGGAGGTGGCGCTGGCGGCGCTGACCGAGCCGGGCGGGGAGCGTCCGCCGGTGGGGCAGCTCGAGGTGGCCGTGCTCGACCGCAACCGGGAGCACCGCAAGTTCCTCCGGCTGACCGGGGCGCGGCTGGAGCGGCTGCTCGCCCAGACGACCAGCACCCCGCCGGCCGCCACCCCGCCGCCCGCGGGGGAGAAGCCCTCCTCGGACGACGCACCCACCGGCCCGCCTCCCACGGGCCCGGAGGGCGATGTGGACGACGGCTCCTCGCCGCTGTAGCGCTGTAGCCGGGCAGAGATTCCACGCACGCAGACGGGGGTTCGCTTCGGCGGGCCCCCGTTTCGTCGTTCACGGGGCGGGTGCGGCCTTGGATTGGTGGTGCGGGTACGAGGGCTGCTGCCGTGGCAGGTGTGGACCTCGTGGTGGTGAGGTCCGGGCCGTGGGGATGTGGGTCTCGTGGCGGTGAGAAGTGTTGGCTGTGGTGGTGGCGTGGGTCTCTGGTGGTGAGGTCCGGGTCCGCGGGGGTGTGGGTGCTTGGTGGCGAGGTCTGGGGGGAGTGGTGGTCCGGGGTTGTGGGGCGAGGTGTGCGGGAGGTCGGGCGGTTCTGGGTGGTGGTCCGCAGGGGTCGGCTGTGATCTACGTTGTAAAGGCGTCGGGCCTGCGGGGTGAAGGGTGAGGGCTGAATCGGGAGGTGACCGTCCCGCGTGTGGCGTCACTCACTTGGCTGGACGAGTCGCGGACGGCGACGGCGCTGACGGCGACGGCGCGGACGGCGACGGTGTGCACGGCGACGGTGATGGTGGGCGGTGATGGTGGGCGGCGGTGGCGCGGCTGCCCGGGGGTGTGTCTGTCGCCCCTTCAGTCCGGGGGAGGGTGTGACCTGTTTCACTCGGGCTTGTCCGAACTCGCCGAGGTGATCGAGGATCTTACTGTTCGTGAACACTCCCTTGCGTGGCCTCCTGGCGGCCGGTGCCGCGGCGGCCGTGATGCTCACCTCCGGTGTGGCGGCCGAAGCGGCCACCGCCTATCCGAGGTACAAGGCGCCGAAGACCTTCGGCACCACGTTCCAGGCCGATCCGAAGCACGACTTCACCAAGCGCATCAGCCCTCGCCACGACGGCATCCTGCGCGGCTGGATCACCTACCTGCGCGGTGGCGTGGCCGAGTACGAGCCGATCAGGTGGAAGAAGGGCACGAAGACCGAGGGGCGCTTCGTGGGCCCGCCCGAGGGTGACGCGATGGCGTACCGGTCCGCCATCGCCAAGGACGTCGTCTTCCTGTCCGCGTTCGGCTGCGGGTCGACGATGTCGGATCTGACCGTCAGCCGCAGCACGGGCCTGGGCGCCAAGAGTTGCTCCAGGAGCGTGCTGCTCAAGCGGCACGCCCGTCACGGGCAGCCCGCCCTGATCACCGTTCACCAGGGGAAGATCGTCAAGGTTCAGGAGATCTACACCCCCTGACCTGCGCGGCGGTACCCGCGCCCCGTGGGGGCGGGCGCGGGACGAAGCGGGTGATAGAGGGCCGCTGGGGAAAACACCAGGGAAGATCTCTCCCGCTCGCCGATCCGTGGGCATAGTGTGAGGTGATGGATCGTCGCATCTTCGGGCTGGAGAACGAGTACGGCGTGACCTGCACGTTCAGGGGCCAGCGCAGGCTGTCCCCCGACGAGGTCGCGCGCTACCTGTTCCGGCGGGTCGTGTCCTGGGGCCGATCGAGCAACGTCTTCCTCCGCAACGGCGCACGTCTCTACCTCGACGTGGGCAGCCATCCTGAATACGCAACACCCGAGTGTGACAACGTCGTCGAGCTCGTCACCCACGACAAGGCGGGCGAGCGCATCCTTGAGGGCCTGCTCGTGGACGCCGAGAAGCGGCTGCGTGAAGAGGGCATCGCGGGTGACATCTACCTGTTCAAGAACAACACCGACTCGGCCGGCAACTCCTACGGCTGTCACGAGAACTATCTGGTGGGCCGGCACGGCGAGTTCGGGCGGCTGGCCGACGTGCTGATCCCGTTCCTGGTGACGCGGCAGATCGTGTGCGGGGCGGGCAAGGTGCTGCAGACGCCGCGTGGCGCGGTCTACTGCGTCTCGCAGCGGGCCGAGCACATCTGGGAGGGCGTCTCCAGCGCCACCACCCGATCCCGGCCGATCATCAACACGAGGGACGAGCCCCACGCCGACGCTGAGCGGTTCCGCCGCCTGCACGTCATCGTGGGCGACTCCAACATGAGCGAGACCACCATGTTGCTCAAGGTCGGCGCCACCGACCTGGTGCTGCGCATGATCGAGTCGGGCACCGTGATGCGCGACCTGTCGCTGGAGAACCCGATCAGGGCGATCCGCGAGGTCTCCCACGACATGACGGGCCGGCGCAGGGTGCGCCTGGCCAACGGGCGTGAGGCCTCCAGCCTGGAGATCCAGCAGGAATACCTGTCGAAGGCGAAGGACTTCGTCGACCGCCGCGGCGGCGACGCCATCGCCCACCGGGTGCTGGAGCTGTGGGAGCGTACGCTCAACGCGGTCGACACCGGCAACCTCGACCTGGTCTCGCGCGAGATCGACTGGGTGACGAAATACCAGCTCATCGAGCGTTACCGCAAGAAGTACGACCTGCCGCTGTCGTCGCCCAGGGTGGCCCAGCTCGACCTGGCCTACCACGACGTGCACCGTAAGCGCGGCCTGTTCTACCTGCTGCAGAAGCGCGGCTCGGTGGAGCGGGTGGCCTCCGACCTGAAGATCTTCGAGGCCAAGTCGGTGCCGCCGCAGACGACCAGGGCGCGGCTGCGGGGCGAGTTCATCCGCAAGGCGCAGGAGAAGCGGCGCGACTTCACCGTCGACTGGGTGCATCTCAAGCTGAACGACCAGGCGCAGCGGACCGTGCTGTGCAAGGACCCGTTCCGGAGCGTGGACGAGCGGGTGGACAAGCTGATCGCCGGCATGTAATCACCCTCCGAGCCGGTACGTGGCCACCTCTCCCAGCCGGCAGGTGGTCATCCCTCCGAGTCGGCAGGTGGCCACCCCCTCCAGACAGGTGGCCACCTCTGCCGGAAGGCCGGTGCCGGGTGAAAGGTGCACGCCGGTGCGGGCCCGTCGCCGATGGCGCGGGTCCGCGGGCGCGCAGGCCGGAGGAAGGCCGGTCCCGACGAGGCCCGGAGCGCTGGCGAGCTGCCCGGGATGTGGCGGTCCGTTTACCTCGGCCCTACCGGGAAGTCGGGTAGGGTGACGCGAACCTGACGTCTTTCCGAGGGAAACCCATGCGCCGCGCTCTGGCCGTACTGGCCGCTGTGCCTATGATCATGTTCGCCGCCGCGTGCGGCTCCGACGGCGCCCCCACCGCCACCGGCCCGGCCACCGCTTCGGCGTCCCCGGGCGCGTCGTCCGGGGTCAAGGTCGCGGGGAGCGTGGGCGCCAAGCCCACCGTGACGTTCCCCTCCGGTACGCCCGCGAAGACCTCGTCGTACGAGGTGATCCAGCCGGGCGCCGGCGACGGCGTCAAGGCCGGCGACCGGGTGATCGTCAACCTGACGGTCTACAACTGGGACGGCAAGGGCAACGCGGTCCAGGGCTCCTCCTACGACACCAAGGCGCCGGAGACGATCCAGGTCAACGAGCAGTTGCCGCAGGTGCTGCGGGAGGGCTTCACCAAGGTCAAGCACGGCGGCCGGCTGCTGGCCGTGCTCGCCAACGACTCCGTCGCCCAGCAGCAGGCCACGACGCCGGCCGAGCCGACCAAGGTGTTCGTGTTCGACGTCGTCGGCACCCAGCCGCCGCCGCTGAAGGCCGCCACCGGCAAGGAGACCGGCGACAGCATCAAGGGCGTCAAGGTGAGCAACCCGGGCGGCGACAAGGCGCCCACGCTGACCACGAAGACCGGCGAGAAGCCGCCGAAGGAGCTCGTCGTCAAGACGGTCATCCAGGGCACAGGACCGAAGGTCGCCGCCACGCAGACGCTGTCCGTGCACTACACGGGCAAGATCTGGGGCACCGACAAGCAGTTCGACTCCAGCTGGGAGCGGGGCCAGGCGGCCGAGTTCCCGCTCGCCCAGGTGATCCAGGGCTGGCAGAAGGGGCTGGCGGGCGTGCCCGTCGGCAGCCGCGTGGTGATGAGCATCCCGCCGGACCTCGGCTACGGCGACCAGGAGCAGCAGGGCATCCCGGCCAAGAGCACGCTGGTGTTCGTGGTGGACGTCCTCGCCGCCTACTGACGTAGCGCGGGGCACTCGCCGGGAGTCGCTGACGGGCGATCTCCCGGCGCGGTAGCATCGCCGGGCCCGGTGGCGCAGCGCCGCCGGGCCATCCGCGCTGGGAGGACCGATGCGCCGCCGTGCCGTGCCGCTGTCCCTGCTGCCGGTGCTGCTGCTGGCCGGTTGTACGGGCGGGGCGGCGGGGCCGCTGGACCTGAAGGTGGGTGGCACGTTCGGGGCGCGGCCGACGATCGTCTTCCCCGGCGGCAAGCCCGCCGCGGGCCTCCAGGTGGACGAGCTGGCCGCCGGCGACGGCGAACGGCTGGCCGCCGACGACGTGGCGATCGTCCAGTACACCGCGCACGTGTGGAACGGCAGGGACAACCGCCTGGTCGACTCCAGCTTCAACCGCGGCACCCCGGCCGCGTTCCCGGTGGGGCAGCTGCTCCCCGGGCTGGAACGGGCGCTGAGCGGCCGCAGGGTGGGCAGCAGGGTCATCGCCGCGATCCCGCCGGGCGACGGCTTCGGCGCCAACCCGCCCAAGGGCGTCGGCGCCGGTGACGAGCTGTTCTACGTCGTCGACATCCTCGGCGCCCACCACAAGGGCGCCTCGGTCAAGGCCCCCGCCGGGGCCCTGGCGGGAGTGCGGGCCGGTGGCGGGCCCCGGCCGGGGCTGGCGGTGCCCGTCACCGCGCCGCCGGGCGGGTTCGCGGCCAGGGTGCTGGCCAGGGGTGGCGGGCCCAGGGTGCGGGCGGGGCAGCTCGTCGTCACCCAGTACGAGGCCGCCGTCTGGGCCGGGCGGCGCGTCTTCGACACCACCTGGCCGGCGGGCCGGCCCAAGGCGTTCAAGCTCGGCGACGGCACCACCATCAAGGCATGGGACAAGGCGCTGGTCGGCGTGCCCGTGGGCAGCCGCGTCCTGATGATCGTCCCGCCCGCGTACGGGTACGGCCAGGCCGGGCATCCCGCGTACGGGATCAAGGGCTCCGACACGCTCGTCTTCGTCGTGGACGTGATCGCCGCCTACTGAGGCCGAGCCCGGGCCCCGAGTCACAGGGCCACCAAAAGCCCCCAGGGCCGCTCCAGCGCCACCAGAGGGCCGCTCCGGGGCCTTTGACGAGGGCGGGTGGCGGGCGGGCTCGTAGACTCCCGCTGTGAGTAGCGACGACCTCGAGGCGCTGGCCCTCCTGCACGACCCCGTCCGGCGCAGCCTGTACGCCGCCGTCACCACCGCAGGCGGCGACGTGGGCCGCGGTGAGGCCGCGCAGGCGGCGGGCGTGTCCAGGACGCTGGCCGGGCACCACCTCGACAAACTCGTCGAGGCCGGGCTGCTGGAGAGCGGCTTCCGTCAGCAGGAGAAGAAGGGGCCGGGCAGCGGCCGGCCGGCCAAGGTGTACCGCCGGGCCAGGGGCGAGCGGTCGGTGAGCGTGCCGCCGCGCGACTACGTCACCCTCGCCTCCGTCCTGGCCGAGGCGGTGGACGCGCTCGGCGCCGAGGAGCAGGCCGAGCGGGCGGCGCGCGCCGCGGGAACGAAGATCGCCGGGCGGCACCCCGGTGAGCGGGCCGAGAGTGTGCTGGAGCGGCGCGGCTACGAGCCGTACGCGGAGGGCGGGGTGGTGCGGCTGCGCAACTGCCCGTTCCACGCCCTGTCGGTGGAGCAGCCGCTGCTCGTGTGCTCCATGAACCTGGCTTTGTGCCAGGGGCTGCTCGAAGGGCTCGGCGACGACCCCGGCCGGGCCGAGCTGGATCCACGGCCGGGGGAGTGCTGCGTCTCTCTAAAACAAATAAGCGTTGACATAGAAGGCGGCTGAATGGTGTGCTGAGCCACATGCATCTCGCCCAGCTCAACATCGCCCATCTGCGCGCGCCCATCGACAGCGAGGAGCTCGCCGAGTTCGTCGCCCTGCTCGAACCCGTCAACGCCCTGGCCGACGAGGCCCCCGGCTTCGTGTGGCGGCTCAAGGAGAGCGAGAGCGACCCCACCGCGACCGTGACCCACGACTACGGGGACCTGCTGCTGGTCAACTTCTCGGTGTGGGAGTCGCTGGAGTCGCTGTGGAACTACGTCTACCGCAGCCCTCATCTGGGCGTGCTGCGCCGGCGCAGGGAGTGGTTCCTGCGCGCCGCGGAGCCGTACATGGTGATGTGGTGGGTCCCGGAGGGCACCGTCCCCTCGCTGGCGGAGGCGATGGAACGGCTCGAACGCCTCAAGACCGAAGGGCCAGGACCCGAGGCGTTCACGTTCAAGGACTCCTACGGCAGCATCGAGGCCGCCAGCCTGCCCGCCGCCGCCGAGGCCAGGAAGTAGGCCAGGTCCTCCTCCAGCCCCCTGCCCATCGTCGACAGCTTGACCGGCGACGCGCGCAGCGCCTCGTGCAGGCCGTCCACCGGCACCGAGACCAGGCGGTGCCGTACCGCCAGCAGCTCGGCCTGGTCCCTGACCCGCTCCCCGAACTCGCCCGCCAGCTCCGGCACCGGAACCTCGGCCGGCGTCAGCGCGACCCGGCCGTAGGCGGTCAGCGAGTGGTGCGAGACGCCGTAGTGGCGCTCGCGCAGGTCTCCCTCGCTGACCCGCAGCGCCGCCACAGGCCGCCCGAGCAGCACGCCGGCCGCGTTCACCGCCTCGCCCGCCGAGACGCCGGAGAAGCCCCACCGGGTGCCGGTGCCCAGGTTGCCCGGCCCCTGCGTGACGATCGCCACGTCGGCCTCCAGCACGTGCCTGGCCGCCAGCAGCCCGGTGTGGGCGGTGACCGCCTCCACGTCGCCGCCGAACGACTGGCCCACCGTCACCACGCCGGCCAGCCAGCCGATCTCGCGCAGCCTGGCCGCCGCCATCGAGAACCACACCGGCAGCGCCCCGCCGTCCAGCATCACGTACGCCACCCGCGTGCCCTGCCGCGCCTCGTACAGGCCGCACAGGATCGGGGCCAGCGCCGAGTGCAGATCCGCCACCACCACGGGCATGCCGTCCAGCGAGTCCGCCTCGCGCAACCTGGCATGATGCGGCGAATCCTGCTCGTCGGCGCCCAGCACCGTGGCCTGCAGCGGGGTGTACCTGGCCTTCACCAGGTGCCCGGGACCGTCGGGGTCTTGCGGCAAACGGTTCGGGACGGCCACCACCATGGCGTAACCTCCCGTACCGAGACCCATCGCGAGCGCGGTCGTGTTGAGCAGCACCTCGTCACCGGGTTCCGGGCGGCCCACCAGCGGCGGATAGGCCAGTGCCCGGCACTCCCCCTCGGGGACGGAGACGTCCAGCTCCACCGCTCCCGGCCACTCGCGTCGGATCCGTACGACCTCGCCCTTGCGCCATCTGATCACGGGGGCAGGGTAGCGTCGATGAAGGAGGAGTGAGGCAGATGTCGCGCCGGAAGACAGAACGGCTGCTCAATCTCGTGATCTGCCTGCTCGCCACGCGGCGCCCGCTGTCGGCCGAGCAGATCCGCCAAGCCGTCCCCGGATACGACCGCGACGGCGACGAGGCGTTCCAGCGCATGTTCGAGCGGGACAAGAACGAGTTGCGCGAGATCGGCATCCCGATCGACGTCGTGCGCGACCCGTGGGAGGACGAGCCGGGCTACCGGATCGAGCGGCAGTCGTACGAGCTGCCGGAGATCACCCTCGAACCCGACGAGGCCGCCGTGCTGGGCCTGGCCGCCCAGGTGTGGCAGCGCGCCAGCCTGGCCGAGGCCGCCTCGGGGGCGCTGCTGAAGCTGCGCGCCGGCGGCGTCTCCACCGACCAGCCCGTCGGCACCGGGGCGCTGGAGCTGCGCGTCGACACCCGCGACCCGGCCTTCCCCGCGCTGTGGGACGCCGTGCGCGACCGGCGCGTGGTCCGCTTCGACTACCGCGGCGCCGGCAGCGAGACCGTGCGCAGCCGCACCGTCGAGCCGTGGGGCGTGGTCAGCAGGCGCGGCCGCTGGTACCTCGCCGGGTTCGACCGCGACCGGGACGCCCCGCGCGCCTTCCGGCTCAGCCGCATCACCGGGCAGGTCGCCACCGTCGGCAGGCCGGGCGCGGTCGAGGTGCCCGAGGGCGTCGACCTGAAGGCCATGGTGGGCTTCCCGGACGAGCCGATGGAGGAGCGGGTGGCGGTCGTCCGCGTGCGCCAGGGGACGTGCGAGGGGCTGCGCCAGCTGTCCAGGGCCGTGCACGCGGGCGACGACGGATGGGACGAGGCCGAGCTGATCTTCTCCGACCCCGAACGGCTGGCCGGCTGGATGGCCAGCCTGGGCGCCGACGTCGAGGTGGTGGAGCCGCCGGACGCGCGCGAGGCCGTCATCTGCCGCCTGAAGGGGGCCGTGGCGTGACAAGAATTGCAGGGGCGGCGGAACGGCCGGTCGAAGGGGGACACGGGGCAGTGGCGGAGGAGAACTCATGAGCGGGTCGGCCGACCGGCTGCCGCGGCTGCTGGCGCTGGTGCCGTACCTGATGTCCCACCCCGGGGCGCAGGTCGGCGAGGTGGCGGCGGTGTTCGGGCTGAGCGAGAAGCAGCTCATCGACGACCTGCAGCTCGTGTGGATGTGCGGGCTGCCCGGTCACACCCCCGGCGACCTCATCGACGTCTCCTGGGACGGCGGCGAGATCATCATCGACAACGCCGACACCATCGCCAGGCCGCTGCGGCTGGGCATCGACGAGGCCAGCGCGCTGCTGGTCGCCCTGCGCATGCTGGCCGCCTCGCCCGAGCTCGCCGAGGTGCCCGGCGACGCCCTGCCGCGCGTGACGGCCAAGCTGGAGCGGGCCGCGGGCGAGGGCGCGGCCACCGTCAGCAGCCAGGTCGCCGTGGACGTGGACGCCGCCCCCGACGCCCTGCCGCGCGTGCGCGAGGGGCTCACCAAGGGGCGCAGGCTGTCGCTGCGTTACTACGTGCCGGGCCGCGACGAGGTGACGCCGCGCGAGGTGGACCCCATGCGGGTCGTGGTCGTCGACGGCCGCGCCTACCTGGAGGGCTGGTGCTACCGGGCCGAGGCGATGCGGCTGTTCCGGCTCGACCGGGTGCTCGGCGTCGAGGTGCTGGACGTGCCCGCGGACCCGCCCGCCGGGGCCGAGCCCAGGGACGTCACCGACGGCGTCTTCCGGCCCTCGCCCACCGACGAGCTGGTGGAACTGGAGCTGAGCGCCGCCGGGCGGTGGGTCGCCGAGTACTACCCGTGCGAGCAGGTCACCGAGCTGGGGGAGGGGCGGCTGCGGGTGGCGCTGCGGGTGCGCGACGAGGACTGGATCCTGCGGCTGGCGCTGCGGCTGGGCGACACCGGCCGGGTCGTCTCGCCGCCCGGCATGGCGCGGACCGTGCGCCGCGAGGCCGAGCGCGCCCTGGCCCTGTACGCTCACCGCCCATGACGTGGATCTATCTGGGGCCGGCGCTGGGGGTCGCCGGGCTGGCCGTGGTCGGGCTCGCGGGTGCTCGCGTCGTCGTGGCGGCACGTACTCTGAGAAGGGAAATCGCCGGGGCGAAGGCGCAGCTGGAGCCTGGGCGGGCCAGATTGACGGGCCGGGGGGATGAGACCACGCCCCAGGCAGCGTACGATCGTGGCTGAAACCGGCACTCGCTAGAAAAGGGACTTTCATGCCGAACCTCGGGGTTCCTGAACTTCTCATCATCCTGCTGGTCCTCGTCCTGCTGTTCGGCGCCAAGAAGCTGCCCGACATGGCGCGGGGCATCGGCCGCTCGTTGCGGATCTTCAAGGCCGAGACCGCCAAGCTGCGCGACGACGACGAAGAGACCCACACGGTCGAGGCCCAGGCGCAGGCTCCGGCCCAGCCGCAGCCGCCCCAGCCGCAGCCCGTGCAGCCGCAGCAGATCCAGGCCGCGCCGGCTCCCGTGCCGTCGGCCGAGGAGCAGGCCCGCCAGTTGGAGGAGCAGGCCGCCAAGCTGCGCGCCTCCGCCGCCGCGCAGGCCGACAAGCGCGCCTGACCCCACCCCTCCTCGTCACCTGGACTGCTGAGATGGCGTTGCTCAAACGGTCGAGCCAGCCCGCACCTGATCCCGAGGGCCGCATGCCCCTCATGGACCATCTGCGTGAGTTGCGCAACCGGCTGCTCATCGCGATCGCCGCCATCATCGTCGGCATCATCATCGGATGGATCTTCTTCGATCCGGTGTGGGAGGCGCTCAAGGCGCCTTACTGCGAGACCGCCCAGTCGCGTCAGCTCAACGGGCAGTGCAGCCTCACCTACAGCGGCATCTTCCAGTCCTTCTTCATCACGCTGAAGGTCTCGTTGATGATCGGGCTCGTGGTGGCCTCCCCGGTCTGGCTCTACCAGATCTGGGCGTTCGTGACCCCCGCGCTCTATCGCAGCGAGAAGCGTTACTCGATCGCGTTCCTGGCGCTGGCCGTCCCGCTGTTCGTGCTCGGGGCCGCGCTGGCCTACATCATCATGGACACCAGCCTCGGCATCCTGCTGGGGTTCTCGCTCGACGGCACCGTCGCCACCATCGGCATCGACGACTACCTCGACTACGTCCTGATCATGTTGATGATCTTCGGCGTCTCCTTCGAGCTGCCGTTGCTGCTGGTCTTCCTCAACTTCATCGGCGTGCTGTCGCACGGCACGGTGAAGAAGCACCGCCGCACGGTCATCTTCGTGATGTTCGTCTTCGGCGCCGTGATCACCCCCGGTGGCGATCCGCTGACGATGATGGCGCTGGCCGCGCCGATGATCATCCTCTACTTCGTGGCCGAGCTGGTCATGTACATACGCGAGCGCCGCGCACCCGCGACCGAGAACTTCTCCCACCTGTCCGACGACGAGGCGTCCCCGCTGGCCCAGGACGATCCGGAGCCCGCGGACGATCCCACGCCGCTCGACGAGGAGCCGCCCGGCACCGACAGGCGATAGGGAGCGGCAGGGGCATATCAGCCCGCTCCGGACATATCGGCCCGCGCCGCACACGATCGGGCATTCCTGGGCGATGACGTGCGCGACAGGGCATTCCCGATTCGTGCCGCAGGCGATAGGTTCCGGACGTGTCCCCTCAACTGGCTCTGCTGGTCAACCCCGCCGCCCGCGGCGGGCGTACGCTGCGCCTGCTCGAACCCGTGGCGCGCCGGCTGCGCGCCGGAGGGGCCGAGCTGTCGGTGATCGTCGGCGACGACGCCGCCGACGCCCTGGAGCGCGCCTGCACCGCCGTGTCCGAACGCCCCGACGCGCTCGTCGCCTTCGGCGGCGACGGCCTGGTGCATCTGGCCGTCCAGGCCGTGGCCGGCACCGACGTGCCGCTCGGCATCATCCCCGCGGGCACGGGCAACGACATCGCCTCCGCGCTCGGCCTGCACCGCGCCGACCCGATCGCCGCCGCCAGGACCGTGCTGCGGATGCGGACCCGGCAGGTGGACGCCGCGCACGTCCGCGCGGGAACGGCCGAGGAACTGTTCGCCGGGGTGGTGTGCTGCGGGTTCGACTCGCGCGTCAACGAGCGGGCCAACCGGCTGACCTGGCCGCCGGGGATGGCGCGCTACCTGGTGGCGATGGCGGGGGAGCTGCGCTCGTTCCGGCCGATCCCGTTCCGGGTCACGTTCGACGGCGACGAGGTGGTCGAGCGGGAGGCCATGCTGGTCGCGGTGGCCAACACGCACTCGTACGGGGCCGGGATGCGCGTCTGCCCCGACGCGAGCCCCCACGACGGGCTGCTGGACGTGGCGATGATCGGGGCGATGTCCAAGCGGGAGTTCCTGCGCGTGTTCCCCGGCGTCTACCGGGGGACGCACGTGACCCATCCGGCCGTGTCGATCCGGCGGGTGCGCGGCGTGCGGGTGGAGGTGGACTCACCCGGCGAGGACGTGGTCGCCTACGCCGATGGCGAACGGGTGGGCGCGGTACCGCTGGAGTGTGCGGTGCGACCTGGGGCGTTGCGCGTCATCGTATGAAATCTACAATGTAAAGGCGTCGGCCGGACCGCGTTCGGACCCGGCGGGAACAGGGCGGGACGGACCGGAAAGGCGATTTCGGTAGGCTGACGGGTATGACAACGCCAGCGGAACGCTACGCGGCCTTCCGTCAGACACACGGGGACGACGGGGCCGCTCTCAGATCGTTCCGAGGTCTCTACGACTTCGCTCTGGACGACTTCCAGCTGGACGCCTGCCGGGCCCTCGAGGCGGGCGACGGAGTGCTGGTGGCCGCGCCGACGGGGTCGGGCAAGACGGTCGTCGGCGAGTTCGCCGTCCACCTCGCCCTGGAGCAGGGCCGCAAGTGCTTCTACACCACCCCCATCAAGGCGTTGTCCAACCAGAAGTACAACGACCTGGTCAAACGCTACGGCACCGGCAAGGTCGGCCTGCTGACCGGCGACAACAGCGTCAACGGCGAGGCGCCCATCGTGGTCATGACCACGGAGGTGCTGCGCAACATGCTCTACGCCGGCTCGGCGACGCTGGCCGGGCTGGGGTTCGCCGTGATGGACGAGGTCCACTACCTGGCCGACCGCTTCCGCGGCGCGGTGTGGGAAGAGGTCATCATCCACCTGCCCGAGTCGGTCCGGCTGGTGGCGCTGTCGGCGACGGTGAGCAACGCCGAGGAGTTCGGCGAGTGGATGGGCGAGGTGCGCGGCGACACGACGGTGATCGTCGACGAGCACCGGCCGGTGCCGCTGTGGCAGCACATGATGGTCGGCAACCGTATCTATGACCTGTTCGTCAGCGACGACCTGACGCCGCGGATCAACCCCACACTGATGCGGGTGACGCGTGACGCCGAGCGGCTGACGTCGGGGCGGGGCCGGCGCGGTTACGGCAGGCCGCAGCGCTCGCGCCCGCCGGACCGGGTGCAGGTGATCGAGAAGCTGGACTCCGAGGGGCTGCTGCCGGCGATCACGTTCATCTTCTCGCGGGCCGGTTGTCAGGCGGCGGTGCAGCAGTGCCTGTACGCCGGCATCCGGCTCACCACCGACCGGGAGCGGCACGAGATCAGGCAGCTCGTCGACGAGCGCACGGCTCACCTGCCGGACGAGGACCTGGCGGTGCTGGGTTATCTGGAGTGGCGCGACTGCCTGGAGCGGGGGCTGGCGGCGCACCACGCGGGCATGCTGCCGGCCTTCAAGGAGGTCGTGGAGGAGCTGTTCACGCGCGGGCTGGTCAAGGCCGTGTTCGCGACGGAGACGCTGGCGCTGGGCATCAACATGCCGGCGCGCAGCGTGGTGATCGAGAAGCTGGACAAGTGGAACGGCGAGACGCACGCCGACCTGACGCCGGGCGAGTACACCCAGCTGACCGGGCGGGCCGGGCGGCGCGGCATCGACGTCGAGGGTCACGCGGTGGTGCTGTGGCAGCCGGGCATGGATCCGCTGTCGGTGGCGGGGCTGGCGGGCACGCGTACGTATCCGTTGCGGTCGAGTTTCCAGCCGTCGTACAACATGGCGGTCAACCTCGTCGGGCAGTTCGGGCGGGAGCGGGCCAGGACGCTGCTGGAGGAGTCGTTCGCGCAGTTCCAGGCCGATCGGGCGGTCGTGGGGCTGGCCAAGCAGCTGCGCAAGCACGAGGAGGCCCTGGAGGGCTACCAGGAGGCCATGACGTGCCATCTGGGCGACTTCCCGGAATACGCGGCGCTGCGCCGCCGGCTGTCGGACCGGGAGGCGGAGCTGTCGCGTCAGCGCGGGGCGGCCCGGCGGGCCGCGGCGGTGAAGTCGCTGGAGGCGTTGCAGCCCGGTGACGTGATCCGGGTGCCGGGCGGGCGCAGGGCGGGGCTGGCGATCGTGCTCGATCCCGGCCGCAATCCGCGCGGGACCGGGCCGAGCCCGCTGGTGCTGACGATCGGCAAGCAGATCAAGAAGCTCGACCCGGCGGACTTCCCGGTGCCGGTGGAGCCGCTGGAGAAGCTGCGCATCCCGAAGAACTTCAACGGCCGCTCGCCGAAGGAGCGCGCCAACCTGGTCTCGACGCTGCTGGCCAAGCTCGGTGACCGCGACCTGGGCAAGCCGGTCAGGGCGCGTGACCACACGGTGGAGGACGACGAGGTCAACGAGCTGCGCCGGCGCATCAGGCAGCATCCGTGCCACGGGTGCGACGAGCGGGAGGACCACGCGCGCTGGGCCGAGCGCTACTACAAGCTGCTGCGTGAGACCGAGGGGCTGCGCCGCCGGGTGGAGGGCCGTTCGCACGTCATCTCCCGTACGTTCGACCGCATCTGCTCGGTGCTGGAGCAGCTCGGTTACCTGGAGGAGGAGGCGGTCACCGACGAAGGCCGCCGGCTGGGGCGCCTCTACACCGAGCTGGACCTGCTGACCGCCGAGAGCCTGCGCAACGGCCTGTGGGAGGAGCTCGACCCGGCGGAGCTGGCGGCGTGCGTGTCGGCGCTGGTGTTCGAGTCGCGGGCCTCCGACGACACCCGCCGGCCGAAGATCCCGGCGGGGCGGGCGCAGGACGCGCTGTCGGCGATGATCCGGCTGTGGGGGGAGCTGGAGGGCATCGAGTCCGACCACGGGCTGTCCACGATCAGGGAGCCGGATCTGGGGTTCGCGTGGGCGGCGTTCCGCTGGACGAAGGGTCACACGCTGGACGCGGTGCTGATGGACGGGATCAACGGCAACGAGCTGGCGGCCGGTGACTTCGTGCGCTGGGTGAAGCAGCTGATGGACCTGCTCGGGCAGCTCGGCAACGCGGCGCCTCCCGGGAGCAAGATCAAGCAGACGGCGATCAAGGCGGTGGACGCGATGCGGCGCGGCGTGGTGGCGTACTCGTCGCTGACCTGATCCGACCTGAGCTGACCTGGCGTCGGCGACGGACGCTCCTGGGAACTGTTTTCCAGGGGCGTCTTTTGCTTTTCCGTGGTGTTCGGTTGGTTCTTTTACCTGCCGGTCGCCGACTTTACGCGGGCGTCTTCAACGCCTTTCCCCTCTGGTTTTACCAGTCAAGTCTTTTTGAAATCGTCGATTATCTGATGATTTATCGCAATTCGAGTGCTAGCGTCCGATTTGTCAGTGTTCCGCCAACGGGGGAGGAAACATGGCGAGCACGAAACTCTCACAGGCCGGCTTCCAGCAGGGATGGGGCTGCCGTCGGCGTCGCCGCTGTCATCGCCGGTGGAGCTGCTGCGGCCACCGCAGGTGGTGGGGGTGCTAAGTAACCCCAGCGGAGAGGGCCGGCGGCTGAGCCGCCGGCTCTCTTTGAACGCCTCCGGCCGTGAACTCGCGCCGGCGATTTCCCTTCGCCGCACATTCCGCGAGTTCTGGCCGGACACCCGCGGATTGCGCCGGCTCTTCGCGGCGGGGGTGGTGTTCGCCATCCTGGCCGCGCTCTGTGAGGTCGCCGCGATCCGCCTGTTCGGCCACATCACCGACACCGTGCTCACGACCCGGAACCTGAGCGCCTTCTGGGTGCCCGCGTTCACCTGGCTCGGGCTCGCCGCCGTCGCCGGGGCGGCCTCCTTCGCGGGGGCCTACCTCACCGCGCTGGGCGCGGAACGGTTCCTGCTGGCCCTGCGCGACCGGGTCTACGCCCACCTGCAGACGCTAGCGCCCGACTTCTCCGAGAACCGGCGCCTGGGCGACCTGATGGCACGCATGACCGACGACGTCGAGGCCATCGAGGAGCTCGTCGGGTCCGGGCTCGTCCGCGCGATCACCACGGCCGCCAGCGTCGTCTTCTTCGCGGGGGCGGCGTTCTTCATCCGCTGGGACCTCGCGCTGCTCACCATGGCGCTGATCCCGCTGTTCCTGGTGGTCTCGAAGGTGTTCGCGTCCAGGTTCAGGACGGCGGCGGCACGCGAGCGGGCCAGCAACGGGGCGATGAACAGCGTCCTGGAGGAGGGGCTGGCCAACCAGCCGCTCGTGCAGGCCTACAACCGGCAGGGCGCCGAGTCGCGGCGGCTGCACGAGGAGGGCCGCGGCTGGCTGCGCGCGAACATGACGCAGGCCTGGCTGGCCGGCCTCTACGGCCCTGCGGTCCAGCTCATCGAGACCGTCTGCCTGATCGTCATCCTCGGGTTCGGCGCGTGGGAGATCGCGGCGGGCCGGCTGACGCTCGGCGGGCTGCTGGCCTTCGCGGCCTACCTGGCCCTGCTCTACCCGGCCGTGCAGGGGCTGGGTGAGCTGGCGCTGACGGTGTCGGAGGCGGCGGCGGGCTCGGACCGGGTCATCGAGATCCTGCGTTCGCGTCCCGGCGTCAACGACGCCGCCGACGCCGAGCCGGTACGGCGCGCACGGGGCCAGGTCGCCTTCGAGGGGGTGGGCTTCGCCTATCCGGGACGGGGCCGGCCGGTGCTGCGGGACATGTCGTTCACCGCCGAGCCCGGCGAGGTCGTCGTCCTGGCCGGGCCCAGCGGCGCCGGCAAGTCCACGGTGGCCAAGTTGCTGCTGCGCTTCTACGACCCGGACGAGGGCCGCATCCTGCTGGACGGGGTCGACATCCGGCGCCTGACGCGGGAGTCGCTGCGCGAGAACGTCACGATCCTGTACCAGGAGACGATGCTGTTCTCCGGCTCCGTACGCGAGAACATCGCCTACGGCCGTCCCGACGCCTCGCTCGACGAGGTGATCAGGGCGGCGGGGGCGGCCGGCGTGCACGACTTCGTCAAGCTGCTGCCCCAGGGCTACGACACGCCGGTGGGGCAGCGGGGCAGGCTGCTGTCCGGCGGCCAGCGGCAGCGCATCGCCATCGCCAGGGCGATCCTGCGCGACACGCCGGTGCTGGTGCTGGACGAGCCCATGACCGGCCTGGACGACGCCACGGCCGCCCAGGTGATGGCGCCGCTGCGGCGGCTCATGGCCGGGCGGACCACGCTGCTGGTCACGCACGACCCCCGGCACGTGCCGGAGGGGGCGCGCGTGGTGGAGGTGGAGCCGGTGGAGCGCGAGCAGCGCCTTCGCTTCCGGCGCGCCGGCACGCGCGGGCTCGGACGCCTTCACCGGCGGTACGAGGCCGCGGAACCGCTGTCACCGGCGTGACGCGGAACCGCCGTCACCAACATGACACGGAACCTCGGTCACCGGCGTGACAGGGAACCTCGGTCATCAGCGTGACGCGGGAGCGGTCACCGGCGTGACGGGGAGTGGGGGCCTTCGCGATCGGGTTGTGCCGATCGCGGAGGCCTCCGTCATATCGGCACCCGGCGGGGGAGGAGCCGCGCCGCGAGCGGCCCGTCCACGCGCTCGCCGACGACCGGCTCAACCCTCGCATGAAGGGTCATATATCCGGATATCTCGTCGATAGAATCGGAGAGCTCTCTCCGTTTGCCGATGGAGGTCGAGGTCATTGGGCGACGATCACAGCTCCGCCAGGCCGCTGCGGGCCGACGCCCGGCGCAACCGCGAGCGGGTGCTGCAGATCGCGCAGGAGGCGCTGGCCAGCGACGGCTTGACCATCTCCTTCGACGAGATCGCCCGGCGGGCCGGGTTCGGCGTCGGGACCGTCTACCGGCACTTCCCGACCAAGGAGGCGCTGTTCGAGGCGGTGCTGCTGGGGCGGATCGAGCGGTTCGTGGCCGACGCCCGCGCGCTGGCCACCGCCGAGGACGCGGGCAAGGCGTTCTTCGCCTGGTTCGCGCGGGTGACCGAGCAGGCCGTGGCCAACCAGGCGCTGTGCGACATGCTGGAGAGCGGTTCTGTCCTGCGGCCGGGCTCCACGCTGGAGGACGACTTCACCGCCGCGCTGGGCCGCCTGCTGACGCGGGCGCAGCGGGTCGGGGCGGTGCGGGCCGACCTGACCGCCCACGACGTACGCGACCTGCTGCGCGGCTGCCTGACCGCCGAGCGCCGGGCCCGGGCCAGAGACGGCAGGCTGCGGATGACGGACGTGATCTGCGACGGGATGCGCGCCAGAACGAGCTGACCCCTCGTCAGCCGGCGAGGGTCAGCCGGCGAGGGCGAAGCGGACCTCGCGGGTGGCCGGGTCGGCGCGGGTCAGCCGTACCGTGACGTGCTCGCCCAAGGGGAGCGTGCCGTCGCAGCGGGCGATCACGGCGGGGTCCACGAGCTGCACCTGCCCGCCGCCGCGGCGTTCGTCCACGTCGATCACCACCGCCTCGAACGCCTGCCCGACCCGCTCCCGCAGCAGGAACGCCTCCACCAGGTCCACGCACGCCCGCTCCACCGATCCCGAGCGCCGCCCCGAGGCGGACATGAGGCCGGGCAGGAGCGCCAGCCCCGCCCGCACGTCGGACGGCACCGGCTCGCCCGCCGCGACGGCCAGGCACACCTCCGTCGCGTAGCGATCGACCAGGCGCCGCAGCGGGGCCGTGACGTGCGCGTACGGGGCCGCGACCGCGGAGTGCTCGGCCAGCCGGGGCGGCGCGCCGTCGAAGGCCACGTAGCCGGCCCCGCGCAGCAGCACCTTCGACTCGTGCAGGAACGCCGCCTGCCTGCCGTTCTTCGGATCCAGGTCGTGCACCACGGCCCCGTAGCCGGCGCCCTCGGGCCACGGCACGTCCAGCGCCTGCGCCACCCTGCGCACCTTGGCCAGGTCGCCGGGCTGCGGGCGGGGCAGCACGCGCAGGATGCCGATCTCGGCGTCGAGCATCATGGCGGCCGCGGCCATGCCGGTCAGCAGCGAGATCTGGGCGTTCCACGCCTCGGCGGGCAGCGGCAGCCGGAACTCCAGCCGGTAGCCACCGTCGTCGCGCACCACCTCCTGGTCGGGGGTGGGCAGCGTGACGCCGCCGCGGTCGCGTTCGAGCGCCAGCCTGAGCCGGCCGATCTCGGCCAGCAGCTCCAGGACGCCGTCCGCGGTGCCGGTGTCGTGCACCGCCTGCACGTAGGCGTAGTCGTAGCGCTCGCGGCTGCGCACGAGGGCGCGCTGCACGTCGGCCCCGACCATCTCGCCGTCGGCGTCGAGGTCGATCCGCCACACCACGGCCGGGCGCAGCGCCCCGGGCAGCAGGCTGGCCGCGTCCTCCGACAGCACCGGCGGGTGCAGCGGCACCTTGCCCGCAGGCAGGTAGACGGTCTCGCCCCGCTCGCGGGCCTCGGCGTCGATCACGCCGCCGGGGCGCACGAACGCGCCGACGTCGGCGATGGCGTACCAGACGCGGTATCCGGCGCGGAGCCGTTCCAGGTGAACGGCCTGGTCGAGGTCCATCGAGCCGGGCGGGTCGATGGTGACGAACGGGACGTCGGACATGTCCTTCGCGTCCAGCTTCGGCACCTTGGCCACCCAGGCGGCCTCGTCGAGCACGGCGCGGGGGAAGCCGCCGGGCAGCTTCAGTTCTCGCCCGATCCGCTCGAAACCGTCCTCCAGCTTGAGGGGTATCTCATCGGGAACCTGAATCATCGGCACACGGGACAACTTACCGGCGCACATGATCGGGAGCGCCAGATCTCACGGAAAGTCACGACGAGACGGTGGAAACCGGCGGGGAGAGACGTGCCTTAGGCGGGTCAGGTCAGGTGCCGGTCGAGGCCGGTGATCCGGAGGAGGCGGCGCATGGCGGGCGGCGCGCTCGCGATGTGCATCGGAGTGTGCTGGCTCAGCGCCTGGTTCTGGACGGAGACCAGGATGCCGAGGCCGGCCGCGTCGATGAAGGACAGGCGGCTCAGCTCGATCACCAGCCGCACCTCGCGGCAGGAGCAGCGGCCGGCCTCCTGGAGCAGCTGGAGCAGGTGGCGGCGGAACTGTTCCGTCGTGGCGATGTCGAGCTCTCCGGACACGCTCACCAGCAGGATGCCGTCTTGGCGGCTGGTGGTCAGGTGCAGTGGATCCATTCCGGCTCCGCGCTGTCTCAGGGCCGGGATCATCTGTCGGTGGCGCGGATCCGCCCTTGCCTTGCGGCACAGATGTCGTGGACGTATCACATAGAGCGACTACACGCTTCCGGAATGGAGTGTACCTCTCTGTCCGCGCACGCCAGAGGGCCGAGCCGCGTCCCGGAGGAGAGAAAAGCACCCCAGGTGAACAATTCCGCTTACCAGTTGAAAAAATCACACCTTCAGCGCGGTTTCAGGCCGAGGAGGAGGAGATCGCACAGGGCGTTCAGCTCGTCCTCGACCTCGGGACGGCTCCAGGAGGCGGCGTGCGCCGGGTCGTGGAAGGCGTTCGCGGCCAGGAAGACGGTGCGGGCCGAGGCGGCGGGGTCGGCGGTGGCCAGCTCGCCCCGCGCCGCGCCCGTGGCGATGATCTCCTCCAGCTGATCGACGAGGCCGGTGATGTGCTCCTGGATGACCTCGCTCGCCTCGTTCACCAGCACCATGTACGTGGCGAACAGCTCGGGGTCGTCGAGCGCCTTGGCCCGCTTGGAGGCGGACAGCGTCGTCAGCCACTCGCGCAGCCGGACGTCGGCAGGGGCGGACGAGGCCATGACGGCGGCCAGCCCCGCGTGGGCCTCCTCGAGCCAGCGGTGCGTCACGGCCTCGCGCAGGGCCGTCTTGCTGGGGAAATGGCGGTAAACGCTGCCGTGGCTGACGCCCAGTGCCCGCGCCACGTCCACGACCGTGGCCTTGGCGGGGCCGTAGCGGCGCAGGACATCCTGGGCCGCCGTGATGATCTGCTCGGAGGTCAGGATGCCATCTGTCATATTGCCAATTCTGTCAGCCGTGACGGTGTGCGATGTCACTGGTGGTACGGCTGGTGATATTTGGGGAAATTTCCCGGTTTAAGAGCGGCGATCACACTACGCTACTAGCCCTGTCATCACGTGCGGTCATGACGAGGGGAAAACGGGAAACATCGTGTTAGTCGCAGTCGCAGTGCTGGCCGCCGCCGTGGTGGGCGCGGTGGCCTGGTGGCTCCGCCGCGATCCGGACGGCGGCGAGGGCTTCGCCGGGATGGAGACCGAGGCGAAGTGGGGCTGGGAGCTCCCGCTCGCGCAGGACGCGCGGGCCGCGTTCACGGAGGGCCTGCGGGCCTACCACGAGAGCGGCGGCGCCGTGCGGGTGGACGGGGAACGGGGGGTGCTGACGACGCACGAACCGCCGCGGCTGATCTCCCTGTACCTGTTCGCGGACGCTTTCGCGGCCCGGGGGGACGCCGCGATGCACGACCCGCAGGGCACGGTCGCCGAGCTGATGGAGCAGCTCGCCGGCTCCGAACGGCCCGGGGTGCTGCACCTGCGGCCCGGATGGCTGGAAGGTGAGGTGGACGGCCTGGACGCCGCTGCCTTCCTGGCCGCGACGGGCGAGGCGGTACGGCCGGGAGCCTGGTCGGGCGAGGCCGGCCTTGGAGCGTTGCAGGTGATCGTTCCCGCCGCGGCGGGGAAGAATGAGCCGGGACTGTCCCACGTCAACGGCACCCCGCTCAAAACCGTGACCACCGCCGCCGACCGGACCCATGAACCGGAAACGGAGACGGAAGGCGCGGTTCTCCTAGAGACGTCCAGCGTCGGCACGGAGGCCACGATCGGCCCAGGCACGGCCAACGGGAGCGGTGCGGAGACGGACGGCGTGGCGGGTGGCGCGCCACGGGCCGAGGCGAACGCGGAGACCGGCGCTCGGGCCGGGACGGACACCGTCGCCGGCGCAGGGGTGGACGGCAGGGTTCCGCAGGGGCCGCAAGCCGTCGCCGCGAAGGTGTCCGAAGCCGGGACCGAGGCGGCGACGGCTGCCGAGGCGGGGACGCTTGCCGAGGCCGGGACGAGTGCCGATGGCGAGGCGGAAGCCCAGCCGGGGGCGGAAGCCGTCCCGGGGGCGGGAGCCGAGCCGGGGACGGGAGCCGAGCCGGGAGTGCGGGCCGAGCCGGGGTTGAGGGCCGGTGCTGGGACCGGTGCTCGGGAGCCCAACACGATGATGGTGGACCTGGCCAGAGTGCTCGACCATTACCAGGAGGCGCGCGAGAAGCGGCCGGACGCGGCGGCGGAGGCGCTGCTGCGTGAGGTGGTGCCCCGCCTGATCGCCGACGGCGGCCCCGGCCTGACCTGGACGAGACCGCCGACCGCCGCCGAACTGCGGACCGTGCTGGGCGATTCCTGGGAGTGACACCGACCTGACCGGCGCCGGCCCCGCGACCATGGGCCGGCGCCCGGATGTCCAGGCCCTGCCCGAACGGCCGCTCAAGGGCTGGGCGGCCGTGCACGTGCCGGGCCCCGTTGGCAAGCGCGTGGTTACGACTCGTTCTCCGAGCGGCCGTTGCGCCAGTACCCCATGAAGGCCACCGCCCGCCGGTCCAGCCCCCGTTCGGCGACCAGGTGCCGCCGCAGTGCCTTGATGACGGCGGCCTCGCCGGCCAGCCAGGCGTACAGGGGGCCGTGGTCGGTGGCCTCCTGCGGCACCTCCCACAGCTCGTCGGCGTCGACGTCCACGTCGTCGAAGGTGTCGGGGACGGGCAGCGGCGGCAGGAGGCGTCCGGCGGCGGTCTTGACGGCGGGGATGAGTTCGGCGCCGCGTGCGCCGCCGTTCCTGGGCAGCCAGGTGATCTTGACGGAGGCGGCCGTCTCCACCGGCAGGACGTCGTCGGAGCAGGGCACCTCCATGAACACCTCGCCCGACAGATGCGCGGGCAGCCGCTCCAGGACGGCGCAGATGGCGGGCACGGCGGTCTCGTCGCCGGCGATGAGGACGCAGCCCGTGCCGGCGGGCGGGTGGAACTCCAGGCCGCCGTGGCGCTCCTCGTAGCGGGCGTCGGGGCCGTACAGGGCGGCGACGTCGCCCGGCTGCACCTTCTCGGCCCAGCGGGCGACGGGGCCGCCGTCGGGGTGCATGACCACGTCGACGTCCACCTCGGCGGCCTCGGGGCGGACGAGCCTGGCGGTGTAGGTGCGCATCGGGTTGCGCCGGTCGTCGCCGAGCTGGCGCCAGCGGGGGTACCAGTCGGGGCCGGTCGGCAGGTGGGCCAGGCCGTGCTCGGGGAGGGGGAGGATGAGCTTGAGCCGCTGGTCGAAGCCGTTGTCGGCGAACTGGTGCAGGTCGTCGCCGGTGAAGGTCACCCGCAGGAACGACGGGCTCAGCCTTTCGAGGCGCTCCACTCGTACGTCGAACATGCGAAAAGGCTGGGTCATCCCCGGAGTCTCCCGTCTAGATTAGGTGAGGCTAACCTAAAGGATCGCGGCGATTTAGGCCAGTTGCAGCCGCTTGCCAGGCGTTACGGCATGGAAGAGCCGTTCCGGCCCTCCGAGCCCGTTTCTGGAGGGGCTCCGCCATGGCGCGGGCGAGATCGAGGGCGATAGCGTCGGAGCGCTGAAGACGTGACAGGCGCAGGCCGGCGAGCCGGCCCGCCCCAGATTGGAGCCCCTTTGTCCCCCGTGATCCTCTCCGCGGCGGGCGCCGCGCTGGTGCTCGACGACTCCGGCCCCGGCCTGCCGCGGGTGCGGCATTTCGGCGCCGCCCTCGGGCCGCTCGACGCTCCCGTGCCCGCCGCGGTGATGGCGCCCGCGTTCGCCTCGCCCGCGCCGCCGTTGCTGCCCGCCCAGGGGGACGGCTGGTACGGCCGGCCGGGCCTGTCCGGCGTCAGGGACGGCGAGCACTGGCCGGTGCGGTGGAGCGTGGAACGGCTGGAGGTGCCGGCCGAGCCGGGCCCGGGCGGCACGGTGACCGTGACGGCCGCCGACGCCAGGGCCGGGCTGAGCCTGGTGAGCGAGCTGGTCATGGACGAGAGCGGCCTGGTGCGGATGCGGCACGCGGTGACGAACACCGCACCGTCGCCGTACCGGGTGCAGGGGCTGGTGTGCGCGCTGCCGGTGCCCGCGCGGGCGGGTGAGCTGCTCGACTTCACCGGCCGGTGGGGGCTGGAGAAGGTGCCGCAGCGGCGCGAGTTCGGCTACGGGGTGTGGTCCAGGGAGAACCGGCGCGGCCGCACCGGGCACGACGCCACCGGCCTGCTGGTGGCGGGCACCGGAGGGTTCGGTTTCCGTTCCGGCGAGGTGTGGGCGGTGCACGCGGGGTGGAGCGGCGGCCACGTGCACTACGCTGAGCGGCTGCCCGAGGGCGTCGCGCTGCTGGCCGCGGGTGAGCTGCTCGAACCCGGCGAAGTGGTGCTGGCGCAAGGGGAGACCTATCGCACGCCGTGGGTGTACTTCGGCTGGTCGGGCACGGGGCTCGACGACGTGAGCGCGCGCGTGCACGATCATCTGCGCTCCCGCCCGCTGCCCGTGCGGCCGGTGACGCTGAACAACTGGGAGGCCACCTACTTCGACCACGGTCTCGACCGGCTGCTGGAGCTGGCCGACCGGGCGGCGGCGGCCGGGGTCGAGCGGTTCGTGCTGGACGACGGCTGGTTCCGCCACCGCCGCCACGACCGGGCCGGCCTCGGCGACTGGTACGTGGACGAGGACGTCTGGCCGGACGGCCTGCACCCGCTGGCCGACCGGGTGCGCAAGCTGGGCATGCAGTTCGGCCTGTGGTTCGAGCCCGAGATGGTCAACCCCGATTCCGACCTGGCCCGCGAGCACCCCGACTGGATCCTCGGCCGGCCCGAGCGCACGCCGCCGCCGCACCGCAACCAGCAGGTGCTCGACCTGGCCCGCCCGGAGGCGTACGCGTACCTGCTGGAACGCATCGACGCCCTGGTCGGCGAGTACGCGCTCGACTACATCAAGTGGGACCACAACCGCGACATCGCCGAGCCCGTGCACGACGGCGCGCCCGGCGTGCACGCGCAGACCCTGGCCACCTACCGGCTGCTGGACGAGCTGCGCGCCCGCCACCCCGGGCTGGAGATCGAGTCGTGCTCGTCCGGCGGCGCCCGGATCGACCTCGGCATCCTGGCCCGCACCGACCGGGTGTGGACCTCCGACAGCAACGACGCGCTCGACCGGCAGGCCATCCAGCGCTGGACCGGGCTGCTGGTCCCGCCGGAGCGGCTGGGCTGCCACGTGGGCGCGCCGGGCGACCACGTGACCGGCCGTTCGCTGCCGCTGGCCTTCCGTGCGGCGACCGCGTTGTTCGGGCACATGGGTGTGGAGTGGGACCTGACCTCGGCGAGCGAGGCCGAGCTGGAGGAGCTGGCGACCTGGATCGCGCTGCACAAGCGGCTGCGGCCGCTGCTGCACGCGGGCCGGGTGGTGCGCGCCGACCATCCCGACCCGTCGGCGCTGCTGCACGGGGTGGTCCTGCCCGAGCGGGCGGTGTACGCGTACGTGCAGCAGGTCTCCCGCCTGGACATGGCGCCCGCGCCGCTGCGGCTGCCCGGCCTCGACCCCGCCGCCACCTACGAGGTGCGCACGGCGGGTCCGGCGCCGGAGCGCGCGGTGCTGCCGGAGTGGGCCGCCGCCCCGGTGCGGGTGCCCGGCGCGGTGCTGGCCGAGCTGGGCCTGCCCGCCCCGGCGCTGAGCCCGGCGTCGGCGCTGATCGTCGAGCTCGAACGGGTCTGACGCGCGCCCCGCCCCCTGACCGGGGGCGGGGTTGTCATGATCGGCACAGCGTTCGCGTAGGGTCTGCCCCTAAAATGCCGGTCATGCGTCTCTCCGCCCTCGTCGCCGTTCTCCTGTGCGCGACGCTGTTACCGGCCCACACCGCGCAGGCGTCCGCGTACCCCATCCGCGACCGCGCCCTGACCGCGAACAAGCTGTACGGCAGCGGCAAACTCGAACCCACCGAGTGCCCCGAGCGGAAGATCGAACCGGACAACGTCACCCAGGCCAAGCGCTACCTGCAGGCGGTGCTCGACTGCCTCAACACCTCGTGGGGCACCCACCTGGCCCGCGCCGGCCTGCCGTTCAGCAAGGCGAAGATGGGCTTCATCACCAAGCCGCGGCGCTTCTGCAGCAGCTCGTGGGGCAGCGCGTCGGGGGCCTACTGCGCGCGGGAGAAGCGCTTCCTCATCCTGCTGGACGACGACCTGCTCGAAGTGACCTCCGACCTGTTCCTGTTCAGCCTGGCCGCGCACGAGTTCGCGCATCACCTGCAGAACGTCACCGGGATCAACCACGCGTTCGAGCAGTATCCGTACAAGGGCAAGAAGGAGCTGAACGAGCAGTTCCGCCGCAACGAGCTGCAGGCCGAGTGCCTGGGCGGCGTCTTCATCGGCAGCGTCTGGGGCTCGCTCGACCGCGACGGCGACGACTGGGAGCAGCTGCTCGACATCAACCGGCACAGCGGCGACGAGCAGTCGAAGGTGCGCGACCACGGCAAGGGCCGCAACATCGCCGCCTGGCTGGACAAGGGTTTCCGTGCGGTCTCGCCGGCGGCGTGCAACACCTGGACGGCGCCCTCCCAGAAGGTCTCCTAGCCGGCCGAGCCGGGGCGGCGGCGCCCGCCGCCCCGCAAACGCCGCCTACCGGTAGCCCTTGGCCAGCACCTCCCGCGTCTGGCGGGTGATCTGGGCGGCCTGCTCGGGCGCGAGGGCGGTGCGCGGCGGGCGGCAGGGGCCGCCCCTGCGCCCGGCCAGGTCCATCGACAGCTTGATGGACTGCACGAACACCGTCTTGGAGTCCCAGCGCAGCAGCGGGTGCAGGTCCCGGTAGAGGGGCAGCGCCTTGGCCACGTCGCCGGCCACGGCCAGCCGGTAGAGCTCGACGGTGGCGCGGGGGATCATGTTCGGATATCCGGCGATCCAGCCGACCGCGCCGGCGACGCCGAGTTCGAGCAGCACGTCGTCGGAGCCGATCAGCAGGTCGAGGCCGGGCGCGCGCTCGGCGATCTCGTACGCCCTGCGCACGTCCCCGCTGAACTCCTTGACCCCGACGATCAGCCCTTCGTGGTGCAGCTCGGCGAGCAGTTCCGGGGTCAGGTCCACCTTCGTGTCGATCGGGTTGTTGTAGGCGACGACCGGCAGCCCGGCCTTGGCCACCTCCCGGTAGTGGCCGACGACGGCCCGGCGGTCGGCGCGGTAGGCGTTCGGCGGCAGCAGCAGCACCGACGAGGCGCCCGCCTCGGCCGCCTGCTCGGCCCACCGCCGCGACTCGGCCGCGCCGTAGGCGGCCACGCCCGGCATGACGTGGAAGCCCTCGGGGGCGGCCTCGACCGCGGTGCGCACCACGCGGGCGCGCTCCTCGTCCGTCAGCGTCTGGTACTCGCCGAGCGAGCCGTTGGGGCAGACGCCGTCGCAGCCGCCCTCGGCCAGGAAGCGGACGTGCTCGGCGTAGCCGTCGTAGTCGACGGACAGGTCGTCGTGGAAGGGCAGCGCGGTCGCGACGTGCACGCCGTGCCACACGGGGCGGGTCATACGTTCTCCTTGTTCCAGTTCTCCAGCCCGGTCGCGTCGATGGGCAGCGCGGCGGACAGGTTCTCCGCGCCGTCCTCCGTCACGAGCAGGTCGTCCTCGATGCGCACGCCGATCCCGCGCAGCTCAGGCGGGACGGTCAGGTCGTGGGCGTGGAAGTACAGTCCCGGCTCCACGGTCAGCACCATGCCGGGCGCCATCCGCGCGCCCTGGTAGGCCTCGTACCGCGACGAGGCGCAGTCGTGCACGTCCAGGCCCAGGTGGTGGCCGATGCCGCAGATCAGGTAGCGGCGGTGGTGCTGGCCGTGCTCCGACAGCGCCTCGTCGACCGACACCGGCAGCAGGCCCCAGTCGTGCAGGCCGCGCGCGATGACCTCCATGGCGGCGTGGTGGAAGGCGGTGAACGGGCGGCCCGGCGCGACCTGCGCCAGCCCGGCCCGGTGCGCCCGCTCCACCAGGTCGTGCACCTGCCTTTGGGCGGGGGAGAAGGCCCCCGAGACGGGGAAGGTGCGGGTGACGTCGGCGGTGTAGTGGGCGCGGGTCTCCACACCCATGTCGAGCAGCAGCAGCTCGTCGGGAAGGACGGGGCCGTCGCAGCGGACCCAGTGCAGGGTGGGGGCGTGCGGGCCGCTGCCGACGATGGAGGCGTAGCCGGGGCCGTTGCCGTACGTCCTGGCGTAGCGGTCGAAGGTGCCCTGCAGCCAGCGCTCGCCGCCGCCCGCGACGGCGGCGGGCACCTCGGCCAGCACGGCGGCGAAGCCCTCGACCGTGCGGTCCACGGCCTCGCGCAGCTGGGCGACCTCCCACTCGTCCTTGATCATGCGCAGCTCGGCCAGGACGCGCCGCACCTCCTGCGACGGCTCCGCCCCGCCGGCCATGAGGGTGCCGGCCATGAGGGTGCCGGCCACGAGGGCGCCGTCCGGCGGGCCGGCGAAGTCCGGCAGCGGCAGCACCTCGGCCCCTAAGGCGGCCGACCACTCCGCCAGGGACGGCGACGGGCCCACCCACAGCTCGCCGTAGGCGGCGTCGGCGAAGAAGCCGGTGTCGCCGGGGCGGGCCGGCGGCGGCAGGTACACGGTGGCGGCGCCGTCGCGGACCACGGCCACCGCGTTCTCGGCCACGCAGCCGGTCAGCCAGTAGAAGTCGCTGTCGACGCGGAAGTCGTAGGCGGTGTCGTTGCTGCGCACCGGGGCCCGGCCGGCGGACACGACCACGGTCGTGCCGGGCAGCGCCTCGGCCAGGCGGGCGCGGTGGGCGGCGGACGCCCGCGCCGCGCCCGGCACCAGGCCGGGGGTGCGGGCGGGGGCGTCCCAGCCCTGCGCGATGTAGGCGGCGAACGCGGGGATCTCCGCCAGCTTGGGCAGCCTGCCGTCACTCACTGGTGATTCCTCCTCCGATGTCGCGTACGAGCGCGCTCAGCCGGGCGAAGACGCGTTCCTCGCCGATGCCGTCGTGCTCGTACTCGTTGGTGACCCAGGCCTGGGCGTTGCCGACCCTCGCGGCGGTGTCCAGTTGCAGGCCCGAGTCGACGTACATGTCGTCGTAGTAGACGGCGGCGGCTAGCGGTACCTCGTTGGCGGCCAGCCGGTCGAGGTCGTACAGGGCGGGCCAGTCGTCCCGTTCGGCGAGCAGCTCCACGGCGGGACGGAACGGGCGCAGCGCGCGGATCTCCTCGAACATCCAGGGATAGATCATCTCGCCGGTGAACAGCAGCGGCCTGGCGTCCTCGGCGAAGGCGGGGTGGCGGGCGCGCTCGCGCTGCGCCGCCCACGCGGTCGCGCCGGGCCCCGAGCCGTAGATGCTCTCCTGCAGCGCGGCGAACAGCGGGTTGTCGGCGTAGGAGGAACGGGTCAGCACCTGGTGCAGGAACGTCTCCGGCAGCCGTCCCTCGTCGTCCGGCGTGGCCTCGTCGAGCAGCCAGTGCATGCGCTCGTAGCCGGGCTTCATGCCGAAGTCGATGCCGAGCGACTGCAGCCGCCGCACGGTGAGCCGGTCGCCGTCGGGCAGCAGCACGCCGCCGCCGGCCAGCAGATCGGCCAGCTTGCCGGTCGTGTCCGCGTGGTGCGGGTAGCGGCGGTAGAAGGCGGCGTTCTTGGCCGCCACCCGCGGGTAGGTGCGCCGGTAGACCTCCTCGGCGTCCGGGTCGAGCGCCGGCAGGCCGCCGGTCACGTAGCAGGCGCTGAGCCCTTCCGGCGCGTACGACAGGTACGTCAGCGTCAGGAACCCGCCGTAGCTCTGCCCGAGCGTCGACCAGCGCCGCCCGCCGAAGACCTTCTTGCGGAAGTGCTCGGCGTCGGCCACGATCGAGTCCGCCCGGAAGAGGGCCAGGTGGTCGGCGCCCTCCTTGGCGCCGAGCGCGCTCATCACCCGCCCGTCGAGGCGGGAGCTGCGGCCGGTGCCCCGCTGGTCGAGCAGGATCACCCGGTAGCGCTCCAGCGCCTGCCCCAGCCAGCCCGCCGTGCCGACGGGCCGCGGGCCCTTGCCGCCGGGCCCGCCCTGGAGGTAGAGCAGGCACGGCAGGTCCTCGCCGTCCCTGGCGGGGTCGACGAGCTCGCGGGCGAACACCGTGATGGTCGCGCCGGGGTCCGTCCAGTCCAGCGGCACCCGCTCGACGTGGTCGCGCACCCGCATCCCGGGGATCGTGTACGTAGCGGTGATCAAGACCTCTCCTTCCTGCGGCGGTCCCACTCCGGGTCGATGCGCGGGATGGCCGCCAGCAGTGTGCGCGTGTACTCGTCCCGCGGCTCGCCGAACACCTGGGCGCTGTCGCCCAGCTCGACGATCCGCCCCTTGCTCATGACGGCCACCCGCTGGGCGATCTGCCGGACCACGGCCAGGTCGTGGGCGATGAACACGTAGCTGAACCCGCTCTCGCGCTGCAGCCGCCGCAGCAGCTCGATCACCTGCGCCTGCACCGACACGTCCAGCGCCGAGACGGCCTCGTCGCAGATCACCAGCTTGGGGTTGACGGCCAGCGCGCGGGCGATGCCGATGCGCTGGGCCTGCCCGCCGGAGAACTGGGCGGGGTAGCGCAGCGAGTGGTCGGGGTCGAGCCCGACCCGCTCCATCAGCTCCTTGGCGTGCGTCCTGCGGCTCCCGTCGGGGGCGATGCCCTGGTAGTCCAGCGGCGCCATGAGGATGCGCTCCACCGTGTGGCGGGGGTTGAGCGAGGAGAACGGGTCCTGGAAGACGACCTGGACGTTGCCGCGGAAGCGGGCCAGCACGGGCCCCTTGGCGCGGGTGACGTCCTCGCCGTCGAAGTGCAGGGAGCCCTCCGTCGGGTCCAGCAGTTTGGCGATCATGCGGGCGGTCGTCGACTTGCCGCTGCCGGACTCGCCGACCACGGCCAGCGTCTCGCCCAGCCGTACCTCGAAGCTCACCTTGTCCACCGCCGTGAACTCGGCCCTGGCGCCCAGGGGACCGCGCGCGACGAACCGTTTGGTCAGGTTCTCGGCCCGTAGCAACGGCGTCATGCGCTCACCTCATCGTCGATGCGCGGGATGCTGTCCAGCAACATCCGGGTGTAGTCGTGGCGGGGTTCGGCGAAGACCTGCTCGGCGGTGCCGTACTCGACCTGCTCGCCCCGGCGCAGCACCAGCACGCGGGTCGCGATCGAGCTGATCACGGCCAGGTCGTGGGTGATGAACACCATGCCGGTGCCGCTGCTGCGGCGCAGGTCGGCCAGCAGGCGCAGGATCTGCGCCTGCACGGTCACGTCCAGCGCCGTGGTCGGCTCGTCGGCGATGAGCAGCTTCGGCCCGCACACCAGCGCCATGGCGATCATGACGCGCTGGCGCTGGCCGCCGGAGAACTGGTGCGGGTAGTGGTCGACCCGCCGCTCCGGCTCGGGCAGGCCCACCTGGGCGAGCGCCTCGATCGCGACCTTGCGCGCGTTCCCACGTGACTTGTCGCGGTGCGCCCGGTACATCTCCTCGATCTGCAGCCCCACCGTGTAGTACGGGTTCAGCGACGACAGCGGATCCTGGAAGATCATCGACATCTGGTCGCCGCGCAGCCGGCGCAGCTCCCGGTCGGGGCGGCCGAGCAGTTCGGCGCCGTCCAGCCGGACGCTGCCGCTGGTCCTGGCGCCCTTGGGCAGCAGCCCCATGATCGCCAGGCTGGTCATGGACTTGCCGGACCCGGACTCGCCGACGATGCCGACGGTCTCGTCCCGGCCGACCGTGAAGGACACGTCCTTGACCACGTCCACCGGGCCGCGCGTGGTCGGGAAGGTGATCGTGAGGTCCTCCACCACAAGCAGGTCGCTCATCGGGGCGTGATCCTCACTCTCGGGTCCAGCCTCGTGTAGACGAGGTCCACCACCACGTTGCCGATCACCACGAAGAACGCCGCCAGCAGCGTCACCGCCATGATGACCGGCTGGTCGTTCTTGGCGATGGAGTCGGCGGCCATCTTGCCGACCCCGTTGAGGCCGAACACCGTCTCGGTGATCAGCGCGCCGCCGAGCAGCGCGGCGAAATCCATGCCGAAGATCGTCGCGATCGGCGTCAGCGCCGGTCGCAGCGCGTGCCTGCGCATGGTCAGGGCCGGGCTGAGGCCCTTGGACCTGGCCGTGCGCATGAAGTTCTCCGCCAGGGTGTCGATCACGTTGGCTCGGGTGAGCCGGGCGTACAGGCAGGCGTAGCCGGTGGCCAGCACGATCCACGGCATCAGGTACGACTGGAACCACAGCACCGGATCGTCGCCGAACGCCACGGCCTGCGGGAACGGCAGCACCTGCAGCTGCACGACGAGCACGTACTGCAGCGCCAGCGCCAGCACGTAGTTGGGGATGCTGGAGCCGCCGAGCGCCAGCCCCATGGCGGTGCGGTCCCACCAGGTGCCCTCCTTGACCGCGCTGAGCAGCCCGGCGAGGATCCCGAACAGCAGCCACAGCACCGCCGCGCCGATCGCTACCGTGGCGCTGACCGGCAGCCGCTCCACCACCATGTCCATCACGGACTGGTTGGTCTGGAAGCTGTAGCCCAGGCACGGCGCGGCGCAGTGCACCAGGTTCGCGCCGTGACCGTAGTCGCGCCCGGCGAAGATGCCGCCGAGGAAGCCGGTGAACTGCGTCAGGAGCGGCTGGTTCAGGCCGAGCACGTCCCTGATCTGGTCGATCCGCTCAGGTGTGCACGTCTTGCCGCAGATCATCAGCGCCGGGTCGGGCGAGAGCGTGAAGAAGATGAGGAACGTGAACAGGCACACCAGGAAGAGGATCAGCACCACCCCGGCGAGCCGTCCGGCCACGTAACGCGCCATCAGGACGCCTCCCCCGCGTCGAAGGCGGCCCGCAGCCGGTCCCCGAGCACCGTCAGCGACAGCACCGTCAGGAACAGGAACAGGCCGGGGATCGCGAAGTACATCGGATCGACGGCGTACCAGCCGACCGAGCTCGCGATCATCTGCCCCCAGGACGGCGTGGGCGGCGCCACGCCGACGCCGAGGAACGACAGGCCCGCCTCGGTGCCCACGTAACCGGGCACGGCCAGGGTGGTCATCACGATCAGGGAGCTGCGCAGGTTCGGCAGGATCTCCTTGAACACCAGCGCCCCCGTGGAGGCGCCCGAAGCCCGCGCGGCCTCCACGAACTCCCGATTGACCAGCGTCATCGTCTGCCCGCGCACGACCCGCGCCAGGTACGGCCAGCCGAACACGCTGATCACCACGACCAGCAGCACCGACCGGTCGCCCTGCGGCAGCGACGACAGGATCGCGATCATGAAGATGAGCGCGGGGAAGGCCATCAGGAAGTCCATGACCCGGCAGATCACCTGATCCGCCCAGCCCTGGTAGAAGCCGGCCAGCATGCCCAGCACCACGCCGAGCAGCGTGGTCAGCGCGGTGGCCGCGGCCGCGATGAGCAGCGAGACGCGGGCCCCGTGGGCGATGCGGGCCAGGATGTCGCGGCCGTTCTGCGGTTCGACGCCGAGCAGGTGCTCGGCGCTGATCCCGCCCAGCGACCCGCGCGGGATCCCGCCCAGGTCGGTGTTGACGGCGGCGGTGTCGAATTCGTTGGGTCCGTGGCCGGTGACCGCGCTGATCAGCGGCGCGCACACCGCCATCAGCACGATCAGCGTGAGGTACACGGTGCTGAGGACGGCCGCGCGGTCGCGGAGCAGCGCGGTGGCGACGCGCCGGCCGGAGGTGGCGGGCGCGCCCGCCACCTGCTGCGGATGAGCTGCGACGGTCATCTACTTCGTCGGCTTCGCCAGTCCGACGGAGACGAGGTCGATGCCGCCGGAGAAGGCGCTCGACAGGTACGCGCCAGCGATGTTCGACCCCGTGACCGAGACCACCTTCTCGTAGGCCAGCGGCACCATCGGCGCCTGCTCCATGATCTGCTTGTCCAGCTCGCCGTACGCCGCGTTGGCCGCCTGCACGTCGGGCATGACCGCGATCTCGTCGATCCTGTCGTTGATCTTCTTGTCGTTGATCTGCGCGAGGTTCTGGTTGCCCTTGGCGGTGATGTTGCGGCCGTCGAACAGCGGCGGCAGGAACGTGGCGCCGGAGGCCCAGTCGGGGCACCAGCCGGTGATGGCCGCGTCGTGCTGCTGCGCGGGCGTGCCGATCACCTCGTAGAAGGTGGAGGTGTCAATGTTGTTGATCTTGACGGTGATGTTCGCCTGCTTCAGCGCCTCCTGGATCGCCACCGCGGCCGCCTGCATCTTCGGCACCGGCCGGGTGTCCAGCGTCAGCTCGAAGCCCCCGGCCAGGCCCGCCTCGGCCAGCAGCTTCTTGGCGGTCTCCACGTTGCGCGGGTACAGGTCGTAGTCCGCCCGGCCGACGATCGTGGGCGGCTGGATCGAGGTGCCCTTGAGCGCGAGCTGCGAGCCGCCCAGCGCGGCGACCACGGTGTCCTTGTCGACCGCGTAGTTGATCGCCTGGCGCACCTTGACGTCGTCCAGGTTCTTCTTCGTCATGTTCAGCGACATGTACGTGGTGCAGCCGCCGAGCCCGCTCAGCGTGCGCGACTTGATCTGCGGCGCCTGCACTCTGGCCACGGTCGCGGCCTGGATGGCCGGGGTGCCCATGATGGCGTCGGCGTCGGCGCCCTGACCGGCCAGCATGCGCTCGTCGATGGTGGCCGCGTCCAGCCCGAACGTCCACTCGAAGGAGTCCGGCCTGGCCTTGCGGACGGGATCGGTCTCGGCCTTCCAGTACGGGTTGCGCACCAGCTTGAGCGAGGCGTTGCGCTGGTAGCTCTCCAGCTTGTACGGCCCGCTCGCGATCGGCTTGGTGTCGAACGCGGCCGCCGCCCCCGTGCCCTTGGGGAAGGGGATGAAGTTGGGCTGCGTCAGCGCGCTCGGGAAGTCGGGGAAGGGCTTCTTCAGGTGGAAGACGACCGTCTTGGCGTCGGGGGTCTCGATCGTGTCGAGGTCGCCGTCCTCGTACGGGCCCTTGTAGCCCTTGGGCGCGTCCAGCAGCAGCTTCCCGTACGGCGAGCCGATCCCCGCCTCCGGGTCGAACGCCCGCGAGGCCCCGAACTTGACCGCCTCGCTCGTGATCGGCGTGCCGTCCTCGAAGAACACGTTGTCCTTCAGCGTGAACGTCCACGTCTTGGCGTCGTCGGACGGTGTGCCCGTGTCGGTGGCCAGGTCGGCGACCACCTTCGTGCTCTCCTCGCCGGGACCGGCGCCGAACGTGGTCAGCCCCCGGTAGATGAGCCGGTAGAAGTTGTTCACCCCGCCGTCCCAGCCGCGGACCGGGTCCAGGTGCGAGAAGTCCGCGTTGGCCAGGACGTGCACGGTGCCGCCCGTCGCGGCGGCCGACGCCGGCCCGCTCGGGCCCCCGCCGGCGGGCGCGGCGCCGCCGCCACCGCACGCCGCGAGCGCCAGCACGCCGGTCATGGTGACGCTCGCAAGCGCCGCCGATCTCCTCATGTCGCCTTCTTTCCGTCGGTGGTACGGGTCCTGACCCAGACCCGCATGGCTTCGGGGCCGCGGTTGCCCCACAGGAAGTACGGGACGAAGGTCGCCGTGACCGCCGTCTCCGTGGTCGCCGCCCGCTCCAGCGGCAGTTCGGGGTAGAGCTCTTCCGAGGGCGGGGGAGCGGCGCCGGCCGTCACGTCGAGCACGACGGCCTCCTCGCGCCGCCCTGCCTTCGCGCCGGCGACGTCGGCCACGCCGACCACCAGGTCGTCCACCGCCGCCGACGGGCTGTCCTGCTGCTCGACGCAGTAGACCAGCGGGCCGCGGGCGAGGCCGAGCGCGCCCCTGGTGGCGTCGAGATGGGGGTGCGAGCCGTGGGCGCGGACCGGCATCGGCAGCGTGAGCCGCACCTCGTCGCCGGCCGCCCAGCGCCGCTCGATCGAGAGCCAGCCATCGGCCGCCCCTTCGACGGGGGTGGGGTGCGGTTCGCCGTTGACCGTGACCGTCGCGCCGCGGGCCCAGCCCGGCACGCGCAGCACGAGCCCGTACGGCTCCTCCGGCGCCCGCCCGACGGTCAGGCGCACGTCGCCGTCCCACGGGTAGGAGGTCTCCATCGTCACGTCGAGCCGCTCGCCGGCGATCCTGGCCGAGGTGTAGCAGGCGATCAGCAGCGCGCCGTCCCGCTCGGCCGCCACATAGTCGGCCAGCTGGGCCATCCAGCGCACGATGTTCGGCGGGCAGCATGGGCAGCCGAACCAGGCGCGCCGCAGCGGCTCCCCGCCGGGCTCCGCGCCGCTGCGCTGCGCGTGGTCGGGGCGGCGTTGCAGCGGGTTGTCGTAGAAGAACGCCCTGCCGTCCGCCGACAGGCCCACGGCGTAGGCGTTGTAGAGCACGCGCTCGAACACGTCGAGGTACTTGGCGCCGCCCGTGGCCAGGAACATCCGCCAGGCCCACTGCATGACCGCGATGGCCGCGCAGGTCTCGCTGTAGGAGCGTTCGGACGGCAGCTCGTAGCGGTCGCCGACGGCCTCGTCGGAGTGGCGGCTGCCCAGCCCGCCGGTGAGGTAGAGCTTGCTCGCGACCATGTCGTCCCAGAGCCGCTCCAGCGCCGCGAACAGCGACCGGTCGCCGGTCTCCAGGAAGACGTCGGCCGCTCCGGCCGCCAGGTACGCCATCCGCACCGCGTGCCCCGTCACCGACGGCAGCTCGCGGAAGGGCACGTGGTCCTGGAAGTAGTCGCCGGGGAAGATGCTGTGCTCGATCTGGCCGGTGCCGCGGCGGTCGACGAACGTGGCGGCCAGGTCGAGGTAGGCGCGCACGCCCGTCTCCCGGTACAGCTCGACCAGCGCCATCTCCACCTCGGGATGCCCGCACAGGCCCCGCTCGGCGAAGCGCTCCACCACCAGGTCGGCGAAGCGGCGGGCCACGCGCAGCAGCCGCTCGTCGCCCATCCGGCGGGCCGCGGCGACGGCGGCCTGGATGAGGTGGCCCAGGTTGTACAGCTCGTGCCCCCAGGCCAGGTCCTCCCACGGCTTCTTGGCGGCCGCCGGGTCCTGGAAGAAGGAGTTGAGGTAGCCGCCCTCGGCCTGGACCCGCTCCAGCAGGCCGACGACCTCGTCGTAGAACTCCCGTACCGGCTCGCCCGCCCGCTCGTCGCCGAGCTCGTAGGCCAGGCCCTCCAGGGTCTTGTACAGGTCGGTGTCCAGGAAGGGGTAGCGGCCCCGGTAGGGGGCGGGGTGCTCCTCCAGGAGGCGGCTCAGGTTGGCGACGTTGCCCGCCGCGCGGAGCTGCTCGATGGTGTGCGGGACGGTGGCCGCGCTGTTGCGGGCCTGCCAGTGGTGTAACAGACCACCGGTGATGCGCGCTCCCGGCACCGGTCGTACGGCCCCGGAGGCCGTGCGTACGGCTCCGGCCAGGGCCTTGACCTGCTTAGACGTCATGAATCTTCCCAGTAATGTGTGGCATTGCACTGAACCTTAGGTGTCAGGGAGGTGTGTTGCCAAGAGTTGGAGTGCGACAGAAAACGGTCGTAACCGCCCCGGAACCTGAGGTGGCGGCGGCGGAAACGGGCGGCGGAAACCGGGCGGCGCCGGCGCCCGCCGGCTGAGTAGATTTGCGCCGTGAAACGCGTATCCGTGGTGGGCAACTCCGGTTCCGGCAAGTCGATGTTGTCCTCGGCGCTGGCCGGGCGGCTCGGCGTGCCCTGGCTCGAACTCGACTCGATCTTCCACATGTCCGGCTGGGAGCCCCGGCCGGAGGAGGAGTTCCGCGCCGATGTCGAGCGGTTCACCGCCGCCGACGGCTGGGTGGTGGACGGCAACTACTCCGGCGTGCGGGACCTGGTGTGGTCGCGCGCCGACACCGTGGTCTGGATCGACCTCCCGAGGCCCACCGTGATGCGCCGGCTGCTGGTCAGGACCCTGCGCCGGATGGCCACCGGCGCCGAGCTGTGGAACGGCAACAAGGAGTCCTTCCGGTTCCTGCTCGACAAGGACGAGTCGATCCTGTGGTGGGCGTGGCGCCAGCATGCCGTCTACCAGCAGCGTTACGCTCAGGCGAGCGCCGATCCGGCCAACGCGCACCTGAGGTTCGTCCGGGTCGCCTCCTCGGCCGAGGCGACTCGCGTACTGGCGACTGACAGAATTTGAAATCTGTCAGTCCAACGGGCATACTTCTTGCATGAGAACTCTGGGAACCGACGGCCTGGCCGTGTCCGACCTCGGGCTCGGCTGCATGGGCATGACCGACCTCTACGGGCCGGCCGACAAAGCCGAGGCGATCGCGACCATCCACGCCGCGCTCGACGCGGGCATCACCCTGCTCGACACCGGCGACTTCTACGGCGTGGGCGCCAACGAGCTGCTCATCGCCGAGGCGCTGCGCGGCCGCCCGCGCGACGCCGTGCGGATCAGCGTGAAGTTCGGCGCGCTGCGCGACCACGACGGCGCCTGGAACGGCGTCGACGGCCGGCCGGTCGCGGTGAAGAACTCCCTCGCCTACACGCTGCGCCGCCTCGGCACCGACCACGTGGACGTCTACCGGATCACCCGGGTCGATCCGGCCGTGCCCATCGAGGAGACGATCGGGGCCATCGCCGAGGAGGCCGCCAAGGGCCACGTGCGCCACATCGGGCTGTCCGAGGCCGGGGCCGACACCATCCGCCGCGCCCATGCCGTGCATCCCATCAGCGACGTCCAGATCGAGTACGGGCTGCTGTCACGGGGCATCGAACGGGAGATCCTGCCCGTCTGCCGCGAGCTCGGGATCGGCGTGACCGCGTACGGCGTGCTGTCGCGCGGGCTGCTGAGCGGCCACTGGAGCAAGGACCGCGAGCTGAGCGCCACCGACTTCCGCGCGCACGCGCCGCGCTTCTCCGGCGACAACCTCGCCCACAACCTGGCGCTGGTGGAGGCGCTGCGGGCGGTCGCCGAGGACAAGGGCGTCACGGTGGCGCAACTGGCCATCGCCTGGGTACTCGCGCAGGGTGAGGACATCGTGCCGCTCGTCGGCGCGCGCAGCCGCGAGCGGCTGGCCGAGGCGCTGGGCGCGCTCGACGTGCGGCTGAGCGCCGGCGATCTGGCCGCGATCGAGGCCGCCGTGCCCGCGGGCGCCGCCGCCGGCGACCGGTACCCGGAGTTCATGCAGGCGGACCTCGACAGCGAACGCTGAGCGGAACATCCCTGGAACGAGCGCTGTCCCGTGCTGAGCAGGCCCTGGGCGGCGCTAGGGTTGGCCGATGCACATCGACGAGTGGCTGCAGGCGATCCCCGCCGGATGGCTGTACGCGACGGTCGCGCTCGTGATCGGGTTCGAGAGCCTCGGGATCCCGCTGCCGGGCGAGATCGTCCTGGTCAGCGCCTCGATCCTGGCCTCCAGGGGCGTCGTGGACCCGGTGTGGGTGGGCGTGTGCGCGAGCGCCGGCGCCATCGTCGGCGACTCGGCCGGATACGCCGTCGGGCGCAAGGGCGGCGCGCCCATGTTCGCCCGGCTCGGGCGGCGCTTCCCCAAACACTTCGGCCCCCGCCACGTGGGCAGGGCGGAGGAGTACTTCCACCGCTTCGGCATGTGGGCGGTGTTCTTCGGGCGCTTCATCGCCCTGCTGCGCATCCTGGCTGGGCCGCTGGCGGGGGCGCTGCGCATGCCGTACTGGAGGTTCGCGGTCGCCAACGTGCTCGGCGGCATCGTGTGGGCGGGCGGCACCACCGCGGTCGTCTACAGTCTCGGGCTCGTCGCCGAGAAGTGGCTCAAGGGCTTCTCCTGGGCGGGGCTCGTGGTGGCCGTGCTGTTCGGCGTCGCCACCACCCTCTACCTCAAGCGCCGCGCCGCCCGGGTAGTGGGTGCGGACGACGCGGAAGACGGCACAGGGGACGACCTAGAAGACGACGCTGGGCCTCAGCGCTCGATGAGCGTGACCTCCAGCGAGTAGTGCGAGGCCCGGTAGACGTGTGAGCCGTGCTCGACCGCCCGGCCCTGGTCGTCGTAGGTGGTGCGGAGCATCGTCAGCAGCGGCGCGCCCCGGCGCTCCTCCAGCAGCCGGGCCTCGGCCTGCGAGGCGGCCCGCGCGCCGATGCGCTGGTTGGCCACCCGCATCCGCACGCCCGCCCCGCGCAGCAGCTCGTACAGGCCGCGGCCTTCGAGGTCGGCGGCGGTGAGCTTGGCCAGGCCCGTCGGCAGCCAGTTGTGCAGCACGGCCAGCGGCTCGCCCGCCGCGAAGCGCAGCCGCTCCAGGTAGAGGATCTCGGAGCCGACCGGCACGCCGAGGATGGCGGCGATCTCCTCCTCCACCGGCCGCGTGTCGAGGGCCAGCACCTGTGTGGCCGGCTCCTGGCCCGCCCTGCGCAGGTCGTCGTAGAGGCTGGTCAGCTCGACCGAGCGCTTGACCTGCCCGTGCACCACCTGCGTGCCGACGCCGCGCTTGCGCACCAGCAGGCCCTTGTCCACGAGATATTGGATCGCCTGGCGGATCGTGGGCCGGGACAGGCCGAGCTTGTCGGCCAGCAGGATCTCGTTGTCCAGCCGCGAGCCGGGGGCCAGGTCGCCCCGCCGGATCGCCTCGGCGATCTGCTCGGCCACCTGGAAGTAGAGCGGCACGGGACTGGATCGATCCAGGTCGATGGCCAGGTTCGCGGTCATGCTGATCAGCTTAACGCAGGTCAGAATGTCCTGACAAATGAGTCATGTAGCATTCAAGCGTGTGCCGCGGCCGCGCGGCAGGTAGAGGAGACGGCATGGATGCGACCGACCTGCTCGACACCGCCTGTGAGGCGGCCCGTGCCGTCGGCCCCCAGTTGCGCGCCGCCTTCAGGTCCCGGCCCGAGGTGAGCACCAAACGCGACTTCCACGATCCCGTCACCGAGCACGACCGCGCCGCCGAGGAGAGCATCCGCGCCGTCATCGAGGCGCGCGCGCCGCACAGCGCTATCGTGGGCGAGGAGGGCGGCACCACCGGCTCCGGCGACCTCGTCTGGTACGTCGACCCCATCGACGGCACCGCCAACTTCGCCGCCGGCCTGCCGTTCTTCTGCGTGTCCATCGCCGCCGCCGTGCGCGGGGAACTGGTGGCGGGCATCGTGTACGACCCCGTACGCGACGACGAGTTCACCGCCACCCCCGACGGCGCCTGGTGCAACGGCAAGCCGCTGCGCAGCGAAGGGGCGACCGGCGACCGGGAGGCCATGCTGCTGTCCAGCTACCCGACCCCGCTCGACCTCGACGCCGGCGGCGAGCTCGCGCTGGAACGCTACGGCCGGCTGCTGAGCTCCTTCTCCGCCGTACGCAAGGTCGGCAGCGCCGCGCTCAAGCTCGCCCACGTCGCGGCCGGCTGGTCGGACGCCGCGTACGGCACCAGGTCCAACCCGTGGGACGTGGCGGCCGGGGCACTGCTGGTGCGCGCCGCGGGCGGCGTCTACCTGGGGGATCCGCTGGTCAAGGGGGACTATCTGGCGCACGTGAGCGGGTTCGACCTGGAGTCGTCGGCGCTGGCGGAGGTCGTGCCCCGGTGATCGCAGGGCGGTCAGCCGAGCAGGCCGGGCAGCTCGGTCAGTGAGGTGATGCGCGGGAAACCGGCGGGCGGAGGCTCGGCGCCGAGCCGGTCGAGCCAGACCGAGCGCATCCCCGCCTCCGCCGGCCCCGTCACGTCGTTGCGTACGTCGTCGCCCACCAGCAGCACCTCCCGCGGCTTCAGCCCGAGCGCCGCCGCGGCTTCCTCGTAGCAGGCGGGCGCGGGCTTGAACCGGCCGTCCAGCACCTCGCCGGTCAGCACCGGCCCGACCAGGCCGTCCAGCCCGATCGCGCGGACCTTCTCCTCCTGCATGCGCTGCGTGCCGTTCGTCAGCACCCCCAGCGTGAACCCGCCGAGCCCGGCCAGCGCCTGCGCCACGTCGGGGAACGCGGCCCAGCCCTTGCGATAACGGCCGGCGAAGTCTTCGTAGGCGGCGTCCAGGTCGGCCGGGACCGGAACGGCCAGCTCGGCGCAGAGCGCGGACAGCCGCAGCCGCCGCTGCTCCTGCCACGAGCAGCGGCCCGCCTGCCACATCGCCAGGTACGGCACCTCGAACCCGGCCCACAGCGCGGCCGCCTCACCCAGCCGCGGATGGCCGGGGGAGCGGGCCTCCAGCCAGGCGGTGATGGCGGCGTCGGCGGCGCCGCGGTGGTCGAGCAGGGTGCCGTCCAGGTCGAACAGGATCCCCTTGACGTCCCCGATCACGCCGCCGCCCCGGAGGTGACGCGCGCGGCGATGCGGGTGGCCGTCTCGCGGGGCGGATAGCCGAGCGTGAGGCCGCGCACCGACAGCGGGGCCTGGGCGAAGAGCGCCTCGGCGTCGTCGCACAGCACGTAACGCAGCGCGGGGGAGCAGGAGCGGTGCTCCTCCAGCGCCCGCACCTCCGGCTCGGCCAGCTCACCCGGCAGCGCCTCCCGGTAGTCGGCGATCAGCGCGTCGAGGTCGAACAGTTGCGCGTAACGCTCCGACGTGCCCGCCACCACCCGCACCAGGTCGTCGTCCTCCGTGCGCGCGTGGTAGATCAGGCTCGTCCCGCCGCTCTTGCCGCACCAGCGCAGCGCCTCGTCCGCCGGCAGGGTGAACGCGCCGTACGGCTTGCGCCCGTACAGCAGGGCCTCGGCGATCCACCGGTCGCACCACAGCTCGTCGCGGTACGGCGTCGGCGTGCCGGGAGCGGCGGCCAGGCCCTGGGCCAGCACCGGATTCCAGGCCGACACCATCGGGCTGCTGAACCTGGGCATGCGCGGGCCGCGCCAGCGGCTCAGGGCGTAGCCGTACCAGACGGTCACGACCTCCGTCCTGAGCTTGGGCAGGGGCCGCTCGTAGGTGCCGTTCATGACCTGGCCGCCGTCGGGATGGCGCCAGGGACCCGGGGGGAAGTGCGCGTCTGTGGGGGCCGGAGGAGTCCGGTAGTCGGGATGGAGGATCCACGCGTCCGCCACAGTGTTGAGCCTTTCGGATCGGCGTATGCATGACGTGTCAGGCCATTAGAGTGGCCATCGTGCATCAGCCGTCACTCCCTTGCAAGAGACCAGGTGTAAACGCTGAGTTTTGTCACAGATGGCTGTGACAGACGTATGCAGTTGAGCGTCGTGGCGGCCCGGCTCTGCTCGCTGCGGGCCGCGAGCGGGATGTCGATGGCCGCCGCCGCGCAGGCCGCCGGGCTCAACACCTCCACGATCTTCCGTATCGAGCACGGCCTCGTCGCGCCGCGCGAGGCGACCGTGCGCACCCTGCTGGAGCTGTACGGCCAGGGCGAGCACGCGCCCCGGCTGCTGTCGCTGCTGCGTGAGGAGCGGGTGCCCGGCTGGTACGACGCGCCAGGGGTGCCGCTGGGGCTGTCGGCGTACCTGGAGCTGGAGGACGGGGCGCAGGTGATCTACACCTACGGGCCGCGCCTGGTGCCGCCGCTGCTGCAGATCCCCGCGTACGCGCAGGCCGCGGCCCTGTCGGCCGGACTGCCCGGCGGGGCCGCGTACGAGCAGCCCGCCGACGCGGCACGGCTCGTCGCCGTCCGGCAGGAGGTGCTCGACCGGCCGCGCGGGCCGCACCTGTGGGCTGTGCTCGACCGGCCCGCCCTGCTCGACCCGCCGCTGCACCGGCCGGAGGAGCGGATCGCCCAGCTCGACGCGGTCGCCATGGCCGCCAAGCAGCCGCACATCGCCGTGCAGGTCGCCCGGCCCAGCGCCGAGAGCGGGTTCCTCCACCAGGGGCCGCCGTTCACACTGCTGCGCTTCCCCGAATCGTCCCGGCCCGACGTGCTGGTGCTGCACCTGCTGCACGCCCCGATCGTGGTCGAGGACCGGCGGCGGGTGGAGGAGCACCAGCAGGCGTTCGCGCGGCTGTCGCTGTCGGCCTGCGCCGTGGACGCCACCTCCGGCGTCCTGGACGAGCTACGCGCCACCCTCCTCGGCTGACCGGCCGGCTGAGCGCGGCCGGGCGGCTTTGCGCGGCCGGGCGGACGGGTGCGGCGGGTGGCCGGGCGGCTTATTGCTGCTGGCGGAACTCGCCGGCGCGCCGGACGTGGTCGATCATGATGCGTTCCGCACTGTCGCCGTCGGCCGCCTCCAGCGCGGCCAGGATGCCCTCGTGCGCCTCCAGTTGCGCCTTGACCTGCGTCTCGTCCAGCCACAGCGACGCCTCGGCGGGCACGGGGAAGCTGTTGCGCACCGACCTGGCGTGCTCGCCCAGGAAGGCGGGGCCGCCGATGTCGACGATAGTCAGGTGGAAGCGCCTGCTCCGCTCGCCCAGCCGGTCGTTCCTGCCCTGGGCGGCGTCCTCGGTCATCGAGGCGTGCAGCGCGCGCAGGTCCTCCAGCTGCTCCGGAGTGATCCTGGCCGCCGCCAGCCGCGCGCCCAGGCCCTCGACCACGGCGCGCAACCCGTAGTACTCGGCCAGCGCCTCGTCCCCCAGGTCCACCACGGTCGCGCCGTGATGCGCCTCGTAACTGATCAGCCGGTCCTTCTCCAGTCTGCGCAGCGCCTCGCGCACCGGCGTGACGGAGACGCCCAGGCGCTTGGCCACCTCCCCGGCCCGCAGCGCCGTCCCGCCCGGGATCCGCCCCGTGCGGATCTCGTCGAGCAGCACGCTGTAGACGTAGTCGGCCTTGCTCATGGGCGGCCGCGGCTCGCTGGGTGACATGTCGCTAAGTGTCTCGCATAACGGTCACATGGTTGACCTATGACATATTTCTTATAAGTTACATACCCATGACGAGCCTCGACGACCTGCGGGTCATCGACGCGGCGACGCTGTTCGCCGGTCCCTCCGCGGCCATGATGCTGGGCGACTTCGGCGCGGACGTGATCAAAATCGAGCATCCGCGCCGGGGCGACCCCTCGCGCGGGCACGGCGCCTCCGTGGACGGAGTGGGCCTGTGGTGGAAGACGCTGTCGCGCAACAAGCGCAGCGCGGCCGTGGACCTGTCGCGGGCCGAGGGGCAGGAGATCCTGCGCCGCCTGGCCGAACGGTCCGACGTGCTGATCGAGAACTTCCGCCCCGGCACCCTCGAACGCTGGAACCTGGCCCCCGAAGACCTCCTGGAGCTCAACCCGCGGCTGATCGTGGCCCGGATGACCGGGTTCGGGCAGTTCGGGCCCATGGCCAAGCGGCCCGGCTTCGGCACTCTGGCCGAGGCCATGAGCGGCTTCGCGGCCATGACCGGCGAGCCCGACGGGCCGCCCACCCTGCCGCCGCTGGCCCTGGCCGACGGCATCGCCGGCCTCGCCATGTCGTACGCGATCATGGTCGCCCTGCGCGCCCGTGAGCGGACCGGCCGGGGGCAGGTCATCGACCTGGCCATCATCGAGCCGATCCTGGGGCTGCTCGGGCCGCAGATGACTGCCTACAAGGCGCTCGGCGTCGTCCCCCAGCGGACCGGCAACCGTTCCAGCAGCAACGCGCCGCGCAACACCTACCGCACCCGCGACGGCCGCTGGCTGGCGATCTCCACCAGCGCCCAGCCCATCGCCGAGCGCGTGGTCACCCTGGTGGGGCGGCCCGACCTGGTCGAGCAGCCCTGGTTCGCCAGCGGGCACGGCCGCGTGCAGCACGTGGACGAACTCGACGCGGCGGTCGCCTCCTGGATCGCCGAGCGCGACGCCGACGAGGTCATCGCCAGGTTCGAGGAGGTGCAGGCCGCGGTCGCGCCCATCTACGACGTCTCCGACCTGGCCGAGGATCCGCAGTACGCGGCCCTGAACACGTTCGTCGAGGTGCCGGACGAGGAGCTGGGCTCGCTCACCATGCAGAACGTGCTCTTCCGGCTCTCCGACACGCCCGGCGAGATCCGCTGGCCGGGGCGGCGGCTGGGCCGCGACACCGACGAGGTGCTGGCCGAGCTCGACTACTCCGGCGACCGCATCGCCGCACTCCGCGCCGACGGAGTGATCGCATGAGCGTCCCCGACGGGCCCGCCGCCTCTGGGCCGGCTGGCCTCGGGCCCGCCGTCAGGCGGCCCGGCGCCGCCGAGGGGGTGCCGGTGCCGCCCGTGACCTGGCTGTACGTTCCCGGGGACCGGCCCGAGCGGTTCGACAAGGCGGTGGCGTCCGGCGCCGACGTCGTCATCATCGACCTGGAGGACGCGGTCGCACCGGCGAAGAAGGACGAGGCCAGGCGGAACGCCGTCGCCTACCTGCGCGCCCAGCACGGGCGGCCTGCCCGGTGGCCGCGGCTGCACGTGCGGGTCAACGACCCGGCCACCGCCCGCGGACGCGACGACCTGGCCGCCGTCGGGCCGTTCGCCGACGGGGTACGGCTGCCCAAGGTCGAGTCCACGGCCGTGCTCGACGCCGTGACGGGCGCGCCCGCGTACGCGCTGCTGGAGTCGGCGGCCGGGATCCTCGCCGCCCGCGAGATCGCCGCCCACCCCAGCGTGGCGGGCGTGGCGCTGGGCGAGCAGGACCTGGCCGCCGAGCTGGCCGTCACCGACGAACAGGCCATGAACCAGCTCAGGCTCCAGGTCGTCCTCGCCGCCGCCGCGGCCGGGCTGCCGCCGGTGCCCATGTCCGTCTATCCGGACGTCAAGGACGAGGTGGGGCTGGCCGACTCCTGCCGGGCCGGCCGCGCCATCGGGCTGTTCGGCCGGACCGCGATCCATCCGCGCCAGATCCCCGTCATCAGGCGGGCGTTCCGTCCGGCGGAGGAAGAGGTGGCCAGGGCCGCCGAGATCGTCGCGGCGGCGGAACGCGCCGAACAGGCCGGCGTCGGCGCGGTGGCGCTGCCCGACGGCCGCTTCGTGGACGCCCCCATCGTGGTCCGGGCCCGCCGCACCGTCACCCTGGCCGCCCGCCTCGCCGACCCACCCGACCCCGCGGAACCTCCCGCCAACCCACCCGACCGGGCGGAACGTTCCGAAAGCCCGTCCGACCCCGCGTACCACCGCTCAGGCCCGCCGCCGGACGTCACCACCTGACCGCAGGCCGCCACCGACGCCGGCGCGTGCCGACCACCCCCGCACCACCCCCCCCATTGGAGGTCCTTCGCCATGGGAATCGCCGTTTGGGCGCTCATCGCCTACATCGCCATCATCGTCGTCTGGAACGGAGTGCTGAAACGCAACATCGGTGAGGCGATGCTCATCGGTTTCGCCGGCGTGTGCCTCTTCGGCGGCACCCGCTTCTTCGAGCTGGCCTGGGCGGGCCTGGCCGACGCGTTCGCCGAGGAGGTCGTCTTCGCCGCCCTGGCCTTCGTCTTCATGGGTTACCTGCTCACCAAGCTGGGCCTCATCCAGGAGCAGGTCACCGTGCTGAACTCGGTGTTCGGCCGCCTGCGCGGCGGCGCCGGCTACGTCTCCACCTCCGCCGCCGCCCTCCTCGGCGGCCCCTCAGGCTCGGGGTCGGGGATCTCCGCGTCCGTGGGCTCGGTGACGATCCCGTGGATGATCCGCTCCAACTGGCGCCCCGACCTGGCCGCCTCGCTGGTCGCGGGCAACGCCGGGCTGGGCATCTCGATCCCGCCGAGCTCGTCGATGTTCCTGCTGCTCGGCTCAGCCGCGGTGGCGCCCGTGCTCAGCGCCGACCAGCTCTTCGTGCCCGCCCTCGTGGGCGGGTTGTGGACGGTGGCCTACCGGTTCGTCGTGGTGTTCGTGTGGGTGCGCAGGCACCGCATCGCCGCCACCGACGCCTCCGACATCCTGCCCCTGCGCGCGGCCCTGCGCGCCGGGTGGACGTCGCTGCTGGTGTACGCGGGCATCCTCGTACCGGTGCTCATGACCCTCGACTTCGGCGTGGCGCTGATGGAGTCGCGGGTGGGCGAGGAGGCGGCCGACGCCATCAGCATCGTCGTGTGGATCCCGGTGCTGACCGTGCTGGCCACGTTCGCGGTGGCGTGGCGGCGGCTGCCGCGCACCGGCCGCGCGTGGAACGAACTGCTCGGCGAGATGGCCCCCCGCTACGCCGTCATCGGCGCGACCCTGTTCTTCGCCTTCGCGGCCGCCGCCAGCCTGGGCGAGCTGGGCCTGGTCGACCAGCTGACCACGATCATGCAGGCCCTGGACGCGCCGGCCGTCGTCATCGCCACGCTCGTCGGGCTGCTGCTCGTCGTCATCGCCGCGCCGCTGACCGGCACCGCCACGATCGCCGCCGTCGGCGGGGTGGCCTTCAGCGCGCTGACCGCGGCCGGGATCGCCCCGGCCGCCGCGGCCACCGCGATCCTGGTCTTCGCCTCGACCGAGGGCGCGTCGCCGCCCGGAGCGGCCCCGATCTACATCGCCAGCGGCATCGCCCAGGTGGACCCGGCCAGGACGTTCGGGCGGCTGATCATCTGGTTCGTCGTCCCGACGCTGGTCATGGGCGTGCTGATCGCCGTCGGCGCGCTGCCGATCTGAGAGGAGAGCCGTCATGAAGAAGCTCACCATGGTCCTGTTCAAGATCGGCCTCGTGCTGTTCCTCGTGCTCGGCGTCGCCGTCGTGCTGATCCAGGCGGCCGGGCTGATCGCGGGCAGCTCCGCGCTGGTCTCCGGTGCGGTGTCGGCGCTCGGCATGGCGATGACCGTGTCGGCCGGGGTGACCGGGCTGCTCGGCTTCCTGATGTCGTACCTCTACCACTGGCAGGCCGGCGAGGACTAAGCCTGCGGACGCCAGCGGGCCGCGAGCTCCACGTCCGCCGGTGGCGGGCCGGGCAGGTCGCGGTGGGCGGGCGGCACCCGCAGCGCGTCCATCGCCAGCGTCAGATAGCGCTGCCGCAACTGCCCCGCGCGCTCGTCGCCGCCCAGCTTGATCGAGGCGAGCTGCTCGAACAGCAGCGCGATGTCGGCCGGCGTCACGTCCGGCCGCAGCACGCCCGCCGCCACCGCGCGGCGGTGCGCCTCGACGGCCAGCGCCGACGCCCTGGCGGCGTCGCGGCCCAGCTCCTCCGTCGGGGTGAACGTGCCGGCCAGCTTGATGGTCAGCGAGCTGCTGTCGGCCTCGACGATGCCGCGCAGATAGGCGGCGAACGACTCCCACGGGTCGCTGTCGTCGGCCAGCGCCCGCTCGGCGACCTCGATGTAGAGCTTCAGTCCGTCGCCGCACAATTTCTGCAGCAGGGCCTCCTTGCTCGGATAGCGGCGATACAGTGCGCTGATCCCGACGCCCGCCTTCTCGGCCACGGCCGCGATGGGGGCGCCGGGGTCGGCGGTGAAGACGGCTCGCGCGGCCTGGAGGATCAACTCGTCGTTACGCGCGGCCTGTGCCTTGCGGCCGCTCATGGGTGGGCTGCTCATAGATCCAGTGTACTCGGAACGTACGGTTCCGTTCTACTAAGGTGGCGCGAAAAAGCGTTCGCGGATCTCCTGGGACGGCGGCTACCTTCGGGCGGATGAACGACGTACCCCTGTCCGTGCTGTGGTTGTCCGGGCCGTCGGGCGTCGGGAAGTCCTCGGCGGGCTGGGAGACGTTCGCCCAGCTCAGCCGCGAGGGCGTCACGGCCGCGTTCGTCGACGGCGACCAGATCGGGCTGTGCTACCCGGACCCCGACGGCGGCCCGCATGCGATCAGGGCGCGCAATCTCGCCGCGATGCTGCCGAACTTCAGGCGTGCGGGCGTGCGCCGTCTCGTGCTGGCGGGCTTCGTGGACACGCGGGACGAGGTGGACGTGTACACGAGGCTCATGCCGGACGTGGCGTTCACCGTGTGCCGGTTGCGGGTGGACGCGGGCGAGCTCGAACGGCGCTTCCTGGCGCGGGGATGGCGGCCCGACCTGGTCGCCGAGACCGTCGCGGAGGCGCTGGCGCAGGACCGTACCGACTACGCCGACCTGTGCGTGGACACCACCGGGCTGACCGTCCAGGAGACCGCCCGGCTGATCCTGGCCCGCACCGCCGGCCTGCCGGCGGCCGGTGGGGAGCCCGTGCCCGTGCTGTGGTTCTCCGGCGCCACGGCCGCGGGGAAGTCCACGGTCGGGTACGAGGTCTTCAGCCAGATCGTCCGCACCGGTGTGCGCGCGGCCTACATCGACGTGAAGCAGATCGGCGCCCTGCGACCGGCCCCGCACGGCGACCAGCGCGACGACCAGCGCGACGGCCAGCGCGACGGCCGGCCCGACGGCCCGCACGGCGACCTGGACGTGCGCCAGCTTGTGGCGGGCAACCTCGCCGCCGTCTGGGCCGGGCACCGCGCGGCCGGAGCCCGCTGCCTGATCGTCTCCGGCGGGCCCGACTCCGACGACGTCATCCGCGACCGCGTCGCCCCGATTCCCGGCATCGACCTGACCGTCTGCCGCCTGCACGCCACCCCGGCCACCCTCGCCGAGCGCATCCGCCTGCGCGCGGGCGGGCAGGCGCCGCAGTTGCCGGGCGACGAGCTGAAAGGGCTCGGCCCGCAGGACCTCGACCGGGTCGCCGAACGGGCCGCGGCCGAGGCGGAGGCGCTGGAACGCGCGGGGTCGGGCGACCTGCGCATCGAGACCGACGACCGCACCGCCCAGGAGATCGCGGCCTTCGTCCGGGAACGCGCCCTGCCCTGGTGAGCGGCCCTGTGCCGCTGAACACACCCTGTTCCTGAGGAGGCGCGCTGTCCGGGGAGCGTGTCCTCCGCTCGGTGAGTCGCGCTGTCCGACGAGGGCGCCCCGACCAGGCGAACCGCCCTATTCCGACGAGCGGGCGCGCCAGGCGGAGCCGCTTCCCGACGTCAATGAGGACAGCCGCTCGGTCAGCCGGCTGATCCCGTAGGACAGCCACGGCGGGGTGTGCGCGACCAGTGGCGAGTTCCGCTTGTCGAGCAGGGTGATCATCTGGTGCGGCGGGAGGTCGATGTAGCGCGGCAGGTTCTCGTACCAGCGGGCGCTGTAGCGCGCCGCCTTCTGCGGGGCCCGGATCACGGACCTGCGCTGGCGCTCGTAACGGGCCAGGGCGCCGGCCGGCCGCGGGTCGGCGTGCAGGGCGTCCACCAGGAAGGCGACGTCGCCCAGCGCCAGGGTGGTGCCCGCGCCGACGGAGTAGTGGGTGGTGTGCGCGGAGTCCCCGAGCAGCACCACGTTGTCGTGGTACCACCTGCGGTTGGTCACGGTGCGGAAGTTCAGCCAGTGGGCGCTGCCGTCGATCTGGGTGCGGCCCATGAGCGAGTGCCCGTCGAGGATGTCGGCGAACAGCTTCTCCATCAGGGCCAGGCTGTCGGCCTCGTTCGCCTCGTGGAAGCCGAGACCCCGCCACGTCTCCGGCGAGCATTCGACCACGACCGTGCTGCGGTCCTGGTCGTAGCGGTAGCCGTAGCACCAGATCCAGCCGTGCGGGGTCTCGGTGAAGGCGAAGGTGAACGAGTCGAAGACCTTCGTGGTGCCGAGCCAGACGTACTTGTTGCGCCCGACGGCGATCTCGGTGCCGAAGTGGGCGGCGTGGCGTTCGCGCAGTACGCTGTTGACGCCGTCGCCGGCCACGATCAGGTCGGCGTCGGGGAACTCGCGCTCGTCGGTGACCTCCCGCTCGAACTCGATCCGCACCCCGAGCGCCCGCGCCCGCTCGGTGAAGATGTCGAGCAGCCGCCGCCGGCTGACGCCGGAGCCCTCGTCGCCGTGCTCCACCGTGATCGTGGCCCGGTCGTGCAGGTGCACGACCCAGCTGTCCCAGCGGACGGAGCACTCGCTGATGGCGCGGGCGGACTCGGGGTCGACGCCGTGCAGGAAGTGGAACAGCTCGTCCCAGTACGTCACGCCCCAGCCGTACGAGGATCCGGCGGGGTTCCGCTCGTAGATGGTGATGTCGTGGGACGGATCCACCCGCTTCATCAGGATCGAGAAGTACAGGCTGGCGGGTCCGCCGCCGACACAGACGACCTTCACGAGAGCTCCCCCTACTACACGAAACGTCATCAATATGTAACAGAGAGTAGCAGTCGGTGAAGTCAGACAGCCGTCACAGAAGCCGTGTCGCGGGAGGTCAGGTCAGCCTGTCGCGGGCGGCCCGACGGGGTTCACGCGGGTCGGATGGGTGGCGGGAGGGCGTTCGTGCCGTCAGCCGGTGGCGGGCGACGCGAAGGCGTTCACGCCGGTCAGGTCGGCCGACAGTCGCCACAGGCGGGCCGCCTCCCGCGGGTCCACGGCCCACTCGGCCACCCCGGCGACCAGCGTCGCGCCGGGCGGGAGAGGGTCGGCCACGTCGCCGTCCTCGCAGTAGAGCCCGCCGAGCCCGTCCAGCCGCGGCGAGGTGGCCGCCCACACCTGGGTGGCGGCGCCCTCCTGCACGCTCTTCCAGCCGGGGTTGCCGGGCGTGGACTCGATGGTCTTCTTCAGCTCCGCGAACTCCTCTGGCGGGATGTCGCGGGCCAGGGACGTGCCGGCGATGGCGCCGGGGTGCACCGCGAACGCGCGCACGCCCGCCTCCTTGCCCAGCGCGTCCAGGTGCACGGCGAACAGCACGTTGGCGGTCTTGGCCTGCCCGTAGGCCAGCCACTTGTCGTACCCCCGCTCGAACTGCACGTCGTCCCAGCGGATCCCGGAGAGCTGGTGGCCGTTGGAGGAGACCGACACCACGCGCGCCCGGCCCCGCGCCAGCGCCGGCCAGAGCCGGTTGACCATGGCGAAGTGGCCGAGGTGGTTGACGGCGAACTGGGACTCCCAGCCGGGGCCGACCCGCCGCTCGGGGCCGGCCATGATGCCGGCGTTGGCGATCAGCAGGTGCAGGTCGCGCCCGGAGGCGAGAAAACGCTCCGCGAAGCGCCGCACGCCGTCGAGGTCGGCCAGGTCCAGCTCGGCGACCTCGACCCCGGGGACGCCGGAGGCGTCGGCGCCGGCGGCATCCCGGAGCTCGCCGACCTCGACGCCGGGGAGGCCGGCCAGGGCCTCGATCGCCGCCTCGGGACGCCGGGCCGGGACGATCACGCGCGCGCCCGCCTCCACCAGCGCCCTGGTGGTCTCCAGTCCGAGGCCCGAGTAGCCGCCCGTGACGAGGGCCAGCCGCCCTGACAGGTCGATGCCCCGCAGGACGTCGGCCGTGGTGCTGTGGATTCCGAAGCCGGAACCGAGTTTGTGCTGTTCAGTGCTCATGTCGGCGACGCTATGACCTGGAGTCGGCTCCAGGTCAAATGGCGCGCCGGGCGTCGACCAGGACCCCCACCCCGTCGAGGATCCGCTCCAGCCCGAACTCGTAGCCGAGCTGCCGCTCGTCCTCGGGCAGGCCGGCCGGATAGTCGAACGCGCCCGCGTCCACGGCGGCGCGCAGGGCCGGCAGCCTCCGTGCGTCCACGCGGGAGCCGAGCAGCGCGCTGTGGGCGGCGATCGACGCGCTGGAGGCGGCGGATCCGAGGTCGGCGCCCAGCCGGGCGGTGGCGTGCATGTACGTGGCCACCAGCAGGACGATGCCGGCCTTGTCGCGCTCGTCCAGCCCCGTTCCGCCGAGCACGGCCAGCGCCCGGTCGGTCCAGGCCAGCTGGTTGGGCGTGGCGGGCGGCCCGGTGATCGGCAGGCGCACGATCCACGTGTGGGTGCGCAGCATCTCCCACTGGGCCCGGCACCAGCGGCGCAGCCCGTCGCGCCAGTCGTCGCACGGCTCGTCGAGCCCGGCGGGCACGCCCGCGACCGAGTCGAGCATCAGCAGCAGCAGTTCGTCCTTGTTCTTGACGTGCCGGTAGAGCGACATCGTGGTGAAGCCGAGCCGCGCGGCGACCCGGGCCATCGACACCGCCTCCAGCCCGCCCTCGTCGGCCAGCTCCACGGCCGCCCGCGCGATCCGGGGCAGGCTCAGCCCGGTCTTCGGCTCCGGCTCCGGCCGTTCGAGTCGTTCCCAGAGATCCATCCCGGCAGTGTATGTCATACACTCGGTGTATGACATACACAGCATTGATCGCGGGCGGCGGGATAGCGGGCACGGCGGCCGCGATAGCCCTGCGCAAGGCGGGCGTCGACGCCGTGATCCACGAGGCGTACGACAGGACGGCCGACCAGGCGGGCGCCTTCCTGACGCTCGCGCCGAACGCGCTCGACGCCCTGCGCGCTCTGGACCTGGACGTCGGCGGGCTCGGTTTCGAGACCCCCGGCATCACGATCTCCAGCGGTTCCGGCAGGCGGCTCGGCGCGCTGTCCTACGCCCACGGCGGCGTGGTGAGCAGGACGGTCAAACGGGCCGACCTCTACCGGTTCCTGCGCGGGCACGACCTGCGCATCGAGTACGGCAAACGCCTGACCGCCGCCGCCTGTACCCCGGGCGGCGGCGTGCTGGCGACCTTCGCCGACGGCACCACGGCCGAGGCGGACCTGCTCATCGGCGCCGACGGCCTGCGCTCGGCGGTGCGCCGGATCATCGATCCGGACGCGCCGGGCGCGCGCTACACCGGCCTGCTCACCGTGGGAGGGTACGCGCGCGGCATCTCGACCGGCTCGGAGCCCGGCATGATGTGGGCCGTCTTCGGCAAGCGCTGCTTCTTCGTCCACACCACGCACCCGGACGGGGAGGTGTGGTGGGCCGCCAACCCCGCGCAGCCCGTCGAGCTCACCCCCGCCGAGCTGGCCGCCGTCACCGCGCGGGAATGGCGGGACCGGCTGAGCGAGCTGTTCGGGAACGACCGGAGCCCCGCCCTCGACATCATCGCGGCGACCGGAGAGATTCTCGCGGGCTGGAACTCCTATGAGGTGCCGAGCGTGCCGAGATGGCACCGCGGCCGGATGATCGTCATCGGCGACGCCGCCCACGCCACCGCGCCGTCGATCGGGCAGGGCGCGGCGATGGCCGTCGAGGACGCCGTGGTCCTGGCCAAGTGCCTGCGCGACAGCCCGGGGGTGGAGGCGGCGTTCGCGGCGTACGAGCGGCTGCGCCGGGGGCGGGTCGAGCGCGTCGTCGAGCAGGGCAACCGTACCGGCGGCTGGAAGGCGCTCAGCCCGCTCGCCAGGGTGCCCCGCGACCTGGTCATGAGCCTGGGCATGAAGCTGGCGGCCATGACCGGGGCCGACCCCAGCCGCTGGATCTACGAGCACCACCTCGAATGGGAGGAGCCGGTCGGCGAGCCCGTCTGAGCGCCAGGGCGGCGGCCCTCAGCCCCGTCGCGGCGAGGCCGTGCTGGCGCGGGCCACCAGGCGGGTCGGGACGAGGTCGGTGCCGGGGCGGGACGCCTCGTTGTCGCGGATCTGCGCCAGGGCCTGCTGGACGCACCGCCGCCCGACCTCGGCGAAGTCCTGGTGCACCGTGGTCAGCGGCGGGACGAAATAGGCGGAGTCGGGAATGTCGTCGAAACCCACCACGCTGATGTCGCCCGGCACGGCCCGCCCGCGCTCGTGGAAGGCGCGCAGCAGCCCCAGGGCCATCTGGTCGTTGGAGGCGAAGACCGCCGTGCATGAGGGCTCGGCGGCCAGGGTGAGCCCGGCGGCGTAGCCGGACCCGGCCGACCAGTCGCCGTGCAGGGGCTCGGGCACCGGCCGCCCGGCCTCCTCCAGGGTGGCGCGCCAGGCCTGGGCCCGGCGCTGGCTCGCGTACGACGTCCGCGGCCCCGTCACGTGCCAGACGGTCCGGTGCCCCAGGTCGAGCAGGTGATGCACGGCCCGCCGCGCGCCGTCGGCCTGGTCGGTGTCGACCACGCTGTAGCGGTCGCCGGCGTCGGAGTCGACGACCACGGCGTGCACCCCGGGCGGCAGCGTGACGGTGCCGGCGTCGAGCAGGTGGACCTCGATGATGACGATGACCGCGTCCACGGCCAGCTCGCCCATCCGGGTGAAGGCGCCCAGCACGTTGTCCTGGGTCGGCACGTCGATGGGCGTCAGCGTGATCGCGTAGCCCTCGGCGGCGGCGTGGGTGGCGATGGCCTCGACCGTGCGGCTGTTGCCGGTCGAGGAGAGCCCGAAGAGGATGACGCCGATGGTGTTGAACTGGCCGTAACGCAGCGCGCGGGCGGCGCTGTTGGGCCGGTAGCCCAGCTCGCGCATCGCCGCCAGCACTTGCTCGCGGGTCGAGTCGATCACGCCGGGATGGCCGTTGGAGACACGGGAGACCGTCTGCGAGGAGACCCCCGCCCGCTGGGCGACGTCGGCCATGGAGACCCGCTGCTTGCGCCGCCCGCCGGGCACTCCGGAGCCGCCACGCTGCGCGCCGGCGTGCCCAGTCCCAGATACGGGCCCAGATACGGGCCCAGAAACGGGCCCGGGCCCGGGGCCGGGTTCGGGGGCGGGGTCCTGCCCAGTCGTCACTGCCATCGTCCGTCTGCCTCCGCAACGAGCATCCCGGGGGGTGCCTTGACCGGCCCGTACGGCCGGTGCCACGATACCGCAACAGAAGTTTACGTAAACATAACGGTGGGGAACCCCCCGGCGACCCTCGGTCAGCGGCCATCCCACGCCTCCCCCCGCAGTTGGTGTTTGCGTTGACGAAGCGGCGAGTGAGGAGTGCACGGGTGGTCGCAACAGTGCCCAGGGCGCGTCGGTCCTGGGCGGGCTGGCGGTTCGTCGGGCCGTTCATGGCGGTGTTCGCGCTGGTCTTCCTGGCGCCGATCGCGTACTCGATCTATCTGAGCCTGTTCAGGACCCAGCTGATCGGCGGCACCGCCTTCGTCGGCGCGGACAACTACCTCAAGGCGCTGGCCGACCCGCAGTTCTGGTCGGCTTTCGGCAACGTGGCGATCTTCCTGGTGGTGCAGGTCCCGATCATGCTGTTCCTGGCGCTGCTGGTGGCCCTGGCCATCGACAGCGGCCGGCTGTACGGGGCGAGCTTCTTCCGCATCGCGGTGTTCCTGCCCTACGCCGTCCCCGCCGTCGTGGCCACGCTGATGTGGGCCTTCATGTACGGCACCCGCTTCGGCCTGGTCGCCAACCTCAGCGACGCCCTCGGCGTGCGGCTGCCCGACCCGCTGTCGGCCGACCTGATCCTGGCCTCCCTCGGCAACGTCGTGACCTGGGAGTTCGTCGGCTACAACATGCTGATCCTGTACTCGGCCCTGCGCGTGGTCAACCCGTCCCTGTACGAGGCCGCGGAGATCGACGGCGCCGGCCAGTTCCGGATCATCCTGTCGATCAAGCTGCCCGCCCTGCGCGGCGCCCTGCTGATCGCCACGATCTTCTCCATCATCGGCAGCTTCCAGCTCTTCAACGAGCCCGCGATCCTCAAGAACCTGGCGCCGAACGCGATCACGTCCTCCTTCACGCCCAACTACTACGCCTACACGCTGTCCTTCGCCGGCCAGCAGTACAACTACTCGGCCACCGTCGCGATCGTCATGGGCGTGATCACGATGATCGTCGCCTACGCCGTCCAGCTGCGCGGCATGCGCAAGGAGGTCTGACACGTGACCGCCACCACCCGTGGCCCCCTGGTGATCCGCCACCGCCGTCACTCACCGCGCCGCCGGCGCAGCGTCACGCTGACCGTGCTGACCTCGATCATGCTGATCTACACGCTGCTCCCGCTGGTCTGGCTGGCGATCAACGCCTCCAAGACGCAGGAAGGGCTGCTCAGCTCGTTCGGCCTGTGGTTCGACGACGACTTCGCGCTGTTCTCCAACATCGCCGCCGCCTTCACCTACGACGACGGCATCTTCACCCGCTGGCTGCTCAACACCCTGCTCTACGTGGTCCTCGGCGCGGGCGGCGCGACGCTGCTGGCCACGATCGCCGGATACGGCCTGGCCAAGTTCGACTTCCCCGGCAAGAAGGCCGTCTTCGCCGTCGTGATCGGCGCGGTCGCGGTGCCCGGGACGGCGCTGGCCGTGCCGACGTTCCTGATGTTCTCCAGCCTCGGCCTGACCAACACGCCGTGGGCGGTCATCATCCCCTCGCTGGTCTCGCCGTTCGGTCTCTACCTCATGTGGACCTTCGCCGGCGACGCCGTCCCGAACGAGATCCTCGAATCGGCGCGGGTGGACGGGGCGCGGGAGTTCCAGACCTTCTTCCGTATCAGCCTGCCGCTGCTGGCTCCCGGGATCGTCACCGTGCTGCTGTTCACCGTGGTCGCGACGTGGAACAACTACTTCCTGCCGCTGATCATGCTGAAGGACCCCGGCTGGTATCCGCTGACCCTCGGCCTCAGCGCCTGGAACGCCCAGGCGACCACCGCGGGCGGCGAAGCGATCTTCAACCTCGTGATCACCGGTTCCCTGCTCACCATCGTCCCGCTGATCGTGGCGTTCCTGCTGCTCCAGCGGTACTGGCAGTCGGGCCTGGCCGCCGGGAGCGTCAAGGAGTGACCGGCGCCGCATCTCCACGAAAGGGACAACCATGACGACAATCCGCCGCCGTGCTCTGCTAGCGGGCGCGGCCCTGTCGGTAGCGCTGATCGCCACCGCCTGCGGCTCGCCGGGAGACGGCGGGCAGGGGGCGGCCCCGGCCCAGAGCACGTCGGCCACCGACCAGGAGGCCGCGCTGAACGCCGGCGGCACGATCACCGTCTGGGCGTGGGAGCCGACGCTCAAGCAGGTCGTCGCCGGCTTCCAGGCCAAGTATCCGAAGGTGAAGGTCAACCTGGTCAACGCCGGCACCGGCGACGACCAGTACACCGCCCTGCAGAACGCGGTCAAGGCCGGCTCCGGCGTCCCCGACGTGGCGCAGATCGAGTACTACGCGCTGCCGCAGTTCGCGCTGTCGAAGTCGGTCGCCGACCTGACGCCCTTCGGCGCGGACAAGCTCGAAGGTACCTTCACCCCCGGACCGTGGAACTCGGTCCACTCCGGCCCCGGCATCTACGGCCTGCCGATGGACTCCGGCCCGATGGCCCTGTTCTACAACAAGGACGTCTTCGACAAGCACGACATCGAGGTGCCGGAGACCTGGGAGGAGTACATCGAGGCCGCCAGGAAGCTGCACAAGGCCGACCCGAAGGCGTACATCACCAGCGACACCGGCGACGCCGGCTTCACCACCAGCATGATCTGGCAGGCCGGCGGCAAGCCGTACCAGGTCGACGGGACCAAGGTCGCGATCAACTTCGCCGACGAGGGCACCAAGAAGTTCACCGCCGCCTGGCAGCAGCTCATCTCGGAGAAGCTGCTCGCGCCGATCAACGGCTGGAGCGACGAGTGGTACAAGGGCCTGGGTGACGGCACCATCGCCACCCTCGTGATCGGCGCCTGGATGCCGGCCAACTTCGAGAGCGGCGTCAAGGCGGCGTCCGGCAAGTGGCGGGTCGCGCCGATGCCGCAGTGGGAGGCCGGCGGCAAGGCCACCTCCGAGAACGGCGGCAGCTCGCTGGCCATCCCCGAGGCGAGCGCCAACAAGACCCTGGCCTACGCGTTCATGAAGTACGCCGGCGTCGACGAGGGCGTCCAGACCCGCCTCGACGCGGGCGCGTTCCCCGCCACCACCGCGCACCTCAACGCGGCGGAGTTCAAGGACAAGAAGTTCCCCTACTTCGGCGACCAGCAGGTCAACCAGGTGCTCGCCGAGTCGGCCGCCCAGGTCGTGCCCGGCTGGTCTTACCTGCCCTACCAGGTGTACGCCAACAGCGTCTTCAACGACACCGTCGGCAAGGCGTACATCTCCTCGACCACGCTGGACGACGGGCTCAAGGCGTGGCAGGACGCCTCCGTCAAGTACGGGCAGGAGCAAGGCTTCAGCGTGCAGTAAGAGCCACGGCGAGCGGGAAGGCCGTGCCCGGAGGGATCCCCCCGGGCACGGCCGCCGTTTCACCCGCCGGTCAGGTTCACCGGCCGCTGTTTCACCCGCTGGTCAGGTCCAGCCGGACCCTGGCCAGCCACGACCCCCAGCCGTCCTGCGGCCGGCTGTCGCGGACGCGCAGGGAGAAGCCGCGGCTGTCACCCCGCACGTCGCGCAGGTCGAGCGTGCGCTCCTCGCGGTTGGACAGATCGCGCACGTTCTCCTCCTCCCGCAGCACCGTCCGCCAGCTCTGGTCGTCGGTCGAGACCTCGACCAGGAACTGGTTGCCGATGTCCAGCGTCAGCGTGCCCCCGGTCACCCGGGCCGGCAGCTCGAACCGGTAGACGGCTGCGGCGTTGCCGTCGGTGAAGCGGGCCCGCCCGTCGTGCACCTCGCCGTCGAGCTGGGAGCCGCCCTCGTCCAGCAGCCACGGCTCCTCCGCCGGGGTGCCCGGCGTGAACTGCACGGTGTCGCCGACCACCGTCACCGTCACCCGTTCCGAGGTCGTCCCCAGGCCGGAGACCGCCGACAGCAGCACCGGATGGGACCCGGGACCGGCCGCCGTCGGCACCGCCACCTGGAACTCGACCGTTTTGGACGCTCCCGGCGCGAGGCGCCCGAAGTCCACGGACGCCGGCTCGACGGTCCAGCCCTGCGGCACGGCCGCGGTCAGCTTGCCGGTGACGGCCCGTTCTGCGTGGTTGGAGACCTTCGCGGTCAGCGTGACGCTCTCGCCGGGCGAGGCGAAGGCGCCGCCGGCCTCGACGACCAGCGGTGAGGTGGACGGCGGCGCCGCGGCGAGCAGCTCGATCTCCGACAGCGAGGTGCCGCCGGTGAACGTGAGCCGGTAGTGCGCGTATGCGCCCGGCTTCGCCACCTTGAACGGCCTGGTCTGCCGCCGCCACGGGAAGCTCTCGCCGGTCCGCTCGTCGAGCACCTTCCACTTCTGGCCGTCGGCGGAGCCTTCGAGCACCCAGCCGGTCGGATCCTCCTCGGGCCCGCCGGAGCCCGAGGTGAGCGTGTAGTGGCTCACCCGCCGCTCGCCGTCGAAGCCGTAGCCGACCCACGCGGGCAGCGCCGCCTGGGTGGCCGAGTCGTCGTCGAACAGTGCGCTCACGTCCGCGCCGCCGGCCGCCGACGCGGTGCCGCGCCCCGGCCCGGTGGCGTCACGCAGCGGCGTGGGTACCCGGTCGTCGCGGGTGATCGAGGGCGGCGCGGCGTCCGGTCCCGTGCCCCAGCGCGACGGCCGCGGCCCCATCTCGAACTCCAGCTCGCCGCCCTTGGCGAGCAGGTCGTGCGGCAGGTACGTCTTCCCGTACGGCCTGCCGTTCACCGTGAGCCCCTGCACGTACACGTTGCGCGCGCTGTTGCCCTTCGCCCTGATCACCAGCTTCCTGCCGTTCTCCAGGCGCACGGTCGCCTTCTCGAACAGCGGCGAGCCGATCGCGTAGTACGGGCTGCCCATCTGCAGCGGGTAGAAGCCCAGCGCGCTGAAGACCTGCCAGGCCGACATCTCCCCGTTGTCCTCGTCGCCCGGATAGCCCTGGCCGATCTCGCTGCCCAGGTAGAGCCGCGACAGCGCCTCACGCACCCTGGCCTGCGTCTTCCACGGCTGACCGGCGTAGTCGTACATGTAGGCGATGTGGTGCGAGGGCTGATTGCTGTGGCCGTACTGGCCCATGCGCACGTCCCTGGCCTCGGTCATCTCGTGGATGATCCCGTTGTACGAGCCGGGCGACAGCGCCTTCTCCGGGGTGGTGAAGAAGGCGTCCAGCTTGGCCGCCAGCTCGTCCGCGCCGCCGTACAGGTTGGCCAGGCCGCGGCCGTCCTGCGGGACGTGGAAGGCCATGTTCCAGCCGTTGGTCTCGGTGTAGTCGTAGCCCCACAGGCCCGGGTCGTAGGCGGCCGGCTTGCGGCGGAAGGAGCCGTCGGCGTTCCTGCCCTGGAAGAAGCGGACCGCAGGGTCGAACATGTGCACGTAGTTCAGCGCCCGGTCCCGGAAGTACTCGTACTCCTCCAGGTAGCGGGCCTTCTTCGCGCCCGTGGCGCGCCCGGCCAGCGCCTTGGCCATGTTCGCCAGGCCGAAGTCGTTGATGTAGCCGTCCATCGCCCACGACATGGCCTCGCCCGTGGACTGGATGCTGGTGTAGCCGAGGAAGACGGAGGTCGACAGGCCCTTGCGGCCCACATGGCGGGTGGGCGGGGCGACGGTGGCGTTCTTCAGCGCCGCCTCGTACGCCTTCTCCGGGTCGAAGCCGGTGATGCCCTTGAGGTAGGCGTCGGCGAAGGCCACGTCGGAGCTCGTCCCGACCATCAGGTCGGCGTAGCCGGGCGAGGACCAGCGGGCGATCCAGCCGCCGTCTTCGTACTGGCGCACGAACCCGTCCACCATCTCCCCGGCCGCGCGCGGCGTGAGCAGCGCGTACGCCGGCCAGGTGGTGCGGTAGGTGTCCCAGAAGCCGTTGTTGACGTACACCTTCCCGTCGGCCACCCGCGTGACCGGCGGTGTGCTGGTCGACGACTGCACGGCGTGCCGGTAGACCGGCGCGTCGGCGGTGCCGGTGTTCTCGAAGGCGGAGTTGGGATACAGGAACAGCCGGTAGAGGTTGGAGTACAGCGTGACGAGCTGGTCGCGGCTCGCGCCCTCGACCTCGATCACGCCGAGCTTGGCGTCCCAGGCGCGGCGCGCCCGCTCGCTGACCGTCTCCACCGTGTCGGAGGCGGAGACCTCCAGCTCCAGGTTCTTCTTCGCCTGCTCCACGCTGATCAGCGAGGAGGCGATGCGCATGTTCACCGTGCGCGCGGAGCCCGCGTCGAAGGACAGGTAGCCGAGGACGTTGTCGCGGCCCTGCCCGGTCAGCTTGCCGCCGCCGGTGACCGGGCGGTCGAAGACGGCGTAGAAGTACATGCGCGTGGCCCCGGTGGACAGGTCGCTGCGCACGTCGGAATGGCCGGTCACGACACCGCCGGACACGTCGAGGCTCAGCCCGCCGTCGTTGTTCACGTTGTCGAAGACGAGCTTCGCGGCGGAGCCGGGGAAGGTGAAGCGGGCCAGCGCCGCGTGGTCGGCCGGCGCGATCTCCGTCTTCAGCCCGTTGTCGAACGTGACCGCGTACAGGTGCGGCTGGGCCACCTCACGCTCGTGGCGGAAGGCCAGCGCCCGGCCGGTCCGCGACGGGTCGGGCACCCCCTCGGCCGCCGACGGCATGAACTGGAACGTCTGCCGGTCACCCATCCACGGGCTCGGCTCGTGGCTGGCGGTGAACGCCTGGATCTCGGGCAGGTTGGCGGCGTTGTTGGCCCGGTGGTACTCGTACAGCCAGCTGATCGAGCCGGCGTTGGTCATCGGGGTCCAGAAGTTGAACCCGTGCGGCACCGCCGTGGCGGGGAAGTTGTTGCCGCGCGAGAAACCACCGGTCGAATGGGTGCCCCTGGTCGTGATCACGTACTGCGACGGGCCGGACCTGTGCTCGCCGCGCCCCTCGTACGGCTGCCGCCGCCGCTCGGAGACGATCTTGATGTCGTCCACCCAGCCGCGGAACCCGGCCATCCCGGCCGGGCTGTCGTAGGCCACCAGGATGCGCTTGATCCGCTTGCCCCTGGCCACCTCGCCGATCCGGGACAGCTTGTAGTTCCACTGGTCGGCGTAGAGCGTCTTGGACTCGCCCTGCTCGCGCGGCGCCAGCCGGACGCCGTGCTGGTCGACCGCCTTCAGGCCGCTGAGGTAGGTGCCGTCGGAGAAGGCCAGATCCACCGAGACGTACGTGCTGGGGTAGCGCAGGTCGGCCGCGGTGAGCTCGGGGAAGACCACGTACGACAGCTCCGTCGTGGCCGTGACCGGGATGTCCACCTCGAACACCTTGTTCGTGGCCCGGCCGCCCTTGCCGGAGGTGGTGCCGCCCGCGTACTGCAGGGCGCGCAGGCCGGAGAACCCGGCGCGCGGCTTGGACACGTGGCCGCCGTGCGGCCCGTTGCCCACCTGGGTGCGCATCGCGCTGGGCGGCTTGGCGCCGGTGCTGCCGTCCGACAGCTCCCACTCGGCCAGCTGCAGCGTCGAGCCCGCGCCGACGCGGGTGACGTTGAGCCGGTAGTGCGGGTAGGCGGTCGTTCCGGCGAAGCGGTACTCCTTGCGCTGCAGGCGCGCGTCGAACGTCTCGCCGGTCCTGGTGTCGAGCGTCACCCAGGTGCTTCCGTCGAGGGAGCCCTGCAGCTCCCAGTCGCGCGGATCGCGCTCGGGGACGTCGCCCGCCGAGGTCAGGGCGTAGTGCACGACCGTCACCGGCTCCGACAGCGTGTACTGGACCCAGCCGGTGGCGGCGAAGACCAGCCACTTGGTGTTGACGTCGGTGTCGGCGAGGTTCTCCTTCGTCTCGCCGCCGCCGGTGTTCTCGCCGCTGGCCGAAATCGCGGTGATCTTGTCGGAGAGGGTGCCCTCGATGCCGCCGGGCAGCCATCCGGTGACGTCACGCGACTTCTCGGAGGTGTTGACCCAGGTCGGCTGCGGATCGCCGGGCTCGAAGGAGGAGGCGAAGGCGGCGCCCTCGGCCTTGGCCAGGCTCTGGCCGTCGCGGGCCGCCCTGCTCACCTCCCCGGCGGGCGCGGCGGGTTCGGCCGGTTTCGGGTCGGGCGGCGGGCTGTAGGAGGGGCCTGGGGTAGGGGTGCCCGTAGGGCCGGGATTCGGAATGGGAGTCGGGCCTTTCTGCGCGGTGAGCGCCGCGGTGGCGGGAGCGGCGAGTGCTAAAGCGATGAGGGGGGATAAGAGTGCGGTCAGGACGGATCTTCTCATCGGGGACCTCTCGTACGGTTCAGCGGCCAGTAAGAACATGACAACGTTGTCAACCCCGATCTGCATAGAACCTCGCAAACCCGACTCACCATGTCAAGACAGCGCTGTCAGCTCTCTCACGTCACCGCCGCCCGACCGTTCGGTTCCGTCCCCGGTTATCGGTCGAAAACCTCCGCTGGACCAGGGGATTCGAGCGGAGGCACGATCGGCGCATGTCACCTCTGATCCGCTACTCGGGAGAGTTCTCCCCGGACGTGATCGCCCGCGCCTCCGGCTCCTGGCTGGAGACCACGGACGGGCGGCGCCTGCTCGACTTCACCTCCGGGCAGATCTGCGCCACCATCGGCCATAACCACCCCCGCATCGCCGAGGCCATCCGCCGCTCCCTCGACACCGCGATCCACCTCAACTCCCGCTTCCTGTCGCCGCCTGTGCTGGAGCTCGCCGAACGGCTGGCAGCCCTGCTGCCGCCGGGGCTCGACCACTCGATGTTCGTCAGCACCGGGGGCGAGGCGAACGAGGGCGCCGTCCGCATCGCCAAACTCGTCACCGGCGGGTTCGAGGTCGTCGCGCTGACCAGGAGCTGGCACGGCATGACCGCCGGCAGCCAGGCCCTGACCTTCTCCGCCGGCCGGCGCGGCCACGGCCCCACCATTCCCGGCGTCTTCACCGTCCCGGCCCCGTACTCCTACCGCTGCCCGATCCGGCACTGCGCGGACACCTGCGACATGACCTGCCTGGAGGTCGGCTTCGAGCTCTACGACGAGCAGACCACCGGCGCCCGAGCCGCCGTCATCGCCGAGCCCGTGCTGTCGTCCGGCGGGGTCGTGGTGCCGCCGCCCGGCTACCTCGCCAGGCTGGCCGAGCTGGCCCGTGAGCGCGGCATGCTGTTCATCCTGGACGAGGCCCAGACCGGGTTCGGCCGGCTCGGCGCCATGTTCGCGATGGACCTGGCCGGCGTCGTGCCCGACCTCGTGACGCTGTCCAAGACGTTCGGCGGCGGCCTGCCGATCGGCGCCGTCACCACCACGGCCGCCATCGAGGAGACCGCCTTCGAGCGCGGGCTGATGTACTTCACCTCCCACCAGTCCGACCCGCTCCCCGCCGCCGCCGCCCTCGCGGTGATCGACCTGGTCGTGGCCGACGACCTCGCCGCCCGCGCCGCCAAGGCGGGCGAACGGCTCGGCGACCGGCTGCGGGAGCTGGGGGAGCGGCACGAGGCCATCGGCGAGGTACGCGGGCTCGGGCTGCTGTGGGGGGTGGAGCTGGTCGAGGACCGGGAGAGCAGGGAACCGGCCGCCGAACTCGGCGACGCCCTGACCGACGCCTGCCTGTCCTGTGGGCTGTCGCTGAACATCACCAAGGGCCGGGCCGCCGGCTCGACCGCCTGCCTGCGCATCGCGCCGCCGCTGACGGTGAGCGACGACGAGATCGACACGGCCGCCGAGATCATCGACAACGCCCTGACCGGCCTGGGCAGGTGACGCTCGGCCTATGTGAAGAGGGTGGCGGCCGTGCGCAGGGCCGCGCGGGTCGCCACCAGGGCCGGCCGGCTCAGGCCGTCGTCGCGTACGACGGTGAAGATGCGCCGGCCGACCCCGATGTCGAGCACCTCCACCGAGCTCTCCCGCTCCGGCCGGGCCAGATCGGGCAGCAGCGTGACCGCCTGACCGGCCCCCACCAGGGCCAGCAGGACGAGCAGGTCGGTCGCACGGTGCCGCAGGTCCGGCTGGAAGCCGCCCTTGGCCAGGCAGACGTCGCGCACCAGCCGCTCGTGGCTGGTGCCGCGGTGCCCGCCCGCCCATATGGCCCCCGCCACGTCGGCCAGCTCCCTGGCCGGATGGCCGCGGGGCACCACGAGGCGGACCCGTTCGGCGTACAGGTCCTCGAAGGTGAGCCCGCGCAGCTCCCGCCGCGGCCGACCGTCGTGGTCGTCACAGATCGCCAGATCCGTCTCGCGGCGCAGCAGCGCGTCGAGCGCCTGGTCCGACTCCAGCTCGGTGATCTCCCCGCGCACTCCCGGATGATCGCGCGCCAGCGCGGCCAGGGCCGGCGCCACCAGGTGCACGGCGGCGGTCTGGAACGCGGCCACCCGCACCACCCCGGCCACGGCCCCCGCCGCCGCGGCCATCTCGGCCTCCGCCTGCTCCACCCGGGCCAGCAGCACCTCGGCGTGCCCGGCGAGCACGTGCCCCGCCTCGGTGAGCCGCAGCCGGCGCCCGTCGCGCTCCAGCAGCCGTACCCCGGCCTCGACCTGCAGCTCGCCGAGCTGGTGCGACACCGTGGACGGGCTGTACGACAGCGCCTGCGCGACGGCGGCGATCGTGCCCCGCCGCCGGAACTCGCGCAGCAGCCGCAACCGATGGAGATCCAGCATCAGGGGCATTCTGCCCCCTCGCGCCCCCGTGCGGCTCAGTGACCGCCGGGATGCAGACCGGTCAGCCACTCCTCGAACGTCGTCGGCGTGATGCGGGCGCCTTCGCCGGGCAGCAGCACGTCGCCCGCCATCGACGGGTCGAACAGTCCCGACCACGTCGGCACCAGCTTCACCTTCCTGCCCTGCGCCTGGTGGGTGCGCCGGGCCATGTCCACGAGGTCCTGCTGCTCGGGCCCGGCGACGTCGGCGTACCGGCCCCGCGGCGCGCCCTCGGCGAGCTCCGCGAGGACGCCGGCCACGTCGGCGGGCGCGATCGGCCGCACGAGCAGCGGCGCTATCTCCGCCACGCCGTCCCGCTCGGTCCAGCTCGCCACCATGGCCGCGAAGTCGTGGAACTGCGTGGCCGGCACGATCGTCCACGGCACCGGGCCGGCGGTGACCAGGCGCTCCTGCTCCCGCTTGCCGGCGTAGTGCGCGTTGCCCTCGATCCTGTGCAGTCCGGCGATCGAGAGCAGCACGTGGTGGCGCACCCCGGCCCGCTGCTCGGCGGCGAGCAGATTGCGCGTGGTGGTCCCGAAGTAGGCCACCGTCTCCTCCCGGCCGGCCACCGGGCCGTTGATGACGTCCACGACGGCGTCGGCCCCGGCGAGGACGTCGTCGAGGCCCTCGCCGCTCAGCAGGTCGACGCCCAGCGAGCGGCTGATGGCCACGGTCTCGTGCCCGGCCCGCCCGAGCGCGGCCACCGTGAGCGCCCCGATGTTCCCCGTGGCGCCGGCGACTGCGATCCGCATGATGATCTCCCCCTCGATGACGTTGTCCGCCGACCATATCTCGGACTAAACGGATCCTCAATATCTGGGATAGGCTGGACGGCGTGAAGCTGCCTGTGAGCACCGAATGGCTGTTGCACTGCGCCACGACGCTGGCGCAGCTCGACCAGGGAGCCACCGCGTCGGCGGCGCAGCTCGCCGACTACTACGACCTGCCCGCCCCCTACCTGGCCAAGCAGTTGCAGGCGCTGGTCAGGTCCGGCGTGCTGGCGGCGACGACCGGGCCGAGAGGCGGCTTCAGGCTCGCCCGGCCGGCCTCCGAGATCACGCTGCTGAGCATCGTCGAGGCGGTCGACGGCGCGGCCTCGCCGTACGAGTGCCGCGAGATCCGCCGGCAGGGGCGGGGCGCGCTGCCGCCCGAGCAGTGCGAGCGGATCTGCGTCCTGGCCGCCAAGATGGCCGACGCGCACGCCGCCTGGCGGCGCAGCCTCGAAGGCGTCACCCTCGCCGGCATCCTCGGCGAGCTGCCCGACACGGCCCCGGCCCGCACCCGCGCGCGCCTCGCGAGCATCGCCCGGCCGGCCCCGCCGCGCTGAGGGCCCGCCCCTACTGCTTGGGCGTGACGTTGACGGCGCTGCCCGTCGGGACCGGGACGATGGAGACCTTGCCGTCCTGGATGGCCTTGTACAGGATCGCCCCCTGCGGGCCCAGCACCTTGGCCAGCTTCTCCAGCGACTTCAGCTCGGTCAGCGCGCGGGTGTTCTCCGCCTCCTGCGCCTTCTGCCGCTCCTGCGCGGCCTGCGTCTCGGTCTGGGCGTCCACTATCGACTTCGGCGGCTCGGGCTGGCGGATGATGAACTGCAGCCGCTCGAAGTACTCGCCCTGGGTCAGGCTGGAGACGTACTGGTTGGTCAGCTTGGACATGTCCTGCTCCCACAGCGCCTTCTTCGCCGGGTCGGAGTACAGCTCGCGCCAGTTGTACTTCAGCGTCGCCTCGTCCATCGCCCGCTCGACGCTGTTGCCGATGTAGAACTGCAGCATCCGCGTCCAGCCGTCCGCCTCGTACGCGGCGTACTTCTTGCCGATGTTCTCGTGGAACGCCTGCAGCTTCTTGCAGTCGGCGGCCGAGAAGTAGAACGTGAGACCACCGATCATGGTCATGATCTGGCCGTCCTTGCTGACCGAGGTGATGGGCTTGCCCTCGGACTCGGCGCGGCCGGTGAAGTCGTACGTGCGCTGCCCGTTCGGGTAGCGGTAGCCCTCGTCGCCCGGTCCCGACACGTCGCGGGTGGACGGCTTGAGGCACTCCTGGAAGGTGGTGCTGCTGAACATGCCCGCGTCGTAGACGATGCCGCCCTCGTCGGGCTCGACGTTCGTCACCGAGCAGCCCGTGAGGGCCGCCGCGGCGAGCAGGACACCCGGTAGCGTGCGTTTCACTTCGAGATCTCCTCAGGGGGAAGGTGGGAGGGTCACGGAGAGTTCAGTGATCATAGTGGGGCCTCCACGGCGGGAGCGGACCCGATCGGGCCGGGGTAGGGTGCGCGGATGATCGAGATACCGGAGGCGTTCGCGCGCGGCACCGCCGAGCGTGAGGGGCAGCGGGGAGCCGCCTGGCTCGCCGAGCTGCCCGGCATCACCGAGCACCTCTTCGAGCGCTGGGACTGCGTCCAGGAGGGCGAGATCACGCACGGTGCCGTCGGAGTCATCGTGCCGGTGCGCCGGCGGGACGGCGGCAGCGCCGTGATCAAGGTGTCGTTCCCGCATCCGGGCAACGTGCACGAGCCGGACGCGTTCGCGGCGTGGGGCGGGCGTGGCGCGGTCCTGCTGTACGAGCGCGCCGACGAGCACTTCGCCATGCTGCTGGAACGAGCCGGCACCTCCACCCTGGCCCAGGCCGCGGAGGTCGAGGAGATGGTGACGGTCGCCGGGCGCGTCAACCGGCGGCTGGCGGTCCCCGCGCCGCCCGGTCTGCCGCGGCTGCGGGAGCGGGCGGGGGAGTGGGAGGAGGAACTGCGTAAGGACGCCGAAGAACTGGCGCACACGATGCCACCGTACGTCGTGGACGCCGCCGTCGCGACGGTACGGGAGCTCGGCCGTTTCCAGCCGGACGTCGTCATCCACGGCGACCTGCATCCGGGCAACATCCTGCGCGCCGAGCGCGAACCCTGGCTGGCCGTCGACCCCAAGGGCTACGCGGGCGATCCCGCCTACGACGGAGGCACGCTGCTCAAGGCGCTCGCGCCCCGGCTCCTGGGGGCCGGCGACCTGCGCGCGGCCGTCCTGCGCGCCCTGGCCGTCTTCGCCGAGGCCGCCGAGCTCGACCACGACCGCGTGCTGCGCTGGGTCCAGTTCCACGCCGTGCGGACCGCGTTCTGGGGCCGCCGCCACGGCTACGGCATCGCGAGGAGCGGGCAGGGCCTGGACTCGCTCACCGAGCTGGCCGACCACCTGGCCACCCAGCTCACCGGCCGGCCCTCCTAGGAGTCGCGTTCCGTGAGGTCGGTGACGCGGCGGCGGAGCGCGGGCTCGTGCTCGGGGTCGGTGCACAGTGTGAGTGTCGCGCCTTCGCCGGCGGCGCCGGCGAACACGGCCAGCAGCGTGCCGAGCTGCTCGGGAGGCTCGCCGGCCAGCAGTTCCTCGGCGTGCGTCACCACCAGGGCGACCGTGCCCGCGTCGCGCAGTGAGTCGGTGAGCGCGTCCCAGTTGCGGCCGAAGTAGCCGGGCAGGCGCAGCGCCCGCGCCACCTCCGCGAAGAAGGCGGCGCGGGTCGCGCAGGCCCGCCCGTCCACCACCACGGGCGCAGGGCCGGTGGAGACCGTCAGCCAGGGCGGCAGCGGGCGTGCGGCGGAGCTCATGGCGGTCCTAGAGGCGGTAGAAGTCGGTGTAGTGGTCGGGCGTGAACCACGTCGCGCCCGTGCTCCGGTTCACGACGATCCGGTACGCGTCCCGCGCGGCGCCGCGCGACCGGCTGTAGACGTCGTACTCGTAGTAGGTGGCGCCGGCCGGAAGCTGGCCCTCGCGGTTGTAGAAGCGGCCGCCCGTGTAGTTGTAGCGGCCGTCGGGCCATGAGTACCAGCCGGCGGAGGTGGGGAAGCCCTTGCCGGCCCAGGTCGCCCTGGCCGAGCGCGCGTCGGAGCAGCGGGAGATCGTGCAGGAGTTGTAGACGTCGGCACTGGCGGGGGCGACGCCGGCCAGGCCGATGAGGGACGACAGGACGGCGAGGACGACGGCGAGCCGGGCCGGCCAGGCGGGCCGGGAAGGCGGCGGAACTTGCCGGGAGTGCGGCGGAACGGGCACGGGACAACCTCCTTGCGGGGATGTGACCATCATTGTCATGATCTCCGGCCGTGTCCCGTCGGACATAGACGAAGTGTGCCAAGGATCGGTGAACACTTCGCGCACAGCCCTCCCCACCGGAGCCCCGACCGGCCACGTCTTTCGCTTCCGCCACTGTCTTCGCGTCCGCCGCCGTTTGGGCGTCCGCCTGCGCCGGGATGCGTGCCGTACGGATGCCGCCCGGTTGTCGATCACGGACGGTCAGGTCGGCATTGTCGAGTCGGCGCCCAGGCAGACGAAGCCGGCCGCGACCGCGTACGCCTCCAGGTTGTCCCTGGCCACCTGCTGCTGTGCCTGGGCGAGGGCCGAGGCGGTGGAGTGGCCGGCAGCCAGCAGCTTGTGCAGCGCGATCATGAGGGTGGTGCTCTCGGTGTCCAGGATCGACAGGACCGGCGCCACGATCGTCCGGGTGCCCAGGGCCAGGAACGTGGCGCTGAGGCCGAGCAGTTCGTCGCCGGGCCGGACGACGAAGCGGCCGGTGTCGCAGGCGGCCAGGACCACGATCTCCGGTGCCCGGTGCAGGCGTTCGAGGTCGTAGACGGTGAGCGGGCCGTCGGCCAGGCGCAGGGAGGAGAACAGCGGGTTGCTCGGGTGGATGCGGCCGTGCGCTGCGACGTGGGCCAGGGCGGCGCCGTCCAGGTCGGCCAGCACCGCCTCCGCGCCGGCGGCGTCGTCGACCAGGGCCGGCACCGCGTGGATCGAGGCGACCCCCTCCGCCTCCCAGCGGGCTCCCGGCAGTCCTGGGCCGGCGGCCACCACGACCCGGCCGGTTTCGGTACGGGCGCGGCCCGCCTGGGTGCCGGCGTACCAGAGGGTGGCTGAGGGGGACACGCAGATCGCGCGGCCCGCGCAGGACGGCAGCAGCGACCAGGGCAGGGCCTGGATGGGGCCGCTCGGGACCAGCACGAGCGGCCGGTCGCGCAGGTCGCCGGCGAGCGGCCGCAGGAGCAGCGCGTCGAGCTTGGCGACGGTGTCACGCAGGAGGTTGAGCGCGGCGGCCTGGCTGCCCGGCACCGAGGTGCGCCGGGCCAGCCGTCGCAGCGCGAACGGCACGCGGTCGACGAGCGTGCGCACGGGCGCCAGCGGTCCCAGCGCGCGCAGCCTGCTCCGCCCGTCGACCACGGTGATCGCGTGCAGCGTGTCGTCCACCTGCACGAACTCCACCAGCGCCTGCTCTCCGAGCGCCTCCACCACCCGCCGCAGCGGAACGGGCGCGGTGGGGATGGTGTCGGTGGAGACCTTTTCCTGGCGGCGGCAGTGGTCGCGGATCTCGCGTTCCAGGGTGATCTGCCGCTCCACCAGCGCCGCGGTGTCCTCGCCCGCCGTCCGGCCCTCCTGGATCCTGGCGACCGTGATGCGGAGCTGCGCGAGCGCCTCGGCCAGGTGCCGGTCGTGGGCGGGTCTGGCCGGTCTCATCAGCAGATGGCGGGCGCGTCCCCGCTCCGCCCAGGTCAGGACGTCGGCGGGTACGCCGTCCCGCAGCGCCAGCCGCAGCCCCAGCTCGGCCACCTCCACCCGGGACTCCGACGCGTGCGCCCGCAGGTCGGTCGCCCCCAGCGTGGCGCGGTACTCGTCGTGCAGGCGTAACGCGGTGCGGACCGCGCTCTTGGCGCCGCGCGGGTTGCCCCTGGCCAGCCGTAACAGCGCCTCCGCGTGCCAGGCGTGGATGCGTTCACCGGCCGGGCCCCGGTGGCGGCGCCGCCCGGCGATCTCCCACTGCCGCTCCGCCCGCTTGGGCCGGCCGGCGTCCACGGCCAGCCGGGCGGCGATCATCCGCGCCTCCACCTCGGGGGCGGGCCAGCCGGTCTCGGCCAGTTCGGCGGCGCACTCCTCCATCTGACGCACGCTCACCCGCCCGCCGCGCCCGACGCGCCCAACAGCGGGGGCTCGTCCTGGGTCGTCGCTCATCGCCGCCAGGGACCGCAGTGCCACGAAGCGTGCCACCGCCACCCACTCGCGGCGGTGCTGGCGGCCGAAGGCGAGCGCCGCGCGGCGGGCCTCGCGTACCGCCTCCTCGTGATCGCGTACGAGATAAGCGGTGCGGGCCAGCAGCAGCCGCGCCTCCGGCAGCCCCACCTTGCGCCCGCGGCGCTCGAACTCCTGCACCGTCTCCTCGGCCGCCTCCCTGGCCTCGGCGATCAGCCCGGCCGACAGCAGCAGCTCGGTGCGGTCGGCCAGCGTCCAGCACAACTGATGGGTGTCGAGGGCACGAAAGCGGCGCTCGGCCTGGTCGAGGTAGCGCAGCGCGGCCGGCACCTCGCCGCGCAGGGCGTTGAGCCAGCCGAGGTTCTGCCACACGACGGCCAGCGACAGATCGAGATCGAGCTGCCGGCACAGCCGTTCGGCCTCCTGGAAGTCGCTCTCCGCGGCGGCGAACTCGTGCCGGTAACCGTGCACGATGCCCCGGTTCGACAGGACCCGCTGCAGCCACAGATGATCTCCCGCCCGGCTCAGGAAGGGAACGGCGAGCCGGTAGGAGGCCAGCGCGTCCTCGGGACGGCGCAGGTGGTTGAAGATCACCGCCCGCTGCGCCTCCGCCCTGGCCCGGCCGGCGCCGTGCAGGTCGGGCAGCGCCAGCTCCACCTCGGAGATCGCCTGCTCCATCCGCCCCTGGACACACCGGACGAACGCCAGCCGCAGCCGCGCCTCGGCGGCCAGCTCAGGAGAGCCGGCGCGCACGGCGAGCCGGATCGCGTCCCGCAGGTGCCGCTCCGCGGTGCGCAGGTCGGTCACGTGCAGGGCGGCGATGCCCAGGGCGCGGCAGGCCGACGAGGCGAGCTCCAGGTCGCCTCCGTCGCGCGCCCGGCGGGCGACCTCCGTGGCCAGGCCGGTCAGCCGGGCGGGATCGGCCTCGGCCAGCCTGAGCAACTCGGTGGCGAGATCAGGGGGGCTCGCACTCACCCTCGTGAGTGTGCCGTGAAAACTGCGGTCTGTGATGTATCAACCCGGCAACAACTGTTCTCTGCATGTCGGCGCGCGCTTTCACCACCCGAGCGAAGGAGACATGCGATGACGGCCGGTCATTACGGTGTGGTCCGGCGCCGGATCGAGGCGTTCTATCCCGATCAGATCGTCGTCGATCTGAAGGACGAGGCCCTCCTCCGCCACGAACTGTCCGGCCTCGGCATCAAGGCGGAGCCGATCGAGTCCAGCAAGGGCCTCGGGCTGAGCCTGTACGGGCTGGTCGGCGTGGCCGAGGCGGTCACCAGGCTCGGCCCCGACCTCGAACAGCGCGTCAGGGCGCGGGCCGCGGGCGGCTACGAGCCGGGGGAGGCGCCCACGCCGCTGGACCTGCTGCTGTTCCACCTGCGGGAGACCTCGGCCCAGAAGCACGCCGGTTACCAGCCGATCGTGGCCAAGAACCGGGTCTACGAGAACATCGAGGGCTCGCCGTACAGCGGGGGGAGCGCGGGAGACCCCAAGCCGGTCGCGGCGTTCGAGCTCCCCGCCCGCTCCGACGGCCCCAGGCGGCGGCCGCGCATCGGCGTCTTCGACACGCCGATGTACCCGCACGAGGGGCTCGCGGGCCGCTACGTCATCGACTCCCCGCGCGCCCTGCTGAGCCCGCGCCCGGAGTGGGTGTCCTTCAGCGGGCACGCCGTCTTCGTCGCCTCGGTGGCCGCGCGGCAGGCGCCCGACGCCGACTTCGTCATCTACCCGGTGCTGGACGCCGAGCGGCTCGTCACGACCTCGTGGACGCTGGCCACCCGGCTGGTGCAGAGCCTGGACGACGACCTCGACTTCATGATCATCGCCCTGGGCAGTGCGGCGGCGGACGGGCGCGAGCCGCTGACCCTGGCGCGCGCCTGCGAGCGCACGTCCGGCGTCGTCAAGGTGGCGGCCCTGGGCAACCACGGCCAGGCGAAGGAACGGGCCCCCGCCGGCGCCGTCTTCTCCGACCTGCCGGCGAACATCCCGATGTGGCCCGCCGCCAGCTCCACGGTCATCGCGGTCGGGGCGAAGGACAAGGACGGCCTGCCGGCCTACTTCTCGCCCACGCCTGAGGAGGCCCCGTGGACCGACTGCCTGGCGCCGGGCGTCGATCTGCCCGGACTGTACCTGCCGGGGGTTGTTCGGATGGCCGATCTGCACGTACCCTCCGGCAAAGTCGTCGTGAGCGACAGGCAGGCGACCTTCCCGCACCCCGGCCACGCCACCTGGAGCGGCAGCTCTTTCGCGGCCGCGTACACCGCCGGCTACCTGGCACATCAGGCCTACATCCAGGGAATCGACGCCGGAGAGGCGGCGGACCGGTTGCTGAGCGGGCAAGGTGTGGTCAAGCTGGACGGGTTCGCCGACAGTGGCATCGAGGTGGTCCGGCCCAGGAGGAACTGACCGGGGCGAGGACCGCCGGAGGAGGCGTGGTCATGCCGCAGGAGTCCGTTGTCGGAGCCCTGGTCGTCCGCGCACGCGCGGGTGACCAGGGCGCGTGGGACGTGCTCGTCGAGCGGTACGCCCCGATGTTGTGGTCGATCTGCCGGGACCAGGGGCTCGACCGCCGCGACATCGACGACGTGGCCCAGTACGTGTGGATGCGCGCGGTGGAGCACCTCGGCCGCCTGCGCGACCCCGACAAGATCGGCGCCTGGCTGGCGACCACCACGAAACACGAATGCCTGCGCGTACGCCGCTCGAGACGCAAGCAGGACCACTCCGAGCAGCTGCTCGACGTGGCCATGGCCATGGACGACCGCACCACCACGATCGAGCAGGTCGTGGAGGACGCCGAACGCGACGCCGTGCTGCGCGCCGCCTTCGCCCGGCTGTCGCCCGACTGCCGGCGGCTGCTCGGCCTGCTGATGAAAGAGATGCCCTACAACGAGATCTGCCGCCGCCTGGGGATGGCCATGGGCAGCATCGGCCCCACCAGAGCCCGCTGCCTGGCACGGCTGCGTGCGGACGCCGCCCTGGTCGCCGTCATGCGGGCGGACCTGGAATCGAGAGAAGGTGAACATCATGTCTGAGGTGTGGGACGACGAGGAACTACTCGCTCGCCTCATCGTGGCCCTCACGGCCGCAGACGCCGTCCCACGCGACTTCGTCGAGGCCGGGAAGACCGCTTTCGCCTGGCACAACATCGACGCCGAGCTCGCCGAGCTGGCCTACGACTCCGGCCTGCAACACGACGAGGAGGCGGCGCTGCTGCGGGCCGACCCGGCCGCGCTGCGGGCCCTGACGTTCGTGGCCGCCGAGCTGAGCATCGAGCTGGAGATCACCGAAGGCACGCTGATCGGCCAGCTCGTGCCGCCGCAGGCCGGGCGGATCCACGTGCTGAGCGAGTCGGGGTACTCGCACGTGGCGGCGGTGGATGAGATGGGGGTGTTCGTCCTGAACGAGAAGCCGCCGGAACCGTTCCGCCTGCAGTGCCGCACCGTCACGGGGCTGAGCGTGTCGACCGCCTGGATCAGACTCTGAGCGAGCCGCGTGCCCGGATACCGGCCATCCGCACAGATCGGTCATTTGCGCAGATCGGCCTCCGTACGTCCCGGTTCCCCCAGCGCGGGGACCAGCCGGAATCCGGTGGTGATCTCCGGACGGATCCGGATCACCTGATCCATCCCGCCCGCCACCCACGGCCGCAGCAGCCCCTTCAACCGGGCCACCTCACCGGGATCGGTCACCGCGCGTGCGACCCCGGTGACGATCACACTCCAGCCCAGGCGTTCGTGCCCGTCCAGCTCGTCCGCCTCGTACGCCACCACGGTCTCCGCCCGCGCCACCTGGACGCCGAGGATCGTGCCGGGATCGGAGCGGATCACGATGTGCCCGTCCACGACGACGTGGTTCACCGGCCTGATCGCGGGCAGCGCCTGGCGGGTGAACACGATCCGCCCGAACGGCACGCCGGCCAGCAGCCGCAGCGCCTCGGCCGCGGGCAGTTCCTGGAGCCGCCGCGTGTCATCGGCCTCCGGCGGCTGGTCGTGAAGGTACATCACCCCAGCAGCGTGCCCACCGCGGGCCCTCCGCGTACAGGGACGAAAGTCCTCTGTTCGCCACCAGACGTCGGGGAAGGTGCGGACCTAAGCCTCTGACCAGGAGGTTCGTCGGTGTGTTGTGCTGGGCACATCGTTCGGTGGAGGGGGAACGGCCATGAGCATCCGTTCGGCGAAGCACCCGCTGGAAAGCGCCATGGAGGCCGCGGTCGAGGCCGCGCGCTGGGCGCCGTCGGTGCACAACACCCAGCCGTGGGCGTTCTCGGTGTCGGGTGAGGAGATCTGCCTCAAGGCCGACACCGACAGGAAGCTGCGGGTGGAGGACGCCTCCGGCCGCGAGCTGTCGATCAGCTGCGGCGCGGCCCTGTTCACCCTGCGTACGGCGATGCGCTGCCACGGCTACGAGCCCGTCGTCCGCGTCCTGCCCGACCCGGACCGCCCGTCGCTGCTCGCCACGCTCAGGCCGGGCGCGGAGACGAACCCGGACGAGACGGTACGGCTGCTCGGGGAGCAGATCGAGCGGCGGCGCACCCACCGCGCCGGCTTCGCCGACGTGCCCGTCCCCGATCAGCTGATCGACCGGCTGGTCAAGGCGGCCGCGGCCGAGGGCGCCGAGCTGACGCCGGTACGCTCGCCGGCGGCGGTCGACGTGCTGGCCTCGCTCACCCGGGCCGCGCAGGGGGTGCAGAGCCAGGACCGGCGCTTCAGCCTGGAAGTGATCCGCTGGGCGCGCCCGCCCGGCAGCAGCCGCGACGACGGGGTGCCCGCCACGGGCTACCCCCGGCATGCCGTTCGCACCGATCCCGACTTCCCGCAACGCGACTACGCCTGGCGCCACGACTGGGGCGGCGAGGGCGGCCGCGACCCGGGGCTCGGGGTGGTGGCGCTGCTCACCACGGCCGGCGACGGGCGGGCGGACTGGATCAGCGCGGGGGAGGCGCTGCAGCACGTCCTCCTGCACGCGGCGGCGTACGGGGTCAGCGCGGCCTTTCACACGCAGGCGCTGGAGATGGAGCTGCTGCGGGAGTTCCTGAGGCGGGAGATCTGCTCGGGCGCGTACCCGCAGATGATCATGCGCTTGGGCGTCACGTTCGACGACACGACCTCGGTCCGCCGGCCCTTGTCGGATGTCACGGGGTGACGTCGTGTGGTAAGCCATTCATGCGGTCTCTTTCGGAACGCTGATATGGGGGTCGATGTCCCCTTCGGATGCAGCACGCAGCCGGCGCGGAGTGCTGTACGCGGACGCCGTCGCCGTCGTTCTGCTTGCCGGGACCGGGGCTTTATTGGTGGCCGCTCGTGGGGTGGCGACTCATGGGCTGCTGTCCACCGTGGTGAACGCCGTGGCTCAGGCGTGTGCGGCCGGCGCTGTCCTGCTGCTGGTGGTGGCGCTCTGGCGCCGGCCTGGCTCGGGGGCGTCGCTGCGGGGTCCCGTCGGCGGTGAGCGCGAGGACACTGATCGGTTACGGGCGCAGCGGGTCGCGGGAGCGCTCCACTGGAAGCTGATCCTTCTTCGATCGGTCGTCGGCATCATCATCGTTCAGGCTGCTCTGACGGCCGTATCGGCGATCCTTCCCCTGTAGGAGAGCCGCTCGCAAGATTGTTGGGAAGGGTGAGGCGGCAGCGGGCAAGAAGGGATGTCGGCCTGATTCTGGAGCCCTGATTGAGACTTGCCCCTGACACGTTCGAAGCGGTCTTCGATGCCCATGACGAGGAGATCCGCCGCTACATCGCCCGCCGGATCCCCCTGGACATGGCGGAGGATCTGGCGGAGGATCTGGCGGCGGAGACCTTCCTCGTCGCCTTCCAGCGGCGCGAGGCGTTCGACGCCTCCCAAGGGGCCGTGCGCCCCATGGCTGTACGGCATCGCGACCAAGCTCATCGCCCGATACCGGCGGGCAGAGCTGCGCCACTACCGCGCGCTGCTCGCTGCCTACGGACACCTGAGCTATTCCGAGGTCGCGGCCGCGTTGGGGGTCGCCGAGGGGACGGTCGCGTCCCGGCTGAGCAGGGCGAGGACCAAGCTGCGCGACGCTCTGGGGGTGGAGGTGTGATGAGGGAGATCCAGTTCATCGACGAGGTGATGCCGGACGTGCCGGCCGCCTCACCCGCGCAACTGGCCGCCGCGCGGGCCCGCGTCTTCGGCGCGGCACACGAGACGAATGCGGCCACGGTGGAACGCGCGCGGCGGGCGGGCGGCCTCAGGCGCCAGGGCTCTGGTGGACATTGTGGACATAGTGGACATGCTGGACGTCGTCGACATGGCCTGATGGCGGTGCTGGCAGCGGCGGCGGTCGTCCTGGTGATCACGATCACGATGGTCGCGGTGCGAAAGCCGGGCGTGGAATCGGCGGTGTCTCCTGTCCAGGGGGTGCTCGGCGCGGCGGCCGACCGGCTCGCGGCCCAGCCGCCGGCCACGGGCGGCTACTGGCGGCTGGAAACCCAGGAGGTCATCCTGACCAAGGACGGCGCGAAGGGCTTCCCGGTTCAGGAACGGGGTAACAACGTGCTGGTCATCGGGCGCGACGGCCGCCGATACACCTGGTACGAAGCGGTGTCGGCCGCACCCTACGGCCCTGCGGCCGAACGCGCGTGGAAGAAGGCCGGTTCGCCCAAGCTCTGCCCGGCGCGAGGTTGCGACCCCAACGGACGCTTCTACGCCCGCCACCCGCTCGACCAGGCGCTCAAGCTTGCCGACGGCCTCACCCCGACACTCGGCGAACTTCTCGCCCTGCCCCGGGAAGCCACCGCACTGCGGGCTCGGCTGCTGGAGAGCTATCCCGCCGGCTCCGAGCTGAGCCGGGAACAATGGCTGGTGGGAGCCGGTGTCAAGCTGGTCGCGCAGACTCCGGCCACTCCCGGTACGCGGGCGGCGGGTTACCGGATGCTGGCCGCTCTGCCGGGTGCGGGCGTGATCGACGAGGCGGGTGACGTGCTCGGCCGTCAGGGACTGATCGTGCAGTTCCCGCCCGCGCGGGGCGATGTCGCGACCCAGTTGGTCATCGACAAGCAGAGCGGGCAGGCGCTGGCCGTCCAGCAAGTGGCTCCGCACCCGAGCCTTTCCGAGAAGACCGTGTGGCTGGCCACCATCATCAAAAGGCCGTACTGGACCGATGTTCGCCCCGTGGTGCCACCCGGCTGCCGCGCCGGATGCACCTACTGAAAGGGAGCCCCCTGTGGTGAACCGGATGTGTGACCAGCCGCTGGTCGTCTTGACCACGGCTGGGGAACCGGCGGCGCGTAGGGCCTGGGCGTCTCATCCAGCCTTCACCCGCCAAATCCCGAAATTTCGCGGCAAAACGGGACTTCAGGTCATCGATGGGTGGTGGTGCGGCGGAATTCCGGCCCGAAGGAGAGCCCGAGGACTCCGGCGGACCTGTACAACAGTGGCCATGGAGGAAGACGATGAGCGCCGGGTCCACGGCGAGGACCTCTCGGCCGTCGTTTCTGCGGTCCTGACCGGCTCCCGGCTGCTGGTCGCCGTCGCCGCACGATCGCTGGGCGCGGTCGAGGACCGCGTCACGCTGCCGCAGTTCCGCATGATGGTGGCGCTGGCCACCCACGGCGAGACCAAGCTGGTCACCATGGCGGACCTGCTGGGGGTCAACTCGTCCACGGCCATGCGCATGGCCGACCGGCTCATGGCCGCCGGGCTGATCGTACGGGAGGTCAACCCGCGCAACCGGCGCGAGAGCCTGATGCGGCTGACCGAGGAGGGGCGGCTCATCGTGGACCAGGTGATGGCCCACCGCAGCCGCGAGATCGGCTCCATCGTCGCCCGCATGTCGCCGGAGCAGCGGCGGGAGCTCGTCGCGGCGATGAACGCCTTCACCGAGGCGGGCGGCGAGCCTCCGGCGGACTCACCGCCGTACCCGCTGGGCTGGCCACCCGTCTGAGTCGCGGAACTCGGACGGGGCTCCGTCGTACCGTGACCTCGCGAACCGTGAACCTGAGGGCCGTCTCGCCCGACTGTGCTGGTTGACGGAAGGGACGGGATGACCGACGAGCTTCTGGTGGTGAACGCCCAGCTGGGCGAGCGGGCGGCGGTCGCCGAGCTGGTGCGGCGGTGGCGGATGCCCGTCTGGACGTACGCGCGCCGCATGCTGGACGCCGAGCGGGCCGACGACGTGTCGCAGGAGATCTGGCTGGCGGTCGTCCGTGGCCTGCCCAGGCTGCGCGACCCCGCCCGGTTCAGGCCGTGGCTGTTCACCATCGCCCGTCGCTCGGTCAACGACCGGCTGCGCGCGGAGTACGCCAGGGCCGAGGCGGCCCTGGGGCCGGAGGCGCCGGTCGCGGACGACCCGGCCGAGGCGCTGGTGGAGCGGGCCGAGGTCATGGCGGGGCTGGCCGGCCTGCCCGTGCTGGAGCGGGAGATCCTCGTCCTGTTCTACCTGGAGGACCTGACGGTGCAGGAATGCGCGCAGATCTGCGGCATTCCCGCCGGAACGGTCAAGTCCCGGCTCAACCGGGCGCGTCGCCTGTTGCGTGCACATCTGACGGAGAAGGGGTACCGGCCATGATGCAGGAGGAGCCGCGCCTTTCGGCGCAGGAGATGATCGAACGGCTTGAGTCGTCCCTGTCGAAGGGCCGGCGGATCCGTGCGGTGGCGGCGCTGCTGGCCGGCCTGGTGGGCGCGGTCTTCGTCGCCACCCTGTGGGCGACCGAGCCGGGGCCGCTGCCCGGTGGCACGCGTACGGCCTTCGCCGTACTGACCGGGGTTTGCCTCGCCTGGGCCGGCTACGGGGGATGGGTGCTCACGCGCAGGGCGCCGCTGTTCGCGACCGAGCGGGTGATCGCGGCCTGGATCGCGGTGGCCGCCTCGGTCACGGCGACCGCGCTCGTGACGACGATCGCCGTCACCCGGGGTACGGGACCGCTGCCGCCCCTGGCGGTCGGGGCGGTGTTCGTGGGGGCGTCGCTGACGCTGGCCTGGCGCGCCCACACCCGCCGCACCCACCTCCTCCACCTCAAGCGCACACTGGGCGGCTGACACCACCTGCGGTACGGGGCCGGTCAGGTGTCGATGGCGGGTTTGCCGGGGGACGGGCGTAGTGCGTGCAGGCCGGCCACTGCCAGCACCGTCATCGTGATGGTGGCCGCGCAGGCGATCGTGAAGCCGCCAGCGGCGCCGAACGTGTCCACGGCCCGCCCCGAGGCCGCCGCCGCGATGGCCGAGCCGGCCGCGCTCGCCGAGTTCAGCCAGGTGAACGCCTGCGTGAGCACGTAGCGGTGCACCGCCGCCTGGGTGAGTACGCCAGTGATCACCAGAATCGGCGGAATCGTCATCCCGGTCAGCGTCACCGCGACCCCCATCGCCGGGAACGAGTCCGTCACCGGCAACGACAGGCAGCAGACAGCCAGTACAGACGTCCCCACCGCCAGCTGCACGCGCGGCGCCACCCGCCATCGGCGCGTCCCGTACAGCCAGCCGGACAGCAGTTCGCCGCAGCTCGAAGCCGCGTAGAGCGGCGCGGCGGCGGCGGGGAAGCCGTGCTCGACCGCGAAGGCCGCCACCGAGACCTGCATGGCGCCGAAGAACACGCCGATGGCCAGGTTGACTCCGGCCAGCACGGCGAAACCGGGCCGCAGCAGGGAACGTCCTGCCTGGCGGCGTTCCGTGGCCTCGGAGGCGGGTGGCGGCGCGGTACGGCGCTGGGCGGCGAGCGCCAGCCCGCCGCCCACCACCAGAGCCGCCGCCAGCGCCGAGCCGAAGGCCGGATGCCCGCTCGCCCCCGCCACGCTGACCAGTACGGGACCGGCCAGGTAGGCGAATCCGTTGCCGAGCGACTCCAGCGCGAAGGCGGTGGGCAGCTCGGCGGATCGGCCGCCACCGAGCAGGGCCGCCCAGCGAGCCCCGGACAGCGCGCCGAGCTGCGGGACGCTCGCACCGGCCGCGACCCCGGCCGCCGTCAGCAGCCAGGCGGGGCTGCCGGACGCGACCAGGGTGAGCAGGACGGCCACCGCCGTGGCGTGGGCAAGCAGGGCCGGCGGCAGCACCCGGGCCTGGCCGAAGCGGTCGATGAGCCGGCCGAGCTGCGGCCCGGCCAGCGCCTCCGCGACGGCGAAGCCGCCGGTCACCAGGCCGGCCACGGCGTAGGAGCCGGTCCGGGAGTGGATCAGCCAGACCAGGCCGAGGCTGGTCATCGCGATGCCGACCCGGCCGGCGACGGCGGTCAGGAAGAAGGCGGCGGCACCAGGAGTGCGCAGAAGATGGCGATAGGTGGCCGGAAGCACGGCGCGTCCCTTTCGCCGCACAGCGGGACGGACCACCTGGGGTCGTCGGCGTCCTGATGTGCCGACCCGTGGTCAACGCCGGGAACCGTCCAGTATCGGTGTGGAACGGGGACGCGCGCCCCACACCGGCTCCGTCACCGAGCGGAATTCTCACGTTGATTGCTTGCGCCCCGAGCGTAGAGGCCGCCACCGCGCCACGTCCACGGCTTTCTCCGGTACGGCTGCCCGCGCGGGCTCGCGTACCCCGGTGTGGTCGCCCGCCCCGGCTCGCCTGAGGCGAATCCAGTCGGTGATGTGACGGACTACGGGTGGTGCCGGGACGGCGGGTGGTCAAAGGGACCTTCCTGGCGGAAGATGATCGCCACGCCCAGTGCGGCGCCGGCCGGGACGAACACCTCCCCGCCGGCGGTCCTGGCGACCGGGACGCCGTTGTCGAGCAGCAGCCGCTCGGCCGCGGCCACGTCGCGCACGGTGACCGCATACGCGACGAACGCCGGCAGCGCGACCGGACGCTCGCCGGGCAACACCTCATCCAACGCCGACGCGGCGACGACCGTGACCCCCGCCGGCTCGACGTCGGCCCGTCCGGGGGCCGCCCGGCGCCCGAAGTACGTGGCGTAGCGTCGTTCCACCTCGGACAACGCGGCGTCGTCCACGCACAGCACGCACTCGGCCAGCCCGGTCGCCCCGTTGGGATGCTCCACGTGTGCCAGGGACGAGCCCTCAGGCAGGTTCTCGGCGAACCCGATCCGGCCCTCCGGCACCCGTCCCGGCCCCAGATCCGGATCGGAGATCTCCAGGTAGCGCGCCGCCTCCATCGTGACCCCGGCCCCCGTCTCCACAGGCCGCTGGACGGCGTGCACGCCGCCATGGACCACACCACCGGCCGCCAACCGGGAAGCCACGCCGTCGAGGTCGGCAGTGTCGGCGATCATGATGTGCACCCCCTCGAACCGCTCGGCGAAGGCGGCGATGTTCGCCACGGCGACGCGGATCGCGGCCGCCAGCCCCGCCCGCCTTTCCTCCGGCACCTCCAGCGGGATCGCACGGGCGCCCGCCGGCAGGTGCGAGCCGTCCCCGATGACGGTCACCAGCTCGATGAAGTCGCCGGGAAAGTGCACGTGCGCGTTGGCCACCCCGAACGCCTCGGCGGCGCCGGGCAGCACGGGATGGACGGGCGCCGACACGGAGAATCCCAGCCGGCGATACAGCTCCATGGCCTCGTTGATGCTCCGCACGATGTGCCCGACATGGTGCAGGCCGTTGACGTCACCGCTCATGCCCGTTCTCCTTTCATGGGAGTTGACTTTCTTATGAGAGTACACTCCTATTTTCTGAACGGATGACGAGCTGTTGTAACGGATGTCCCGTGCAAGAGGGCTGAAAGTGGACGCCGATCCCTGGTAAGCGCCATGAAATCGATCCGGCGCACAGTGTGGTCACACCTCCCGAAAGGACCTCCCGGCCATGTCGATCTCCCGCACCCTCGCCGGCCTGACCGCCGCCGCGACCGCCGCCATCGCCACGCTCGCCGCCGTCGCCGCCGCCGCCCCCGCCGCCCAGGCCGCCCAGGCCGACGCGGGCTCCGCGTGGGGCCCGTACCACGCCCCCAGGCACACCGCGAAGACCTGGGGCACCCTGTCCGCCGTCGGCGAGGACCACGCCACCCTGCCGACCGCCCGCCAGATCAAGATCACCGGCAAGGTGTACGACAACACCCGCGGCAGCGCCTGCGGCTGGGCGGTCTTCCGCATCACCTACCGCAAGGGGAACAACCTGCCGTTCCGGCACCACAGCGTCATCGACTGCTCCTACCGCACGCCGAAGCACTTCTCCTTCAAGTACCGCAACGTGTACCAGGTCGAGCTGAAGGTCTGCTCCGAGTTCAAGACCGCCAAGCCGTCGCTGAACTGCCTGTACGCGGGCACCTGGAAGACCCTCTACCTGTCGAAGTGAGCCGCCGCCCGCCGGCGGTGGGGGAGCCGGCCGGGCGATGACCTGGCCGGCGTCCGTTCGATCCCCGCGGCCGAGCTCCGACCATAGACTGTCCGGTATGCGGCGATTGACCAGTACCGTAGTCGTGGTGGCGGGGGACGGAGCCGGGGACGTGGTCGCGGGCCTCGACGGACTGCACAACGTGCGGGCGATCCCGCGCGGCGAGCGCGGACCGGCCGAGGTGACGGAGCTCGCGGGACGGTCGGCGGCGACGTACGTGGTGCACGACGCCGACCCGCTGGCCGGAGTGGCCACGGCGTGGACGGGCTTCTTCGACGGCACCGAACCCGTCGGCGGGCTGGAAGTGGCCATCGAGGCCGCGCTGGCCGAACTGCGCGCCGACCGGCTGGTGCTGCCCGACTACTACCTCGTGCTCGATCCCGACGGCATGCCGGAGACGTGGCGGCACTGGTGGCTCGGGGTACTGGCGGGGGCCGCGCCCGTACGGGTGGTGCCGGTGCCCGCGTGGTCGTCGGCGGTGGCGCAGGAACTGGGCCGGCTGGTGGCCGGGCGGTGGTGGCCGGCGGACCTGGAGACGTGGCTACGCGGCCTGCCCCGGGTGCTGCCCGACCGCGCCGGCCTGCCGAGCGGAAGCGTCGGCACGATCGTGGCGTAGACGTCCTGGTGGCGGGGCAGATCGGGCGCGTGAAAAGGCAGTCGCCGCTACAGCGATTCGCCCAGTACGGCGACGATCCTGGCGATGTTCTCCTCGTCGCGCCGGTAGTGCGTCCACTTGCCCACCCGGGTCGAGCGGACCAGGCCGGCCCGCTCCAGCACGGCCAGATAGGCGGACACGGTCGACTGCGCGAGCCCTAGCTTGCCCTGGATATGGCTGACGCAGACACCGACCTCGTACGGATCCGCGATACCCTGCTCAACCGGGAAGTGCTTCTCCGGATCGCGCAACCACCGCAGCACCTGGAGCCGCACGGGGTTGGCCAGCGCCTTGAACACCTCAAGCAGCTGAGCGGAGTCCGGCGGAAGTGCGGTGTCGGTGGTCATGCCCTTCCAGACGAGTTCGGTGACGATTAAGGACGATTAAGACGGTTCGAGGATCGTCGATATGATATCGCCTGGACGGGGGAGCGTTGGGGCTCGGCGGTGACGCGACGGTGGCGCGACGGGCACGAAGGCCGCACCGCGCGACGAGCGAGCGAGACGCTTGAAGAGGACGACGACATGGCTGATCGAGGTAGAAGTGACGACGCCGCGCGGGTGGACGCCGCGGCCGTCGATGCCGCGGCCCGGCGGCTGGCGGGCATCGTGGCGACGACCCCGCTGGAGCGCAGCGCCCGGCTCTCCGAGCTGACCGGCGCCGACATCTGGCTCAAGCGCGAAGACCTGCAGACCGTCCGCTCGTACAAGGTGCGCGGCGCCTTCAACCTGATCGCCCAGCTGGACGACGCCGCGAGGCGGGCCGGCGTGGTGGCCGCGAGCGCCGGCAACCACGCCCAGGGCGTGGCCTACGCCTGCTCGGCGCTGGGCGTACGCGGCCGGGTCTACCTGCCCAGGACGACGCCACGGCAGAAGCGCGACCGCATCCGCGCGCTCGGCGGCGACATGATCGAGATCGTGCTGGGCGGCGAGACGTACGACGAGGCTTCGGCGGCGGCGGTCGCCGACGCAGAGGCCACCGGGGCGACGCTGGTGCCCGCGTTCGACGACCCGAGGACGATCGCCGGACAGGGCACGGTGATCCGCGAGGCCGTCAGCCAGCTCGGATCCGCGCCCGACGTGGTCGTGCTCCCGGTCGGCGGGGGCGGGCTGCTGGCCGGCTCCGTGGCCTGGCTGGGCGAGTGGCACCCGGAGACGAGGGTGGTCGGGGTCGAGCCCGCCGGAGCCGCCTGCGTCGCCGCGGGCATCGCGGCCGGCGAGCCGGTCACCCTCGACTCCATCGACACCTTCGTCGACGGCGCCGCCGTCAGCCGCGCCGGCGCCCTCACCCTTCCGCTCATCGCTGCCTCGAAGGCCGAGCTCGTCGCCGTGCCGGAAGGCCGCGTCTGCAGCGAGATGCTGGCGCTGTACCAGGTCGACGGGATCATCGCCGAGCCGGCCGGCGCACTCGCGCCCGCCTCGCTCAGCGCCCCGTCCACGGCCGCCATCCCCGAGGGCGCCACCGTCATCTGCGTGCTGTCCGGCGGCAACAACGACGTCAGCCGGTACGCCGAGGTCGTCGAACGCGCCCTGGTCCACGAGGAGCGCAAGCACTACTTCCTGGTCGAGTTCCCGCAGGAGCCTGGCGCGCTGCGCCGCTTCCTCGACGAGGTGCTCGGCCCCAACGACGACATCACCCTGTTCGAGTACGTCAAGCGCAACAACCGCGAGACCGGCCCCGCGCTGGTCGGCATCGAGCTGTCGAGCCCCGCCGACCTGCCGGCCCTGCTGAAGCGGATGGAGGCCGCCCCTCCGCGCATCGAGCAGATCGACCCGTCGAGCCCGCTCTTCCGCTTTGTGATGTGACGGGCGCTTGGTGATGTGACAGGAACGAACCCCGCCCGCAGCGGCTGACGGGCGGGGCGCGTTCCGGCGCGGCTGATGACCCGGGGCCCGGCTCGCGGGCCCCGGACCGGTCAGACCTTGTTCCTGCGTGACAGCCAGGTGAGCAGCCAGAGCACCACGCCGATCGCCAGCAGCACGCCCGCGATCTGGTATTGGCCGACCGGACGCCCCGACGACCAGGGCAGCACCAGGTAGAGGCAGGTGATCGTGCCCAGCACGGGCAGGACGCGGCCGGCCTTGAAGTGTTCGGCCCCGGTGTCCTCCCTGCGCAGGACGAGCACCGACACGTTGACGAACGCGAACACCGCGAGCAGCAGCAGCGACGTCGTGCCGCCCAGCAGCGACACCACCGGGCTCTCCGGGTCGAGCGACAGGAACGTGATGAGGCCCATGGCGAGGAGCGTGGTGAACACGATCGCCGCGTGCGGCGTGCGGCGCACGGCGTTCACCTTCGCCAGGAACGGCGGCAGCACGCCCCGCTTGCCCATCCCGTACAGGAGCCGGCTGGCCATCAGCATGTTGATCAGCGCGGAGTTGGCGACGGCGAACATCGAGATGAACGGCAGCAGGTCGGCGATCGGCACGCCGGGGGTGGCCGTCTGCACCACCGTCACCAGCGGCGTCTCGCTCTCGGCGAGCACACCGACGGGGACGACCGCGACGGCGCAGATGGACACCAGCACGTAGATCACGCCGGTGATGCCGAGCCCGGTGAACATCATCCGCGGGAAGATCCGGGACGGCTCCTTGGTCTCCTCGGCCATGTTGACGGAGTCCTCGAACCCGACCATGGCGAAGAACGCCAGCGACGTCGCCGCACTGACGGCCAGGAACACGCTCTTGTCCGAGGGAGTCTCGAAGGCGACCACACGGGAGAAGTCGGCCTGCCCGCCGAGGATGAAGAACATGCTGAGCACGATGACCAGCAGCAGACCCGACAGCTCGATCGCGGTGAGCACCACGTTGACCTTGACGCTCTCGCCGACGCCGCGCAGGTTGACCGCCAGCACCAGCAGCATGAACGCCAGGGCGATCAGCAGGATGACCGTGTTGCCTACCTCCAGGCCGAAGCCGGTGACGAGGTTGGCGGCGAAGGCCCGCGAGGCGGCGGAGGCGGAGGTGATGCCCGAGCACATCACCGCGAAGCACACCAGGAACGTCAGCACGTGTTTGCCGAACGCCTTATGCACATACAGGGCCGCGCCGGCCGCCTCCGGATATTTCGTCACCAGTTCGAGGTAGGAGCACGCGGTGATCAGGGCGACGACGAAGGCGATGGCGAAGGGCAGCCAGGCGGCGCCGCCCACTTCGCCGGCCACCTGGCCGGTCAGGGCGTAGATGCCGGTGCCGAGAATGTCGCCGACGATGAACAGCAGCAGCAGGCCGGGGCCCATCACCCGCTTCAGCGCGGGCTGGCCGTCGTTTCCCGCCTCGGCGGGAGTGGGTGGACTGGTCTGAGCCATGGGGGGTTGTTCCTTGTCTGCGTCAGCCCGCAGGCTGAAGGGATAGGGGCCACGTCCCGCGCATCGGGCGCCGGTCAGGTGCGCAGCGGGCGCCAGACCGGCCGGATGATCTCGACCTTCACTCTGACACCTTACGATCCTGCGCAGTCATCTGTGAACAGGGCGTCACGCACCGCTGCGTGTCTCCAGGGACGAGCTGGACGGGCGGCCCCCGAGGGGTTGACGCGAGGGCGGCTTCGCAAGTTAATGTCAACATGAAGTCAAGCGACTCGATGCGCATCGGAGAGCTCGCGGAACGGTTCGGCCTGGCGCCGCACGTGCTGCGCCACTGGGAGTCGATGGGTCTGCTGACCCCGGCCACCAGAGTGAACGGCCGCCGCCGCTACACCCACGACCACGTCATCCGCGTCATGACGATCATCCGGGCCAAGGCGGGCGGCCTGAGCCTGGAGCAGATCCGCGGCGTGCTCGACGCCGCCGGCCGCGCCGAGCGCCGGGCGCTGCTGCGGCGCCAGCACGAGGAGCTGGGCCGGCGCCTGGAGGAGATCGCCGCGTCCAAGCGGCTGATCGAGCACCTCATGGAGTGCGGCGCCGACGACTTCACCCAGTGCCCCGACTACCGGCGCATGGTGGAGAGCGCGGCCTGGCCGCGGAATCTGCAGGACGAGGCGTGCGTGATCGACCCCGGTCAGGCCGGCGACCGTACGCCCGGGGCGCAGGAGGTGGCCGGGCAGCGCTGAGGTCCGTCCGCCGCAGGGGAGGCGGCCGGCCGGGTCTCGCTGCGGCTCATGTCCGGAGATATGGTGCGTCGATGGAGGAGTTGGAGCGTCTTTTCCGCACGGCCGCCGATCACGCGGCCGGATACCGGCGGTCGCTGGCGGAGCGGCCGGTCGGGGTGCCGGTCGACCAGGAGGCCCTGGCCAAGGCGTTCGCCGGTCCGCTGCCGTCCGGCCCCACGCCGCCGGAGCGGGTGCTGGCCGGCCTGATCGCCGCCGCCGAGCCCGGCCTGGTCGCCGGCGCGGGGCCGCGGTACTTCGGGTTCGTGGTCGGCGGCGCGCTGCCGGCGGCGACCGGGGCCGACATCCTCGCCGCCGGCTGGGACCAGATCGCGACCAACGCCGTCACCTCCCCGGCGGCCATCGCCGCCGAGACCGCCGCGGGCGGCTGGCTGAAGGAGCTGCTGGGCATCCCGCGGGAGGCGTCGGCGGGATTCGTCACCGGCTGCCAGGCGGCCAACACGGTCGGGCTCGCCGCCGCCCGCCACCAGGTGCTGGCCGACGCGGGCTGGGACGTGGAACGGCGGGGGCTGGCCGGCGCGCCGCCCGTCCGGGTGATCGCCGGAGCGGAGCGGCACGCCACCATCGACAGGTCGCTGCGGCTGCTCGGCTTCGGCACGGACGTCGTGGAGCCGGTGCCGGCCGGGCCGGACGGCGCCATCGACGTCGGGGCGCTGCGCGAGGTGCTGCGCGCCGGAGCCGCAGGGCCGACCGTCGTCTGCCTCCAGGCGGGCAACGTCAACACCGGCGCCTGCGACCGGCTCCGCGAGGCGTGCGAGCTCGTGCACCGGCACGGCGGCTGGGCGCACGTGGACGGCGCGTTCGGCCTGTGGGCCGCGGCCAGCCCCGCGACCAGGCACCTGGTGGACGGGCTGGAACTGGCCGACTCCTGGGCCTGCGACGGGCACAAGTGGCTGAACCTGCCCTACGACTCGGCGTTCGCGTTCTGCGCCAGGCCCGGCGCGCACGCGGCGGCGATGTCCCTCACCGCCGCGTACCTGGTCGGCTCGGGTGGCGTCCCGGCGGGAGCGGATCTGACCGCCGAGTCCTCGCGCCGCGCCCGCGGGTTCGCGGTGTGGGCGGGGCTGCGGGAGCTGGGCCGCGACGGGGTCGCCGCGCTGGTCGACCGCTGCTGCGCGCTGGCTCGCAGGTTCGCCGGCGGGCTGTCCGCCGCGGGGTTCGAGGTGGCGAACGAGGTGGTGCTCAACCAGGTGCTGGTCCGCTTCGGCGACGACGCGCGCACCGACCGTACGGTGGCCGCCGTGCAGGCGGACGGCACCTGCTGGGCGGGCGGCACGACCTGGCGGGGGCGGCGGTACATGCGCGTCTCGGTCTCGAACGCGACCACGACCGAGGCGGACGTCGACCGCTCGATCGCCGCGATCACCCGCCTGGCCTCCTGACGCTGCCAGAGTTCCGGCTGTTTGATACGGGCCGTCCGTTTCGTGTTGCTCCGGTGGGTAGATGCCGTCCAAACGCGTCATCTCACGAAATGGGGGACACCATGGCTCGCGGTTCTAGCAAGAAGCGGGAACGCCAGTACGAGCACGTCAAGGACAGTGCCAAGAAACGCGGCGAGAGCGGCAAACGGGCCAAGGAGATCGCCGCCCGTACGGTGAACAAGGAACGAGCCAGGGCGGGCGAGTCGCGTACCGCCAGCAAGACCTCCACCGCGGACATGTCGTCGAGCCGCAGGGGCGGGCTGCGCTCGCACACCGGGGCGGCCGGCCGGACCAGGGACCAGCTCTACGCCGAGGCCAAGCGGCGCGACATCAAGGGCCGCTCGAAGATGAGCAAGTCGCAGCTGGAGAAAGCCCTCGGATGATCCGGGGCGCCCAACCCCCCACAACGCGGCCGGCGCCGCGACACCGGGTGTCACGGCGGCGGGCGTGCCGGACGACGTCGCGGCGCTCCTCGATGCTCCCCAATGCTCCCCGGTGCCGTGAGTCACCGGCGCACGTCCCTCCGTGACGGCTTTCGCGCGTGGCTCACCGCGGGACGAGACCGCGAAAACGGCGGAGGGGTGCTGTCCGGGCTCACGTCACCGGGAAGTCACCGGAAGAACATCTAGCCCTTGGTCCAGATCGACGCGATGACGCCGTCCTCGGCGCTCAGGATCTGCGGACTGTAGCCGAGCAGCTTCATCTGGGCCGACTTGATGGTGTAAGTCGTCTTCGACAGGTTCAGGTACTCCTTGATGCCGCTCACGCTGCCCTTGCCCCACACGGTGGTGTAGAGGTTGCCGGGCTCGACGGCCATGAGGACGGGGCGCAGACCCTGCCTCGTCTTGGTCAGCAGTTCCTTGCCGCGCTCCGTGACGGTCTGGCCGAGGGTCACCTGGAGGGTGCCCGTGGCGGCGCCGGCGATCCAGACGGCCGCGTAGAGGGGCCGCTCCACCGTGCCGTACACGTCCAGCGACGCCAGGCTGTAGCCGGCGGTGGCGAGCTCCTGGTTGACCTTGGTGAAGGTCTCCTTGGTCAGGCTCACCTGGGACTTGACAAGCTGCGTGGTCTTCTCGAAGACCCCGGCGAAGACCGCGCCGGCGCCGGTGCCCGTGCCGCTGATCAGCTTGGGCTGGTAGCCGGCCGCCAACTGCTCCTGGATGCGCTTGGTCAGCTCGGTGCCCTTGATGCCCTGCAGCACGTTGACCTTGCGACCGGGGTCCTTGGTCCAGAGGGTCGTGTACAGCGGGTTGGCCGCGTTGGTCACGTTCAAGGACGTCGGGACGTAGCCCTTGCCCAGCAGGTCCTTGACCCGCTGCACCAGCTTGGAGCCGGTGAGCGCGTCGAGGGAGAGCCATTCCAGCGGCTGGGCCTGGACGGTCGTGGCGGTCGCGGCGGGCTGAGCGGCCATCGCCGGGGTGGCGAGGGCCAGCAAAGGCGCAGTGGCGGTCGCCACGGCCGCGGTGAGGACGGTTACCTTCTTCGCGTTCCGCATGTTCCTCCTAGGGAAGTAAAGGTTGCCCCAAATGGGGACAAGGAGGGACCATAACAGAGCATGAGGACATGGCAACCAATCGTTACCGCGATCGTGACATGTCTGTGTCAAAACTCCTGACATTTCGGGAAGTTTCGGAGATATGTGAGGGTATGTCGCGAGGGGTGCTCATGTTCCGGCGTCGGCCAAGTGGTTAAGTTAGGCTTACCTAATTACTGCGACATCACCGCGAGACGGGGAGTCCCCATGGCGAAGGAATCGGCACGGCGCACGCCCACCTGCACCACCGGCGTGGTCCGGCGGACCGAGCGGCTCAGCCCGCACCTGATCAGGGTGGTGCTCGGCGGCGACGGGCTCGCCGGGTTCACCGCGGGAGAGTTCACCGACCACTACGTCAAGCTGCTGTTCCCCGTGCCGGGGGTGACCTATCCGGAGCCGTTCGACCTGGGCGCGATCCGGGAGGAGCTGCCCCGCGAGCACTGGCCCGTCATGCGGACCTACACCGTGCGCGGCTGGGACCCCCTGACGCGGGAGCTGACCATCGACTTCGTCTGCCACGGGGACAAGGGCCTGGCTGGGCCCTGGGCGATGCGGGCGGCGCCCGGCGACGTGCTGCGCTTCCTCGGCCCCGGCGGGGCCTACGCGCCGAGCGCCGAGGCGGACTGGCACCTGCTCGCCGGCGACGAGAGCGCGTTGCCCGCCATCGGGGTCGCGCTGGAACGGCTGCCGGCCGGCGCGCCCGCCAAGGTCTTCATCGAGGTGGAGAACGCGGCCGAGGAGCAGGAGCTGCCGTCCGCCGGTGACACCGAGATCGTCTGGTTGCACCGTTCCGGCGGGCAGGTGGGCCGGGCGCTGGTGGACGCGGTACGCGCGGCGGAGTTCCCCGTTGGCACGGTGCACGCGTTCGTCCACGGCGAGGCGACCTTCGTCAAGGAGCTGCGCCGGTACCTGCGGGTGGAGCGGGGCGTGCCGCTGGAGCAGCTGTCGATCTCCGGCTACTGGCGGCTCGGCCGCGACGAGGACGGGTGGCAGTCCTCGAAGGGGGAGTGGAACCGGCAGGTCGAGGACGAGGAGGCACAGGCGATGAGCGGCTCGGCCGCCTGACGCGCCCGCACGACGCGCGCCACGATCGGGCCGTGGCCGCCCGGCGATCTCTCATCGGCCGGACGGAAAGGCAACGCCGAGCGCGGTACTTCGTGAGGTCACCCGCCTGACCGGGCCGGAGATAACGGACTCCAACCCATTTCGGCGCTCTCCGCCGTGGCCCAGGACACCATGAGGGGGTTCTGGCCACCACGTGGAGTCGATGCGACATGGCTGAGGAGAACGGAGAGCGGAGCCGGCCGTCGCGGCGCGCGTTCCTGGGCGCCGCCGCGACCGGCGGGGCGGGGCTGGCGGCCGGCGCGGCGGGCGCGACCCTGCTGACGGGCCCATGGACGGGCCCGCCGGCAGGCCCGGCGGCGGGCGGTCAGGCCGCCGCCGGTGCCTGGGGCGGGCGAGCACCCGCCGGGGGAGCGGGCAACGGGCGGGTCCCGAGAGGATCGTTCCGAGGGGAGCACCAGCCCGGCGTCCTCACCGGACCGGCGCTCGCCTGCCTGGTGGCCGCGTTCCACTGCCGCGACCGCGACCGGCAGGTGCTGGCGGGAACGTTACGAAGGCTGTCGGACGAGATGGACGCCCTCATGGCCGGGCGCGCCCCGGCCCCCAACGCCGCCACGCTGCCCCCGTCCGACAGTTCGCTCCTGCTCGGCCAGGGCGACCAGCCGGCGCTGGTGACGCTCAGCGTCGGCGCCTCGCTCTTCGACGGCAGGTACGGCCTGGCCGACCGCCGCCCCGCCGAGCTGCGACCGATGGGCGTGCTGGCCAACGACCGGCTCGACCCGGCGCGCACCCACGGCGACCTGCTGGTGCTGGTGCAGGGCGATCACCCCGACGTGTGCCTGCACGCATTGCGCCGCCTGACGATGGCGGCCGGCGACAGCCTCAGGCTCGCCTGGTCCCAGGACGGCTTCGCCCGCCCCGACCCGGTCGCCACGGCGGGCGCGACGGACAACCGCAACCTGCTCGGCTTCAAGGACGGCACCGGCAACCCCGACGCCGGGAACGCGGCGCTGATGGACCGGGCGGTCTGGGTCGGGGCCGGCGACGGCGAGCCCGCCTGGGCCCTCGGCGGCACGTACGTGGCCGTCCGCCTGATCAGGATGTTCGTCGAACGCTGGGACCGCACCTCGCTGGCCGCGCAGGAACGCGTGATGGGCCGCCGCAAGGACTCGGGCGCGCCCCTGGACGGTTCCAAGGAGACGGACCTGCCGCGCTACGCCGACGACCCCCGGGGCGAGCGCATTCCGCTGAACGCGCACATCAGGCTGGCCAACCCGCGCACGGCGGGCCCGGAGAAGGCGATGCTGCGCAGGGGCTTCAACTACTCGCGCGGGCTCGACGCCGACGGCCTGCTCGACCAGGGCCTGGTCTTCGTCAGCTACCAGCGCAGGCTGGTCAACTTCCTTCAGGCCCAGGAACGGCTGCGGGGCGAGCCGATGGAGGCGTTCACCCGGCCGGAGGGCGGGGGCTTCTTCTACGCGCTGCCCGGCGCCCGTGACGGCTACCTGGGCCAAGGGCTCGTGGACGACCAATAGGGCGAGGAGGAACGATCCATGAAAGGCCTGTCGAGGCGTGGATTATTGGGCGGCGCCGCGGCCGCCGCAGGCGCGGCGGCGGTGGACAAAGCCGCAGAAACCAGAGCTTCCGTACGGGACAGAGGCCCGGTGGCCGCCCCCGCGACGGTGTACCCGAACGACCCCCGCTACCAGGAACTGACCGTCGGCTACAACCAGCGCTGGGTCGGCCGGCCCGACTACGTCCGCGTGGTCAGCTCCACCGAGCAGGTGGTGGCGGCGGTCCAGGAGGCGGTGGACACGGGCCGGCGCGTCTCGGTGGTCTCCGGCGGCCACTGCCTGGCCCCGTTCGTCTTCAACGACGAGGTCAAGGTGGTCATCGACCTCGCCGGGCTGAACGACGTCTACTTCGACACCCGGCGCGGCGCGTTCGCCGTCGAGGGCGGCGCCCGGCTGTCGAACGTCTACGAGACCCTCTACAAGAAGTGGGGCGTGACCATACCCGGCGGCATGTGCCCGACGGTCGGCATCGGCGGGCACGCCACCGGCGGCGGCTACGGCTTCCTGTCCCGGCAGTTCGGGGCCGTGATCGACCATCTGGCGGCGGTCGAGGTGGTGGTCGTGGACCGCTCGCGCACCGCCCGCGCGATCGTGGCCACCAGGGACCCGGACGACCCGCACCACGCCCTGTGGTGGGCGTGCGCGGGCGGTGGCGGCGGCAACTTCGGCGTCGTCACGAAGTTCTGGTTCCGCACGCCGGGCCGCACCGGCGCCGACCCTGGCGGGCTGCTCGTCAACCCGCCGAAGGACGTGCTGCTCAGTGCCGTCGGCATCCCGTGGAGCATGCTGGACCGGACCAAGTTCACCGCCCTGGTCACGAACTGGGGCGCCTGGTACGAATCCGCCGCCGCCCCGAATTCGCCGGCCAAGGCACTGTCCGGGGTGGCGTCCCTGGCACACCGCTCGGCCCAGAACGTCTTCCTGCTCACCCAGGTCGACGCGGCGGCCCCCGGCGCCGAGGCGCTGCTCAGCGGCTACCTCGCGGCGCTGACCAGCGGGCTCGGCGTGGACGCGGTGGTGGCGGCGCAGCCGGCGCAGAAGCTGCCCTGGCTGCACGCGGTCAGGCTGATCGCGGCCAGCATCCCGTCGTTCATCAACCCGACGCTGCGCGGGTCGTCGAAGTCGGCGTACCTGCGCAAGTCGTACATGCCGGTCCAGGCGGGCGCGATGTACGACGCGCTCACCCGCACCGACTTCGCCAACCCGGCGGGGGCGGTGACGCTGGCCGGGTTCAGCGGCGGCGCGATCAACGCCGTGCCGTCCACGCGGACGGCGCTCGCCCACCGCGACGCCGCGTTCTGGACCCTGTTCGAGACGCAGTGGCAGGACCCGGCCGCCGACGCGGCCAACATCGGCTGGCTGCGCGACCTGTACGGCGCGGTCTGGTCGGCCACCGGCGGCTATCCGGTGCCCGGCGAGCAGGCCGACGGCTGCTACATCAACAACCCCGACCCGGACATCACCGACCCGGCGTTCAACCGCTCGGGGGTGCCCTGGCAGACCCTCTACTACAAGGACAACTACCCCCGGCTGCAGCGGGTCAAGGCGGCCTACGACCCGCGCGGCGTCTTCAGGCACGCGCAGTCGATCACTGCGGCCGAGTGACGGAGGAAGACATCGTGATCCACCAACTCATCTTCGCTGCCCCCAAGCCGGGAATGACGGAACACGAGTTCCAGCAGTACTGGCTGAACGTGCACGCCGTCGAGTACGCCTCCAAGATCCCCCAGATCAGGAAATACCTCATCGACACCCGGATCCCGTTCTGGCCGGGCGAGGGCGAGCCGCTGTGGAGCGGCGTCGCGGAGATCTGGCTGCGTGACGAGCGCGAGCAGCTCGAATCGCTGCAGACGCCCGAGTTCCTGCAGGGCGCGCGCATGGACGAGCCGCGCTGGGCGGCCTTCTGGCGCACGGTCGTGCTCGACACCGACGCCCACGAGGTGGTCGCAGGACCCGAGCTCGCGAGCGCGACAGGCGTGAAGCTGATCGTGCTGGTCAAGCGGAAGGAAGGCGTGCCGCTGGCGGAGTTCAGGAGCCGCAGCCTGGGCGCGCACGCCGACCTGGTCAAGCGGGTGCCCGGCCTGCGCCGCTACCTGCAGTGCCACGTCAGGGACGGCGCGTACGGCATCGGCGAGGCCGTGCTGGACGCCGCCTACCTGCTCTCCTTCGACAGCCGCGACGACCTGGCCGCGGCGCTCGCCTCGGCCGAGTTCGCCAAGGCCGAGGCCGACATGGAGTCGTTCGTCGAACCGCGTTACGTGCATCGGCTCGTCACCACCGAGCACTGGATCATCGGGCCGGAGAGCCGCTGATGTCCGGCCCAGAAAACAGCCCGGACAACGGCTACGACTACGTCGTGGCGGGCGCCGGCGCGGCGGGCGCGATCGTCGCGGCTCGGCTCGTCGAGCGCACGCAGGCCCGCGTGCTCCTGCTGGAGGCGGGGGGCGGCGCGGACGTCCCCGCGATGCGCCAGACCGGCATTCCGGGCATGACCTCCCTGTGGGGCGACCCGGACGTCACCTGGCCGTACCTCACGGTTCCGCAGCAGGGGCTGGACGGGCGCTCGGTGCCGCTGCCGCAGGGCAAGGCCCTCGGCGGCGGCACCAGCGTCAATGCCATGCTGTACGTACGGGGCAACCGCCGCGACTACGACCACTGGGCCGCGCTCGGCAACGACGGCTGGTCGTACGAGCAGGTGCTGCCCTGCTTCAAACGGGCCGAGGACCACGAGCACGGCCAGGACGCCTACCACGGCACCGGCGGCCCGATGAAGGTCGCCCGCCTGTCGCGGATGTCGGAGGTGTCGCGCGCCTTCATCAGGGGCGCCCGCGAGCTCGGCTACCCCGGCGGCGAGGACTGGGACTACAACGGCGCGGCCCAGGAGGGCGCGTTCGCCTACCAGTCCACCAGGACGAAGGACGAGGAACGGTCGAGCACCGCCTACGGCTACCTCGACCCGCTCAGGGGCCATCCGCGGCTGACCGTCGAGACCGGCGCCGTGGCCACCCGCGTGCTGCTGGACGGCACGAGAGCCACGGGCGTGGAGTACGTGCGCGACGGCGTGACGCACCGGGCCGAGGCGGCTGCCGAGGTGATCGTCTCCTGCGGCGCGCTGGCCACGCCCAAGCTGCTCATGCTGTCCGGCATCGGTGCCGCCGCCGACCTCGGCCGCCACGGGCTCGCCACCGCCGTGGACCTGCCGGGCGTCGGCGCGAATCTGCACGACCACCTCATCCTCGGCGTCGCCTACACCTGCCGCACCGAGCTGCCGCCGCCCGAGCTGCTGGCGGAGGCCGGCCTGTTCCCGCCGGACGACGCGGCCCTGCAACTGCTGTTCGGCCCCGTGCAGTTCGTCGAGGACTCCTACCGCGTGGACGGGCCCGTCTTCACCTTCGCGCCCGTGCTCGCCCAGCCGCGCAGCAGGGGCACGCTCACCCTGCGCTCGGCCGACCCCGGCGACCCGCCCCTCGTGGATCCCGGCTACCTGCGCGACCAGGAGGACCTCAGGGCGCTGGTCCGCGGGATCGAGCTGTCCAGGGAGCTGGCGCACACCGAGGCGATGTCCGCCTTCCGCGAGCGCGAGAGCGCGCCGGGACACGGCGCGGACCTGCGCGCCTACGTCCGCGCGACGGCGAGCACGGTGTGGCACCCGGTGGGCACCTGCCGCATGGGCCGCGACCCGATGGCCGTGGTCGACCCCGAGCTGCGCGTGCACGGCGCCGAGCGGCTGCGGATCGCCGACGCCTCCGTCATGCCGACCATCCCCGCAGGCAACACCGCCGCAGCCACGATGATGATCGGCGAGCGCGCGGCCGACCTGCTCACCTAAGGAGCCGACCGTGGCAGACAGCTACAGGTACATCGTCATCGGCGCGGGCGCGGCCGGCTCCGTGCTCGCCGCCCGGCTCAGCGAGGACCCCGGCGCCTCGGTGCTGCTGCTGGAGGCCGGCGACGCGCAGGTCACCGACGCGGTCAGGACCCCGCACCGGTGGAACGAGGTGCTGCTGACCGACCTCGACTGGGCGTACATGAGCGAGCCTCAGCCGGGCCTCGGCGGATCCCGCGTCTACAGCGCGGCCGGGCGCGGCCTGGGCGGCGGCTCGAACGTCTACCACATGATGCACACCAGGGGCCGGCCGCAGGACTACGACTCCTGGGCCTACCAGGGCTGCCCAGGATGGTCGTTCGAGGACGTCCTGCCGACCCTCCAGCACCTGGAGGCGCAGCGGGACGGGCACAACCCCACGGCGGGCAAGGACGGCCCCATGACCGTGGCCGACGCGGCCGAGACCGGCAATCCGGTCTCGCGCACATTCATCGACGCCTGCGTGGAGCTCGGCCACCCCCGCCTGGACGACTTCAACGCCGGCCTGTTCGGCGCCGGCTGGCACCATGTCAACATCAAGGACGGCCTGCGCCACGGCGCCCGCGAGGCCTACCTGGACCCCGCGCTCGGCCGCCCCAACCTCACCGTCATGACCGCCGCCCCGGCCACCAGGCTGCTGTTCGACGGCGGGCGCTGCACGGGCGTCGAGTACACCCGCGACGGCGCCACCCACACCGCGCGGGCCGAGGCCGAGGTCGTGCTCTGCGCGGGCGCCATCCAGTCGCCCAAGCTGCTCATGCTGTCCGGCCTCGGACCGGCCGCGCACCTGGCCGAGCACGGCATCCCCGTGCTGGCCGACCTGCCGGGAGTCGGCGCGAACTTCCAGGACCACCCCCTGGTCATCGGGCCGATCGGCTACATGGCCAAGCCGGGCGACGACCCGCGCGGGCAGGTGACCGAGGTCGCCGTGTTCTGCGGGTCCGAGGAGGGCCTGCCGGTGCCCGATCTGGAGGTGGCGCTGGTGCACCGCGCGCCGTTCGGCGAGAAGTTCTTCGCCAACGTGGTGCGCCGCGTGCAGACGGGCAAACCCATCACGCCGGTACGGGAGCTGGTGGACCCGCACGTCATCCTCAGCCTCACCGCGCTGGTGCGGCCCGTCTCACGCGGCTGGGTCCGCCTGGCCGGCCCCGACCCCGCCGCCCACCCCCTGATCAACGCCGACTACCTCGGCGACCCGTACGACCTGGAACGCACGGTCACCGTCGTGGAGATCGCCAGGGGCCTCTACCGGACCAAGGCGTTCACCGAGGAATGGGGGCTGACCGAGGTCGCGCCGGGCCCTGACGTGACCACCCGCGCCGAGCTGCGCACGTGGGTGAAGGCCAACACCGGCTCCTACTACCACTTCGCCGGCTCGTGCCGGATGGGCTCGGACGCGGGCGCGGTGGTCGACCCGCGGCTGCGGGTGCGCGGCGTCGAGGGCCTGCGGGTGGCCGACGCCTCCGTCATGCCGACGCTGGTGAGCGCCCACCCGCACACCACGGTCGTGATGATCGCCGAGCGTGCCGCTAGCTTCATGACTGGCGGCGACTGAACACACCGGCACCCACACGTCGAGCCTCATGGTCCGGACCGGTCCATGAGGCTCGACGTCGTGCCCGTGAGACGTTTGCCGGACAGGCGTTTTCGCCGGTGAGACGTCTTGCCGCCGGATGTCCGTCCGGCCGGACGTCTTGTTGGCGGGACGACATCTGACCGTCATATATAGAAGTGGCAGTGCCAGCATAAGCTCGTCCTGTCACCCCGCCCCGGAGATTCCGATAATTAATGATGAAAAGGGGGAAAGCTCGAAATATTTAGGGGTTGGTCGTATGACCATCTATACGGAATTGGACTCGCAGGAGATATGGCTCTCACCATTCTGTGAGGATCTCTTCTCCTCCTTCCTCCGTTCCGACCAGCGCCGCTGGGGCGAGGTGTACGTTCAAGGACTGCTCTCGGTGCCCGGCCGCAAATCGATCCGGCGCATCTCCGAGCAGGTGACGGGACGGCCCGTCGACCAGTGCCTGCAGCAGTTCGTCAACCAGAGCCCCTGGGACTGGCGGCTCGTCCGGCAGCGCCTGGCGCAGATCCTCGTCCAGGCCGTCCGCCCCAAGGCGTGGGTGCTCGAAGAGGTCGTCTTCCCCAAGAACGGCTCCAAGTCGGTGGGCGTGGCCAGGCAGTTCGTGCACTCCGCCGGCCGGCTGGTCAACTGCCAGCTCGGCCTGGCGGTCGTACTTGTGGGCGATGAGGGCGGCTGCCCGGTCAACTGGCGGCTGCTGCTGCCGCGCTCGTGGGACGACGACGAGGAGCTGCGCAGCGGCGCTCGCCTCCCCGAGCGGGAGCGCAGCCGGCCGGCCTGGCGGCACCTGCTTCAGGCGATCGACGAGATGGTGATCGACTGGGGCCTGCCGCCCGCGCCCATCGTGGCCGACGCCAGGGCGATGCCGGGCGTGGAGTCGCTGCTCGGCGGGCTGGTGGAGCGCGGGCTGCCCTACCTGGTCAGGGTCTCGCGGCACACCATGCCCTCGATCGGCCCCGGCGCCGTGGTCCGCCCGGTGCTGGAGCCCGCCAGGCCCCGGCTGCAGGTGGTGTCGGGGCGGGCGCTGCCGCGTCCGTACGAGCCGGTGCACAGCTGGCGCAGCGTCGGCAATCGCTCGATGTGGCTGACCGACCTGGGCCGCCACCGCGTGCCCGACCTGGCGGGGCTGATCAAGCTGCGCAACCGGGCGGTGTCCGAGCTGTCCGCGGTGTCCAGGGAGTCGGGCCTGCACCACTTCGAAGGCCGTTCCTTCCAGGGCTGGCACCACCACGTCACGCTGGTGTCCGCCGCCCACGCCTACCGGCTGCTGCGCGGCCGCGACGGAAGGAAGGCGGAGGACCTGTGCCTGTCCCCGCATGGGTGACCGAGCGGCTGTGCGGCGTCGAGCTGTTCCGCGGCCTGAACGCCGAGCAGCTCGACTGGGTGGCGCGCACGGGCCGGTTCATGGAGCTGTCCGACGGGGACGCGCTGTTCTCCGAGGGCGAGCCTGCCGACGCCTTCTACGTGCTGCTCGGCGGCCAGATCGTGGTGACCAAGCTGGTCGGCGGCAGGGAGCAGGTGCTGGCCAGGCACACCGGCGACAGCATCGAGCACCAGTTCATCGGCGAGCTGCCGCTGCTCACCAGCGGCGAGTACCTGGCCAGCGCGCTCGCCGTGGGCCCCGCCCGGGTCGTCGCCTACGACAGGGACGGCTTCTTCGAGATGCTGGAGCGCTGCCCGCCGGTGTCCAGGGTGCTGCTCCCGGTGCTGGCCGGGCGGATCAACGCCATGGAACGGCAGGCCGGGCGCAGCCGCATGCTGGAAGGGCTCGGCATGCTCGCCGCCGGGCTGGCGCACGAGCTGAACAACCCGGCCGCGGCCGCCATGCGGGCCACCCGCGACCTGCGCGACCTGACGCCGCGGCTCGCCGAGGCCGCGGTCGCGTGGGGCCGGGCCTGCGACGACACCGAGTGGCGGCTGGTCGCCCGCATCCAGGGCGAGCTCACGCCCAGGGTGCCGCTGGACCCGCTGGCCGAGGCGGAGGCGGCGGACGAGGTGGCCGACTGGCTGGAGGCGCGCGGGCTCGCCGAGGCCGCCGACCTGAGCGACGTCCTGGCCGAGCACGGCGCGTGCCCCGCCCGGCTCGACGAGCTGGCCGCGGGGCTGCGGGCGGAGGCGCTCGGCCCGGCGCTGACGTACCTGACCAGGGTGTTGCGGGCGGCCTCGCTCACGCGCGACGCGGCCGAGGCGGGCCGGCGGGTGGTGGAGCTGGTCGGGCGCACCTCCGCCTACGCCAACCTCGACCGGGCGCCGGAACGCGACGTGGACCTGCGCGAGGGGCTGGAGGCCACGCTCGCGCTCATGGCGCCGAAGCTGCGCGGCGTACGGGTGCGCCGCGACTACGCCGACCTGCCCGACATGAAGGCGTTCCCCAGCGAGCTCAACCAGGTCTGGACGAACCTCATCGACAACGCCGTGGACGCCATGAACGGCGAGGGCGAGCTGGCGATCAGCACCCGCCGCGAGGGCGGCCACGCCGTGGTGGAGTTCCGCGACGACGGGCCCGGCATCCCCGGCGACGTGCTGCCCACGGTGTTCCAGCCGTTCACCACCACCAAGGAGCTGGGCAAGGGCACCGGGCTCGGCCTGCACGTCAGCATGGACATCGTGGCGCAGCGGCACGGCGGCACGATGGAGGTCACCACCCGCCCGGGGGAGACCCGCTTCGTGGTCAGGCTCCCCCTGAGCCGCCTTCCCGATGGGAAGGACGATCAGCTCTCCGCGTGATAGCGGTGGATCATGGAGACCGCCATCGCGCCCTCGCCCACGCTGGAGGCCAGCCGCTTGACCGAGCCCGCCCGCGCGTCTCCCGCCGCGAACACGCCGGGCACGCTGGTCTCCAGCAGCAGCGGCTGACGCGGCAGGTCCCACGCGGGCAGCTCGGCGACCGGCCCCAGGTCGGGCCCGGTCAGCACGAAGCCGCGCTCGTCCCTGCGCACCATGTCGTCCAGCCACTCGGTCCTGGGCCTCGCGCCGATGAAGACGAACAGGTGCTCGGCCTCGTGCGTGCTGAGCGCGCCGGTCACGCCGTCGCGCAGCACGATGCGCTCCAGCCGGTCGGAGCCCTCGGCGCCGGCCAGCCGCGTGTTCGTCATGATCGTGATGGCCGGATCCGCCTCGATCTCGTCCACCAGGTAGGCCGACATCCCTTGGGACAGGCTCGCGGCGCGGACGACCATGGTGACGTGGCCGGCGTGCTTGGCGAAGTGCAGCGCGGCCTGACCGGCGGAGTTGGCGCCGCCGACGATCCACACGGGCTTGCCGACGCACGACTCGGTCTCCGTCAGCGTGGCGCCGTAGTAGATGCCCGCGCCCTCGAAGCGGCCGGCGCCGGCGGCGTCGAGGCTGCGGTAGGACAGGCCGGTCGACAGCAGTACGGTGGCCGCCGTGATCTCCTTGCCGTCGGACAGGTGCAGCACGCACGCCCGCCCCGCCCGGCTCAGCCGCTCGGCCTCGACCGGGGCGAGCACGTCCACGCCGAACCTGCGGGCCTGCGTGACCGCCCGGCTGGTCAGGTCTACTCCGGAGATGCCGGACGGGAAGCCCAGGTAGTTCTCGATCCTGCTGGAGGTGCCCGCCTGGCCGCCCGGCACGTACGCCTCGATCAGCAGTGTGGCCAGGCCCTCGGAGGCGGCGTAGACCGAGGCGGCCAGCCCGGAGGGGCCGCCGCCGACGATGGCCACGTCGTAGTGGGGATGGCTCAGCTCCGTGGCCAGGCCCAGCGCCTCGACCACCTCGGCGTGCCCGGGCCGGACCAGCGAGCGCCCGTCGGGCAGCGCCACCACGGGCAGCTCGGCCGCGCCGCGCGGCCCCTCCTCGAACCTGAACGGCAGGCGATGACGGGTGAGCAGGTCGCGCAGCCGGTGGGTGGCCGGCGCGAACCGGTGACCGACCAGGCGAATGCCCTGGTAGGGCGGCTCGTAGCCGGACTCCCAGTCGGCCAGCAGCTCGTCGAGCACCGGATAGAGCCGCTCCTCAGGTGGCTCCCACGGCTTGACGAGGTAGTGGTCGAGCCGCACCTCGTTGATCGCGGAGATCGCGACGCTGGTGTCGGCGTAGGCGGTCAGGAGCACGCGGCGGGCGGTGGGGAAGCGCTCGGCCGCGGCGGCCAGGAACTCGATCCCCGTCATCCCGGGCATGCGCTGGTCGGACAGGATCAGCGCCACCTCCGCGCGGCGGTCGAGCAGCGTGTCGAGCAGGCGCACGGCCTCGGCCGGCGATCTCGACGCGAGGACGCGGTAGCGCTCCTGGTAGGCGTGGGACAGATCGCGCCGGACCGCGCGGAGCACGTGGTCGTCGTCGTCCACGGCCAGCAGGACCGGCCGGTGCTGCTCGGGCATCACGACCCTCCAGAATCGGCTGACGACCATTCTGCCGTTTTTTCGGGAAGCGCACCCGGGACACCTGACGAAGTATCAGGTCATTTGCCGGACTTGACGGAATAGGCGGGCCGGCCTTGTCCGTGAATCCCGGCGATTGTTTCAATTCGCTGTATGACGCGCACCATTCTTATTATTCTCTCCGAGTTCGGATATTGGGGAGAAGAGCTCGTCGGGCCGCTGACCGCCTTCGACAGGCAGGGTTACCGGAGCGTGTTCGCCACTCCCACCGGCAAGCGGCCCCAGGCCCTGCCGCCCAGCCTCGACCCCGGCTACGTGGACCCGCCGCTCGGCCGCTCGGTGACCACCCCCGAGGTGGCCGTCGCCGCCCGGCAGGTGGACGAGTCCGACCGGCTCGACGACCCGCTCAGCCTGGCCGAATGGATCCCGGAACGGCCGTACGACAGCGAGGACGGCCATCTGCGCAAGGTCGAGGCGTACTACCGCGAGCTCGGCCGGCTGGACCGCGACATCGGCCGCTACGACGCCCTCGTCCTCGTGGGCGGCAGCGGGCCGATCGTCGACCTGGCCAACAACGGCCGCGTGCACGACCTCATCCTCGCCTTCGTCCGGGCCGGCAAGCCGATCCTGGCCGAGTGCTACGGCATCGCCTGCCTCGCCTTCGCCCGCGACTGGGAGGACCGCATGAGCATCCTGCGGGGCAAGCACGTCACCGGCCACTGCAAGGAGTACGACTACAAGGACGGCACGGGGTTCCTCGGCGTGGACTTCAACATGGGGCCGCCGCCGTACCCCCTGGAGTACATCCTGCGCGACGCCACCGCGCCGGACGGCCGCTACCACGGCAACGTGGGCCAGGAGACCTCGGTCATCGTCGACTACCCGTTCGTCACGGGGCGCTCCACGCCGGACTCGTACCTGTCCGGCGAGAAGCTGGTCGAGGTGCTCGAAACCGGCCTGCGCCGCTACGGCTGGTGAATCCGTGAGCAGCCGCCCGGCCAAGAGGGCCGTCTTCGAGCAGTTCGCCGCCGACGGCATCGGCGTGATGTTCGGCAACCCCGGGACCGTGGAGCAGGGCTTCCTCGACGTCCTGGAAGAGGTGCCGGGCTTCAGGTACGTGCTGGCTCTGCAGGAGGCCGCCGCGCTCGGCATCGCCGACGGCTACGCCCGGGCGACGGCCGGCCCCGCGCTGGTCCAGCTGCACACCGGCGTCGGCCTCGGCAACGCCGTCGGTATGCTCTACCAGGCCAAACGCGGCCACTCGCCGCTCGTCGTGATCGCCGGCGAGGCCGGCGTGCGCTACGAGGCGATGGACGGCCAGATGGCCGTGGACCTGGTGGCGATGGCCGCGCCCGTGACCAAGTACGCCACCAGGGTCACCCATCCCGGCTCGGTGCTGCGGGTGCTGCGCCGCGCGGTCAAGACGGCGATGACGCCGCCGCGCGGCCCGGTCTTCGTGGCGCTGCCCATGGACGTGCTGGACGCGGAGACCGACGAGCCCGCGCTGCCCAGCACCATCCCCAGCCGGGCGACGGTGCCCGTGCCGCAGGAGCTGGACCGGGCCGCCGCCGTGCTGCGCGCGGCCCGGCGCCCGGTCGTGCTGGCCGGCGACGGCGTCGCGGTGTCCGGCGCGCAGCCGGAGCTGGCCGCCGTGGCCGAGGCGCTGGGCGCCCCGGTGTGGACGGTGAACTGCTCCGAGCTGGTCATCGACACCACGCACCCGCTGCACCGGGGCGACCTCGGCCACATGTTCGGCGAGCACAGCGCCGCCGCGGTGGCGGAGGCCGACGCCGTGCTGGTCGTCGGCACCTACCTCTTCCCCGAGGTGTTCCCGCTGCTGCGCAGCCCCTTCGCGGACGGGTGCCGGATCGTGCACATCGACCTCGACGACTACGAGATCGCCAAGAACTTCCCCGCCGAGATCGCCCTGGCCGCCGACCCGAAGCCCACCCTGGCGGCCCTGGCCGCCCGGCTCGGCCCGGCGCGCCCCCTGCCCGAGCGGGCGGCGGCGGAGCCGTACGGGGCGGGCATGATGGACCTGTTCGCCGCCGAGCTGGCCCGGCGGGCCCCGGCGGACCTGGTGCTCTTCGACGAGGCGCTGACCGCCTCGCCCGCCCTGCTGCGGCACCTCCCCCCGCGCCGGCCCGGCTCCTACTTCCAGACCAGGGGCGGCTCGCTCGGGGTCGGCCTGCCCGGCGCGATCGGGATCAAGCTGGCCCGCCCCGGCAGCGAGGTGGTGGGCTTCACCGGCGACGGCGGCAGCATGTACACGATCCAGGCCCTGTGGAGCGCCGCCAGGTACGGCGTCGCCGCCCGGTTCGTGATCTGCGACAACCGCCGCTACCAGCTTCTCGACGACAACTTGGAGCAGTACTGGCGCGAGCGCGGCATCGCCTCGCATCCCCACCCCGAAGGCTTCGACCTGGCCCACCCGGAGATCGACTTCGTCCGGCTGGCCAGGAGCCTCGGGGTCCCCGGCATCAAGGTGAGCAAACCCGCCCAGGTGGAGTCCGCCGTCGGGCGCATGCTGACCGAGCCGGGGCCGTTTCTGGTGCATTTGATGACGACGTGAGAGGGACACCGTGAGTGAGAAGCGACTGGCGGGCCGCACCGTCGCGATCCTGATGGAGAGCGACTTCGTCGAGCAGGAGTTGCACTACTACGAGCGGCGCTTCACCGAGGAGGGCGCGCGGGTGGAGTTCCTCACCCGGTTGTGGGGCCAGGACGCCCTCACCTTCCACGGGCACGAGTTCCAGGAGCCGTTCACCGTGACGGGAGACCTGGAACGTGCCGACCTGTCCGGCATCGACGTGCTGATCGTGCCGTCGGGCATGGTGTCGGACCGGTTGCGCTACACCGAGGACGTGCACGAGCTCGCCCCCGCGGTACGCCTGCTCAAGGCGGCCTTCGCGGACCGCCGCATCGTCAAGGGCATCATCTGCCACGGCCTGTGGCTGGCGGCCCCCATCGCCGAGGTGGTCAAGGGCCGCCGCGTCACCTGCCACAACAACCTGGTCGGCGACGCCCGCAACATGGGGGCGCTCTACACCGACCAGGACGTGGTGGTGGACCGTGACCTGGTCACCGGCCGCACCGCCGGCCACTGCGCCGAGTTCGCCCGCATGATCATCGACCTGGTCGCCGCCGACACCACCGCCGAGCGCGCCTACCGGCCCGACTTCACCTTCTCCGACCTGGTGGCCGGATACGTGACCAGCTTCGCGGACGGCGTGATCGGCCTGCGCACCAACGACGGCCGCGCGGTCAAGGTCCGGCTCACCGGCACCACCTCCGCCCAGTTCCTGCGCAACCTGTCCGAGCCCTATCTCGACGCCTCCGGCCACCTCGACCAGCTGCTCACCCCGGGCGGCTACGTGTTCGCGCACGGCATCTTCTATCCCGAGGGCGGCGCGTACACCGTCGAGGCCAAGGCGCTGACCTTCCTCGGCAAGCAGCCGGGACAGTACACCTTCGAGCAGCCCGACTGGTGGGTGCGCCAGATCCGCGAGCTGGGCCGGTTCTACCGCAAGGCCCAGTTCGGCGACGGCCCGATCGACTACGCCGCCTACCGGACGCAGCTGCGGCTCGGCGGCGACAAGGGCGAGCAGGTCGTGCAGGAGACCGACACGATCTCCCGCATGGTCTACGGCATGTCGTCAGCGTACATGCTGACCGGCGAGGAGGACTTCCTGGACGTCGCCGAGCAGGGTGCCGCCTACCTGCGCGACCACATGCGCTTCGTGGACCGCGACGAGGACGTCGTCTACTGGTACCACGGCGTCGAGGTGCGCGACGGGGCCGAGCGCAAGCTGTTCACCTCCGAGTTCGGCGACGACTACGACGCCATCCCGATGTACGAGCAGATCTACGCCCTGGCCGGCCCCACCCAGCTCTACCGGCTGACCGGCGACCCGCGCATCGCGTCCGACATCGACGGCACCCTGCGCCTGTTCCGGCGCTTCTTCCACGATCCCGAGCTGGGCGGCTACTACTCCCACATCGACCCGATCCTGCTCAGCCCGCACCACGAGTCCCTGGGCCCCAACCGGTCCAGGAAGAACTGGAACTCCGTCGGCGACCACGCGCCCGCGTACCTGATCAACCTGCTGCTGGCCACCGGCGACGAGCGGCACGCCGACATGCTGGAGGAGACGTTCGACCTGATCGCCGAGCACATGCCGCGCAAGGACAGCCCGTACGTGCAGGAACGCTTCCACGCCGACTGGACGCCGGACACCGCCTGGCACTGGCAGCAGGACCGCGCGGTCGTCGGCCACAACCTCAAGATCGCCTGGAACCTGATGCGGATGATGTCCATCAGGCCCAAGGAGCGCTACCGCGAGCTGGCCGTCGAGATCGGCGAGAAGATGCCGCCCTTCGGCAGCGACCCGCAGCGCGGCGGCTGGTACGACGTGGTCGAACGCAAACTCGGCCCCGGCGAGCACATCCACCGCTTCGTCTGGCACGACAGGAAGGCCTGGTGGCAGCAGGAGCAGGCCATCCTCGCCTACCAGATCCTGGCCGGGACGGCCGGCGGGGAGGAGTTCCGGCGCCGGGCGCGCGAGTCGGCCGCCTTCTACAACGCCTTCTTCCTCGACCACGACGAGGGCGGCGTCTACTTCAACGTGCTCGCCGACGGCCACCCGTACCTGCTCGGCACCGAGCGGTTCAAGGGCAGTCACTCGATGAGCATGTGCCACGCCGCCGAGCTGTGCTTCCTGGCCACCGTCTACCAGCGGCTGCTGCTGGACAGGAAGCCGCTGACGCTGCACTTCCGCCCGCGGCCCGACGGGTTCACCGACCGGGTCCTGCGGGTGGCGCCCGACGCGCTGCCGCCCGGCCGGGTCCGGCTGGACTGGGTGGAGGTGGACGGCACGCCGTACCAGCTGTTCGACGCGGCGGCGATGACCGTCAAACTGCCCGACTCCGCGGCACCGGTGACGGTGCGCGCGCATCTCGCGCCGGTGGAGGACTGACATGAGCATGCAACTGCGGCACCAGATCAGGAACGGGGTCACGGTCGTCACCCTGGACGGCCGCCTCGACAGCGAGACCGCGCCGCGCGTCCAGCAGGACCTGCGGGCGCTGCTGCCCGGCGAGGGCCAGGTCGTGCTCGACCTGAGCGGCACGGTCTACATGTCCAGCGCGGGCCTGCGGGTGCTGCTGCTGATCTACCGGCACGCGCAGAGCGGCTCGCTGCGCCTCGCGCTCACCGGGCTCACCCCCGACGTACGCGCGATCATGGACGCGACGGGCTTCCTCGGCTTCTTCACCGTGGTGGAGTCCGTCGACGAGGGTGTGGAGGCGTTGACGGTATGACGACCCTGGAGCCGATCGACGCCTACCCCACGCAGCGGATCTCCGGGTTTCCCGTCCGCGCGGGGCGGTCGCTGCCGTTCGGCGCCACGCGGGTGCCCGGAGGCGTCAACTTCTCCGTCTTCTCCAACCACGCCACCTCCGTGACGCTCGTGCTGTACCGCTCGGGCGAGGCCGAGCCCATGGCCGAGCTGCCCTTCCCCGAGACGTTCCGGGTGGGGAGCGTCTACGCGATGACCGTCTTCGACCTCGACGTGGAGAACCTCGAGTACGGCTACCGCGTGGACGGCCCGCACCAGCCCTGGCTCGGCCACAGGTTCGACGCCACGAAGGTGCTCAGCGACCCGTACGCGCGGATGCTGACCGGCGCGGGCCCTTACCGGCACCGCTCCCGCGTCGCCCTCGACGACTTCGACTGGGAGGACGACCGCCCGCCGCGCCTGCCGCACGAGGACCTGGTGATCTACGAGCTGCACGTGCGCGGCTTCACCCGGCACCCCTCCTCGGGGGTGTCGGCGCCGGGCACCTACGCCGGGCTCGTGGAGAAGATCCCCTATCTGCGGGAGCTGGGGGTCAACTGCGTGGAGCTGATGCCGGTCTTCGAGTTCGACGAGAGCGACAACATCTTCACCGGTGTGAACTACTGGGGCTACAGCCCGATCGGGTTCTTCGCCCCGAAGGCGTCGTACGCGATGACCGGGCGCGAGCACATGCAGGTGGACGAGTTCAAGCACCTGGTGAAGGAGCTGCACAGGGCCGGCATCGAGGTGCTGCTGGACGTGGTGTTCAACCACACCGCCGAAGGCGACGAACGCGGTCCTTCGATCAGCTTCAAGGGCCTGGACAACGTCACGTACTACATGCTCACGCCCGACCGGCACTACTACAACTTCAGCGGCACCGGAAACACGCTCAACTGCAACCATCCGGTCGTGCGCGGGTTCGTGCTCGACTGCCTGCGTTACTGGGCCAGTGAGTTCCACGTGGACGGGTTCAGATTTGACCTGGCCGCGATCCTCGGCCGCGGCCCCGACGGCGAGCTGCTGCACAACCCGCCGCTGCTGGAGTCGCTGGCCTACGACCCGATCCTGCGCGACTGCAAGCTGATCGCCGAGGCGTGGGACGCCGCCGGGCTCTATCAGGTGGGCAGCTTCCCCGACTACAGCAGGTGGTCGGAGTGGAACGGCCGCTACCGCGACACCATCCGCAAGTACATCAAGGGCGACCTCGGCGTCACCGGCGAGCTGGCCACCCGGATGGTCGGCTCGCCCGACCTCTACAGCCGCAGGGGGACCGCGGCCACGGTCAACTTCGTCACCTCGCACGACGGCTTCACCCTGCGTGACCTGGTCTCCTATGACCACAAGCACAACGACGCCAACGGCGAGGGCAACAGGGACGGCGACGACGCCAACCACTCGTGGAACTGCGGGCACGAGGGCGAGACCGACGACCCGGCCGTGCTGGCCACCCGCGCCCGCCTGACCAGGAACGCGCTGCTGATCCTGCTGGCCAGCAGGGGCGTGCCGATGCTGCTGGCCGGCGACGAGATCGGCCGCACGCAGCTCGGCAACAACAACGCCTACTGCCACGACGGGCCGCTGACCTGGCTCGACTGGGGGCTGCGCGAGCAGAACGCCGACCTGTTCCGCTTCACCCGGCGCGCCATCGCCTTCCGGCGCGCCCATCCGGTGCTGCGGGGCGGCTCGCCCGGCTCGGTGCACTGGCACGGGGTGCGCGCGTGGTCGCCTGACTGGTCGGCGCACTGCCGGGTGCTGATCGCCATGTTCGACGGAGGCGGCGACGACTGCGTGTACGTGGCCGCCAACTCCCACTGGGAGGCGCACGCCCTCGAACTGCCGGCACCGCCGCGCGGCCTGACCTGGCACCTGTTCGCCGACACCGCCGCCGCGCCGCCCGACGACGCCCACGAGCCGGGGCACGAGCCGCCCCTGGCCGACCAGACGCGGTTCGTGATCGGCCCCAGAAGCGTCGCGATCCTGGTCACGCACTAGTTGGAGGAAGAGGAACCGTCATGAGTTTCAAGATCAACATGAACGTGGAAGGCGACACCGCCACGATCCGGCTGGCCGGCGAACTGGACGGCCGCTCGGCGCCCGAGCTCAACGACCTGGTCAGCCAGGCCGTGGGCCGCCAGGTGGCCAAGCTGGTCCTGCTCCTCGACGAGCTGACGTACATGTCGTCCGCGGGCGTGCGCTGCCTGGTGTTCGCGCACCAGAAGTTGCCGCGCGGCTCGGAGATCACCCTGGTGGGCACGCAGCCGGAGGTCGCCGAGACCATCCGGCTCACCGGCTTCGACCGCAGCATCATGATGCGGTGATGCTCGCCTGCCGGCTCAGGATTGACGGCCAGCACGCGTCCATGGCGGGTGTGGTGGCCGACTTCGTGGAGGTGCTGGCGGGGGAGGCGGGGCTCGATCCCCGCCAGACCTACTGGCTGCGGCTGGCCACCGACGAGATCACCACGAACATCGTCCAGCACGGCTACCGGGGAGCGGCGGGCGTGGTGGACGTCGCGGGCGAGGTCGACCAGGACGAGGTGCGGGTCCGCATCGAGGACGACGCGCCGCCGTTCGACCCCGGAGGCTACGACCCGGAGCCGCGCCTGTCGGTGCCGCCGCACCAGCGCGACGAAGGCGGCTACGGCCTGCTCCTGGCCATGGGCAAGGTCGATGAGTTCCACTACGAGTTCGCCGGCGGCCGCAACCGCAACACGTTGATCATGCGACTGCGAGGAGGAACCGATGCCGACGGCCCTGGTCGTCGCTGAGCCGGGCAACACCGGCTCCACGGCCGTGCTGGAGCTCGACGGGGCGCTGCGTCTGGAGGGCTTCGAGGTCGAGCACGCCGTGCCCGACGACCTGATGCGGAACCGGCCCAATCCCGACCTGCTGCTCGTCTCGGCCGCGCTCGGGCTGCAGCGGGTGGCGCTGCTGTGCCAGCGCTTCGTGGTCGACGGGCGCACGCCCACCGTGGTGGCCTTCCCCGACGACGACATCGGGGCGCTGGAGGAGTGCGTGCGCGGCGGGTTCGACTACGTCACCCGGCCGTTCCTGCCCAGCCTGCTGCGCAGCCGGGTCAACTCCTGCTTCGAGCGCTGGCAGCTCAGCAGCACCGTGGAGGAGATGGCCGCGCTGGCCAGCCTGCGCGAGTACGAGCGCGAGCTGAGCATCGCGCGTGAGATCCAGGCCGGGTTCCTGCCCGAGTCGATGCCGGAGCTGGACGGCTGGGAGATCGCGGCCAGCTTCCGGCCCGCCAGGCAGGTGGCCGGGGACTTCTACGACGTGTTCACCCTGGTCAACGGGCGCCGGCTGGCGTTCGTGGTGGCCGACGTGTGCGACAAGGGCGTGGGCGCGGCGCTGTTCATGGCGCTGATCAGGACCCTGCTGCGGCACACCGCCGAGCACACGGGGCTGGTGCAGCTCTCCGGCGACGACCTCGGTGCCGTCGTCGGCGGCGCCTCGTACGAGACGCCGCTGCCGCTGCTGTCGCTGGGGGCGGGGCCGCTGGTGCAGGCGGTGGTCGGGACCAACCGGTACATGGCCCGCAACCATCTGAAACAGGGCTACTTCGCCACGATGTTCTTCGGCGTGCTCGACCCGTGGACGGGGGACCTGGTCTACATCAACGGCGGGCACAATCCGCCCGTCATGGTCCGCGCCGACGGGCGGCAGAGCCTGCTCCCGCCGACGGGGCCGGCCGTGGGGATCCTGCCGGACAGCTCGTACACGCTGGGGCACGTGCGGCTCGCGCCCGGCGACGCGCTCTTCACCTACACCGACGGCGTTGTCGAGGCCAGGAACGCCGACCACGGCCTGTACGGCACCGCCCGGCTGCAGGAGGTGCTGGCCAGGCCGGGCGCGGGCGCGGGGGATCTGCTGGAGGCGGTGGACAGCGCCGTACGCCACTTCGTGGGGACGGCCGAGCAGTCCGACGACATCACCACGCTGGCGTTACGCAGGACGCCCCTGTGACCGGGCCGCTGTGATCGGGCCGCTGTGACCGGGCCGCTGTGATCGGGCCGCTGTGACCGGGCCGCTGTGACTGGGCCGCTGTGACTGGGCCGCTGTGATTGGGCCGCCCGATTCGACCGGACATTCGCGGAACGTCCGGTGAACGTCCGGTCATGGGGCCTTGACTGGCCGGCCCGGAATCGCGACCGAATCATCGCCTCCTCGAACCGGTGGCGGGCGAAATGCCGTCGTCACGCGGAGATGATGTCAATATGCGGTTAAGGCACGCCGAATTCACGTTTTCCGAATCAAGTCAGATCGTGCCCGAATAACAAATGCGGCGACGGTGACAAATCGCCCGTACGGCTCCTAGACTCTGGGGCGGACTCGATCAGTGATGCCCAGGGGGTCGTACGGGGGTTACGTGTCAGGGGACGTCTGGAGCCGGCAGGAGCTCGCCCGATTCCTGAAGAGCCGGCGCGCCCGGGTCATGCCGGAGCAGGTGGGACTGCCGGCGGGCACGTCGCGCCGGACGAAGGGGCTGCGCAGGGAGGAGGTGGCCGTGCTGGCCGGCCTCAGCCCGACCTGGTACACCTACCTCGAACAGGGCAGGGACATCAAACCCTCGGTCCAGGTGCTCGACAGCCTGGCGCGGGTGCTCGACCTCACCGAGGACGAGCGCCGCTACATGCACACCCTGGTCCACGGCCAGGTCACCAACCCGCAGCCGCTCGCGGGGCAGGGCTGGACCGGTGGGGTGATGGACCTGGTCGTCGAGCTGATGGGCCACAGCGAATATCCGGTCTACGCCACCGACATCTACTGCGACCTGCTCGCCTGGAACGAGGCCGCGGCCGAGTGGTACGACGACTGGTCCCGCCTGCCACCCGGCCACCGCAACATGCTGCACTGGATGTTGTGCTCCCCGCTGGCCAAGGAACGGCTGCCCGACTGGGAGAGCGACACCCGCGACATCATCGCCCGATGGCGCTCCGAGCTGGCCAAATGGCCGCACGACGAGCGGGTCACCCAGAAGATCGCCGAATTCGCCCGGCTCAGCCCCCTGTTCGCCGGCCTGTGGCGCAAGCACGACGTGCAGGAGCACCGCAGCCTCACCCGGCGCTTCCGCCACCCCCGCCTGGGCGAGCAGACCCTGCGCATGGCCCTGATGATCACCCCTGACGACCCGCTCGTGGGGCTCGTCGTCCATTGCCCGCTGTGAACGGCACGTGAATAACCGGGTCCAGGACCCGGCATTGCGTTATTTCATAATTGACAAAAAGGGTGCTCGCTCCGACCTTAGGTGATGTCGTGAACACCCGACCAACAGGGGTGCGCGGGGGCGTCGCCGGTAATTCTCCGATGGTCTCGCGCGCAGATGGGAATGGGCGCATGAACGTCAAACATGGGCGAGATCCCATCGCCATCGTCGGCGCCGGATGCCGGTTACCCGGTGCGCGAACTCCCGGTGAGCTCTGGCGGATCGTCAGCGAGGGCAGGGACGTGCTCGGCACGATCCCCCAGGACCGGTTCGACGTCGAGCACGACGCCGCCAGGCGGCGCCGCGACGTGCTCAGCGGCGCGGGCGGCTACCTGGACGACGTCGCCGGGTTCGACGCGCGCTTCTTCGGCGTCACGCCGTTCGAGGCGCTCCGGCTCGACCCGCAGCAGCGCGTCCTGCTCGAAGTCATCTGGGAGGCCCTGGACGACGCCGGGATCCCGGCCGAGAGCCTGGCGGGCAGCGACACCGGGGTCTACGCCAGCCTGCAGCCGTCCGGCTACTGGGACCTGCTGCGCCGCTCCGGCATGTACGACATGCACGCGGCGCTCGGCGCGGCCGTCGCCGGGATCTTCCCCGGCCGCGTGTCCACCCTGCTAGACCTGCGCGGGCCCAGCATGGGGCTGGACGCCGCGTGCGCGACCTCCCTGCTCGCGGTGCACGTGGCCTGCAGGGCGCTGTGGTCCGGCGAGGTCGGGCTGGCCATCGTGGGCGGCTCCAACCTGCAGCTCGTGCCCGACCTGTACTTCTCGCTCGGCGACGCCGGGGTGATCTCCGGCTCGGGCAAGTGCAGGTTCGGCGACGTGTCCGGCGACGGGTACGTACGCAGCGAAGGCGTCGTGTCCATGATCCTCAAGCCGCTGTCCCGCGCACTGGCCGACGGCGACCGGCCGTACGCGGTGATCCTGGGCGGCGCCGCCACGCACGACGGCCGCACCGGGCCCTCGCTCGTCGCGCCCGGGTTCGAAGGGCACAAGCAGATGCTGCGTGCCGCCTACCGCGACGCGGGGGTCGCGCCGGCCGACGTCGACTACGTCGAGGCGCACGGGCCGGGCACCCACACCGGCGACAGCACCGAGCTGGCCGCGCTCGACGCGATCATGGGCGAAGGGCGCGAGGACGGCACGCGCTGCCTGGTGGGCTCGGTCAAGTCCAACATCGGGCACACCGAGTTCGCGGCCGGGCTGGCCGGGCTGCTCAAGACGGCCCTGGCGGTGCGGCACCGGACCGTGCCGGCGACGCTGCACGTCGAGGAGCCGCACGCGGTCCTGCTCGACCCCGGCACGGCCATCGAGCTGGCCCTGTGCACGCAGGACTGGCCGGACCGGGCGGCGCCGGCGGTGGCCGGGGTCAGCTCGTTCGGGATGTCGGGCACCAACATCCACCTCGTGCTGTCGGAAGCGCCCCAGACCGCCCCGGCCGAAGCGGCCCGGCCCCGCCCCAGCCGCGTGCTCCCGCTCTCGGCCCGCGACCCGCACGCACTCCGCGACCTGGCCACCGCCTACGCCGACTTCCTCGACCCACCCGCCGACCCGGTCGCCCCCGGCCCGGTCGCCGCTGATCCGCCTGATGTCGCCCAGCCCGGCGAGCCGTCGCGCCGCCGCCGGCCAGATGCGGCCCCGCCCGTCCCCGATCTCGGTGACGTGTGCTTCAGCGCGGGGGCGCGGCGTTCGCATCACGATCACCGGATCGCCGTGACGGGGGAGGACGGGCGGTCGCTGGCGGCGGCCCTGCGCGGGTTCGTGCGCGACGGCGAGAACGTGCGCCGCGTCACCGGAGCGCCCAAGGTGGTCTTCGTCTTCCCCGGACAGGGCGGGCAGTGGGCGGGGATGGGGCGGCGGCTGCTGGCCACCGAGCCCGCCTTCGCCGCGCACCTACACGCATGCTCGCGGGCCGTCGAGGCCGAGCTGGGCTGGTCACCCGCGGACGCGCTGCTCGACGGCGAGCCGCTGACCCGCGTGGACCGGATCCAGCCCGCCCTGTGGGCCGTGCAGGTGGCCCTGGCCGCCGTGTGGCGGGAGTGGGGCGTCGAGCCCGACCTGCTCATCGGCCACAGCATGGGCGAGATCGCGGCCGCGGTCACCGCGGGCGCGCTGAGCGTGGCCGACGGCGCGGCCGTCGTCGCCAGGAGGAGCCGGGTGCTGAGCGGGCTGGACGTCCCCGGCGCCATGTGGGTGGTCGGCCTCGGCGAGGAACGGGCCCGCGCGGCCATCGGCGAGCACGCCGGGCAGGCGTCCGTGGGAGTGGTCAACAGCAGGCACTCCACGGTGCTGTCCGGCGACCCCGCCGCGCTGGAGCGGATCGTCGAGCCGCTGCGGGCCCGCGGCGTGTTCTGCCGCCAGGTGGAGGTGGACTACGCCTCGCACGCCCCCCAGGTGGAGTCCGTACGGGAACGGCTGCTCGGCGAGCTGTCCGGCATCCGTCCAGGGCCGTGCGCGGTCCCCGTGCACTCCAGCGCCTGGGACCGGGTCGTCGGGGGAGAGGAGCTCGACGCCTCCTACTGGTTCCAGAACCTGCGGCTGCCCGTCCGCTTCGCCGACGCCGTCGGGGCCGCGCTCGCCGACGACCGCCCCACGCTGTTCGTCGAGCTGAGCCCGCATCCCGTGCTGGGCTCCGCGCTGGAGGAGGAGATCGAGGCCACGGGCGCCAGGGCCGACGTGGTGACGTCGCTGCACCGGGACGAACCCGAGTGCGCCGCCCTGACCGCGGCGCTCGCCCGCGCGTACGAGCTGGGCTGCCGGCCGCGCTGGGACCGCGTCCAGCCCGGCGCCACCGTGCCGCTGCCCGCCTACCCGTGGCAGCACCGGCGCTTCTGGCCCGACGGTCCCAAAGCGACGGCACGCACCGCCACCGCTACCGGCACCGCTACCGGCACCGGCGCAGGTGTCGGCATCGGCCTCGGCACCAGCGCCGACCTCGGGACCAGCGCCGGCACCGGTACTGGCGCCGGCATCGGCGCGGAGGCCGGTGGTGTCCCGGGGAGTTCCGCCGGTGCCGAGGACGGCGGCGGCAGGGCCGGTGCCGGGGCGAAGCCCGACCTGTCCGTGCTGTCGGAGAGCGAGGTGGCCGGGCGGGTGGCCGAGCTGGCGGCTCAGGTGTTGTCGCTGCCCGGGCACGAGATCGGCGTCGACGTGCCGCTCACCCTGCTCGGCCTCGACTCCGTGCTCGCCACCAGGTTCAAGGAGCGGATGAGGCGCGACCTGGGCGTGGACGTCCCCCTGCGCGACCTGCTGGGCCCGGACACCCTGCTCGACCTCGCCACCCGGCTGCGCGCTTCGGCGAACGCCTGACAGTTAAAACCGCCCGAAAACCATATATCGCGAAAAATGCTGCCCAATATCGAAATACCGCGCTAAGTAGTATTCCGACTACCAGCATTAACTGATTCTTGGGTGGGTTTGTCAGGGGCTGGAGGATACATCACATGGTGACAGCCGTCTTGACAGCCTCAGCCGGCGTCGCGCTCGTGGCAGCCGTCTGGCTGAGCGTGGTGCTGACCGTGTTCACGCCCCGGGGCAGACCCACCCGGCTCGTCCGCGTCACCCTGCGCGGTGTCGCCTCGCCCCTCCTCGCGATCTCCGGACGCTTCCCGCCGGCCACCCGGGAGCCGCTGCTCGACCTGTGCGGGCCACTGGCCGTCTTCGCCGTGGCCGCCATCTGGCTCGGCGTCGCGCACGCCGGCTTCGCCCTGCTGGCCGGCACGCCGCTGCGCGAGGCCGAATGGACCTCCAGGCTGCTGATGCTCGCGGCCATCACCGCCTACCTCGTCCGCTTCATGCACGCCTACGGCCGGCGCGAGCGGCTGGTCGCCAGGCTCGGCGGCAGCGTCTGCAACCCCAGGGACGCCGACAACCTACTCGCCGTCTACCTCAGGACGGGCTCACGCGACCACCTCGACTCCCTGTTCGCCGAATGGACGGGCTGGATGACCGAGGTGGAGAGCTCGCACCTGGCCCATCCCGCGCTCACCTTCCGCCGGCCCGCCGGCGACCTCGACTGGCTCAAGGCCGCCGTCATCGTGCTCGACGTGGCCGCGCTCACCGAGGCCATCGCGCCGAACTGGGCGCCCGCGCACACCCGCGCCCTGCTGGCCACGGGCACCCGCTGCGTGCGCCGGCTGGCCGACGGGCTGTGCATCAGGCTGCCGCCCATCGTGGTCAGCCTCCAGGGACGCGAGGAACGCAACTTCTCCGACACGCTGCGGGTGGCGATGGAGGCGGGCCTGCCCACCGAGCGCGACCCGCAGGAGGCGTGGACGGTCTTCCAGGGCCTGCGCACCGCGTACGCGCCGCACGCGTACGCGATCGAGACCCGCCTGCGCTACGACCGGCTGGACGAGCCCGACGAGGTCGAGGAGCCCGACGAGGCCGACGAGCCGGGTGCGGTGGGCGGCTGAAGCAGCGCCGCCGCCACGATCTCGCCCGGGAGCGCGATGACCCCGCTCAACCGGGCCCCCTCCATGACCCGCGCCTCGTGACCGAGCGCGCTGAAGCCGTCGATGACGGTGGGCCGCCGCAGCGACGACTCCACCCGCCCCATCAGGCCCACGTGGGTGTCGCTCAGCCTGGCGCCGGGGCCGATGATCGCGCCGTCCAGGCAGGCCACCCGCTCCAGGCGGCACCAGGAGTGCAGATCGGCCTCGTCGCCGACGTACGAGTCGCGCAGCACGACCCCAGGACCGATCTCCACGTCCCTGCCGATCCACGCGCCGGGACCGATGTGCACGAGCCCGCCGGCCAGCTTCTCCGCCAGCGTCAGCCCGCTGACCTCGTCGCGCCGCGCCAGCGAGGAGGGGTGGATGACCGGCGCGCGGGGCAGGTCGAGGCTGGGATGGCCCCCGGCCATCGCCTCGGCCATGGTGAGCAGGTAGTCGCGCGGGTTGCCCAGATCGCCCGCCTTCGCGATCGGCACGCACCGGACGAGCTCGCCGTGCGCGACCAGCCACGGCAGCAGGTCGCCGCCCCAGTCGAGGCCGTGACGGGCCAGCGCCGCCAGCTCAGCCGTCGCGCCCAGGCCGCGCAGCCGCGCGCAGTCGATCACGTACAGGCCGGAGTTGATCGGCACCCGGGACAGGTCGGCGAACATCGACGCCACGGTCTCGATCCCCGGCTTCTCCACGAACCGCTCGATCCGGCCCGACTCGTCGGCGATCAGCGTGCCGTAGGTGCCGGCCACCTGCTCCGCCGTCCGGTACACCGTGCCGACCGTGACGACGGCGCCGCTCGCCACGTGCTCGCGCGCCAGCGCCGCTAGGTCCAGCTCGAACAGCGAGTCGGTGGGGAACACCACGGCGTGGCCGCGCAGGTCGTGCTCGTCCAGGATGGCCAGGGTGGCCTGTCCCGAGCCGGTGTTGAGCCGGTCGGAGCGGGGGCGCGAATAGCGTACGGACACGCCGAAACGCTCGCCGTAACCCACCGCCTCCTTGACCTGATAACGATTCTCCCGGCCATTGGCGGCCAGGTGGAAGCTCGTTATCCCCTGGGCCCGAAATGCCATCACGAGCCATTCGATGAGCGGCCGTCCGAGAAAGGAGACGGCCGCCTTGCTCCGAATGTGCCCGGGTCCCTCAAGAGTGAGCGGCCGGGCGCGCACGCCTCGGCCGCCGGCCAGCGCGATACCGACAAGCATGAAATCCCCGCAGAAACGACCGACGCGACCAGTGGCCCCATTCGTACCATTCTCGGTCCGCTCGCGAACCATTTCGGACGGGATTTCGTCAGGTCCGCACGCCCCCGGAACCACCCTGACCGGCGGGCGCCGAATTCACGCACCGGCTGCGTTAAGTCGGGGTGCCGGGAACGCGGGCGAGCTCTTTATCGTGGCCTCCTGATCTGTCCGCGCGAAGGAGGAGAACGTGCGCGCAGCGGTGATCACCCGACTCAACGCACCGTGGGAGTTCCAGGACCTCCCCGATCCGGCCCCTGGCCCCGCCCAGGTCGTCGTACGCATCCACGCGTGCGGGATGTGCTTCAGCGACGTCCTGGTCCACCGCGGCCACTGGCCCGTCCAACTGCCGATCGTGCCGGGGCACGAACCGGTCGGCGAGGTCGTCGCGCTCGGCCCCGGCGTCACCACGCTCAAGGTGGGCGACCGGGTCGGCGTCGCGTGGATGCAGCGCGGCGAAGGACGCTGCGTGCACTGCCAGAGCTGGCATCCCGTCGCCTGCGCGCACACGCAGACCTGGATGGACCTCGGCGGCGGCTACAGCGACCTGATGCTGGCCTGGGAATCCGGGTGCACGCTGCTGCCCGACGGCCTCGACTACGCCGACGCCGCCGTGGCCTTCTGCGCCGGCTTCACCTCCATGAGCGGCCTGCGCAACGCCGACCCCAAGCCGGGCGAGCGCGTCTGCGTGCTCGGCGTCGGCGGGCTCGGGCACATGGCGGTGCAGCTCGCCGCCGCGAACGGCCTGGAGACGGTGGTGCTCACCACCTCGCCCGACAAGGCCGAGTACGCCAAGGAGCTCGGCGCGGCCGAGGGCATCGTGGTGACCGACGACCCCGGCCAGGCGCTCACCGACGCCGGCGGCGCCGACGTCATCCTGGCCACCACCACCTCCGCCGACCTCGTCGCCCGCGTGCTGTCCGGCCTGCGTTACGGCGGACGCCTGGTCACCATGGGCGTCACCGGCCCGCTGCGCATCGACGACATGATGACGCTGCTGTTCAAGCAGTGCTCGATCAAGGGCAGCACGCACAACAACAGGGCCGACCTGGTCGAGGTGCTCAACCTGATGGCGGCGGGCAAGGTCACGCCGCGGGTCGAGCGGTACCCGTTCGGCGAGATCAACGAGGTGCTGAAGCGCGTCGAGGCCGGCCAGGTGCGCTACCGCGCCGTGCTCCAGCACGACTGAGGAGGATCCGCCTATGTCCCAGCCACCGATCGAGCCCCCGATCGTGGTCGCGAACCGGGAACACCTGTGGTGGCTGCTCAACGAGGCCTCCCAGCTGGAACACATGATCCTGTGCCAGTATCTCTTCGCCGAGGCCAGCCTGAAGAGCGGGACGGAGGAGGGGCTCACCGACGAGCAGGCCGAGGCCGTCGCCGGATGGGGCCGGGTGCTGCGCTCCATCGCGGTGGAGGAGATGCTGCACCTGGCGCTGGTCACCAACCTGCTGGCCGCCATCGGCGCCGCCCCCACGCTCGGCCGGCCGAACTTCCCGCAGCGCTCCGGCTACTTCCCCGCCGGCATCCAGCTCGACCTGCTGCCCTTCGGCGAGCAGGCGCTGCGCCACTTCCTCTACCTGGAGCGGCCCGAGGGCATGGAGCTGCAGGACGCCGAGTCGTTCCGGCCGATCCCGCCCACCCGCACCGGCCTCGACCCCGCCGAGCTCATGCCGCGCGGCCAGGAGTACCAGACCATCGGGCACCTGTACCGGGGCCTGGAGCAGGGGCTGCGCGCCCTGTGCGACCGGCTGGGGGAGCGCGCGGTGTTCGTCGGCTCCCCGCACGCCCAGGCCACGCCCGAGCTGTTCCGCTGGCCGCAGCTCGTCGCGGTCACGGACCTGAAGTCCGCGCAGGCCGCGATCGATCTGATCATCGAGCAGGGCGAGGGCGCGCGCGGCGACTGGCGGCAGGCTCACTACGGCCGATTCCTGGCCATCTGGGAGCAGTACGCCGACCTGCGCGCCCGCGACCCGGGCTTCGAGCCCGCCAGGCCCGCGCTGGCCGGCTACCTGCGGCAGCCGTTCGACATCGCCGCGCCCCAGCCGCTGATCACCGACCCCGCGGCCCGGCGGCTCGCCGAGCCGGCGGCGGTGGCCTACGAGCTGGTCCTGCACGCGCTCACCCGCTTCTTCACCCACACCGACGAGAGCGAGGAGCAGCTCGGCCTGCTCATCCGGCTGTCCATCGGCATGATGGCGGACGTCCTGCGGCCCCTGGCCCACGCCATGACCGCGCTGCCCGCCGGGCCCGAGCATCCGGGGCGCACGGCCGGGTTCGCGTACGAGATGTACTACGCGATGAGCAACTTCGTGCCCTGGCGCGAGCCCGCGTGGGCGCTGCTGCACGAGCGCATGCTCATCCTCGTAGAACGCTGCGGCGAGGCCGGGCGCGCAGGCGGCGGCCCGGTGGTCGCCGCGGCGGGCGCGCGGGTGGCCGAACTCGCCGCCGAGGTACGCGCCCACGTACCGCCGGAACTGCTGCCCTCATGAATCGCCGCACCCCGGCCGACTTGCCATTGTACGAGCCATTGTCTTGACGTCGGCCGGGGTCGCGGGAAAAGAATCGAATATACGAGGTCCGATGAACATCAGCGCTGACTTCACGGTCGACGAACTGTCCGGCCGGTGGCGCAGCCCGGAGGCTGCCGAAGTGTTCCCCGGAATATTCGGCATCGACGACTTCTGGCTGCACAGTCCTTTCTGGGCCATTCACTTCAACGCCTACCAGGATCCCGGCTGCGCCGGCCGGCTCTTCGAACTCATCATCATGGGAATGTTCGAGCTGCGCCCGCCCAGCCTGGTCACCCCCGGCGCCCGCGACGCCGATTTCTCCCGCGTCAAAGTCTGCCTGCGCCTTTTCGACCCGGGACTCGTGGCCGCCGCCGACGAGGCGAAATCCGGGGACGGCGACTGGCGCGCCGGCGAGTGGCAGGACGTCTCGCACGGCGGCTGCCCGCCGCTCGACCTGCCGGGCGTGGACGAGTGCCCGCTCGAATACGACCTGCTGGGCCTGGCCCGCTCGCGCGACCGCAGCGCCGACCGGCTCTACTTCGGCCAGCGGCACCACGACGAGCTCGGCTCGATCTGGACCCGCCGCGCCCCCGGCCTGCTCGACTACTACGTCACCCGCGTCGTGGGCACGCCCCCGCCGATCGGGCACGGCGCGGAGTGGGGCCCCGGCGAGTGGTTCCGCGTCACGAGCGCCTACACCATCAGCCCTCAAGGCACCCCCGCCGGCCGGGGCGCGCCGTGACCACCGGCCGTCCAACCGCCCCCGCCCCCGCCCCCGCCCCCGCATCCGCCCGTCGGCGCACGCCGTGACCACCGCCCACCCCCTGGCCTTCGCCGATCGGAGGACCCCGTGACCACCACCCAAGCCGCCGTCGTCGAATCGCCCGGTGCGCCCTTCACCCTTCAGGACGTCGAGCTGGACCCCCCCCGCCCGGGAGAGGTCCTGGTCCGCATGGAGGCGGCCGGCATCTGCCACACCGACCTGACCATAGCCGCGGGCCACATCCCCTTCCCCCTGCCCGGCGTGCTCGGCCACGAGGGCGCCGGCGTCGTCGAGGAGGTCGGGCCCGGCGTGACGAAGGTCGCCCCCGGCGACCACGTCGTGCTCACGTTCACCTCGTGCGGCGCCTGCGCCTCCTGCCGCCTCGGCCACCCGGCCTACTGCACCACCTGGATCCCGCAGAACCTCATCGGCGGCAAACGCGCGGACGGCACCTCCCCGATCAGCAGGAACGGCGTCGCGCTCGGCGGCCGCTTCTTCGGCCAGTCGTCCTTCGCCCGCCACTCCATCGCCGACGAACGCAGCGTCGTCAAGATCGCCGACGACGTGCCGTTCGAGCTGCTCGCCCCGCTGGCCTGCAGCGTCCAGACCGGCACCGGCGCGGTCTGGAACACGCTGCGGCCCGAGCCAGGCACCTCGATCGCCGTGATCGGCGTAGGCGCCGTCGGCCTGGCCGCCGTCATGGGCGCCGCGCTCACCCCCGTCAACGAGATCATCGCCGTCGGCCGCCGAGCCTCCCAGCTGGAGCTGGCCGCCAAGATCGGCGCCACCCGCACGATCGACTCCACCGGCGTGGACCTGGCCGCCGCCCTGCGCGAGGCCACCGGCGGAGCCGGCGTCGACTACGTCGTCGAGGCCGTCGGCAACCCCGACGTGCTGAAGGCCGGCATCGACGCGCTCGCGCCGCGCGGCGCCGTCGCCGTCGTGGGCGCGCCCCCGTACGGGGTGGAGGTCTCCGTGGACGTGCACCGGTTGCTGCCCGGCCGCCGCGTGCTCGGCGTCTGCGAGGGCGACAGCGACCCCGACCGCCTGATCCCGCTCCTCGCCCGCCTGATCCGCGGCGGCCGGCTCCCCGTCCAGCCGCTGATCAAGGAGTACGCCTTCACCGACATCCAGCGGGCGGCCGAGGACTTCAGAGCAGGCAGGAACATCAAGACCATCCTCCGATTCGACACGTGAAGACGTTTGGAGCCCCCCGCATGAACACCTTCGAGCTCGGCGACTTCCAGCTCACCTCGGGCGCCACCCTTCCCGGCGCCAAACTGGCCTACCAGACCTTCGGCGAGCTCAACGCGGCCAAGGACAACGTGGTCGTCTTCCCGACCTTCCTCGGCGCGCCCCCCGAGGTGCTCAACGGGTGGATCGGCGAGAACCGCGCGCTCGACCCCCGTACCTGCTTCATCGTGCTGCCGGGACACTTCGGCCTGCCGCCGTCGTCGGCGCCGAGCAACACCCCCGGCCCCTTCCCCGAGGTCTCCATCGCCGACGACGTCATCGCCCAGCAGCGCCTCCTGGCGGAGGAGTTCGGGGTGCACGAGGTCAAGCTGGTGCTCGGCTGGTCGATCGGCGGCATCCAGGTGTACGAGTGGGCGCTGCGCTTCGGCGACCGCGTCCGCGCCATCGCCCCCATCGCCGGCGCCCCCACCCCGCCCGCCTGGACCAAGCTCTGGCTCAAGACCGTGGTGGAGGAGCCCATCACCTCCGACCCGAACTTCGCCGGCGGCACCTATGCCGACGCGGCCAGCGTGCGCGGCGGCCTGGCCCGAGTCGGGCACGCGTCCGCGCTCACCGCCCCGCCGCGCACGTTCTACTACGACAGCGCCGAGGTCTGGCGCAACCTCGGCTTCGACAGCGTGGACGCGTTCGTGGCCGGCTTCTGGGAGAACTTCTGGCTCCCGCAGGACCCGAACGACGTGGTCGCCCAGGCCCGCAAGGCACGCGCGGCCTGGCCGGGAAAGCCGGGCGAGTCGCTGGAGGACATGCTCGGGCGGGTGCGGCCCGCCACCACGATCGCCGCCTTCACCGGCGACGCCCTCTTCCCGCCCGGCGAGCTCAGCCGGTACGCCGAGGCGATCCCCGGCGCCACGTTCCGCGAGATCGACAGCATCTTCGGCCACCTGGCCACCTTCGGCCTGTCCGAGCAGGACGTGAAGGCCGTCGACGACGTGATCAGGCACGCTCTGGACAGCTAGGAGATCCCGTGTCCGAGGTGGAGTTCGTCCGCTTTCTCAAGACCGCGGGGTCGAGCCCCGAGTTCCTGGCCCGCTACTCGCCCATGGACCTGTCCCGGATGTTGTTCCACGCCCGCAACGAGGGCTTCGACTTCACCGAGGCGGACGCGGACCGGGTCGTGGGCCGGCTGGAGGCGGGCGTGATCATCGAGAAGGACAGGGAGGCGTTCGACGGGGACGCCACCCTGTGGCGGCACATGTGGGGCACCCGGTACCTCGACTACCTGGTCCACCACGTGGCCGCCCGATACACCGGCGAGGAGCTGTCGTGAGCGAGACGAACGTCGTCGACTTCCTGCGCGCCCTGGCGCAGCGGCCGGAACTGTGCGAACGGCTCAAGGACAAGCCCAAGGACGAGGTCATCGCCGCCGCGGCCGGAGCCGGCTACCCGTTCACCGCCCAGGAGTTCAACACGCTCATCTGGGACCTGGAGGAGCGGCTGGCGCGCGAGCGCGGCGAGGAGTTCAACGAGCGCTTCCCGCTCTGGGACCTGCTGTGGGGCCGCCACTACCTCGAATTCCTCGTCTTCGACCTCGTCCCCAGCCTCGACGAGACCGGCCTCCTGGTCGGATTGGAGCCCACGACATGATGCGAGACGCGTTGTACATCGGGCGCGAATGGAACGTCGAGCACGACCGCCGGGCCAAGGTCACCGGCGGCGAGCTCAGGTACGCGGTGCTCGGCGAGGGCGAGCCCGTGCTGTGCATCCACGGCACCAGCATCGCCGACAGCCTCATCACGCCCATGCGGTTCTACCCGCCGCTGCTGAACGACTACCAGCTCATCAGCTACTACCGGGCCGGCTACAACGGCAGCACCCTGGACGGCGACGCCCTCAGCATCGAGGGCGGCGCCGAGCACGTCCGCGAACTGCTCGACCACCTCGGCATCGACAAGGCCCACATCATGGCCTTCTCCTTCGGCGGGGTGATCGCCTTCCAGTTCCTGCTGTCCCACCCCGAGCGGGCGCACAGCGCGATCCTGCTGGAGCCGTACCTGCCGCGCGAGGAGCCCGACGCGATCACCGCCAACGTCGACGCCTTCATGAACGCCATGAAGGTGTACGAGACGGGCGACAAGCTCGGCGCGGCGCAGCTCTACATGGAGGCGGTGTGCGGGCCCAGCTTCCTGCCCGCCGTCGAGATGACCGGCCCGCTCGACGTGTGGGACCGGGTCGAGGAGTGCGTCGACACGACGTTCACCGTGGACTTCCCGGCGATCTCCCAGTGGGGCTTCAAGCCCTCCGAGGCCGACCGGCTGGTCGAGCGGAAGCCGGCCATGCCCGTACTCGCCGTGATGGGCCTGGACAGCGAGTCCGCGATGCCCGGCTTCCGCGCGACGCAGCGCTTCCTCATGGACTGGCTCCCGCAGGCCGAGCGCTGCGGCATCCCGAACGCCACGCACGGGCTGCAGAGCATGAACCCGCTGGCCGTGGGGGAGGCGGCGCACACGTTCCTCAAGCGTCATCCCATGTGACGGCGCTCCGGCACCCGCTCACCGGCCGGACGGACTGGCGGCCGGGCGGGTGGCCACCACCGAGGTGCGGGAGGCACCTGCGGTCACAGGCGCGGTCGCGATCGGAAGGTCGCGGCCGCGCCTCCGCTTGCGCGGGGCCGGGAACGCCGAGGCCCGGGGCGGGAACGCCGAGGCTCGGGGCCGGGAACGTCGAGGCTGTCGCCTGCGGGTGCGGACCGGCGGCGGGGCGATTTGACCTGTAGCGCGCTACAGGTCGCACGATGGGGACATGAGCGAGTTGCTGCTTCCCCAGCTCGACGTCGAGATCCCGCCAGAGGGGCTCTCGATCGGCGAGGTCGCGCGGGTGACCGGCGTCGGCATCGAGGCGTTGCGCTACTACGAGCGCGAGGGCCTCCTGCTCGATCCAGCTCCGCGCGACCCCGGCGGCCGGCGCCGCTACCGCGCGGGCGACCTCGCCTGGATCGCCGGCCTGGTCATGCTGCGCGAGACGGGGATGTCCATCGCCGACATGCGCGTGATCGCCGAGCTGAGCCGGCGCGAGGGGACCGAGGCGGAACGGCTGGCGTTCCTGTCCCGGCACCGGGAGCGCGTGATCGAACGGCTGGAACGTACCAAACGCCATCTCGCCGCCATCGACGCCAAGATCGCCGCCTACCGGGCGGTCACCGAACAGGAGAACCCATGAGAACCACCCCACTCGGCGACGGGCTGACCGTGTCCGCGCTCGGCTTCGGCGCGATGGGCATGAGCGCCTTCTACGGCGGCACCGACGAGCGGGAGTCCATCGCGACCCTGCGGCACGCCGTCGACTCCGGCGTCACCTTCATCGACACGGCGGAGGCGTACGGGCCGTTCGAGAACGAGAAGCTGATCGCCCGCGCCCTCGGCGACCGCCGCGACGAGATCGTCCTGGCCACCAAGGCGTCCGCGGAGACCGACGACGACGGCACCGTGCACGGCCGCAACGGCACCCCCGCCTACATCAGGCGCGCCGCCGACCGGTCGCTGCGCCACCTCGGCACCGACGTCATCGACCTGTACTACCTGCACCGGGTGGACCCGGACGTGCCGATCGAGGAGTCGGTCGGTGCGATGTCCGAGCTGGTGCAGGCCGGCAAGGTCCGCCACATCGGGCTGTCGGAGGCCTCGGCGGCGACCATCAGGCGGGCGCACGCGGTGCACCCCCTCGCCGCCGTGCAGTCGGAGTTCTCCCTCTTCTCGCCGGACGTGCTGCACAACGGCGAGAAGGCGGTCATGGACGAGCTCGGCATCGGCTTCGTCGCCTTCTCCCCGCTCGGGCGCGGCGTGCTCACCGGCGGCCTGCGCAGCCTGGACGAGCTGGCCCCCGACGACGCCCGCAGGGGTTTGCCCCGCTTCCAGCCCGAAGCGTTCGCCGCCAACCGCGCCCTGGTGGACCGGATCGAGGCCCTCGCCGCCGCCAAGGGGATCACCGTCGCCCAGCTCGCCCTGGCCTGGCTGCTGGCTCAGGGGGTCGTGCCGATCCCCGGCACCCGCCGGCGCGAGCGGCTCGACGAGAACGTGGCCGCCCTCGGCGTCGAGCTGACCCCAGGCGACCTCGACCACCTCGCCTCCGCCGCCGCCGACGTGGTGGGCCACCGCGACTTCACCCCGGTCCCCGCGGGCGCCGACCGCTAGACCGCCCGGCGCCGGGAGCCGATCACCAGGTCAGTCGCCCGGTTTGTGGGTGCTCCAGTACTCGTCGGCGGCGGCCTGGATGCCGGTCAGGACCTCCGGGTAGCCGGCCGGGTCGACGACGAAGGCGCTGAAGCCGTCGAGCGCGGCCGTCAGCACCGGGGGCGGCGCGGCCTCGAAGTAGCGGTTGACCAGCCGGTGCTCGCCTCTGCCCGCCGCCCGGCCGATCTCGGCGATGGCCTGGTCGGCGATGGCGACCTTCGGGTTGGCCGAGACGTCGCCCCTGGCCGTGGCCCACTTCTCCTGCGCGGAGGCGCCCACCCACCACTTGAGGTACTTCATGCTGGCCGCCGGGTCGGGCGCCTTGGCCAGCGAGCAGAGCGGGCCGCTCTCGAAGATCATCGAGGTCTTGGGCAGCGCCGGGTTGACGTTCGGGATCACGAAGAAGCCGTAGTCGGTGCCCGCCTTCATGTTGCGCTGGGTCATGCTCGTGTTGAACCAGGTGCCGGACGACACCATCGCCGCCTTGCCGGACTTGAGCAGGTCGGCCGGATCGGTCTTGTCGCCGGGGTTGGTGAACCAGCCGGCGTCGATCATCGACTTCCACCGCCGCATCACCTGGACCACGCCGGGGTCGGTGTACTTGGCCTGGCCGGTTGACAGGCGATCGTACAGGTCGGGGTCGGTGCCGGCGAGGAGCTGCTCGAACCAGACGAAGGAGAACAGCACGCTGGTGTGGTAGAACGCCTTGACGCCGTTCTTCTTCAGCGTCTCGGCGGTGGCGACCAGGTCGTCCCAGGTCTGCGGGGGCTTGAGCCCGTACTTGTCGAAGACCTTCTTGTTGTAGAACATCCCCCAGTACGCCGCGTTCAGCGGCACGCAGTACTGCTTGCCGCCGACGGTGTAGTAATCGGCGAGGCCGGCCGGCAGGTCCCCGCTCCTGATCGCCTCCTGCCACAACGACGTGGTCTCCGCCACCTGCTTCTGCGCGACGATCTCCGCCAGCCGCCCTCCGGTGGTCCAGGTGAACAGGTCGGGCTTGACGTCGGTGCGGAAGGAGGCCTTGATGAACGCCTGGTACGTGGGCTCGTCGGTGTAGCCGACCGGCTTCATGGACAGGCCGATCTGCTGCTTGGACAGCGCGCCCATCTCGTCGAAGTATTTGCTCCACGCGCCCTTGTCGTTGTAGAGGCTCAGCTCCGTCCTGGCGGCCTGCGGTGTGCCGCCGCCGGAGGAGCAGCCGGCAAGGAGGAGGGAGACGAGGGCGGCGGCAAGCAAGGGACGCGACCGGCTCATGCCCGGCCTCCTGTTCGCTCACAACGTGCTCACGGTGGGGGTGAAACGGGCCCGTGGCGAGTCATCTAATCACTTGATATCTTGGCTGTCCATAGCCGCGGGGACCACCGCCCGCCGCGCCGCCTCCCGGTAGTCGCGCGGCGCCATCCCGTATCTCCGCTGGAAGAGCCGCCCGAAATACGACTGGCCGGAGAAGCCGCAGCGCTGGGCGATCCGCCCGATGCCCTCCGTCGTCGTGGTCAGCAGCAGGGCCGCGTGCTCCAGCCTGCGCCCGGCCACGAACGCGACCGGAGTGCAGCCGTAGTGGCGGCGCATCGAGCGGGCCAGATGGCCCGCGCTGACCGCGGTCAGCGCCAGCAGCCGGGGCAGCCCCTCGCGCAGGTTCTCCTCGCGGCTCATCGCCACGCAGGCCGATACCAGCCAGCCGGGCCGCCGGTCCACGGCCGTGCCGTCCGCCCGCTCCAGCACCGGGACCACCGCCGTCCAGAGTGTGACCAGGTCGAGCACGCGCGGCGTGCCGGTGTAGGCGCCCAGCATCCGGGCGAACTCCGCGGCGACCGGCCCGTCCAGGTCCGTCCGCGCGACCAGCGGCAGGCCGCGCCGGTCCCACTCCGCCGTGCCCGCCAGCCCGGCCAGGTCGGCGAAGGCGCGCCAGCGCTCGCTGGGGAAGGCGATGTTGACGAAGCGCATGCCCGCGGCCGTGGCGGTGAACTCGTGCCGGTCTTGGGGGCGTACCAGGGCGAGATCGCCCGCGCGCAGCGGCATCTCCGTCTCGCCCACCCGCTGCGCGCCCGCCCCCGCCGTGACGAGCACCAGCTCGTGGAAGTCGGCGTGCGTGTGCGGCTCGGGCCGGTCGCGGCGGCCTCCGGTCACCGGTACGAGGGCCGCGTGGTACGGCAGTCCCGCGGCGAACTCGGCCCAGCGCAGGATCGTCGACATGCCAGGAAATTAATAGTTATGGAGCGCCGAGTACTAGTAACGCGGGCCGCGGAGACCGAAGAATCCGGATGGACGCCCTGCCCACGGCCTCCAGAGGAGCACATGGTGATCACGGAAGTCGACCGGACCCTCCAGGACTACGACCGCGACGGCTACACGATCTTCCGCGACGTACTCGACCGGGATCTCGTCGCCGAGGCGAGCGAGCACGTCTCCTGGCTGCAGGCCAGGCACCCCGACAGGCACGGCGAGGACCTGGGCACCGAACTCGTCGCCGGCGACCCCTTCTGGGTGCGCCTCGTCAGCGACCCGCGGCTGCTCGACCTGGCCGAGCTCTTCGTCGGCCCCGACATCGCGCTGTTCGCCTCGCACTACATCAGCAAACCGCCGCTGTCCGGCAAACCCGTCCTGTGGCACCAGGACGGCGCGTACTGGCCGCTGGAGCCGATGCGCGTGGTCACGCTCTGGCTGGCGGTGGACGAGGCGACGACCGAGAACGGCTGCCTGCGCGTGATCCCCGGCTCGCACCGGCAGGACCTGCACGAGCTGCGCCCGCGCGACGACGTCGACAACGTGCTCGGCTCGGAGAGCGCGGTGACGGTGGACGAGTCGAAGGCGGTGGACCTGGTGCTGGCGCCCGGCGACGTGGAGGTGCACCACCCCAACATCCTGCACGCCTCCAACGCCAACACCTCGCCCAGGCGCCGCTGCGGCCTGACCATCCGCTACATCCCGACCTCGACCAGGATCACCAGCGAGGAGCAGCCGTTCGTCTCCGCCCTGCTGCTGCGCGGCGACCCGGGCGTGAACGTCTACCAGCCCTTCCCCGCGTACGTGCCGGGCGTCCACATGCCCTTCGCCGGAGCCGGAGCCCGCTGACGTGCGCGGTTGAAATGTCCGGAGTTCGTCCAGAGTTCGCTGGATGTACTCCGGACAAAGATCCCTTGCCGTCTCGCGGAGCCGGCGGTCAGCGTGGTGAACGAGCCCCGTAGCCGAGGTCGCCGCCCGACGGGAGCGGCAGGCGAAGCCGGTCCGGGGCCCGGATCGCCACGTCACCGAGACAGGAAGATGATCATGAGGTACTCGAAGCTCGTTCCCGCGCTGGCCGGAGCCGGCGCCGCCCTCGCGATGCTGACCGTGTCCACCCCGGCGAACGCCGCCGCCCCGTCCTCGTCCGCCGCGACGGCCGAGGCGGGGACGCTCAGTGTGCACCGCAAGTCCGCCTCGTGCACCTCGCCCAAGGGAAACAAGATCAACGTCTCCTGGGGCGACGGCAACGTCTCCACCACCGTGTACTTCAACAACCACTGCAACCAGAAGCGGTGGATCGAGCTGAAGTTCGTCAAGGAGAACCACAACTTCTTCTGGAAGTGCGTCGGGGTCAACGCGAAGACCAGCGGCAAGAAGAAGGTCGGCTACTCCATGCCGGACAAGGTCGTCCTGACCAAGAAGAAGACCAACTGCTGACCCCCGGGACCGCGGGCGCCCGCCCAGGGGACGGGCGCCCGCACACCCCTGCCGGACGTCAGGCCACATGCGCTCCCAGCCCGGTCAGGCCCGGTGCCACGTCCGGTCGCAGCACGAAGTCGTCGTCGTAGTCCCCGCCGTTCTGCCTCCGGTACGCGATCGGCCGGGTCGCCGGAATCGCCAGCAGGCGCTCGCCCAGCTCCTTGGCCGCCGCCTCGCCCTCCTCGGGCGTGAACCTGTCGGCGCCCGTGATCAGCATCGGGGGCAGCACCTCCGCGCCCGCGTAGAACAGGGTGCCGTGCTGCAACGGGAAGAGCAGCTCGCCGACGGCTCCGTGGATGCCCCGCTCGCCGTAGAACCACGCCGGCCCGCCCATGGTCACCACCGCCAGCGCACGCTTGCCCGCGAGGAACCCGTCCCCGTAGCCGATCCACTCGCCGTTCGGGCCGCGCGACCCGTACGCGTAGCCCTGGTGCCAGACCCGGTCGAACCAGCCCTTGAGGATGGCGGGCATGCCGAACCACCACATCGGGAACTGGATGACGATGGTGTCCGCCCGGTCGATCTTCTCCTGCTCGGCCCGGATGTCGACGCCCAGCGCGCCGCTCTCGTACGCCTGCTTCGCGGCGGCGGCGACCTGGAACCGCTCCGCCGGGTGGTGGGCGTAGCCGGCGGGGTCGACGACGGGGTTCCAGCCCATCGCGTACAGGTCCGACACCTCGACCCGGTGACCTTCGGCACGGAGCGTGCGCTGCCCCTCCGTGGCCAGAAAGCCGTTGAGCGAGCGCGGTTCGGGGTGGGCGAGAATCCAGAGAACGTTCATGACGTCAAGGCTGCTCCGTGCGGCACCGCCCCGACGACTGGCCTGATGGACAACATGTGCGAAGATCGGGCCATGGCTGTTTTCACCGGTGACGCGCGTCACCGAGTGGCGGTCCTGGCCCGTGAGCGGGTTCTGTCCTTCGAGCTCAGCATCGTGCACCGGATCTTCGGCCAGGCGCGCTCGGCCGCCGGCGCCGCGCTCTACGAGGTCGTGACCTGCGCACCCGAGCCAGGGGACGTCCGCACCGACGCCGACTTCACCCTCGCCGTCGCGCACGGCCCCGAGGCGCTGGCCGAGGCTGAAACCGTCATCGTCCCGGCTTCGGCGGACGACTTCGAGCCCCGGAACGAGCCGCTCGACCCCTCGCTCGCCGCCGCGCTGGCGCGGATCCGGCCCGGCACGCGGATCGCCTCGATCTGCTCGGGATCGTTCGTGCTGGCCGCGGCCGGCCTGCTCGCCGGGCGGCGGGCGACCGCGCACTGGCGCTCGTCCGCCCGGTTCCGCGAGCGATTCCCGGACGTCGCCTTCGACCTGGACGTCCTCTACACCGACGACGACGGCGTCCTCACCTCCGCCGGCGGGGCCTCGGGCATCGACCTGTGCCTGCACATGGTCCGCAGCGACCACGGCGCGGCGGTCGCCAACGACGTGGCGCGCGGCTCCGTCGTCCCGCCACACCGCGAGGGCGGCCAGGCCCAATACGTGAAGCGGCCGATGCCGGACCCGAGGACCTCCTCGACCGGCAAGGCCCGCCGGTGGGCGCTGGAGAACCTGCACCGGCCCGTCACGCTCCAGGAACTGGCGGCCCAGGAATCGACCAGCACGCGGACGTTCACCCGGCGCTTCCGTGACGAGATCGGCACCTCGCCGGGGCGGTGGCTCACCCAGCAGCGCATCGAGCGGGCCCGCACCCTCCTGGAACGCACCGACCTGCCCATCGACGAGATCGCCGTCACCGCGGGCTTCGGCACCGCCGGCTCGATGCGCCTGCATCTGAAAGACGAACTGGGGGTCTCACCCAGCGCCTACCGCGCCACGTTCCGCGGCCCCTGACCCGGCGAACCGGCGCGGAGCCCGAGCTGGGCGGCACCGCGTCCGCGGGAAGATCTGCTAACGGTGAATCCGTCCCGCTGCCGGACGGGCACCGGGGCGGTGGTGCAGGCTGTACCTTACGGCTCCGGTGGCCGGTATCGAGCACCGCACAGGTGATCGGCGAGCTGGGAGTAGGGACATGAAGGCACGGATCATCGTCGCGATCGGGTTACTCCTCGCCGCGACCGGCGTCCTGTGGACGCTCCAAGGGCTGGGCATCGTCGGCGGCAGCGCGATGAGCGGCGTCACCACCTGGGCCGTCGTCGGCCCGGTGGTGCTCGTCGTCGCGCTGGTCATCACCTACATCGGGTTCCGGCGCCTCCGGGGGAGATAGGCCCCCGAAGGCCGGGGACCGCCGGGAATGCCTGAGATCCGCCCAGCCGCCCGCACCTCGAAGTACATCCCCGGCGCAGGCGCCCGCGGATTGCTGGGCGGTGCGGGGTGTCGGGAAATCACCTGATTCCGACACCCCGGAGAGCGCACCTCACATGTCCCCGGCAGAGAATCTGTCAGCGAATCGGCGCGGTCTCGGTGCGTCCGTGACGGGCCCGGTGCTTTTTGCGCACCTCGGCCGAGGATGGCGGCTGGTGGAGCCGCCCTTACCGACATGCCGACACGGCTCCGATGATCGAGCTACCTCTGGACGGTGCCGTATGGTCCCGAGGCAGGGTCAATTGCGGTCACGGCTGTCTTAGCATCCAGCTCCCAGCCTTTCGCGTAGGCCGCGGCGAACTCTTCCCTACCCAGCGCGGCCTGACCCCGGCGGGTGAGCTCGCGGACCTGCGGATCGGTGTGGTCGTGCGCGCCCCGCAGCCGGGCGGCGGCCCCGAGCAGCACGGCAGACTAGTGCTGTCGCCCGCGTGTCTGGGCGAGCGCGGCCGCGTACGCCTCCCGCAGCGCCTTTTCCGTGCCGGGCACGTCGCCCTGGGCCAGGCAGAGCGCGGCCCGTGCGTTGCCGACCAGCGTCCGGGCGTGATCGGCGGGGAAGGCCTCCCGGCTGGAACCCCCCGCTGGGGACACAAGGTCAGCGGCGTACGCACGCTCAGCGGCGGCCGTCACGAGGTGACCTTCGCCGACGGCTCCACGGTCGAGACGAGCCTGCTGGTCGGTGCGGACGGTACCTGGTCCCGGGTCCGTCGGCTGCTGTCCGACACCACCCCCGAGTACACCGGTGAGTCGTACGTCGAGACGTACCTGTACGACGCGGAGACCCGCCACCCATTGGCCGCGAGGGCGGTCGGCGACGGCTCGATGTTCGCGCCCGCGCCCGGCAACGCCATCGTCGCTCACCGCGAGAGCGGCAACACCCTGCATGCGTACGTGTCTCTCACCAGGCCGCTGGAGTGGTTCGACGCCATCGACTTCTCCGATCACGCCGCAGCCGCGGCCCGGGTCGTGCAGGAGTTCGACGGCTGGGCGCCGGAGCTCACCGCGCTGATCACGGACGCCGACAGCGGGCCGATCCTGCGCCCGCTCTATACGCTGCCGGTCGGGCACCGGTGGGACCATGTGCCGGGTGTGACCCTGGTCGGCGACGCCGCGCACCTGGTGCCTCCGAACGGCGAGGGCGCTAACCTGGCCATGTTCGACGGCGCGGAGCTGGGCAAGGCCATCGCCGCGCACCCCGAGGACATCGACGCCGCACTCGCCGAGTACGAGCAGGCCATGTTCCCGCGCACGAGCGAAACTCCCCAGGGCGACGAACTCGTTGAGAGCCTCTTCGGTGACAACCCGCCAGAAAGTCTGCTCGCTCTGCTCGCCGAAGAGGGACTGACCACCTAGCTGACCCGGAGCGCAGGTTCTCCAGGCATGCAGGGCCCGCTCTTCAGGCCCTGCAGCTGGCGCCTTCGGGCCGCCGGCGCGGCGAGGATGGCCAGGAACCCCAGGTACTGGCCGGCGACCACCCGCGCCGCCGCGCTCCGGCGGCCGGCGCCCTGGGCGAAGAACAGGGCCAGGATGAGCAGATCGTCCACGTTGGTGACCGCGAACAGGCCCGCCGCCTGCCCGACGACTCCCAGGTTCACTCCTGACCTCGCTCGCCCGCCGCCGGTCCGGGATTTCGCCGCATCGGGACACCATGCCACACCCCGATGCGACAGGCGCCGTCAGGGCTCCGGCGGCCAGTACGGGGCCGAACGTTCGGCGGCGGCCCCGATGGCCGAGCCGTCCAGAGAGGTGAAGCCCAGCTCGACCCCGCCGGCCGGCCACTCCACGGCGAGCTCGAAGTGCTCTTTGGGCGGCAGCGGCCACAACCACAGCCCGACCGGGGTGACGGAGGCGGCGTTCTCGTCGCCGCTGCGCATCGACATGCCGCCGGGCAGCCAGAACAGGCAGGGCCCCGGCGGCGCCTCCTGCGTGAACCGGCTCCGCTCGAAACGTTGCCCGACGGTGGTGGCCTTGGTGCCGTCGGCGAAGCGCACGCCGAAGCGCAGCAGAGCCTCCGGGAGCGGCCGTCCGGACGTCAACCCGGGCACCATGATCGGGAGGAGGGACATCTGGAGGGCCTGATAGCCGTCGGCCGACAGCGTGTGCCGCCGCGTGGCGATCTCCACGTTCAGCAGGCAACCGGTGGAGAACGCCGTGATCCCCGACAGGGTGATGACGGCGTTGGGGGAGCGGGCCAGCACCACGCCGAGCAGCATCACACTGCCGGCCTGGTCGGCGGGCGGGGCGTACCAGACGGGTAAGCCGGGCCTCGACGCGGGGGAGTCGTCTTCCCGCGCGGGTGGCGGTTCGAAGAACATGCCTCCACCGTACGGAGCGGGACACGAGAACGCGCGCAAGATCGGACCATGGCCGAACGCAAGTCTTGCGGCCGTTTGCGCTCATCCGACGTCATCCCTTGCGCCCAGTCAGGACCGGCCGAAAGGACGGCCGCCTGCGCCTACCTGGAACAAGACGTCGATCACTTGCTCGGGGCCAGTTATTTCCTTGCGCAATCTCGTCGAAATATTGCGGCTATCTGCTCGACATCTTATGGTTCGGCCATCCGCCTGACCCGAAGGGCCATCCCCATGAGAGCACTGCTTGCCGCCCTTGCGTTACTCGCCGGAGTCCTCATCTCCCCACCACCCGCCGCACTAGCGGCGGCCGACACCAACCTGG
>NZ_JBEZFZ010000011.1:0-299457 GCF_040649735.1 Nonomuraea sp. NPDC048892 | reverse complement strand
AGCACCAGCAGCACCATCAGCCGGAACGGCCGCCCGCGGGCACGCTTGGCCGCCCAGATGGCCAGATATTCGAAAACGCCGGTCTGTTTCAGCACGCCGACGATGATCATCATACCGAGCAGCAGGAAGATGACGTTCCAGTCGATGCCGGAGTGCTCGGAGAAGAACGCCGCCTCGGCGCCGGTGGCGTGGACGGCCAGCATGACGCCCGCGCCGCCGAGCGCGGCGGCGACCCGGTGGATCCGCTCGGTGGCGATCAGCGCGTAGGAGGCCAGGAAGACCGCCACGCTGACCCAGGACAGGACGCTCATGCCGCGGACGTCCGGGCCCGGGCCGCCGGTGCCGGGAGGCGGCGGTCGTCATCGGGCAGGGGAACGCCGGCGGGCAGGTCACGGGTGCGCATGTGAGCACATCCTTCAGGCGACGGGACGGGGATCTGCCGACCAGACTTCCCGGCGCACCTGCAGTGACCGTATCAGGACATCTCGAATCCCGCCGAACCGAAGCGCCCGGGAGGGCGGCGGGCTCAAGGGTCCTGGCCCGCCGGATCGCCCCCCTGCCCCCTGCCCCCTGCCCGGCGGGAGGTCAGGGCGCGAATTCGGTGGACGGTTCGGTGGCGTAGTTCTTCCAGATCGGCGCCATGGTCTCGCGGTTCATGGGCCGGCCGGACTCGACCATGGCCTTGAGGTCGCGGAAGTACTGCACGTACAGGTCCGGAGTGAAGGTGGTGAGCATGACCGCCGGCTCGTCGCCCGGGTTGGCGAAGGTGTGCGGCGCGCCCGGCGGGACGGTGACCCACGTGCCGGGGCCGACGTCGTGGTCGTCCACCCCGATGGTGAAGCGCACGTTGCCCGACAGCACGTAGAAGCCTTCGTCGTGCTGGGCGTGGCGGTGCTGCGGCGGGCCGGGGGTGTGCGGGGGGATGACGACTTCGCCGATTCCCAGGCGGTGATCGGTGTTGCTGCCGTCTTCGAGGATCCGGATCTGTGACGGGCCGTTGGCGATGAGCTCGCCGTCGCCGGGGCCGACGATCGACACCTTGACCATGGGGAGACCTCCCAAAAGTGATTACATCTTGTGTAATCATGACGCTAGCACCGATGAATGCACAATGTGAAGTCGCGTTAGAATCGTGGCATGCCGCGATGGAAACCGGGCGCCGTCGATCGCCTGCAGGCCGCCGCGCTCGAGCTCTTCGACGAACAGGGCTTCGAGCGCACGACGGTCGCCGAGATCGTCCAGCGAGCGGGGCTCACCCAGCGAACGTTCTTCAATCACTTCAGCGACAAGCGCGAGGTGCTGTTCGGGCTGAGCTCGGAGCTGCAGCAGGAGATCATCGGCGAGATCGCGGCCGGCGACGAAGCCTTGCCGCCGCTCGACGTCGTCATGCGCGCGCTGGAGGCCGTCGCCGACAAGATGTTCGAGCATCGCCGGGCCGTGGTGAGGCACCGTTACGCCGTCATCGCCGCCAACCCGGAGCTGCTGGAACGCGAGCTGGGCAAGCACGCCGCGCTCACCGAGGCCATCGCGGCCGCGCTGCGGGCGCGGGGCGGAGATCCGGAAGCCGCATACCTCGCCGCCAGCGTCGCCATGCTCGCCCAGCAGGTGGCCTTCCGGGCCTGGACACGCCCAGGCGAGACCCGGGCCCTGCGCGACCTGCTCCCGGAGGCGCTGAGCTCCCTGCGCGCCACCCTCGGCCACGACCCGGAGGCCCCGCCCCTCCCGGCTTGACGGCCTCCGCCTCGTCGGGGCGCGGTGCCGTCCGCACCGACGAGGCGGCCCAGAGCCCTCCAGGGCCCGGACGGCGGGCATCGCCGCGCGGGCGGGCGTCAACCAGCAGCTCATCTCCTACTACTTCGGCGGCAAACAGGGGCTGCTCGACGAGCTCCGGCGCCGGTGGCGGGAGGCGCAGGCGGAGCTCGTCCCGCCCGGGGCGTCGTTCGCCGAGTCTCTCGGCGCGCAGCTCGACGCGACACTCGATCAGCCCGACTGGGCCAGGCTCGTGGTCTGGCAGGCCCTGGGCGACTGCCCGTTCACCGACGCCGAAGAGGGCGGGCGGGACGCGGAGCGGCAGCGGGAGGCGATGGCGGCGTCAGTGGACAGGACCCGCCGACGCCGGCAGGACGGTGAGATCCGCGCCGGGCTCGATCCCGCGTTCGCGCTCCTGGCCGCCTACGCGATCATCTTCGCGCCCATCACGATGCCGCAGCTGGTCCGCGACATCCTCGGCGGCGACCCCCTCTCACCGGAGACCCGGCGGCTCCTGCGCACCCAGCTCGTCGCACTGCTCACCGAGGATGAGGAGAGGCCCACACCATGATCACTGTCGTCTTCGGCGCCCGGGGCAGCATCGGCCGCCACGTCGCCGCGGGCCTGACCGCGTCGGGCGTGCCGGTCCGGCTGACGAGCAGGACGCCGGACGCCTCTCATGTGGCGGCGGATCTGGAGGTGCCGGAAACGTTGCCCGCCGCCGGCAGGCGGATCCCGATCGAGGTGGTCCCCCCCGAGCAGGCGCGGGCCGACCTGGGCCGGGCGATGCCCGCGATGGGGGTGGAGGCCATCATGCGCGCGTGGACGGCGGGCGCCGAGGCCGTGCCCGAGACCTCCGTCATCGTCGGCAAGCTCACCGGACGACCCGCCCAGACCTTCGCCGAATGGGCGCGAGAGCACGCCGCCGACTTCCGCTGACCACCCCTGATGGCCTGCCTGGGACGCGGATGCCGATTGACCACCTCTCCCGGCCTGCGGGCTCGTCCGCGGTCAGGTGGGCGGGCGGTCGCGGAGCAGGGGGTGGGTGCGCATGGCGACCTCCAGCTCGCCCGGCAGGTCGTCGCGGTAGCGGCCGAGCGTGGACAGGTCGCTGTGACCGAGCACCCGCCGTACCGCGTCCATGTCGACGGCGTCGGCCAGCAGGTGGGTGGCGGTGGTGTGGCGCAGGCCGTGGGGGGTGACCGTGCGCCGCTGGTCGGGGTCCACCCGCCGCTGCACGCGGTCGATCACGGCCTGGACGTCGCCGCGGGCCAGGCGCCGGCCGCGCCAGGACAGCAGCAGCGCCTTGTCCTGCCCGTCCGGCCGTCCGCGCGTGAGGTATTCCTGCAGCACCAGGGCCACGTCGCCGGGCAGTGGCACGTCGCGGGTGCGGCCGCCCTTGCCGAAGATGCGCCAGTAGCGGACGCCGTCGTTGGTGAAGAAGTCTTCGACGTTGGCGCGCACCAGCTCCGACACGCGCGGCCCGACGGTGGTCAGCAGCAGCACGATCACCGCGTCGCGCAGCTCCGTGCGCTGGTCGCGGCGTTTGTTCTGGTCGGCCTGGGCCTGCGGGAGTTCGCGGGCGGCCCCGATCAGCCCTTGGGCCTGCTCGCGGGTCAGGGCCCGGCGCTCCGGCCGCAGCCCGCCGCGTTCCTTGGCGGTCACGGCCGAGCGGGTCATCGGGTTGAGCTGCACCCATCCGGCCAGGGCGGCGTGTTTGAACAGCGCGGAGATCGAGCGCCGGAAGCGTGCCTGTGACGACGGAGACTGTCCTGATCGTGCTCCGGCCCCGCCAGCGCCTCTCGCCCCCGTGCTGCTTGCTCCGGCCCCACCCGCCCTCGCGCCGCTTGCTCCCGCGCCTGCTGCCCCGGCGCCGCCCGCCGCGCGGCCGGCTGTGGTGCGGCCGTCCGGTTTGCGGGCGAAGGCCAGCAGGATCGCGTCCACGTCGGCGCCCGTCAGGTCGTCCAGCACGACGTCGGCCCCGGCCAGCTCCACCAGCGTGCCAACGTCGCGCGCGTAGACCTCGGCCGTGGCGGGGGACAGCGCCCCCGTCAGTGTCCTGGCTCGCACCAGCTCCACATAGCGGTCCGCCGCCTCCGCCACCGTCAACCGGTCGAGCTCCGCAGGCCGCACCGGCAACCCCCTTCTCCTCGCGTCACGAAGATCCAAGGACGACGGTATCGGCCGCCACCGACGAAAAGTCAGATGTCGCGGAAGGTCTCGATCCTGGCGCCCAGGGCGTTCAGCCGTTCGGCCAGGTCCTCATAGCCGCGGTTGATGACGTAGACGTTGCGCAGCACCGAGGTGCCCTCGGCCGCCATCATGGCCAGCAGCACCACCACGGCCGGCCGCAGCGCCGGCGGGCACATCATCTCCGCGCTGCGCCAGCGCGTCGGCCCTTCCACCAGCACCCGGTGCGGGTCCAGCAGCTTGACCGAGGCGCCGAGCCGGGTGAGCTCGGTCAGGTAGATGGCCCGGTTGTCGTAGACCCAGTCGTGGATCAGTGTCGAGCCCTGCGCCGAGGCGGCGATGGCGGCGAAGAAGGGCACGTTGTCGATGTTCAGGCCGGGGAACGGCATGGGGTGGATCTTGTCGATGGGGGAGATGAGCTTCGAGGGCCGCACCGTCAGGTCGACCAGCCGGGTACGGCCGTTGGCCGCCGGGTATTCGCGCCCCCGGTCGTGGTCGAGCCCCATCTCCTCCAGCACCGCGAGCTCGATCTCCAGGAACTCCACCGGCACCCGGCAGATCGTCAGCTCCGAGGAGGTCACCACCGCGGCGGCCAGCAGGCTCATCGCCTCGACCGGGTCTTCGGACGGCGAGTAGTCGACGTCACGCTCGATGGAGGCCAGCCCGTGCACGGTCAGGGTCGTGGTGCCGATGCCCTCGACCCGCACGCCGAGCTGCTCCAGGAAGAAGCACAGGTCCTGGACCATGTAGTTGGAGGAGGCGTTGCGGATGACCGTCACCCCGTCGTGGCGGGCCGCGGCCAGCAGGGCGTTCTCGGTGACGGTGTCGCCGCGCTCGGTCAGCACGATCGGCCGGGCCGGCGCCGCGCCGCGGTCGACCCGCGCGTGGTAGAAGCCGCCGGTCGCGGTGATGTCGAGCCCGAAGTGGCGCAGCGCCGACATGTGCGGCTGCACGGTACGGGTGCCGAGGTCGCAGCCGCCCGCGTACGGGATCTGGAACTGCTCGGTGCGGTGCATCAGCGGCCCCAGGAACATGATCACGCTCCTGGTGCGCCGGGCCGCCTCGGTGTCCATCGCCTCCAGCTCCAGCCGGGCCGGAGGCACGATCTCCAGGTCGCTGCCCTCGTTGATCCACCGCGCCCGCACCCCGATCGAGGCGAGCACCTCCAGGATGCGGTAGACCTCCTCGATCCGGGCGACCTTCCGCAAGATCGTACGGCCGGAGTTGAGCAGCGACGCGCACAGCAGCGCCACGCACGCGTTCTTGGACGTCTTGACGTCGATGCTGCCCGACAGCCGGCGCCCGCCCACCACCCGCAGATGCATCGGCCCGGCGTAGCCGAGCGAGACGATCTCGCTGTCGAGCGCCTCGCCGATACGGGCGATCATCTCAAGACTGATGTTCTGGTTGCCGCGCTCGATCCGGTTGACGGCGCTCTGACTCGTCGCCAGCGCGTCGGCCAGCTGCAGCTGCGTCCATCCGCGATGCTGGCGCGCGTCCCGGATCAGCCGCCCGATCCGCACAAGGTAATCATCTGCCACAACAGCAGACCATATCTCACATATGAGATGCCCCGGTGCCACTGGGGGCCGACGCGCCGGACAACTCCCGATGACGCGCCAGATGCTCCGGCGTCGCCTGCGCCTTCGCCTTGTGCACGAACGCCCGCCGGGCCTCACGGAACCCGCTGCGGTCGTCGAACATGTCGCGGCTCATCTCGGCCAGCTCCTCGGCGCGGTAGGCGTCGAGCGGCTTGCGGCGCTCGTCCACCTCGCGCACCGACCGCCGACCGGCCAGCAACCGATCATAACCCGGATCGGCGGCCAGCCGCTCGGCGTACTCCAGCACCCGCCGCTCGAAGTCCAGCCGCGACCCGCCGAGCGCCCGGTCGGCCAGCCCGCACTCCACCGCCTCGGCCGCCCCGATCGGCAGCGCGTCCTGGGTCAGCCGGCGCGCCCGCTCGGCGCCCACCCGCCGCGGCAGCGTGTACGTCCACAGCTCCGACCCGAACAACCCCATCGTGCGGTAGTGCGGGTTCAGCACCACCGAGTCACGGATGATCACCCGGTCGGCGCCCAGCCCCATCATCACCCCGCCGGCGCCCGCGTTGCCCCCGATCGAGGCCACCACCAGCTGCGTCGTGCACGCCGCGATCTCCCGGCACACCGCGTTGATGGCGTTGATGTTCATCCACGCCTCCAGCTCCGGATGGCGGGCCGCGTCGATCACGTTCAGGTGGATGCCGTTGGAGAACACCTCACCGCCCCGCACCACCAGCACCCGCGTGTCCTGCGCCACCGCGTAGCGCAGCGCCGAGGCCAGCCGCCGGCACTGATCGGTCGACATGGCCCCGTTGTAGAAGTCGAAGCTGACCACGCCGACGCCCTCGCTGCGGTCGTAGGTGATCTCGCTGTAGCCCGACCGCTCCGGCACCTGCGCCACCAGCTCGCCCAGCGCCATCGCCGCAGGCAGCTTGATCGCGCCCTCCTTCTCCAGCCTCAGGTGGCCGACCCACACCGTGCCGTCGCCGGTGTGCACCAGCACCGCGCCCTCACGCCGCGCCGCCACCTGCCCGGGCGTGCCCTCCAGCTCGGGCCCGCGGTAGACGTCGAACACCCGTACCGGCAGGTCGCACAGCCGCGCCCGCCCACCCGGCGCGCCGTCGGCCGCCCGCACCCGCCGCACGATGTCCTGCGTCGGCTCCTCCCAGGAGAACTCCCGGTCGGAGTGCCGCATCGCCCGCCGCAGCCGCCCGCGCACCTCGGGGGAGCGGTAGTCCAGCGGTTCCGGCACGAACGAGGACTCGCCCGCCTTGGCCGCCACCTCGGCCACCAGCTCCACCGCCGCGTCGGCCACCGGCCCGTTGTACAGCGCCGACTTGCGCGGCGGCTCGGCCGGCATCGGGAACGTCCGGAACCCCCAGATCGGGCCCGCGTCCATCTCCTCCACCGCCTGCAGCGCCGTGACCCCCCACTCCGGCTCGGCGTCCGCGATCGCCCAGTCCAGCGAGGAGGGCCCCCGGTCCCCGGGAGGCCCCGGGTGGATGATCACCGTACGGTAGGCCCGCCACAAGCCGTCCGGCACCCGCTCCTTCAGGAACGGGCAGATGATCAGGTCCGGCTTGGCCAGCTCGGCCGCCTCCACCATCGCCTCCTGCGAGACGGCCAGCTCGACGCTCACGTCATGACCGGCCCGGCGCAACTCCAGCCAGGCACGCTGGGTCAGGCCGTTGAAGGAGGAGCAGAGCAGCAAGATACGCAACGCGGGACTTCTTTCCAGGCAGGGGGAGCAGTGGCACCGGGGCGGGGACTACCGGGCGGACAGCCGGTGGTCCCACCGGTCACACCCATTTACGGCAATCCCATATGACCCATACATGTCATCGATGCTGACACGAATCCTCTACTGCTCGTGACGATTCACCGCAAAAAACCGCACCACGCGGACCCAAATGACCCACTTTGCCGGAAAAATCCCGCAGGGTGGGTGGAGCCTCCGCATGCACCCCGGCCGTCCCGCGGCCGAAAATCCCGGCCCGCGCGGGCCGGGCCCGCCGGCCACCGGAGACCCCGCCGGGAGGAACGCGCCGGCGGGCCCGCGAAGGGACTCCACCGTTAGAGGCCCCGCCGAAGGGGCCCGGGCGGGGGAGCTGCCCGGGCCCCCAGCGATGACACGCCCTCCTTGACGAGCGCACCACCCGCGCCGGAGACCCACCCGCTTCGTCACCCCGGCGACGCGGCGTGCTCCGGCACACCCCCAGCATCGCCCCGCGGCCCGTCTTCGCAGGTCACGCCCAGGGCAGGAGTCACCGTCATGGCCTTTGAACAACCCCGCCCAACCGCGATCCAAACCCCCGCCCCCTCAACGACACCCCGCCCGCGCCACGATCCGCCCGCACCCCGTCGCCCAGCGTGACCGCCGGTCCCGGTCAGGACGACGGCTCGGGGCCGAACAGGTGGTCCAGCTGGTAGGCGACGATCTCCATGGCGGCCCGGTGGTCGCGCTGCCCGCTGAGGACACTGGAGGTCAGGCCGTTGGCCAGGGCCAGCAGGGCGGCTACCTCGGTACGCGGGTCACGGCCCGGCGGGATCTGCCCGGCCCGCTGCGCGCCGGCCAGCCGGGCGGTGAGGACGTTCTCCAGCGCGCCGGGCAGGGGCAGCCCGGCCGCGGCGAGCGCCGGGTCGGTGAGCGCGGCGGTGAAGTAGGCGGTCCAGGCCATGGAGTCCAGGCGGCTGTCCTCGTCGCAGGGCACGATCGTGGCCAGGACGGCGGCCAGCACGCCCCGCGCCGTCAGCTCGCCCGCGGCGGCGATGCGCCGCCTGACCCGGCGGTCCATGCGGGCGCCCAGCTCGGCGAGCCCGGATTCGAGCAGGGCCTGTTTGCCGGCGAAGTAGTACTGCACGACGCGCAGCGACACCCCGGCCTCGGCGGCGATCTCCCGCATCGACACCACCCGCAGGCCGCGGGTGCCGGCGCTGCGCAGCAGCGCCTCGGTCAGCCGGCGCCGCCGCGCCTCATGGTCCACCTGCCGGGGCATGCCCGCCACCTTCCCGCCGTCCGTCCCGCGCTTCCCGCCATGATGCTCGCCGTGCCTCTCGCCGTGAGCCGGCCGCCCTGACCGGGTGGCCGGCTCACCGCGGCCCAGACCGCGGTCCAGGCGCCGGCCGAGAAGCCCGCCACGTGCGCGCGCTCGGCTCCTGCCGCGTCCAGGACGTCACCCGGCGCCGCCTGCCCGGCCAGGCCGCCTCGTCCCGCGGCCCGGGCCGCCGGGCGCCTGTGGCGGTCCGCGAAGAAGGCCGCCGGAAGGGGGTTTGAACGGCGATCGCCGCCCCCGCATTAACCGACCATTACCTACTTTGTCGCCTCATAGCGGGCACCGTACTTGGGCTTCTCCTGCCAGCACGGACACTGGAAGCACTCGCACGATGAGTTCTGCGTCGATCGGAGCCGCAGCGGGCCCGCCCGCCGGCTCGAAAGATTCGGGGGACACCAGTGAAACGAGTGCTTCTCGCAGCGGCACTGGCGCTGACCACCGCCACCGCCGGGACCACGGCCGCCTCCGCCCTCACCCCAGAGCCGGAAGGCTCACCGGTGCCGGGCGAGACCACCACCATGCCGGGAGAGACCGAGACCTCACCCGAAGAGACCTCACCTGAGGAGACCGCGCCCGAGGAGACGACGCCGGAGGAGACGGGACCCGAGGAGACGGCGACCGACGAACCCGCCCCGGGCGAGACGACACCGGGGGAGAGCACACCGGGAGCCACCGCGAGCCCGTCCGGCCCCGGCTGCGCGCCACTGGAGGAGAGCCTCACCGGCAGCGCCGACCAGCCCGTCGCCACCGCCCTGTCGAAGGTCACGGACCTGTCCATGCTGTCGGAGGCGATCAAGCAGGCCGGTCTGGAGGAGAAGCTCAACTCCGCCCAGGACATCACCGTCTTCGCACCCGACAACGCCGCCTTCGAGGCCATCCCGAAGGACGCCCGCGACAAGATCATGGCCGACAAGACCATCCTGACCAAGGCCCTGTCCTACCACGTCGTCGAAGGCAAGCTCGGACCCGACGACCTGAAGGAAGGAGCCACGCTCAAGACACTCGAGGGCGGCGAGCTGACCGTCAAGGGCACCGGCGACGACCTGACCGTCAACGACGCCAAGATCGTCTGCGGCAACGTGCCGACCAGCAACGCCACCGTCTACATCGTCGACAAGGTCCTCATGCCCCAGTGAGGCGCCCGCGGACCTGACCACCGGCCAGAGGCACGGCCACCGTCACCGGCGGCCGTGCCTCTCCCGTTCCCGCACGGGATGCAGCAGCGGGAAGGCCATACATCGCGCGGTTCAGAAGGCGGGGAAGGCCGCGCCCGAGGGGTGGAACGGCTCCCGCTCCCCGCGAAAGGCCCGCGAGGCCGCCGCGACCGCCCCGGGCCGCAGCTCCTCGACCCGGCCGGCCGCCGCCAGGGACGACAAGGTGGTGCCGCCCAGGTACGCCGCGCCCAGCTCGGCAGAGGTCAGCCGCAGATCGGCAGCGGCCCGCGTACGTTCACAGGTGACCGCCTCCCCACCGGCCCGCAGCCGGTAACGGCCGGCGTTCCACGGGCAGAACGGATCCTGCACCTCCACGACCACGTCCAGCGGCGCCGAGTAGCGGCGGGCCGCCAGCGCCCGCGGCACGTCCACCAGCCGCACCCACAGATTGTCGACCACCGTGGTGTGAGCCGCGCGCGGATCGGCCAGCAGGTGCTTCAAGGGCTCGTCCACCGCGCCGTCGTAGCTCAGGCCGGTGTGGGCGTCGAGGTCGATGAGGAAACGCCACAGCGCGGCGTACGCCTGCCGCGTGGTGGACACGAGCTCGACGACCCGCACCACCTTCTGCTTCGAGCGGTACAGGACGTACCCGCTCACCTCCCCGCCCGGCTCGGTGTGCACGGCGAACCGCAGCGCCGTCCCGCCGCCCTCACGCACCCGCTCCCCGTCGGCCAGCCGCGCCCGCCAGAACCGCTCCGTCCGGTCCACCCACCCGGCCCCGTCCCGCCGGGCGACGTCGTAGGTCTTCTCCAGCAACGGCAGCGCCTCCTGCCGGCCCAGCAGCCGGATCGTCCCGTCACCGAGATCGGCGCCGGGCCGCAGCGCCATGAACCTCTTGTCCCCCCGGATCTCGGCCACCTGGCTGGCCACCCCGTACCCGAACCGCCCGTAGATCGTCGCCTCGGCCGCGTTGAGCGCCGCGACCGGTTCGCCGCCCGACTCGTACAGGCCGGTGAGCTGCTCGCGCATCATCGCGGTGAGGATGCCGCGGCGCCGGTGCGTCGGCAGCACCGCCACCAGCGTGATCCCGGCGACGGGTACCGTCGCGCCGGGGACCGTCATGACGCGCCCGTAGACGGAGGCGCCGCCGACGATGTCCCCGCCGTCGAAGGCGGCCAGCGTGCGACCGGGATCGAGCGAGACGGCGGCGTTCCTGAGGCCGCCCTCGATCCAGTCCTGGCCGTACGTCGTGGTGACCATGCGAGCCCACGCGTCGACCTGGTCGGCGGTGATGACCCGCAGCGGGTAAGTCGTTGTCATGCCTCGTAGCCTGACCGGGTAAACAGGCGCCGCGCATCAGGCGATCTGCCTATTTATATGCTGGCGCGGTGGTGGCGGAACGCGTGGTCAGCCCGGTGTTCGTCGGCCGGGGCGAGGAGTCGGGCGCCCTGGCCGCGGCCCTGGAGGCCGCCGTCGGGCAGGGGCCGGCGGTGGCGCTGGTGGCGGGGGAGGCCGGGATCGGCAAGTCACGGCTGCTCGCCGAGTTCGCCCGCTCACTCGGGCCCGGCGTGCGCGTGGCCGAGGGCGCCTGCGCCGAGCTCGGCAGCGACGCCCTGCCGTACGCGCCGTTCGTCACCGTACTGCGCCGCCTGATCCGCCTGGACGGCGTGCTGCCCGGCCCCTACCGGCAACTGGCCCGCTGGTTCCCCGAGCTCGGCGAGCCGGGCGAGGCCGAAGGCGGCAAGCACCGCCTGTACGAGGAGATCCTCACGCTCGTCGAACGCGTGGCCGCCGACCGGCCCCTCGTCGTCTTCATCGAGGACCTGCACTGGGCCGACGCCGCCACCCGCGAGCTGCTCGGCTTCCTGGCCAGGAACCTCACCCAGCCCGGCGTCCTGCTCGCGATCACCCACCGCCCGCCCGGCCCCGCCGACGGGCAACTCGGCCCCCTGCTGGCCGAGCTGTCGCGCCGCCCGCGCACCACCATGCTGCGCCTGGAACGCCTCGACCGCCACGACGTCGCCCGCCAGCTGGCCGCCATCCTCGGCACAGAACCCGGCCCTGACGCCGTACGCCGCGTCCACGAACGCAGCGACGGCAACCCCCTGTTCGTCGAAGCCCTGGCCCGCGCCGGCGAACACACCCCCGACAGCCTGCGCGACCTGCTCCTGTACGGCCCCCGATCACTCCCCGGCCCGGCCCGCGACCTGCTCGGCGTCGCCTCCGTCGCAGGAGGCCGCCTCTCCCACCGCCTGCTGGCGCGGGTGAGCGGGAAGGACGGCGCCGCACTCGACGCCCTGCTGCGCGAACTCGTCGACCGCAGCCTCCTGCTCACCGCAGGAGACGGCTACGACTTCCGCCACGCCCTCATCCGGCACGTGGTCTACGAGGACCTCCTGCCGGGCGAACGGGCCCGCCTGCACGCCCGCTACGCCGAAGCCCTGCACGGCACCGGCGCCCACGCCGAACTGGCCGCGCACGCCCACGCCGCCGGCGACCACCGCACCGCCCTGACCGCCGCCTGCCACGCCGCCGACCAGGCCCGCGCCTCCTACGCCTACGAGGAGCAGGTCCGCATGCTGGAGCAGGTCCTGCGGCTGTGGGACCCGGACGTGCCCCTGGGCCGCGACGAGATCGACGTGTTGACCGACGCCGCGCAGGCGTGCATGCTCAGCGGCGACTACGCCCGCGGCATCGGCTACGCCACCTCTGGGCTCGCCGCCGTGGATCGGCGCGGCGATCCGGCGCGGGCGGCGCAGCTGCTGGAGCATCGCGGCAGGCTGCGCCATCGCCTGAACGGGACCGGGGTCAGCGACTGGGAAGACGCCCTGCGCCTGCTGCCCGCCGGCCCGGCCGGTCCCGCCGGCGTCCAGCGCGGGCAGTTGCTTGGAGTGCTGGCCATGGGCCTGCTGCCGGAGGAGGACAGGGCCCGCGCCTCGTTCGAGGAGGCGCTGGCCATCGGCAGGCGCACCGGCGACGCCACCGTCACGATCCGCGGCCTGCTCGGCGTCGCCTCCATGACCGGCGACCTCGGCATGCTGGCCGAGGCCCGCACCCTGGCCGGCCGCCTGGACGGTCACGACCTGCTCATGACCGTCCCCATGTACGAGGCCACCCTGCACACCAAGGCCGGCGACCACCCGCGCGCCGCCGAGGCGGCCCGCGACGGCATCCGTCACGCCCGCCGGTACGGGCTGGGCCGAAGCCGCGGCGCCGAACTGGCCCGTTACGCCGGCCGCAGCCTGATCCTTGCCGGCCGGTGGGAGGAGGCGGGCACCGTCCTGCGTGAAAGCCTTCAGGAGGATCCGCCGCCGCTGTCCCGCCAGGCCCTGCTCGTCCTGACCGGCTACCTGGCGCTGCTGCGCGGCGACGTTCCCGCCGCCGCCCGCGCCGCGACAGACGCCGAAGCCGCGTCCGCCGCAGAAATCTCGGCCGGTATCGACGCCTCGGCCGGCGTCGAAGCGGACGCCGGCGCCGGGCACCCCGCCGAGCGCTCGGGCAGTGCGAGCCTGTTTCCCCGCCATCAGCTGCTCTGCCTGCTCGCCGTCGCCCAGGGCGACCCGGAGCGCGCCGACCTGCTCCTGGAGCGGGCCCTGGCCGATCCGGCCCTGTACCGCGTCTACAGCAGTGACGCCCGCCCGGTCCTCCTTGCCGGCGCGCTCGCCCAGCGGGCCCGCCTCACCGCCGCCGCCGGCCAGGACCTGCGGGAGCGGGTGGCGCGGCGCCAGGCCGAACTCGCCGCGGCCGACGCCGCGCTCAGCGTGGACGGGCGGCTCGACCGCGCCTGGCGGATCATGCTGCACGCCCTGATCGGCGACGACGGCTGGGACGACGCCGTACGCGCCTTCCGGGAGCTGCGCCAGCCGTACGAGCTGGCCCTGAGCCTCTACCACGGCGCACGGGCCGCACTGGAGACCGGCGACCGGCCCGGCGCGACGGCCCGCCTCAGCGAGGCCGCGGCACTGGCCGCCGAGCTGGGCGCCGCGCCGCTCACCCGCGACATCGCCCTGCTCACCCGCCCCCGGCAGGCCGCCGACGGGCTCACCGAGCGCGAGCACGACGTCCTCAGGCTGATCGCCGAAGGGCTGAGCAACCGGCAGATCGCCGCCCGCCTGCACATCTCACCGAGCACGGCGGGCGTGCACGTCTCCCACATCCTGGCCAAACTGGGCGCCGCCACGCGGACCGAGGCGGCGGCCATCGCCTTCCGCGACGGCCTGACCGGCCCCGCCTAACCCGCAGCACCCCCGCCGGAAGGCGGCCGCAGGCCGAGCCACTGCTCGGCGCCCCACGCCGTGAACCGTTCCACCTCTTCGAACCCCAGCCGGGCCGCCAGCCGCATCGAGCGGATGTTGGCGGTCTGGGTGGTCAGGATCACCGGCTCGCCGGGAAGGACGCCGTCGAACCAGCCGAGCGCCGCCCCGCACGCCTCCCCGGCATACCCGGACCCCCACGCCCGCGGCAGGAACAGGTACCCGAGATCGGCCTTGCCCACCGCGGCCGGGCTGTGATGCTCGGCCGCCCTCCTGAGCTGGACCAGTCCGATCATCTCCCCGCCGAGCTCGACGACGAAGCTCCCGGCCGAGCGCCCCGGCACGTCGGGCAGCTCACGTTCCAGCTCCGCCCGCGGCCGCGCGCCCCCGAGGTAGGTGTGCACCCGCTCCGACGCCAGCAGCTCGACAAACGCCGTACGGTCGCGCGCCTGCGACTCGCGCAGCAGGAGCCGCTCGGTCGTGATCGGCTCAGGGGGCCAGGCGACGGGTCCGATCTTCATCATGGCGGGCAACCTACCGCGAGCACGACCCGGACACCGGGCACCCTCCACCCACCCCCGGAATCAACACTGTGATGACAAAAATCGACATAGTGTAGAATTTCATCGCAGGGGAGCGGCTCAGCCCCATCGACACCCCGCACGGAGAAAGCGATGCACACCCAGAACTGGCTCATCACCGGCGTCAGCACCGGCCTCGGACGCGCCTTCGCCCAAGCCGCCCTGACCGCCGGCCACACCGTCACCGGCACCGTCCGCACCCACGACGACCTGCGCGCCTTCGAAGCACTCGACCCCGGCCACGCCCACGCCCGCATCCTCGACGTCACCGACGGCGACGCCGTCCCGGCCACCATCGACGACATCGAACACACCATCGGCCCGCTCGACGTCGTCATCGCCAACGCCGGCTACGGCCTGGAAGGCATCTTCGAAGAGACCCCGCTGACCGAGGTACGGCGCCAGTTCGACGTCAACGTCTTCGGCGCCATGGCCACCCTCCAGGCGGCCCTGCCCCACATGCGCCGGCGCCGCCGCGGCCACCTGATGGCCGTCACCTCCATGGCCGGCCTCATGGCCGTGCCCGGCATGTCCGCCTACTGCGGTAGCAAGTTCGCCCTCGAAGGCGTCCTCGAAGCGCTCGGCAAGGAGGTCGCCCCGTTCGGCATCCACGTCACCGCCATCGAGCCCGGCAGCTTCCGCACCGACTGGGCCGGACGATCCATGACCCGCGCCGACCGCTCCATCACCGACTACGACGAACTGTTCACCCCGATCCGCCAAGCCCGCCGCAAGGCCAGCGGCAACCAGCTCGGCAACCCCGCCAAGGCGGGCGAGGCCGTCGTCCACATCGCCTCACTCGAACACCCGCCCGCCCACCTCGTCCTGGGCTCCGACGCGCTGCGGCTGATCGGCGCCGCCCGCACCGCCGTCGACGACGACATCCGCACCTGGCAGACACTCTCGCGCAGCACCGACTTCCCCGAAGGCACCCAGCTCTGATGCCCGCCCAGCACCCCCCGCGCGGCCGCCGCGCCGGCGAGCGCAAAGGCGACCTGCGCGAACGCGCCATCCTCGACACCTGCGAAGCCCTCCTGGCCGACAAGGGCCACGAGGCGATGACCGTCGGCGACATCGCCCAGGGCGCCGGCATCACCCGCGGCGCCCTGTACTTCTACTTCGGCTCCAAACAGGAGGTCGTCACCGCACTCGTGGCCCGGACCGTCCAGCACCTGCGGGAACGCTCCCGCGCCACGGCCGCGAGCGACGACCCGCGCCAGGCCATCACCGCCGCCATGCGCCGCACCGTCGAACTGTGGAACGAGCACGGCCTCGTCATGCGCACCGCCATCGACCTGTCGCTGACCGTCCCGGAGATCGGCGACCTGTGGCGCCACACAGCCGACCTGTTCATCACCGCCATCACCGCCGTCCTGGAGAAGGCGGGCGTCCCACCCGGCACCGGCCCCGACCAGGCCGCCGCCATGGCCCGCGCCCTGTGCTGGATGATCGAACGCAGCTTCTACCACGCCTCACAGGAACCCGGCGACAGCCTCCAACGCGCGTCGGCGACTTGCGAGCACATCTGGCTGATCACCGCCGGCCTGACCCCCTGACAGCCCGCGATCACTGCGCCGCGGAGGAACCCCGCCCCAGCACACAGAACTCGTTGCCCTCAGGGTCGGCCAGCACCACCCACGACACCTCACCCTGACCCACATCAGCGCTTCTGGCGCCCAGCTCCCGCAACCGGGCCACCTCAGCAGCCTGCTCCTGCCCGCGCTCCGGCAGCAGATCGACATGAATCCGGCTCCACACCGGCTCCGCCCCCGGCGTCTGCCGCACGAACTCCAGGAACGGCCCCACCTCACGGCCCGAACGCAGCACCGCCCGATCGTCACCCACCTCGTGCACGACCCACACGCCTGCCTGTCCGCCCTGGTGGCAGCACCTGCGGCACCTCCGCCAACGCCGTCGTCGACATCTCAGGACGCGTCGTAGCGCAGGCGGGAGGCGGCGACGTACGCGCGGTGCTGCTCGGCCCAGGTGATGAGTCCAGAGACCTGGGCCGAGAGCGTCTCCCCGACCGGGGTCAGGGCATAGTCCACCCGAGGCGGCGAGGTGGGGGTGACGGTGCGCTCCACCAGGCCGTCGCGCTCCAGGCTGCGCAGGGTGAGGGTGAGCATCCGCATGGCCCAGGCGGCGAAGCGGGTAATGAAGAAATTTTCAACGAAGTAGCGCCTGAACTGCGGAAACGTAGGAGTTGACGTCCTGTGGCGAGTTGATGATCACTGCCGCTGTACGGCAAGCTCGATCAGACCCGCTCGGACCATCTGGGCCTGATCTCCAAGTATCTGGAGTGGTAGACGGCCATGCCGATCGCCAGGCTTGGTTGCGCCGGTGTGGATGATGTATCCGGCGCACCCAGGCGGCTGAGTTTGATCACGTGTCTGTCAGGAAGGCCAGTGCGTCGGAGGTGAAGCGCTTATCGGTGAATGTGCCGCTGTGGCTGCGGCCTGGGTAGACGACGAGTTGGGCGTCGGGGATGCCCTCGACCGTGTACCGGGCCAGTTCCAGCGGGTAGACGAGGTCCTTGCCACCCTGGATCAGCAGTGTGGCCGCCTTGATGTTGTGCAGCCGACCGCGCACGTCGAAGCCGTCTTCGGCGTTGAGAACGGTGACGGCGTCGCTGTGGTCCTTGTGGTCGCTGTCCGACAGCCACAGCAGGCATCGGAGCAGTCTCTGGCCGATCGCTGATTCGGTAACGATCTCGGCCAGGGCGGGGCTGGGCCGCCTGCATTGGCGTGCACGTTCGATGTAGTTACGTTGGGCTCGCTTGCCCACAGGGCCGAGAGTGCAGGCCGTGCCCGCCAGGACCAGTCGGTTGACCAGGCCGGGATGGTCGGCGGCAAGTTGCAGGGCGATGGAGCCGCCGGTGGAGATGGCCAGTATGTTTACCGGGCCGTCGAAGGTGGTTTTGATCGCTTGCGCGTAGACGGCGGCGAGGCCGGCCATCGTCGTGGTTGACGGCAGCCCGGGTGGCCGGTTGACGACATAGACGGTGAAGTGTTTGGTGAACGGTCGCACCATCCGCATCGTGGACCAGCGTGCCAACCCCGTCGGGTTGGCCGCTTGCGGGGTGTAGAGCAGGACGACCAAGGGTGCTCCCGCGCCGGCGGACAGGTACGGCAGGCCGTTCATCATGGGGTGATCCCTTCTGTGACCGCGTCGATCAGACGGTTCATCACGGCCGGGTAGATCTCGGTGCCTAGGTGTTCGGCGTGCAGCGGGGTCAGCAGGACCGCGCGCAGCACGCCGAACAGGACTTGCGGATCGTCTTTCAGATGGGTGCTGAGGAACTGGAGCACATCGGCCGTCGGGCCGTCCGTCGCTGCGGCCATGCGCTCGGGGGTGAGCTTGGCGGCGACCGCGGCCATCTCCTGGGGCTGGGACATCAGCCGCCGGTAGAGCGGGTTGCTGTCGAGTTCGGCGATTGTGGCGCGCAGGAAGCGGCGCAGCGCGTCGCGGGTGTCGGCGCCGCGGTTGAGGCCCTCGTCGATCACCCGGCGCCGGACTTGCTCGCTCTGGCGCAGCATCGCCTCGAAGTACAGGTCCTCCTTGGAGTTGAAGAAGGCATACAGCGAGGACTTGGCGATGCCCGCAGGAGCGGTCAACTCTTCCAGGGACGTCTTGCGCAACCCCTGGGTCGAAAAGAGCTGGGTGGCAGTGTCGAGCAACTGCTCGGTGATCCGCAACCGCTCTTCCTCGGAGAACGCCGACGGCATGTTGTCTCCATTTGAACAGATTGGTTTATTGTTCACAGAATAGCTCTCGATAGGCAGGCGATGTCGTCCGCCGACTGCCCGATGTCCTCCTGTCCGGCGTGGTGTTCACCGTGCTGGCCGCCCTGTCCGGGATGGAACGCGAATACATACGCGACCGCACCCTGGAAGGCCACGAGTCCGCCCGCAAGAACGGCACGGCCATCGGCGGCGCCACCGTCACCGATGAGGCCATGCTGTCCATGGCCCTGCACCTGCGCGACCAAGACCTCAGCCTCCGCGAGATCGCCTCCCGCCTGGTCATCACCCAGAGCGCCAAGAGGAGCCGGCACCCCTCCCCGGCCACCGTCATACGCATGCTCCGCGACCACGACACCAGCATCACCGAGCTGGGCGCCGGAGCCGACGATGCGAAGCAACGGCCGTAGTCCCTTCGCAGGCGCACCACTTCCGGGAAGTCGATGTCGTACCAGTCCACGCCGGGCGGGGGATCACAACGGGCCATCCTGGGGTCCAGACCGCAGCCCAGGTCGAGCACCACACATCCGGGATGAGCGGCGACGAAGGCACGGACGACACCGTCGAGCATCTTGGCGCGCAGCGCCGTGGTGACGACAAGACTGGGCTTGACCTTCAGCTTGGCGAAGTCGTAATCGATGCGGCCGGCCAGGTCCGCGGAGAGCGTGTCACCGAGGATAGGGCCGGCCTGCTGGGCGTCCAGGGCTCTGGCGCGGAGAGTGAGCAGCAGCGTTTCCTGGATCAGCGAACGACGCTCGCAGGGGGAGACGGGGCGTAGGGCGGGCGGCACCCCGGCTCTGAGGTCATTCGCCGATACAACGAGGCAGCCCCGGGGGAGCCGCACATGACACCTCGCCGACCTATAGCACCCAATACGCGACAAAAGGGACACGCGTTCGCTTGGCGGATCCTGCCGCCCAGCAGGGGAGCGGCCTACCCGGCCGCGACCGCAACGCCGTACGGGGCAGGGGAGAAGCACGTCGGCACCGCCTTGACACACTCGCCGATTTCCACAGGTCAGAGCGCCATGGCGAGGCGCCACCACCCTAGAATCCGCCCACCTGGCGACGGCCGACGAGAACGGCGAACCGCCACCGACGACGTCCTGAAGAGCTCAGTGGATGGCCGCCGCAGAGACTACAAAACGTGCATTCAGTACGAAATCTACCCATACCATACAGAAGCCCCATTCTGTTCGGTATGGCATCGAAGCATGACCCGGCGCAGGCAGGGGGTCACAGCCGGTTGACGAAGCGGGCGGCGGCGCGCTGGCTCATCCCGGTCTCACCGCGCACGAAGAACACGGCTTCCTGGATCTGGCCGAGCGCTTTCAACTCGCGCACCTGATCGACAAGATCGACACTGATGCCGGGCCGGTTGCGCGGGCTCTTGGTGAGGCGTACCGCGAGGATGATCAGCCAGATGGCGCCGGCGGTGACGACGGCGGTGAGCGCGACGAGGCTGGGGGCGGCGATGTCGAGCGGGATCATGCGCTGCGCCTGCCCGCGCGGACGCGGATTATTCGGACTATCCGGTGCTACCGTAGTTGCTTGATAATGAACATTATGTCAAGTAACCGTTCCGAGGAGGGGCCGGACGCTCCCCTCCAGCGGGCGAGCGCCTCTTCGCCGCGTTCACGATCTGCGCTGCCGAATCTCGTTGGAGACGAGGGCCGCCTCATCGAACCTCCCCGCCGTCGACGGCGAGCCGGGCACCACTGGACGCATCCGGCCCGCGATCAACGACCGGATGGCGGCCCACCTCCCCGCAACTTCCGGTCCAAGTATTCGATCAGTGCGGATTCGCTTCGTTCGAGACGTTCCCGCCGGTCGCGAGGCAGCGACGCCAGGGCATCGACGAGGATTCGCCTCTGGGGAACGTGCACCATCGTGCCGGAGTAGACGCGGCAGCCGGAACACCAGGTGAACCCGACGCACCGCTCGAACATGGAGGACTCAGGCGGATGGCACCGGTACACGTATGAGCGGACGGGCGTCCCACAGGTCGCGCAGATCTGCCGGTCACCATCGGGAATCGTCCATCCGGCCGTGATCTTGAGCCACCGCTGCCGGCCGCCGGGCGCTCTTCAGTTGGTCATGCGGCCATTCTCCTCCATGGCAGGCTCTCCCCCGGTGTCACGCCCTCGCCGGGCAGGACGGGTGCGGCGGGTGGGAAGATTTTTCCGCCCTCTTCGTACGGTCCGTGAGGGTGATGAGATGGGCCGGGCGGGTGTGGTGAGCGGGGGTTTCGCGGGTGGGCGTGGTGGTGTGGCGGGTTCTGGGGGGCGTTGACGGGCGTTTTGACGTTGTGTTGATTCGCTGTCCTTGGCGGGAGATGTGGTTTTAGGGTGGAAGTCCTGCTATTCGCGCCGCGAGAGGAGCAGCACGTGGGGAACCAGTCGGTTTTATGTCCGATGTGTCGGGGGGTTCTGCCCGCTTCCGGTAAGGAGTCGTACACGGCGTCGCGGGGGCGGCTGATCGTGACCAACGGGTACTGCTCGGGCGGGTGTGCCGAGGCGGCGGATCAGGCGCAGCGGGTGACCCGGCAGCAGGTTCAGGAGGCGGCCCAGGAGGTGACGCAGCAGGTGGCGCGTCCGCGGCCGGCACCCTCCCCTGCTCCGGCGCCGGTTCCTGCGGGTGCGGGGCGTGCGCCGTTGCGGGTGGTGCGCTGATCGCTGGGGGTGGCCCGTCCAGGAGGGGGGACGGGTGGCCGCTCTCTTCGTCCGGTACGGCTCGTCGCGCGGGGCGCGGCGGGCCTTTTTCATGGATGGGCGCCGATCCTCAAGGCCCCAGGCCTGAACGGCCCATGAGCGGCATGTGGTAGCAGGCTCGCTCAGGGTGCCCTTCTCGCTGCCACGATCGCCGCAGCCGCCGCAACGTGGCGGGTCACTGCTGGTGCCGGAGGAGTTTCTCCAGGAGTCGCTGGAGTTCGTCGCGTTCTTGCGTTTCGAGTCTTGCGAGCCACTGCTCGAAGTTGTCGGACAGGGTCGCCAGTGCGCGATCGAGTACCTTCTGGCCGTCCGGAGTCACCACGAGGCGGTGGCGGCGCAGGTCGCCTTCGTCGATCTCGCGCTGGACGAAGCCCTTGGCCACGAGGTTGCGCAGGTACACCGTCACGCTCGCCTTGGGCATCATCAGCCGGGCGGCGAGTTCGGCCGGGTAGCGGCATTCGTCGACCTCGCCAAGTACGAAGAACTCCTTGGTGTCCAGGCCGAGCTCGTCGAGCTGCTCGCTGCAGCTGTTCATGACCGCGGTCAGCAGCCGGTGGTTGAGCCCCCAGATCCGCGCGGCGGTATTCACCTGGCGGGTGCTCCTTCCCGAGGATCGTACAGTCACTGATATTGTACAGTTTCGTACAACATCGATAGCTGTATTAGTGCTGTTGCCGTACTAGGATACGACCGGAACGGGATCATGGCTTCCATTCAGACCACGTCCATCTCCCGCGGCGGCTTCGAGCTTGCCGGGAACCTTCATCTCCCCGAGGGCTTCGACGCAGGCCACCAGCACCCGGCCGTGATCATCGCCACGCCGGGCAGCAGCGTGAAGGAGCAGATCGGCGCCAACTACGCCCGCGCCCTGGCACGGGAAGGCTTCGTCGCTCTGGCGTTCGACCCCGCCTACCAGGGCCAGAGCGGCGGGGAGCCCCGGGATCTGGAGGATCCCGCCGAACGGGTGGCCGATCTTCGCCACGCCGTCGACTTCCTCACCGCGCTGGACCACGTGGACGCGGAGCGCATCGGCGTCCTGGGCATCTGCGCCGGCGGCGGCTACGCCGTCAGCGCCGCGATGACCGAGCACCGCATCAAGGCGGTCGGCACCGTGGTCCCGGTCAACATCGGCCGCGCCTTCCGAGCGGCCATGGCAGCCTCCGGCTCCGTCACGGGCGTGCTCCAGGACGTGGCACGGCAGGCCACCGCCGAAGCGCGCGGCCGGCAGCCGGTCCGGCACCCGTGGATCCCCGACACCGTGCGGGACGCGGAGTCCGCCGGCATCACCGACATCGACGTGCTGCAGGCCGTGACCTACTACCGGACCCCGCGCGGCCACCACGAACGCTCGACCAACCGCCGCCACTACCGCAGCGACGCGCTGATTCTGGGCTTCGACGCCTTCCACCTCGCCGACGAGTTGCTGACCCAGCCCGTCCAGGTCGTCGTCGCCGGCGAGGGCGGGTCGACCGGCTCTCTCGACGACGGCCGGCTGCTGACCCGGCTGGCACGTCAGGCGGAGGACATCCTCGTCGTCGAGGGCGCACGCCACTACGAGATGTACGACGAGCCCGAGTACATCGCGCAGGCGGTCGAGCGCCTGAGCACGTTCTTCGGCAAGCATCTGGCCTGAGCCGCCACAAGATGAGCCGATGGCACGCCGGTCAACCGCACCCCGAGACGCCGGTGTCTAGTGGTGGCCGTGGTGGCCGTCGGTGGTGTGCCAGTAGTCGCGCGTCTGTACGGCGAGGCCGCCCGCGTCGAAGCGGGCGAAGACGCAACCCGCCAGGGTGATGGGGCGGCCGTCGTCGTAGGCGTGGACACGGAACTCGATGGCGGCCTGGTCGCCGTCGACGACGGGCGTGGCGAAGGTGACGTGGGGGTCGGTCTCGCCGGCGAAGGACCAGGTGATGTAGTCGGCGATGGCTTGCCGGCCGTGGTGCGGGGGGCGGAAGGGCATGCTGGTGTGGACGGCGTCGTCGCGGTAGAGGGCGGTGATGGCGGCGACGTCGTGGTGGGTCCAGGCGTGCTGCCAGGTGTCGGCGAAGCGCTGGGCGGCGGCGCGGGTGTCCATAGGCGGGCTCGTGCCCCTGGGCGGCGTCGCGTCTGCGGGCGGTGTCATGTCCGCAGGAGGCCTCATGGAGTGGCCGGGCCGGTGTAAGGGCGGGTGGCGGTGACGCTGGTCAGGGGCAGCGGCCCGTACAGGTGGGGGAAGCCGTTCTCGACGCGGACGTCGAGACCGGCCGGGTCGATGTCGAGGACGATCAGCGGTTCGGTGAGGTGGCTGTAGAAGGCGGTGTGGACGCCGTGCAACTGGGCCAGGTCGCGGCTGCAATGGATGAAGCCGACCTGGTCGAGGGTGCGGCCGAGGGTGGAGATGCGGTACTCCCCCGCGGCGCGGGCGTTCTCCCAGTCGGTGCGCAGGGCGAGGTGGTGGATCATGGTGTCCGTTCGCTGAGGGAGGGACGGCCGCGCTCCCCCGGCCGGCCAGGTGCGCGGGTCCGATGGCTGCGCTTCAGTGGCCGCCGGCGAGGTTGAGGACGACGACGCCGGCGATGATGAGCAGGATACCGCCGACCTTGACCAGGGTCAGGGTCTCGCCGAGGAAGGCGGCCCCGATGAGCGCGATGGCGGCCGTCCCGGCGCCGGACCAGACGGCGTAGGCCGTACCGACGTCGAGCTGGAGCTTCAGGACGCGGGCGAGCAGCAGGAAGGAGATGATGTAGCCGGCGGCGACGGTGATGCTCCAGCCGAGGTGGGTGAAGCCGTTGCTGAGTTTGAGCGCCGTGGTGGCGACCACTTCGGAGGCGATGGCGAGGGCGAGCAGGATCCAGGCCATGTGCGGGGCTCCAGACGAAGGCGGGATGGGGCGGGTGTGCCGCCAGTATCGTGGGTCCGCTCCCCCGCACGGGCGGGCGGGGTTGGGGGGAACGGCTTGAAAACGGAGTCGAATGCGTGTTCCACTGGGGATGTGGGTTGGGACGCGCTTGCGCTTGTCGACGCCGCCGATGAGCGTCCGCTGATCGAGCGGCGCGCGGTGGTGCGCGACGGCTTCTACGAGATGCAGGCCCGCACCGTGATCGAGCGGGTGCCGCAGGTCGCGGGCATCGCCCAGCGGTGGGCGGTCTCCCCCTACCGTGGCTGCGCCCATGCCTGCCGCGGCTGCGGCGCCCGCGCGGGTCACCGCCGGCTCGGCCTCGACGCGGGCGCCGACTTCGACACCCGCATCGTGGTCAGGCCCAACGTGGTCGAGCGGCTGCGGGCCGAGCTGACCCGCTGGGACGGCGCGGAGCTCGCGGTCGGGCTGGGAGGCGACTGCTACCAGGCGGCGGAGGAACGCTACCGGCTGATGCCCGGCGTGATCGGGGCACTGGCGGGCGCGGGGGCGCCGTTCACGGTCTACACCAAGAGCGCGCTGGTGCTGCGGGACGCGAAGCTGCTGGCGCGGGCGGGCGCGCGGGTGGCAGTGTCGATCGCGTTCGTGGACGAACGGATCCGGCGGGCGGTCGAGCCCGGAGCTCCACCGGCGCAGGCCCGGCTGGAGCTCGTGTCGGCGCTGGTGGAGGCGGGAGTGGAGTGCCGGGTGCTGATGTCGCCGGTGCTGCCGCTGCTGAGCGACGCCGCCGACCAGCTCGCGGCGACCGTACGGCGGATCGCGTCGGCGGGCGCGGCCGCGGTGGAGCCGGTGGTGCTTCGGCTGCCGCCGGGCACCCGGGAGTGGTACCTGAGCTGGCTGCAGGAGGCACATCCGCAGCTGGTGGAGCGGTATGAGGAGCTGTACGACCGGGCGGGCCTGCCGTCCGAGGGGTACGAGGGCCGGATCACGGGGCAGATCGCCCAGTTGTGCCGGATGTACGGGATGGGGTGCGGGGCGCCGGCGGTCGAGCCGCGTGAGCCGGTGGCGGCGCAGCTGGCCCTGGTGTGATCGTCGCGGCTGAGTGTGGATTTCTGCGCAGACCGGCGCCTTGACCGGTTTTAGCGTCGGCCTGGTCAGGATTGCAGGATTCCACGAGAGGAGAGATCTCATGACCGCGAAGGCCAGACGTCGTGGCCTCGCCGTCGCTGTCGCATCCCTCGCCGCCGCGGGCGTGCTCGGAGCGCCTGCCGCGAGCGCGTCGGCTCATCCGGTGCCGGGATGCAAGAGCAGGACGTACCCGGGGTATCAAGTCCAGCACGTGCACCTGTACCTGAGCGACCCGGCCGTGGCCGTGTGCAAGGCGTTCAAGCGGATCGGGGGCGGCAGGTTCCAGGTGTTCTACAAGATCAAGGGGCGCGGTGGCCCCCGGCAGGTGCAGGTCCGCAACGACGGGACGCGCGTGCGCGAGTACTTCGTGCGCGGCGGCACGGGGACGATCAAGGGCCGGCTGCAGGGGCAGCGCACGTTCTTCCGGACGTGCCGCCCGGACGGCACGGTGTGCGGGCCGTGGCTGTGACGCCCGCCCGAAGGACGGCCGCGATCGTGTAGACCCGCCCGGCGGTGCGCCGCGCGTTCCTGGAGGGGGACGTGCGGCGCCGGCGGGTCAGGGGGCGGCGGCCGGGGTGGAACGGGTGACGAGATGGTCAAGGGAGATGCCGAGCACGTCGGCCAGAGCCGCGATGGTGAAGAACGCCGGCGTCGCGATCCGGCCGGTCTCGATCTTGCGGAGCGTCTCGGCGGACATGCCGGCGGCCGCGGCGACCTCGACGATGCTCCGCTCCGCCCTGGCCCGTCGCAGCACCATGCCGAGCTGCTCGCCACGCAGGCGTTCTTCAGGGGTCAGCGGGGGTCGCACCATGACACCCATGCTATACCCCGGGATAGAAATACCGGACCAGACCGGCAGCCGCCCTCCCCCGGCGAACGTCACACCGGCCGAGGTCAGCGGTCGAAGGGGTCAGCGGTCGAACCAGCGGGCCGCGGGCGCGGTGAGCAGCGCGCCGGCGACCCCCAGCGGCAGGAGCACGCTCAACGGCAGCGACGCCCACACGAAGCGCTCCGCCAGCACCATCGACACCAGGTTGCCGCCACCCAGGATCGCCTCCACCGCCACCGCCGCCCACCGTACGAACGACCGCCGCGACCCCCACCGCAGAACCAGCCACACCATCACCACCAGAACGACGGCCGGCAGCAGGAACAACAGCAGAAACAGCGAGGGGGCGCTCGCCGCGGCCGCCAGCACCCCGCCCATCACGACCAGCCCCAGTACACTGGCGACCACCTGCACGATGAGCACCACCCGCGCGGTCCGCACGAGAGCGGGCATGGGCTCGACCGGGACACCGTCGCTCGTCACCCGATCATTGTGCCGCACGCCCGCACCAACCGGCCGAGGCCGGCAGGGAACCGGGCAGGAATCGAGAAGCACCCCACGCCGGACCGCGCCTAACGTGACGGCCATGGACATCACCATCCACGCCAGCTTCCTGCCGCACGACGACCCGGACGCCTCCCTGGCCTTCTACCGCGACCTGCTCGGCTTCGAAGTACGCGACGACGTCGGCTACCACGGCCTGCGCTGGATCACCGTCGGCCCCGCCGGCCGCCCCGGCGCCTCCCTCGTCCTGCAGCCGCCGGCCGCCGATCCCGGCATCACCGCCGCCGAACGCGTCACCATCGCCCAGATGATGGCCAAGGGCACCTACGCCGGCATCCTGCTGGCCACCGACGACCTCGACGGCCTGTTCGAACGGGCGCGTGCGGGCGGCGCGGAGGTGGTGCAGGAGCCGGTCGAGCAGCCGTTCGGGGTACGTGACTGCGCCTTCCGCGACCCGGCCGGCAACATGGTCCGCGTCCAGCAGCAACGCTGAGCCCCCGCGGCGGGCGCCAGGCCCACGTTCGTGATCTTCGCGGTCCGGAATTGACGGGGCCGTGTGGGAGGGTGGCGGCACCGGCCCCGGCGGCCGGACACCCCCTGCGTGAGAGAGGCGCCTTCCGTGCGAGGTCCCGGCCGTGCTCACCCCACCGGCGGCAACCCGGACCGCGGCGACACCAGTGAGGAGGACCGTCCGCGCCCGAAGGCCGGAGCGCGGATCGCCTCTGCCTTCTCCCCGCTGGCCGCACCCGGCTTCCGCCGCTACTACCTCGGCCAGACCGCCTCCTTCTTCGGCGACGCCCTGACCCCGCTCGCCGTCGCGTTCGCCGTGTTGCACCTCACCGGCTCCGCCGTCGACCTCGGCATCGTGGTCCTCAGCACCCGGCTGCCGATCATCGCCCTGACCCTGCTCGGCGGAGCAGCCGGCGACCGCTTCTCCCGCCGCTCCATCATGCTGATCGCCGACCTGACCCGCCTGGCCGCCCACGGCGCCACCGCCGTGCTCCTGCTGACCGGCAGCGCGCACCTGTGGACGCTGGTGGCCCTGCAACTGATCGCCGGCGCCGGATCGGCGTTCTTCAACCCGGCCGCCGTCGGGCTCGTCGCCTCCCTGGCCGGCAAGGAGAACCTCCAGGCGGCCAACAGCCTCATCTCGATCTCTCGCAGCACCGTGTCGATCGTCGCGCTGGGCGTCGCCGGAGCCCTCGTGGCGTGGGCCGGGCCGGGGTGGGCGATCGCGATCGACGCGATGACGTTCGCGGTGAGCGCCGCGTTCCTGGCCCGGCTCCCGCGCGACCTCCCCGAAGGCGGACGTGTCCCGGCGCGCGGGCTGCTGGCCGGCATCGGCGACGGGCTCGCCCAGGTGCGTCGGCGCACCTGGCTAGGGGTGTGGATCGTCCACCTCGCCGTCGCCAACGCGCTCGTGATCTCCCCCATCCTGGTGCTCGGCCCGTACGTCGCCGACCGCTCCCTCGGCGGCGCGCCGGCCTGGTCGGCGATCGGCATCGCCTACGCCGCCGGCGGGCTGGCCGCAGGCGTCGTCAGCGCGCACTGGCGGCCCGCCCGCCCCATGGTGGCCGCCCTGCTGGCGTTCCTGCTGATCGCGCCGCTGCCGGCCCTGCTCGCCGTGCCCGCACCCCTCTGGCAGCTCGTCGTCGCGGCCGTCGCCGCCGGCGGGCAGGTGACGGTGCACAACGTCATCCAGACCACGGCCCTCCAGCGGCACCTGCCCGCCGATGCCGTCGCGCGGGCGGCCTCCGTCAGCATGCTCGGCGCCCTCGTGGCGGCGCCCATCGGCATGGGGCTGGCCGGGCCCGCGGCCTCCTTCTTCGGCACGCGGCCCGTGCTGATCGCGTGCGCCGCGATCGCCGTGCTCATCACCGCCGTCACCTTGCCGGTGCCGGCGGTCTGGCGGCTCCGGGACGACTCTTCCGGCCCGGTCTCGTCAGTGTCCGGGTAATAACGCGCAGGATGTCGCAGGGGTGCGCCCGGGTAATAACTGGTGCTCCAAGCACACGGTGGATCCGTGGCCGAGCTGCGGGCGCCCGCGCGGCTCCGCGGCGTTCGTGGTCATGGTGTCAGGGCGGCGGGCAGGCTCGTTCGCCCGGCTCGCGGGCTGCGGGACCACCGCGCCCGCTCCGGCCCTGACGGCTCCGCCCGAGCCCGGCCCGGCAGGCCGTAATAAGGCGGTGGCCGGTCGCGGCCCGCGGCCGGGCCGTCGCAGCCGGGCGACAAGCCGGCCCCGCAGGCGCGTGCTCTGCCCGGTATCCGCCGGCGGGCGTCCCCGGCCGGCGCGTACGAATCTGTCCGGACGGTCACCGGGCCGCCGCCCGGACGGACCTCCTCCAGGCCGGGCCCCGCGCCGCACACCGGCGCGCCCCGCCACAGTTCTTCTCGCGAGCACAGGTGATAACTCCACTCCATCAGCGCCCGCACCACCCGCGGCCAGGGCAGCACAGCCCCAGGCCCCGGACAGCGGCAGGCGGGAACGGTCAACGACCCAGGACGAAAGCGCACAGGGCACGGCGAACCGGAGTCCGGCCCCGGCCACCTCGTGCCGGCGCCCGACGAAACGTCTCACCTCAGCCGGCCGGTAGCCCGCACGGCGCCCCCGGGAGGTCCTGATCGTCACCGCTGTCATGGTGTCTTCTGCCGACGAGGGCAGCGGGTCGCCATCTGCGCCGCGACCCCGTCGTCGCACCCAGGCTATGTCCCCGCGACGGCGCGAGTGTCCCCTGGTCAAGAAGCCACAGCAAGTTTTGACCTGGCCATGAGGTTCACCCGGTACGCCGTTGAATCCGGCACCTGAACCCGGCACCTGAACCCGGCACCTGAACCCGGCGCCTGAATCCGGCACCGCCCGGCTTGACCCGCACGCCCCGCCACCCGGCAAGCTGGACCCATGAGCCACTCCGTCGGACAGGTCGCCAGGATCGCCCGCATCACCGTACGCACCCTGCACCACTACGACGAGATCGGCCTGCTCACCCCCAGCGAACGCAGCCACGCCGGCTACCGCCGCTACACCGACGACGACCTCACCCGCCTGCAGCAGATCCTCCTCTACCGCGAACTCGGCTTCCCCCTCGACGAGATCGCCGTCATCCTCGACGCGCCCCACACCGACGAGCTCACCCACCTGCGCCGCCAGCACGAACTCCTCACCCGCAAGGCCGAGCATCTGCACGAGGTCATCGAAGCCGTCGAACGCGCCATCCACGCCCGCCAGGCCGGCATCGCCCTCACCCCGGAAGAACGCTTCGAGATCTTCGGCCACTTCCGACCCGAGGACCACGACGCCGAGGTCGAACGCCGCTGGGGACACACCCCCCAGTACGAGCAGAGCCGCGAGCGCGTCGCCTCCTACACCAAGGCCGACTGGCTCCAGCTCAAAGCCGAGACCGAGGCCATCAACGACGACTTCGTCGCCGCCTGCAAGGCCGGCCTGCCCGCCGACGGCCCCCACGCCATGGACCTGGCCGAACGCCATCGCGGCCACATGAACCGTTGGTTCTACGACTGCGACCACGAGCTGCACGCCTGCATCGGCGACCTGTACGCCGAGGACAGCCGCTTCATCGAGACCTTCGACGCCCTCCACCCCGGTCTCGCCGCGTATCTCGGCCAGGCCTTCCGCGCCAACGCCCGCCGCGCCGCCACGCCCTAACCCCGCTACATGCACTTGCGGGCATATAGCCGGTCGAGTATATTCACCGCCATGCCCTTCGACGTGCTAGCCGAACCCGCACGACGCCACATCCTCGACCTCCTCCTCCAACGCCCCCACCAAGTCAACGAACTCACCCACCACCTCGGCCTCACCCAACCCGGCACCTCCAAACACCTGCGCGCCCTCCGCCAAGCCGGCCTCGTCACCGTCCGCAAAGACGCCCAACGCCGCTGGTACGAACTCCGCCCCCAGCCCCTCGCCGAAATCGACGCCTGGCTCACCCCCTACCGCCGCCTCTGGAACACCACCCTCGACCGCCTCGAAACCCACCTCGACACCATGCACGACCACCCGGAAGACCACACCCCATGAACGAGACCCTCACCCTCCACCCCGACGGCCGCACCACCCTCCAACTCCAGCGCCGCCTCCCCCACCCACCCCACAAGGTCTGGCGCGCCATCACCACCCCCGAACACCTCTCCGCCTGGTTCCCCGCCGACGTCACCATCGACGGCGACCGCATCACCTACGGCTTCGGCCCCGACGGCCGCATCACCGAAAACGACCCACCCCGCACCTTCGCCCACACCTGGGGCGACGACGAACTCCGCTGGCACCTCCAGCCCGACGGCCAAGCCACCCTGCTCACCTTCACCCACACCTTCACCGACCGCCACGGCGCCGCCAGCTTCGCCGCAGGCTGGCACACCTGCATCAAGGCCATGCTCGCCCACCTCGACGGCCGCCCCACCCGCCTGCCGCAAACCCCCGACCCCGCCACGTCCGCACGCCTGCACGAGGACTACATCGCCATCCTCGGCCTGCCCGCCACCACCCTCCACACCACCGCCGACGGCCGCGCCGGCGTCCGCGTCGAACGCCAGCTCACCCGCCCCGCCCAAGACGTCTGGCAACTCCTCGGCGGCGCCGCCGCGCGGCCCGGCAGCCCGCCTCCCGAGGCGTTCACCGTCCCCGGCCTCAAAGCCGGACTTGTCACCCGCGCCGAGACCGCCGAGCTGCTCGCGTACGACACTCCGGAGGGCGGCGTGCGCTGGGAGTTCGCCGAGGGCACCGGGCAGGGCCCCCGCCTCATCGTCACCCACACCGGCGACACGGCCTTCTTCGACGCCTGGCGCGTCCGCGTCGAAGATCTGGCGGCTTCCCTCGTTGAGTAGGGTTTTTGAATAATGGGGTCGATGTGTTCTGCATCGACCCTCGGCCTTTACGCTGTAGATCACTACATGGTGAGGCCCAGCGCGGCCGCCGTCACCGCCCGCGCCCGCTCCGGCGCCACCAGCAGATCCGTCGAATCCGTCAGCTGATCCACACACCCCAGCAGCGGCAACCCGGCCACCACCGCATCCCCCACCGCCGCCATCAGCGCCCCCGCGAACCGCTCCCCGTCGATCACCCGGAACGGCCGCTCGAAGAACGGCCGCACCCGATCGTCCAGCCGCTCGGCCAGCCCCGCCCGGTTCTGCCAGCCCGCCACCCGCGCGTACGCGGCCGACAGCCCCTCCTCCCGATCCCGCCACGACCGCGCCGCCATCGCCGACCCCAGCGACTCGGCCAGCTCCGCCGAGCCCGGCATCCGCGCCAGCGCGCTGCCCAGCCATTTCGCGTACGGCGGATAGCGGCGGCGCAGCAGCAACGCCAGCCGCATCACCTCCCGCGCCAGCCGCGCCCCCACCACGGCCGAGCCCAGCTCGTCACCCACCTCCGCGCACCGGCCGGGAAACGGCTCCTCCTGCCAGATCCGGCGCCACTGACAGGCCAGCACATACCGCCACACGTCCTGCGGATACCAGCGCAACGCCGCCCTGGCCGCCTCCAGCCCCGGCTCCCCCAGCCCGTCGCAGAACACCTCGCCCCGCGTCACCTCCGCCAGGCGCTGCCACGGCACCGACAGCCAGTCCAGCAGGCTCACCCCCTCGCGCGGATCGAAACCGAGCCGCCCGCGCAGCCACCCGCCCAGCTCCGTCACCGTCACCCCGGGCCGCACCGCGCCGTGGTAGCCGAACACGGTGGGGTAGCCGGCGAAGCGTTCCGGCAGCCCCGCCACCACCTTCGCCTCCACCTCGGCCACCCGCTCCCCCGGCACGAACAGCAGCACCCTGGGGCCCCAGTCATGGTCGGCCGAACGCGCCGTGTCGAACTCCAGCACCTCCGAGCCGGGCCCGATCAGCGCCGCCCCGTGCGCGACCCCCGTCAGCAGAGGGGCCACCACTTCGCCGTAGAAGGCGCGCGACAACTCGATACCAGGTACAAAATCGGACATCACTCCGCCAACTTTGCACCAGCGCTTCCGGAACCACATCCGATTTTTCCGCCGGCCCCCGGGACCGCCGCCCGAGCACCGTGACCAGGCACGGCCGGGGCCTGGTTGGGGCCTGACCGAGGCGCGGTCGGGGCGCGGTGAGTCGTGGCCAGTACGAGCGGTCAGGGGGCGACGTGCGCGGCCATCACCGGCCGCCGCCGGTAGCCGATCCGCTCGTACACGCCGATCGCCGCGGCGTTGACGTCGTCCACCATCAGCGCGGCCCGCCCGTACGCCACCACCAGCTCCCGCGACACCCACCGGCACACCCGCTCGGCCAGCCCCCGCCCCCGGAACGCCGAAGCGGTCGCCACGCCGGCCAGCAGGCCCACCGTCGGGGCCGACCACGCGTCGGCCGCCACGGCGGCGAGCACGCCGTCCACGCGCACGCCCGCCCACCGGCTCACCCCCGCCGCTCCGGGAACGGCGTAGGAGTGCGGCGCCGCGGCCGCCAGCAACGCCGCGACCTCAGCCTCCGTCTCCAGCCAGCCCACGCCGTCGCCCGCGATAGGAACGAGGGCCGGGGCGGCGGCTGGGGCTGGGGCGGTGGGCAGGCTCATCCATGAGAACCTGCCGGCCTCATCCACCCCGTCCAGCTTCGCCGTCACCGCGCCCATCAGCTCCACCTCCCCCAGCGGCCGGTACGAAGGCCCCAGCTCGCCCAGCGCGTGCCGTACCAGCTCCACCGCGCACGCGGCGTCACCCCACACCGCCAGCCGGTCACGCCGCGAGATCTCCGGGCTGCCCGCCACGACCGCGTCACCCAGCGCCCAGGCCCGGCCCGCGCCGGTCAGGCCCTGCGCCGCCCACATCACCAGGTCGTCGTCATCGCACGCCGAGCTGAGCTCGCGGACCGAGCGCAGCTCGGTGATCACAGGATCGCGCCGGGACGGTACGCGGCCGCCTCCGGGTGCGCCGCCACGACCTCGCCCACAGCCCGCGAGACCGCCTCCACCTGATCGGCCGCCGCCCCCGTGAACGACACCCGGTCGGCCAGCAGCTCCTCCAGCCGCTCCCGGTCCAGCGGGAACCGCTCATCGGCGCCCAGGCGGTCCAGCAGCTCGTTGGCCGCCCCGCGCGAACGCATCGCCAGCGCCGCCCCCACCGCGTGCTCCTTGATCAGCTCGTGCGCCTGCTCGCGGCCCACCCCGGCCCGCACCGCCGCCATCAGCATCTTCGTCGTGCCCAGGAACGGCAGGTAGCGGCTGAGCTCGGCGGCGATCACCGCCGGGAACGCCCCGAACTCCTCCAGCACCGTCAGCATCGTCTCCACCAGCCCGTCGAAGGCGAAGAACGCGTCCGGCAGCGCCACCCGGCGCACCACCGAGCAGGACACGTCGCCCTCGTTCCACTGGTCGCCGGCCAGCTCGCCGACCATGGAGGCGTAACCACGCAGCACCACGGCCAGGCCGTTGACCCGCTCGCAGGAGCGGGTGTTCATCTTGTGCGGCATCGCCGAGGAGCCGACCTGCCCCTCCTTGAAGCCCTCCGTCACCAGCTCCTGGCCGGCCATCAGCCGGATCGTCTTGGCCAGCGACGACGGCGCCGCCGCCAGCTGCACCAGCGCGGTGACGACCTCGAAGTCCAGCGAACGCGGATAGACCTGCCCCACGCTGGTGAAGCGGTGCTCGAACCCCAGATGGGCGGCCACCCGCCCCTCCAGCTCGGCCAGCTTGCCACGGTCGCCGCCGAGCAGGTCGAGCATGTCCTGGGCGGTGCCGACCGGGCCCTTGATGCCGCGCAGCGGGTAGCGGGCGATGAGCTCCTCCAGCCGCCGGTAGGCGACCAGCAGCTCGTCGGCCGCCGTGGCGAACCGCTTGCCCAGCGTCGTGGCCTGCGCCGCCACGTTGTGCGAACGGCCCGCGATCACCGTCGCCTCATGCTCCTCGGCCAGCGCCGCCAGCCGGGCCAGCAGCGCCACCACCCGGTCGCGCACCAGCAGCAGGCTGTCGCGCACCTGCAGCTGCTCCACGTTCTCGGTCAGGTCACGCGAGGTCATGCCCTTGTGCACCTGCTCGTAGCCGGCCAGCGCGTTGAACTCCTCGATGCGGGCCTTCACGTCGTGCCGGGTGACGCGCTCGCGCTCGGCGATGGAGTCGAGGTCGACCTGCTCGACCACCTTCTCGTACGCGGCCGGCGCGCCCTCGGGCACCGCGACCCCCAGCTCGGCCTGCGCCCGCAGCACCGCCAGCCACAACCGCCGCTCAGCGATGATCTTGTATTCGGGCGACCACAGGCGGGCCAGCTCCGCCGAGGCGTAGCGGCCGGCCAGGACATTCGGGATACGCGGCTTCGACGTCACGTCGCACAAGTGTATTCACCCCGCCCGGCCACCGGATCAGCGGCCACGGGCACGAGCAGCCAACCCGCTCCCGCCCGCGCGACCGGCTCACCGGCCCGCTGGAAGGGCCGCCACCTCAAGGGCCGCGAGACCTACGACGAAGAGCGCGCGGCCTGATCCGCCGGCCTCCAGCCTCGTTGCGGTGTTTGTGTGATCGTTGATTGTTCGGCCGACGACAAGCCTGCGCCTTTACAATGTAGATTTATGACCAAGGCAACCCGTTCATCCGGGACGACCGCGACCGGACCTCCCGCGCCGTGACCGTCGCGGATCTCGCCGGACGCCGGGAGCCACGCCTCGCGGCCGCCGCCATCACCCTGCTCCTCTCCCTCGGCACCTTCGACCAGCTGAAGACACCCGCCCTGCCCGCCCCCGCCGGAGCCGCCACCTCGGCCGAGGAGATCGCCGATCGGCTGCGCGCACAGCTCGACGACGACCCCACCCGCGCCCCCTACGTCACCGCTGCGGCCGCTCCCCTCCTGGCCTCGTGTCCGCCGCAAAGCGGCGAGGCTCGGATGCCGCCCGGCGGCGTTCCCGCCTACAGCGGCGAGCTGCTGCCCCCGGAGATGGACGAGCCGCTGAGGGTCCGCTTCTGGATCACCTCCCCCGAGAGGGCGGCGGACGCGGTCACCGCGGCCCGCCCCGGCGCCGGGGAGTGCGACCGTCCCGGCCACCAGACGCTCAAGGAGGTGGCGGGCTACGACCGGCTGGGCTGGCGCGGCGTGCGGACCCTGGTCACGACGGACACCTGGACGGACGACGATTCCCGGGGCGCCGTGGCGACGATCGTGGCCGCGCGCGGCGGGCTGCTGGCGGAGGTGACGTGGGCCTGGCCGTTCGAGGCGGGCGGCGAGCCCGGCCGGCACGCCCTGCTCCAGGGCACCGCGTCGGCCGCGTCCGCGCTGGCAGCCGCCGGCGGCGACCCCTCCAGACCCGCGCCCGTCGCCCCCACCGCCATGACCATGCGGTCGGCGTCAGCCAGGATGGCCGCGGCCCTGCCCTCTGCCTCCTCCTACGGCAAGGACATGGCGTCCTGGCCGACCCCGGGAAGCGGGCCGCGTTCACATGAACTGGTCTGCGGGGACCCCTCTCGTGAGGAGAACGCCTACGCCGGCGCTCCGGCCGTCACCCGTCGCCTGATCGGCGACGTCTCGGTCCACGAGGCGATGTTGTTCCTGCCGGACGAGCGCAGCGCCGAACGGGCCCTGAGGAAACCGCTCAGCTGGGACGGCTCATGCTCCTTCGACGAGGACGGGCAGTCCTACAGCATCCAGCCCCGGCTCGACCCCTTCACCAGCGGCCCGTGGACGGGACAGATCAGAACGTTCGCCGTACAGCACCCCGAACCGCCGCCCAGGCCCAAGGGCGCCGTCCGCCACTCGACGGCTCATGTCGCGGTGGGTGTGCGCCATGGCACGACCATGGTCTACCTGCGCTGGCAGGGACCCGCCGGCACGGACCCGGCCGCCGCCCTGCGTACCGGCCGCACCGCCCTCATGAGCACCCTCGGCCGGCTGCCCGCCGGCGGGTGAGACAACAGGCGCGCCACGGCGGGCGACGATCGGTGTCGTCGCCCGCCGGAGCGTCACTTCCCTGGCGTCGTCACGCGGGCTGGCCGGCCAGCTTCTCCTGGCCCGTCTCGCCGGCGCTCTCCCCCTCCGCACGCCCGGAAGCGTGCCGCGAGCCCCCACGCTCCCGGGTCACCACCACGTACAGCGTCGGCACCAGCACCAGGGTCAGCAGCGTCGAGGAGATCAGGCCGCCGATCACCACGATCGCCAGCGGCTGCGAGATGAACCCGCCGGACCCCGTCACCCCCAGCGCCATCGGCGTCAGCGCGCAGATCGTGGCCACCGCCGTCATCAGGATCGGCCGCAGCCGGCGCCGGCCGCCCTCGATCACCGCCTGCACCACGCCCATGCCCTGCTCGCGGTACTGGTTGATCAGGTCGATCAGCACGATCGCGTTCGTCACCACGATGCCGATCAGCATCAGCATGCCGATCAGCGCCGGCACGCCCAGCGCCGTGTCCGTCGCCACCAGCAGCCCGATCGCGCCCGTGGCCGCGAACGGGATCGACACCAGCAGGATCACCGGCTGGATGAAGCTGCGGAACGTCGCCACCATGATCATGAACACGATCGCGATGGCCACCAGCATCGCCAGCCCCAGGTCGGCGAACGCGTCCGCCTGGTCGGCCGACACCCCGCCGATCTCGTAGGAGGCGCCCGCCTGCAGCTGCAGGCCGTCCAGCTTCGTCGTCAGCGCCTGCGTCAGCGTGCCCAGGTCGCCGGAGTCCTCCGCCTTGGCCGACACCGTCGCGGAACGCTCCCCGTCGATCCTGGTCACCTGCGTCGGCCCGGCCACCTCGCGCACGTCGGCCACCGACGACAGCTTCACCAGCCCGGCCGCCGTGGGCAGCTTCAGGTTCCCGATCGCCTTCAGGTCGTCCGGCGCGTCGGCGCCGCGCAGTACCAGGTCACTCGTACGGCCGTCCAGGACGATCTGGCCCAGCGGCGCGCCGCGGAACGCCTGCGCCACCGCTTGCCCGACCTGCGCCTCCGACAGGCCGCGCTCGGCGGCCTCCTCCCGGTCCACCACGACCTCGACGCGGGGCGCGCTGGTCTCCAGGTTCGACGACAGGTCGCGCAGGCCGGACACCTCGCCCATCGCCCGCTTCACCTCGTCGGTCGCGGCGCGCAGCGCCTCGGTGTCGGGCGCGCGCACGATCACGTCGATCGAGTCGGAGGCGAACCCGCCCCCGCCGCCGCCACCACCGCCGATGGTGACCTCGCCGACCCCGGACAGGCCGTCGATCGCCGTACGGAGCTCCTTCTCGATCGTGGCGGTGTCGGAGTCCTCCACCAGCGTCACCGAGTAGGAGGCCCGGTCGGCGCCGCCGCCGGTGCCGCCCATCATGGCGTTGCCGCCACCCACGTTCACCTGGTACGTCTCGACGCCGTCCTGCGCGCCCAGCACCGCCTCGACCTTCTTGGCCGCCTCGTCCGTCGTCGCCAGGTCCGTGCCGACCGGCATCCGCTGCGACAGCGACAGCGTGTTCTGCCCGGAGGAGTCGAGGAAGTTCGTCTGCAGCCCGCCGGCCAGCCCCATCGTGGCGACGAACACCGCCACCCCGATGAGGATCGTCACCAGCTTGAACTTGGTGGCGAAACGCAGCACCGGCAGGTAGGCCCGCTGCAGCGGCGAGCGCAGCTCCTTGGCCTCGGCCTCCTCACGCTGCTTGCGCGCCTGCTCCGGCGTCAGGTCCGGCGTCCGCAGGAACCAGTACGCCAGCACCGGCACCACCGTCAGCGACACCACCAGCGAGGCCAGCAACGCCACCGTCACCGTGATCGCGAACGGGCTGAACAGCTCGCCCACCAGGCCGCCCACCAGCGCGATCGGCGCGAACACCGCCACCGTCGTCAACGTCGAGGCCGTCACCGCCCCCGACACCTCACGCACCGCCGTCAAGATCGCCGGCAACCTGGCCTCGCCGTAGGCCAGATGGCGTTTGATGTTCTCCAGCACCACGATCGAGTCGTCCACCACCCGGCCGACCGCGATCGTCAGCGCGCCCAGCGTCAGCAGGTTCAGCGAGTAGTCGCCGGCCCACAGCACCAGCAGCGCGATCACCACCGACAGCGGGATCGACACCGCCGTCACCAGCGTCGAACGCACCGACAGCAGGAACACCAGGATGACCAGCACCGCGAACGCCAGCCCCAGCAGGCCCTCGGTGGTCAGGCTCTCGATCGACTGCTCCACGTACGGGGCCTGGTCGAACACCACCGACACCGCCGTGTCCGAGGAGTCGCCCAGCGCCTTGGTCAGGTCGGGCAGCTTCTCGGCGATGGCGTGCGAGATCGCCACCGCGTTGCCGTCGGGCACCATCGTCACCGACACGCCCAGGCTCGTCTTGCCGTCGGTGCGGGTGATGGCCGTCGCGGCCTCAAGACCGCGCGTGATCTTCGCCACGTCGCCCAGCTTGACCGGCTTGAGCGGCTTCGGCTTGGGGGGCGCGACCGGCTGCTGCGCCGTCTGGCCCTGCCCCGGCCTGCCCGCCTGAGCCTGAGCCTGCTGCGCTTGCTGAGCCTGAGCTTGGGCTTGGGCCTGCTGCTGTTGTTGCTGCTGTTGCGCGGCCGAGGGCTGGGCGGGCGTCAGATACAGGTCCTTCAGCTTGCGTACCGAGTCGACCCGCGAGCCCACCTGCACCGTCAGCGACTTCTCGCCCGAGATCAGCGTGCCCGCCGGGATCGGCGTGCCGTTCGCCTTCAGTACGTCTGGGATCTGCGCCGCCGACACCCCCGCCAGCGCCATCTTCTTCGTGTCCGGCTCGATGGTGACGACCTCGTCACGGGTGCCCGTGACCGTCGCCTCCCGCACGCCCTCCACGCTCTGCAGCTCCGGCACCACGATCCGGCGCAGCTTGTCGGCCATCGCCCGCTCGTCGCCGCCGTCGCCGACCGCCAGCACCAGCACCGGGATGTCGTCGGTGCTGCCCGCCACGACCTGCGGATCCACCCCGTCCGGCAGCCGCACCCTGCTGATCGCCTGCTGCATCTTGTTCAGCGACGACTCGATGTCGGTGCCGTACTCGAAGGCCACCTGGATCTGTGCCAGGCCCTCCTTCGAGGTCGACGTCATCTGCTCCATCCCGGTCAGTCCCTGGAAGGAGTCCTCGATCGGAGCGGTAACCTGATCTTCGACGATCTCCGGTGACGCACCCGGGAACGGCGCGATCACGAACGCGCCGGGAAACGACAGCGACGGCAGCAACTGCTGTTTGAGCTGCGGGATCGTGAACGCGCCGAACGCGGTCAGCACGATCGCCACCAAGATGACAAGGCTGCGGTTGAGCAGGCTCAGCCGGGCGAATGCGGTCATACTCCCCCTCCAAGAGTTCGCCCCACACTAACACTTCGCCTTGAACGAATATTTAGACGGACCGAGCTTTCCTGATAACCTTCTCAGGAAGCGAGAGGTGAGTGTGAGCAACGAACGCGAAGAGCTGATCAGCCGGATCGCCCAGACCCAGCGTGGCCTGGGCAGGCTGTTCGCCCAGCACCAATCCCCCCTGTTCAGCTCCAACCTCACCATGAGGCAGCTCAAGGTCATCCTGATCCTGTCCACCACCGGCTCCGCCTCCGGCCAGGACCTGGCCCACAACCTCGGCGTCGGCCTCGGCACCGTCACCGGCATCGTCGACCGCCTCGTCGCCCACGGCCTCGTCGGCCGGCACGAGGACCCCCATGACCGCCGCGTACGCCGCGTCCAGCTCACCCCCGCCGGCACCAAGCTGATCGAGGACATCAACAACAGCGGCGCCCAGCACTACCGGCGCATCATGGAGCACCTCGACACCGAGACCCTGCGCGCCCTCGACCGCGTCACCCGGACGATCCGCGACGTGGCCGAGAAGCTCGCCCACGAGGGCGACGCCTGACCCTCCCCGCCTCGTTGTCATGGGTTTTCTGCTGGGCGGTGGGTTTTGAACCGGCCCACCGCCTTTACATTGTAGATTTCTAGGCTAGGCGGGACAGCACCGGCGGCAGCTCGCCCTCGTGCACCACCGTCAGCCGCCGCGTCGCCCGCGTCACCGCCACGTACAGGTCCTGGCCGCCCATCGGCGACTGCCCCAGGATCCCCGCCGGGTCGACCACCACCACCGCGTCGAACTCCAGCCCCTTGGCCTGCGTCACCGTCAGCACCACCACCGGCGCGTCCAGGTCCCCCCGCGGGAACAGCGCGGCCACCTCGGCGTGCCGCGCGTCCGGCGTCACCACGCCCAACCGGCCCTCCCCCGCCCCGGCGCCGGAGCCACCCCCAGTCCCGGTCCCGGTCCCGGTCTCGGTCCCGGTCTCGCCGTCCGTGCCGAGTTCGGCCCGGAGTTCGGCCAGCTCGGCCGCCACCAGCTCCGGCAGCCCGGACACCGGCATGCGGATCGCCCGCGGCTCCGCGCCGCCCTCGCGTACCGACTCCGGCGGCTCCTGCCCGGGCGCGTACGCGCGCAGCACGTCCGCCGCCACCCGCATGATCTCCACCGGCGTGCGGTAGTTGACCAGCAGCCGCTCCTCGCGCCAGCGCCCTTCCAGGTACGGGTCCAGCACCTCCGCCCACGTGTGCGCCCCCGCCGCCGAGCCCGTCTGGGCCAGGTCGCCCACCACGGTCAGCGACTTGGCCGGCACCCGCCGCATGATCATCCGCCAGGCCATCGGCGACAGCTCCTGCGCCTCGTCCACGATCACGTGCCCGTAGGCCCAGCTACGGTCGGCCGCCGCCCGGTCGGCGGTGGTCAGGCCGGTGCCGTCGTCGGCGTGCCGCTCGGCCAGGACGTCGGCCCGGTCGAGGACGCCCGCCTCGGCCACGCCCGTCGTGGTCAGCACCTCGCTCGCGTACAGCAGCTCCTCGGCCTGCTCCCGCTCCGCCCGCCTGGCCGCCACCCGCAGCGCCGAGTCGTCCTCGCCGAGCAGCTCGGCCGCCTCGTCCAGCAGCGGCACGTCCCCGTCCGTCCACTCCGCCTCCGGCGGGCGCGTCAGCAGGTGCCAGTCCAGGCCGGGCGGGCAGGCCGCCCACAACGTCTCCGGCGAGGAGAGCAGCTCCGCCACCAGCCGCTGCGGCGTCAGCTCCGGCCACAGCTCATCCAGCGCCCGGCGCACCTCCGGCTCGCCCCACAGCCGCGCCGAGGCCAGCTCCACGTCCAGCTCGTCGAGATCGCCCTCCAGGTCCAGCGGCTCGCTCAGCTCGGGCTCGCCCTCGATCACCAGCTCCTCGATGTGCAGCGACTCCTCCAGCGCCCGCGCCTCGGCCCTGGCCAGCTCCTTGAGCAGCTCGGTGACGAACAGCTTGCGCGCCATGTTGTGCGGCAGCCGTACCGCGCGCGCCCGCTCGCGCAGCCGGGCGCACGTCTCGTGCGGCACCCGCAGGCGCAGGCCGTCGAGCTCCACCACCAGCTCGCCGGACGGCACCCGCTGACGCAGCCGCACCGCCTCGGCCACCACCTCGGCCATGCGCGGATCACCCTTGACCACCGCCGCCTGCGGTGTGTCGGCCGCCGTCGCGCGCACGCCGGGGAACATCTCGCCGACCGTGGTCATCACCACCTGCGTCTCGCCCAGCGCGGGCAGCACCTGGCCGATGTAGCGCAGGAACATCGGGTTGGGGCCCACGACCAGCACCCCGCGCCGTTCGAGGGTGTCGCGGTGGGTGTAAAGCAGGTACGCCGCCCGGTGCAGCGCCGCCACCGTCTTGCCGGTGCCCGGCCCGCCCTGCACCACCAGCGCCCCCTGCAGCCCGGCCCTGATCACCCGGTCCTGCTCGGTCTGGATGGTGGCCACCACGTCGCCCATCCGGCCGGTGCGGCCCCTGCGCAGCGCGGCCAGCAGCGCCGCCTCGCCCACCAGCGTGCGGCGATCCCCCTCGCTCATCCGCTCCAGGTCGAACACCTCGTCGTCGATCCCGACCACGACCCGGTCCTTCAGGTGCAGGTGGCGGCGCCGTACCAGGCCGCCGGGATCGGTCGCGGTGGCCACGTAGAACGGCCGCGCCGCCGGCGCCCGCCAGTCGATCAGCACCGACTCGTGCCGCTCGTCTCGCAGGCCGATCCTGCCGATGTACGTGCGCAGGCCCGACCCGTCGTCCACGCGGCCGAAGCACAGTCCCCGCTCGACCGCGTTCAGCTGCGCCAGCCGCCGCGCCTGCTCCGAGGCCAGCGCCTCGCGCTCCACCATCGCCTGGTGTGTTCCCGCGCCGGCGCCCCTGGCGTACACCTCGCGCAGCGTCGCCTCGGCGCGCTGCCTGGCGACGTCGAGCAGGTCGTAGAGCCACGCCACAGTGCGCTGCTCGCTGTCAAGGGCTTGCGCAAGACCATCTTGACGATTAGTCATTCCCTGGTATACTCCTAACAGGAGGTCTGTGAACGGCTCGCTTGCAGACATGCAATGTTCGAGCTTAGCGCCGCGCCACAGGCCCGCGCAATCCCTCCTCCGCACCCGCGTGACGTCACCGCGGGCAGCCGCGTGCCGATCGCGACCTTTCAGAGCGCCAGCACGGCCATGAAAGCCATGCTGGCCGCCATTCCGGCCGAGCACAGCTCCAGGCCCAGCCTCTGACGCCGCCCCTGACCCTGCTCCTGGTGGCGCCCGTCCCGTTCCGGCAGGATCCGGACGAGACGGGCGCAGGTCCAGAGCACCCCGATCACCACCGCCACCCCCGCCGCCGAGCCGCCCCCATGCGCGTGCCCGGCCCCCACGTGATCGGATCCGCCTGTCGCCGTCAGCACCAGCAGGACCGACATCACCACGAAGTCGTGGATGTGATGACCGGACTCCGCCCGCCGGGACGGCGAACCGCAGAGCCAACCGGCGGCCAGCAGCGCGAGCACCGCGACGACCACGAACCCCGCGTGCCCGGCCGCCATGCCCAGCGCCATGACGACGTGCGGCCACCTCCCGCCGGAACGCGCCGGCGGCAGCAGCGCCGGGACCAGGGCCAGCGCGCAGCCGGCCGACACCGCCGCCACGTGCAGCAGCTGCATCACGGGCCTCCTCACCGTTCGCGGTCCCGGCTGAACAGACCCCCGGCCCGGCCGGAACTCATCGCTCAGGACGGCATCGCTCAGGACGGCTCTGTGGGCGAAAACTCGGCCCTGAGCGAGGAGACAGGCATAGGCTGCCTGATCGAACACGTGTACTGACGGCGAACGGGTTGGAGAAGACCATGGCGACTGTCGCTCTCTTTCATCACGCACTGGGGCTGACCCCGGGCGTCACCGTGTTCGCCGACGACCTGCGCCGGGCCGGGCACACCGTCCACACGCCCGACCTGTTCGAGGGCCGCACCTTCGGCGGCATCGAGGAGGGCATGGCCTACGTCCAGGACATCGGCTTCGGCACCGTGATCGATCGGGGCACCCGGGCGGCCGGTGACCTGCCCGCCGAACTGGTCTACGCCGGTTTCTCCATCGGGGTGCTCAGCGCGCAGAAACTGGCCCAGACCCGGCCCGGCGCGCGGGGCGCGCTGCTGTACTACGCCTGCGTGCCGCTGTCGGAGTTCGGCGACGCCTGGCCCGGCGGGGTGCCGGTCCAGGTGCACGGCATGGACGCCGACCCCTTCTTCGCCGGCGAGGGCGACCTCGGCTTCGCCCGGCAGGTGGTCGAGTCGGCCGGGCAGGGCGAGCTGTTCCTCTACCCCGGCGACCAGCACTACTTCGCCGACCCCACCCTGCCCTCCTACGACCCGGACGCCGCCACGTTGCTGCTGTCTCGCACGCTGGCCTTCCTCGACGCCCTCTCCTGACGCGCCGCCGGCGAACCTACGGGCGGCGGAACAGCGCCGACAACAGGAACGCCTGGCCGAACAGCGGGGCGTCGCGCGGCTGCTCCGTCATCGGGCGCAGCTCCACCTCCGTGTAGCCGGAGAAGATCCGGCGCAACTCCTGCGGCGTGTAGGCCAGTCCTCCGTGCAGGCGGCCGTCTCGGTAGAAGTCCTCGTCGGGCTGCTCGGAGCCCATGCGGCCGGCCGCGAAGCACGTCAGCCCCAGGTGGCCGCCGGGCGCGAGCACCCGTTCCAGCAGGGCGAGGTAACTCACCCGGCGGTGCGGCGGCAGGTGGTGCAGGCAGCCGGAGTCGTACACCAGGTCGTACGGCCCCGCCGGCGCCGAGGTGAAGGCGTCCCCGCACACGAAACGCACCTCGGCCCCCGCCTCGCGAGCCCGCTCCCGCCCCCACTCCACGGCCGTGGGCGACAGGTCCACCGCGTCCACCTCGAACCCGAGCAAGGCCAGGTAGACGGCGTTGCGTCCCGGGCCGCAGCCCAGGTCCAGAGCGCGGCCGGGCACCAGCAGCCCTCTGTCCGCGTACGAGGCCAGGCTCTCGTCCGGCCCGCCCGTGAAGAACGGCACCTGCCTGGAGCGGTCGGCGTAGAACTCGTCCCACCAGCCGGACGCCTGCTCCGTCCACCGGTCGGCGCCGGCGGCGAACATCCGGTCCAGCAGCTCCATGACGTCGTCGATCGTACGGATGGTGCGATTCACCCGGGACCTCCAAGGAAGGGGGCCGCCCCGCGCGGCCAGACCCGTCGATCTTAGGCCGCCACGGCCCGCGTACGCCCTGGTCAAAGGCCGTTTCCACACCCTCCCGCAAGGCGCTGAACGGGGGCCGGGAACGCCGTGCCGCCGCCCTCCTCACTCCCCTCCGCGAGCGCGGCCGGCGTCCGGCGGCGCCGTCCTGAGCGGCGGGCGCGGGCCTTCCAGCTCCGCTCCGGCACCGGCCGGCGGCGGGCGCGGCTGTGGCCTTGCTCACACCTCGCCCACCCGCCGCGGCCGGTGCGGGCGGGTGCTAGCTTGACCGTCCATGTCCGACTATCTGCGAGAGCTGTTCTCCCTGCACGGCCGGCGCGCGCTGGTGACCGGCGGCAGTTCCGGGATCGGGTACGCCATCGCCGAGGCGATCGGGCGCGCCGGGGCCGGCGTCGTGCTGGTCGCCCGCGGACAGGCCGAACTGGACCAGGCGGTCGCCCGGCTGCGCGAGCACGGCGTCACCGCCTCCGCGATCAGCGCCGACCTCGGCGACCGCGCCGCCGTCCAGCGGGTCTGCGAGCGCGCCGGCGACATCGACATCCTGGTCAACGACGCCGGCAACAACATCCGCAAGCCCATGGCCGAGCTCACCGTGGACGACTACGAGCGCACGATCGCCGTCAACCTGACCGCCCCCTACCTGCTCGGCCAGCACTTCGGCCCGCGCATGGCCGCCCGCGGCTGGGGCCGGATCATGAACGTCGGCTCGCAGCAGTCGATCAGCGCGTTCGGCGACAGCGGCGTCTACGGGGCGTCCAAGGCGGCGCTCGCCGGGCTGACCCGATCGCAGGCAGAAGCGTGGTCGGCAAACGGGGTGTGCGTGAACACGATCATGCCGGGGTTCGTGCTGACCCCGCTGACCGAGGCCGCGCAGGCCATCCCCGGCCGGGTCGAGGTCATGGCGGCGCGGCACATGGCCGGCCGCAACGGGGTCCCGGAGGACTTCGCGGGCGCCGCCGTCTTCCTGGCCGGAAACGCCTCCGCCTTCGTCACCGGCCAGATGCTCTTCGTCGATGGAGGCTTCTCCGTCCACTGATCTTGTTCGTACGGCCGCCGAGCGCCTTTACAAAGTAGATCAGTCGCGGCGGAACTCCCGCACCCCCGCCCCCTCGCGCCAGGCGGTGATGACGAGCTCGTCCCCGGTGACCCTGGTCCACGCCACCTCGCTCAGCTCGATCCGGAACAGGTGGGACTCGGTGCCGGGCAGCCCGAACGACGCCAGCAGCTCCGCGTCGGTGATCTCCACCGCCCGGCCGGCCAGCTTCAGGTCCCCCTCCCACGAGGACGGGTCGGCCGGGTCGGGGTCGCGTGAGGTCACGTGCAGCGCCATCCGCGGATCGCGGCGCAGGTCGGCGGCCTTGACCGCGCGCGGCATGGAGCCCGTCCACAGCTCCCCGTCGCGGAAACTCGTCTCGACGCCGCTCACCCGGGGCGAGCCGTCCTTGCGCAGCGTGGCCAGCACCTTGTGCGTGTACGCGTCCATGAGGCGGCGCGCCACCGCGGCCAGCTCGGGCGCCTGCTCGCCGAACTCGTTCCATGAAGCCATGGCACCCATCATGGACGCCGCCACCGACACAAACCCCGCTACCGGACCATCGGCCGACGATCGGGGGCGACCGGCAGGCGACCGGTGACGCGCGTCCAGCGGGTGTTCAGGCGCGGCGGCGGGCGCGGTAGGCGCTGGCCTTGGCGCGGTTCTGGCAGGACAGGCCGCAGAAGCGCCGCGAGGTGTTCTTGGTGACGTCGAAGAAGACCAGCTCACACCCGTCGGCCTCGCACGAGCGCAGCCGCTCCCCCTGCCCGACCCCGATCACCATGGCCAGCGCCGTGGCCGCGTCGGCGGCCCAGGCGTCGGGCAGGCTCGCCCCGGCACTGTGGAAGGCCAGGCGCGGCGGGTCCCCGTACAGGCTGGGGACGGCGCCGTGGCGGACCAGGGCCTGGTTGAGCGCGGTGATGTCGCCGGCGAAGGCGGGGTGGAGCTCGGCGGCCACGTCGGCCAGCCGATCGGCGTCGGCGTCCGTCAGCGGGCGGCCGGGCGTCCAGTCGTGCGAGCGCAGCGCCTCCTCCAGTGCGGCCCGCCGGTTCTCCGGCGGGGTGACGGGACGGCCGCGGGCGCGCGTGACGTGCAGTTCGTTCACCAGGAGGACGCCGAGCTCCGCCCACCTCCCGACATAACTGTCTATTTGGGATTGACCAGTGATGCGCCAGGCCTCTATCGTCACTGGCATAGCTTACCTAGACAGTGAGGATTGTGGTCATGAGAGCAGAGTCCAAGCTCGCCCGCCGCATGTGGCATCAGCTGGAGCCGGTGCACGCCGTGCTGTACTTCTCGCCGCAGGCGAACGACGCGGCCGCGGCGCTGGGGTACGACATGACGTCGCGCTGGCCCAGCTATTTCGCCTACCGCACCGCCCCGCTGGGCGCGGCGGGCGCGCGGCTGGCCACGGCGGCGTACTACAGCTTCAGCCCGGCGACGGTGGCCGAGCACGTGCCCGCCGTGTGGGACGTGGCCTCGCCCGAGAAGGTGCTGCGGACCCGGCTGGAGGCGATCGACCAGACCTATCGCCACCTGCTCGGCGACCGGGTGGCAGGGTCGGACGTGACCGAGGCGGCGGAGCTGGCCAGGCGGGCGGCGCAGAGCGTCACGGTGGGCGGGCGGCCGTTCGCGGCGGCCAACCTGGACCTGCCCTGGCCGGACGAGCCGCACCTGGCGCTCTGGCACGCCGCCACCGTGCTGCGCGAGCACCGCGGCGACGGCCACCTGGCGGCCCTGGCCGCGGCGGAGCTGGATCCGTGCGAGGCGCTGGTGTCGTTCGCGGCGATCGGGGCCGCGCCGGTGGCGAACTTCGCCGGGCGGGGCTGGAGCGAGCAGGAGTGGGCCGAGGCCACGGAGCGGCTGGCCGCCAGAGGGCTGGTGGACGCCGCCGGACAGGCCACCGAGCGCGGCCGTGAGCTGCGTGACCAGGTGGAGCGCATGACCGACGACCTGGCCGCCGAGCCGTGGCGGCTGCTCGGGGAGGAGCGCGCCGGGCGGCTGGCCCAGCTCGCCTCCCCGTTCCTCGGCGCGGTCTTCGAGGCCGGGCTGCTGCCGATGACCAGCACGCTGGGCATCGCGACGGTGCGGGTCCCCGACTGACGCGACCAGCGGAGACGGCCACACGTCATCGGCCACGCCGGGAGGCTAGCGGCGGCCGTACTTCTTGTGCACCGCCTGTTTGCTCACGCCGATCGCGTCGGCGATCTGCGCCCAGGCGAGCCCGGCCACCCGGGCGCGCCTGACCTGGACCGCCTCCAGCCGCTCGATCTCGCGGCGCAGCGCGGTGGCGGCGCGCAGGGCCAGCAGCGGATCGTCGTCCTGCGTCTGCCTCACGAGGGTCGCCAGGTCGTCCGTCATGTTCTAAAGGTAGTCCAGCAGCAGCCGGTTGATCTCCTCAGGACGTTCCAGGCTCGGCAGGTGACCGGCCCACGGCAGCTCCAGCAGCCGCCCCGCGGGCAGCTCACCGGCCACCTGGCGGGCGGTGGCCACGAAGTACGGCAGCTCGTGCCCCCCGGTCACGACCAGGGCGGGCACGTCCAGGTCCGGCAGCGACAGCTCCCGTTCGAACTGCTCCGGCTCGGGGTCGGCGGCCAGCTGCACCTCGAACGCGTGCCGCTGCATCGCCGCCAGCCGCAGCCGGGCCGCCTCGTCCGCCTCGGGGCCCAGCAGGGTGCGCACGTTGAGCTCGGTGGCCTCCTCCACCTGACCGCGCTCCAGCAGGCGCGCCTCCTCGTCCCAGTACGCCCGCAGATCCGGCGTGGGTTCCAGGTCGACGATGGGGTTGAGCAGCACCAGCCGCCCGGCCAGCCCGGCCGAGGCCAGCTCCAGCGCCACCCGGCCCCCGCCCGAGGAGCCGACCATGGCCGCCCGGGTGACGCCCAGCGCCGCCAGCACCCTGGCCACGTCGTCGGCGTGGTTGTAGGGGCCGTCGGCCCGGTAGGGCGTGTGCCCGTACCCGCGGAAGTCCACCTTGATCACCCGGAAGCGGTCGGCCAGCGCCTCCCACTGGGCGTCCCACATGCCGGAGTCGGCCGCCGACGAGTGCAGCAGCACCACCGGGTCGCCCGTGCCGTGTTCGGCGTGCCAGATCGTCATCGCGACTCCACCGCCATCCGCACGCCCAGCCCGATGAGCAGCACGCCGGAGATCCGCTCCAGCCTGCGCCTGACCGCGGGCCGCTCCAGGACGGCCCTGGCCCTGGCCACCGCCCAGACCAGCAGCCCGTACCAGAGCAGGTCCACCGCCACCCACACCAGGGCGAGCGTCACCAGCGTCAGCGGCACGTCGTGTCCGGCGGGGACGAACTGCGGCAGGAACGACATCGCGAACACGCCGGCCTTCGGGTTGGCCAGGCAGGTGCCGAGCCCGGCCAGGTACGGCCCGCGCCGCCCCGGCGCGACCACCGCCTCCTGCCTGGCCGGCGCCGCCTCGCGGGCCTGCCACAGCGCCTGGGCGCCCATCGCGACCAGCAGGACGGCGCCGGTCACGCGCATGACGTCGTAGGCCAGCTGCGAGGCCACGAGCAGGGCCGACAGGCCGAACGCGGCGGCCAGGCCCCACGCCAGGATCCCGGTCTCGTTGCCCAGTGTGGCGGCCAGGCCGGAGCCGCGGCCCGCGCGCAGCGTCTGGCGCAGGATGATGGCCGTGCTGACCCCGGGCACCATGGCCACCAGGACACACGCGCCCGCGAATGCGAGAAGGTACATGCGGGGATGCTGACAGACACGCGCCCGGATTTCGCCTGGTTTTCGGTGCGTGTCCCGGTGTCAGCCGTACAGCTTGGCCAGCTCGGCGACCGCCTCGCCCATGAGCGCGCGCAGCTGCGGCGGCCCCAGCACCTCCACGTCGGCGCCCATCCGCAGCAGCACCCAGCGCGCGTGCGTGATCGACTCCACCGGCACGGTCAGCGTGCGCCACCCCTCGGGGTCGGGCTCGCCGGCGGCGGCCAGCGCGGCGCCGACCACGTCGGCGCCCATCGTGAACGCCAGCAGGTCCTCCCGCCCGGGTGCCACCTTGATGACGGCCTCGGCGGTGTACATCCGCTCGCGGAACTCCTTGGCGTACGCCTGCCAGAACGAGCCCAGTTCGAACCCGTCCGGCCGGGCGAAGCGGCCGGGCAGCGTCTCCAGTGTCAGGATGCGCGCCACCCGGTAGGTGCGCGGCGAGCCGTCGGGCGGCGCCGCCACCAGGTACCAGGAGCCGCCCTTGAGCACGAGCCCGTACGGGTGGATGATCCGGTCGACCTCCTTCTGGCCCCAGCGCCGGTAGGTCATGTGCAGCGGCCGCTGCTCCCACACCGCCTCCGACACCTCGCTCAGGTGCGGCACGTCGTCGGAGGAGCGGTACCAGCCGGGCACGTCCAGCAGGAACCGCTCCCGCATCCGGGAGGCGTGTGAGCGCGGCTCGGGCGGCAGCGCGGCCAGCAGTTTCAGCTCGGCGTTGGCCGCCGGCTCCGCCCTGCCCAGCTCGGCTGCCGGGCCCGGCAGCCCGGCCAGGAACAGCGACGACGCCTCCTCGGCGGTCAGCCCGTTGAGCCGGGTGCGGTAGCCGTCGAGCAGCTGGTAGCCGCCCGCCGGGCCGCGGTCGGCGTAGACCGGGACACCGGCCGCCGACAGTGCCTCGACGTCGCGGTAGACGGTGCGTACCGACACCTCCAGCTCGGCCGCCAGCTCCGGCGCGGTCATGCGGCCGCGCGTCTGCAGCAGCAGGAGAAGCGAGAGCAGGCGGCTGGCACGCATACCCGCCATTGTATTGCGCACATTGTCCATGTTTGTATGAACAGATGGAACGTGTGCGCGCCATCATGAACACCCTGCGGACCGCCGACAGCGTGTCGGTGTCCGAGCTGGCCGCCGAGCACGGCGTGTCGGAGATGACGATCAGGCGTGACCTGGACGAGCTGGCCCAGCAGGGGGTGGTCCGCCGGGTCAGGGGCGGCGCGCTGTCGTTGCTGCTGCGCGGCGAGGAGCCGCCGTTCGGGGTGCGTGAGCGCGAGGCGGTGGAGGCCAAGCGGCGCATCGGGCAGGCGGCGGCGGAGCTGGTCGCCGACGGGGAGGCGGTGATCCTGGACGGCGGCACGACCGCGCTGGAGGTGGCCCGCGCGCTGGCCGGCCGGCGGGTGACCGTGCTGCCGCTGGCGCTGCAGGCCGTGTCGCTGCTGGCGAGCGCGCCGCGGGTGCGGGTGGTGCTGCCCGGCGGCGAGGTGCGCAAGGGCGAGCTGAACGTCACAGGCCCGCTCACCGAGAGCTCGATCAGGGCGCTGCGCTTCGACACGGCCGTGATCGGCTGCTGCGGCCTGTCGGCCGAGCACGGCCTGACCGCGCACGACCTGCCGGAGGTGGCCGTCAAGCAGGCCGCCATCGCCTCGGCGCGGCGGGTGGTCGTGGTGTGCGACTCGGGCAAGTTCGCGCGTACGGCGTTCGGCGCGGTCTGCCCGATCGGCCGGCTGGACGTGGTGGTGACCGATCCCGGCATCCCGCCGGAGGAACGCGACGCCCTGGTGGCGGCCGGCGTGACGGTCAAGGAGAGCGGGTGAGCGGCCCGAGGGTCCTCGTCCGTGAGCGGGTGGCCGTCTACCTGCTGTTCTTCCTGGCCGGGGCGGCCATCGGCACGTGGACGGCGCGCATCCCGGCCATCAAGGAACGGCTGGGGCTCGGCGACGGCCAGCTGAGCCTGGCCCTGCTGGCCATCGCCGCCGGGTCGGTGCTCGGCATGACGGTGGTGGGCCGGCTGGTGGACCGCCACGGCAGCGCCCGGGTGATGATCCCGGCCGCGCTGGCCCAGGGCGTGGTCCTGGTGCTGCCGGCCCACGCCTTCGACCTGGCGTCGCTGGCGGGGGCGCTGCTGCTGTTCGGGCTCGTGCACGGGGTGCTCGACGTGTCCATGAACGCCAACGCCGTGCAGGTGGAGCGGGCTCTGGGGCGGCCGGTCATGTCGTCGTTCCACGCCGTCTTCAGCGTGGGCGGGTTCGCCGGGGCGAGCGTGGGCGGGCTGTTCGCGCACTTCGCGCTGACGGCGGCGGTCACGTTCTGGTCGGCCGGGGCGGTGATCGCGGCGCTGGCGGTCTGGGCGGCGCGGTGGGCGCTGCGGCCCGCGCCCGAGCCGGCGGACGGCGCGCGGGGGCGGGACGGGCTGCCGAAGGGCATCGTGTTCCTGGGCGTGCTGGCGTTCTGCTGCCTGGTGGGCGAGGGGGCCGCGGCGGACTGGAGCTCGGTCTACCTGAGCGAGGACCTGGCCGCCGCGCCGGGGTTCGCCGCCGCCGGGTACGCGGCCTTCTCGATCATGATGACGGCGGGCCGGCTCGCGGGTGACCGGCTGGCCGCCCGGTTCGGGCCGGTGCCACTGGTGCGCTGCTGCGGCCTGCTGGCGGCGGCCGGGCTGGGGCTGGCGCTGCTGGCCGGACATCCGGTGGCGGGCGTGGCCGGGTTCGGGCTCTTCGGGGCCGGTTTGTCGTGCATCGTGCCGCAGGTGTTCGCGGCCGCCGGGCACCGGGATCCGGCCTACGCCGGGCGGTCGCTGGCGCGGGTGGCGGCACTCGGCTACCTGGGGTTCCTGACCGGGCCGGTGCTCATCGGGGGCCTGGCCGAGCTGACGGGGCTGCCCCGGGCGCTGGCCGTTCCCGCGCTGCTGGCCGCGTTCGTGGCCCTGGCCGCGACGGCGCTGCGCGTCCGCGCCGAGGAACGGGCGCCCTGAGCGATGTCCGGCGCCTCTCGACGCGCGCGCCGGGGAACGGGCGCGGGCGCGACAGACGCGGGCAGAACGGGCGCGGGCAGAACGGGCGCGGCGGTCAGTCGAACTGCTGCCAGCCGAGCCTGATCACCATCGCAACGACCACGCACAACAGCACGATCCGGACGAACGACGCGCCCCGCCTGAGCGCCATCCGCGCGCCGAACTGGGCGCCGGCCACGTTGCACACGGCCATGCCGAGGCCCAGCCCCCACTGCACGTGCCCCTGCACCGCGAACACCGCCAGCGCGCCCAGGTTCGTCCCGATATTGATGATCTTGGCAGAGGCCGACGCCGAGACGAAGTCCAGCCCGAGGATGGTGGTGAAGGCGATGATGAAGAACGTTCCCGTGCCCGGCCCCAGGACGCCGTCGTAGAAGGCGATCCCGACACCGGCCGTGGCCACCGCCGCGACGACGCGGGACCGGGTGCGCAGGTGCGGCACGGGCACCGCGCCCATCGCCGGGCGCAGCGTCACGAACGCGGCCACGGCCAGCAGCACCACGATGACGGCCGGCCGCAGCACCTCGGTCGAGATGGAGGCGGCGGCCCACGCGCCCAGCCCGGCGCACACCACGGCCAGGGCCGCGCCCGGCAGCACCACCTGGCGGTCCACCTTGGTGGAGCGGGCGTAGGCGACGGCCGCCGAGGTGGTGCCGAAGACGGACGAGAGCTTGTTGGTGGCCATCGCCTCGACCGTCGGCATGCCGGTCATCAGCACGGCGGGCAGCTGCAGCAGGCCGCCGCCGCCCACGACGGCGTCGACCCACCCTGCTCCTGCGGCCGCGGTCAGCAACACCAGGACCTGATCCAGCGGCACGCGCCACTCCCCCGATTCCCCCAAGAAACGACAAGAGTGTACAAGTCGGGAATCAGTTACCCAGCGCCAGCCCCTGCCCGGGCGTCACTCACAGCCCCGCCGGGACGTCGGTCAAGCCCAGCTCCAGCCCCGGCTGAGCGCTCAGCCCGGCCGGCCCCGCGTGCCCTTGCCGTCGCCGAGCGCGCAGGACAGCTCGCGCGCCGTCTCCGCCACCGAGGCGCCGATCTCGTGCAGCCCGGTGTGTGAGGCCGCCCTGGGTGACGGAGACGCTGATCGCCGCCATGATCACCCCCCGGTGATCGCGTACGGGGGCCGAGACGCCCGCCTCGCTGTCGTCCAGCTCGACGTCGGAGACCGCGTAGCCGTCCGTGCGCGCCGAGGCCAGCTCCTTCAGCCACGCGTCGATGCCGCCGACGCTGCCGTCGAGCCCGGCGGGCAGCACGGTGGCGAGGAGCTCACGCACGCGTTCCTCGTCCCACTCGGCCAGCAGCGACCGGCCGGCCACCGCCATGATCACCGGGACGGAGACGCCCTCCCAGACCCGGTGGTAGGCGCGCGAGGAGGGCACCGACAGCAGGGTCAGCACCATGTTGCCGCGCAGCACGCACAGATAGGCGTCCTCGTCGAACGCCGCGGCCAGCCGCCGCACGTAGGGGGCCGAGACCCGGACGAGCCGGGACTGCTCGGTCCGCGCGGCGAGGGCGAACAGCCGCCATCCGAGCCGGTAGCGCCGGGTGAGCGGGTCGCGTTCGACCATGCCCTCGACCTCGAGCCCGCGCAATGCCCGGGAAAGATGCTCATCGGCATCGCCGCCATCGCCGCCTTCGTCGACGGCCCCGGCCTGGGCACGCAGATCTTCGAGGGCCTGTCGCGCCTCGGCTCGGTGAACTCGCTCAACGCCACGCTCGCCGGAACGCTCGGCATCGTGGTCGTCGCCATCCTGTTCGACCTGTTCTTCTTCGCCGTCCGCCGGCTCACCACCCCGAGGGGGCTTCGTGTTCGACCGTGACACCGAAGGCGTGCGCATCGAATTGCGCTCGCTGACCAAGCACTACCCGGGGCAGCCCGCCCCAGCGGTCGACGACGTCACCCTCGACATCCCCGCCGGAGAGCTCGTCGTGCTGGTCGGCCCGTCCGGCTGCGGCAAGACGACCACCATGAAGATGATCAACCGGCTCGTCGAGCCGACCTCCGGCGAGATCCGCATCGGCGGCCAGGACGTGCTCGGCCTCGACCCCGACCAGCTACGCCGGCACATCGGCTACGCCATCCAGCAGGTCGGCCTCTTCCCCCACCAGACGGTCGCCCAGAACATCGGCCTGGTGCCCAAGCTGCTCGACACCGGCGTCGTCTACACCGAGACCGACAAGGGCCAGACCTGCAACTTCGGCGAGGTGTTCACCACCGACGGCCGTATCGCCGCGCTCGGCCTGACCGTGCTGGAGGACGACAAGAAGTTCTTCCCCATCTACAACGCCGCGATGACGATGCGTCAGGAGACCTACGAGAAGTACCCCGCGCTGGAGAAGGTGCTGCAGTCGGTCATCGCCAAGCTGGACGACGCCACCATGCAGCAGCTCAACGCCCGGGTGGACGTCGAGGGCGAGGAGCCGGGCAAGGTGTCGGCCGACTGGCTGGGCAAGCAGGGCCTGCTCGGCGCCGACGCCTGACCCCGCTCACGTTCGCGTGGGGCCGGTGGCGGCGCGTTCCGCCCGCAGTTCGGCGCAGCTCTCGCCGATGATGTCGAAGAGCTGCTCCACCCGGTCCCGGTGGGTGCGGTGGCTGACGACGCAGACCCGGATCATGTACCGGCCGCCGATCCGCGTGCTGGACAGCAGCGCCCGGCCCCGCGCGATCACGCGGCGCAGCAGCTCGGCGTTGAACGTGTCGGCATCGCTCCCGTCCTCCGGAACCCAGCGGAAGGCGACGGCCGTCAGGCTCGGCCGCCACGGAACCTCGAAACCCTGCTCGCGCAGCCGGTCGTGAACGAGTTCGGCCAGGTCGAGCTTCTCGTCCAGGGCGCTGCGGAAGGCGGCCAGGCCGTGCAGCTTGATCGGCAGCCACAGCCGCAGGCCGCGGAAGTCGCGGGTCAGCTCCGGGGAGTACTCGCTGAAGTTGGGGATCTCCTCCTCCTCGCTCAGGTCCTGGAGGTAGGCGGCGTCCATGTGGTGGGCCTGGCGCAGCAGGGCGCCGTCGCGTACCAGCAGCGCGCCGATCCCGTACGGCAGGAACAGGGCCTTGTGCGGATCCATCGTGATCGAGTCGGCCAGCTCGATGCCGCGCAGCCGGGCCCGGCCGCGTTCGGTGAGCTGGAACGGGCCGCCGTAGGCGGCGTCGACGTGGAACCACGCGCCGGCCCGCCCGGCGACGGCGGCGAGCTCGGGGAGCGGGTCGACGGCTCCGGTGTTCGTCGTGCCCGCGCTGCCGATCACCAGGAACGGCCGCAGCCCGGCCCGCCGGTCGTCCTCGATCATCCGCTCCAGCGCGGCCGGGTCCATGGCCAGGTCAGGGCCGGTCGGCACGGCGCGTACGTACGCGCGCGGGACGCCCGCCAGCAGGGCCGCCTTGGCGCAGGAGGCGTGGGTCTGCTCGGTGACGTAGACGGTGCCGTCGAGGAAGCTCTCACCGAGCCGGGCGACGCGGGCGGTCACGATGGCCGAGAAGTTGGCCATGGAGCCGCCGGAGGTGAGGATGCCGCGCGCCTGCTCGGGGTAGCCGAACAGGTCGCAGAGCCAGCGGACGGCCGTGGCCTCGATCTGCGCGCAGGCGGGGGCCAGCTGCCAGACGGAGACGTACTTGTTCATCACCGCGGCCATGAAGTCGGCGAGCGCGGCCGCGTAGAGGCCGCCGCCCGGCACGTAGGCGAGATAGCCCGGCCCGGCGCTGGCGGCTCCGACGCGGGCCGCCGCGTGCAACGTGGACAGCAGGCCCGGCAGCGGGCTGCCCAGCTCGGGAGCCGGCTCGCGCAGCGCCTTCGCCAGGTCCTCGCCGCCGGCCGGGTCGAAGGCGGGCAGCTCCGGCAGGTCGCGCAGGTACTCCTCGGCGAAGGCCAGCACGGCCTCACCCATCTGACGCACCTGCTCCGGGCCTGGCTCCAGGGGGTAGTGCATGGCATCTGACATGGTCCGTATCCTGACATCCGCCCTCTACCGGACGGCAACCGTGGTCCGCACCGGCTGCGGTGCGGCTGGCGACCGTGCTCGCCGGCGGGTTCTGGAGCGGACGGCGACCGTGCTCGCGACTGTGCTGGTGACCGTGCCCGGCGGTGGCCACGGATAGGCTTTGGCGCATGTTCCCGGAGGGAGAGCCCAGGCCGCGCCTGACCGGCACGGCGGGCGGCGAGCCGAAATATCAGGCCATCTACCGCGACCTCCTGGCCCGGATCGAGGCGGGCGACGTCGCGACCGGACAGCCGCTGCCCTCACAGCGGGAGCTCGCCGACCACTACGGGGTCAGCCTGATGACCGTCCGCCAGGCGCTGCAGCGGCTCGGCGCGGAGGGGCGGATCGAGCAGCGGCACGGGCTCGGCACGTTCGTCGCGGGCCCGCCCGTGATCCCCTACCAGCTCAACAGCCTGGGCAGCCTGGCGGAAGAATTGGCCGAGCAGGGCATCGATCTGGAGACGGTGCTGCTCGGGGTGCGCCGCGGGCCCGCTCCCGCGCCGGTGCCCGCGCAGCTGGGGCTGGGGCCGCACGACGAGGTCACGGTGGTCGAACGGCTGCGCGTGGTGGGCGGGACGCCGGTGATCCACCAGCTCTCCTACCTGCCGCCCGGCCTGGCCGCCGACCTGGACGCCGGCTTCGAGGCGGGTCTTGACGCCGACGAGCTGAAGCGGACGCCGCTCTACCGGCTGATCGAGGAGCGGGGCGGGGTCACGCCGTCGTGGGCGACCGAGGCGATCAGGCCGGTGGTCCTGTCGGAGGAGCAGGCCCGCCTGCTGGAGCAGCCCGCCGGAGGCGCCGCGCTGCTGAGCGAGCGGGTGACGTACGACGTGGACGATCGACCGGTGCTGGCCGACCGGGCGATCATGTGCGCGTCGCAGGTGGTGTTCACGACCCGCCGCCAGGCCCCCGAACGCCCAGCAGTCGCCCTACGCCTCGACCACCCCACCACCTGACCACCCGACACGTGATTGACCGGCGCCCGACCGCTCGCAGCCCCGACCGCTCGGCACTCGAGTGCTCGGCATCTGACTGGCCGGCACCTCAGTGCCGGCCACGTGGACGCCCGGCACCGGGGGGTCGGCGTGCCCTGGCGGGGCTGCGTCTCACGCCCTGGGCGAGTTCGCGGGCGAGCGCTTCCACGGCAGCCACGCCGCCGGCCGGGTCGGGGGCGTTCATCAGGGCGCGGACGAACGCCGAGCCGACGATCACGCCGTCCGCGAACGCGGCGACCTCGGCGGCCCGTGCCGCGTCCCCAACGCCGAGCCCCACGCACACCGGCAGGTCCGTGACCTCCTTCACACGCGCCACCAGCTCTTTCGCCCCGGTGCTCACCAGCTCCCGCTCCCCCGTCACGCCCATCACGGAGGCCGCGTAGAGGAAGCCGCGCGAGGAGCGGGCGGCCACCTCGATGCGTTCGCGGGTGGAGGTGGGGGCGACCAGGTGGACGCGGTCGAGGTCGTGCCGGTCGGCGGCGGCGTGCCAGGCGGCGGCCTCCTCGGGCAGGAGGTCCGGGGTGATCAGCCCCGCGCCGCCGGCCGCGGCCAGGTCGGCGGCGAAGCGGGCGACGCCGTACCGGTCGATCAGCGTCCAGTAGGTCATGATCAGCGCGGGGGTGCCGCGCAGGGCGCGAACGGCGCTCAGCCCGTCGGCCGGGGTGGTCCCGCGGGCGAGCGCGGCCTCGGTGGCGCGCTGGATGAGCGGGCCGTCCATGAGGGGGTCGGTGTACGGCAGGCCCACCTCGACCGCGTCCACCCCGCCCGCGACCATGGCCCGCATGGCCGCCACCGAGGTCGCGACGTCGGGGAAGCCGACAGGCAGGTAGCCGATGAGCGCGGCCCGGCCTTCCCGCCCCGCCCGCTCGACCACCGCGCGGACACTTCCATGCCCGCCTTCCCGCCTCTCCCCGGACAAGCCCGCGCTCCCGACTTCCTGAACCTGCTCAAAGCTCGCGTGCCCGGCTTCGGAACGGGTGTTCATGCGTCCGCCTCCATCAGCCCGAAGTACCGGGCGGCCGTGTCCATGTCCTTGTCGCCGCGCCCGGAGAGGTTGACCAGGACGATCCCGTCCGGTCCCAGCCGCCGCCCCTCCCTGATCGCCCCAGCCAGCGCGTGCGCGCTCTCGATCGCCGGGATGATCCCCTCGGTGCGGCACAGCAGCTGGAACGCCTCCATGGCCGCCGCGTCGTCCACGGCCTCGTAGCGGGCCCGGCCTGTGTCGTGCAGCCAGGCGTGCTGCGGGCCGATGCCGGGATAGTCGAGCCCGGCGGAGATGGAATGGCTCTCCTGGGTCTGTCCGTGTTCGTCCTGCAGCACGTACGTCCGGCTCCCGTGCAGGATGCCGGGCGTGCCACCCGAGACGGCGGCGGCGTGCCGGCCGGTGCCGATCCCGGCGCCGCCTGCCTCCAGGCCGACGAGTTCGACGCCGGGGTCGTCGAGGAAGGCGTGGAAGATGCCGAGCGCGTTGGAGCCCCCGCCGACGCAGGCGCAGACGACGTCGGGCAGCCGTCCGGTCAGGTCGAGGATCTGCCGCCGCGCCTCGGTGCCGATGATCTGCTGGAACTCGCGCACCATGGCAGGGAACGGGTGCGGCCCCGCGACCGAGCCGATGAGGTAGTGGGTGTGCTCGACGTTGGTGACCCAGTCGCGCATGGCCTCGTTCATGGCGTCCTTGAGCGTGCGTGAGCCCGAGCTCACCGGGACGACCGTGGCTCCGAGCAGGCGCATCCTGACCACGTTCAGCGCCTGGCGGCGCATGTCGACCTCGCCCATGTAGATCACCGCCTCCAGCCCGAGCAGGGCGGCGGCCGTGGCGGCGGCCACGCCGTGCTGGCCCGCGCCGGTCTCGGCGATGATCCGGCGCTTGCCCATACGCCGGGTGAGCAGCGCCTGGCCGAGCACGTTGTTGATCTTGTGGGAGCCGGTGTGGTTGAGGTCCTCGCGCTTGAGCAGGACGCGGGCGTTCCCGGCGTGCCCGGCGAAGGACGGCACCTCGGTGATGATGCTCGGGCGGCCCGAGTACGAGCGGTGCAGCTCCTCCAGCCGGTCGCGGAACGCCGGGTCGCCGAGCGCGTCGCGGTAGGCGGCGTCCAGCTCGTCCAGGGCCACGACCAGGGCCTCCGGGGTGAACCGGCCGCCGAATCGGCCGAAATACGGCCCGGCGCGGCCGGTCAGGGTCTCCGTCATCGGGCACCTCCCTTATCTAGTGTTCTAGAAGACTAGAACTTGATGAACGGGCTCGTCAATCAGCAGTCCGTGAGTGGCGGCGTCAGGGATGGTCCGGCGCCCCTTCCGTACAGTGAAAGCAGGGGGAGCGACCACGACGGCGGGGAGCCGGCCATGAGCGCGCACAGCGACCACCCTCACACCAGCGGCGACGCGATCTCGGTGAGTGTCGTGGGCGGCGGCATCGGAGGGCTCACCACCGCACTCTCACTGCTGCGCCGCGGCGTCGACGCCCACGTGTACGAGCAGGCCGCCGAGCTGAGCGAGGCCGGCGCGGGGGTGCAGATCAGCCCGAACGCCTCCCGCGTGCTGCACGGGCTCGGCCTGGCCGAGGACCTGGAGCGGACGGGCATCAAGCCGGTGGCCCTGCACCAGCGGCGCTGGGACGACGGCCGCACCCTGGCCCGTTCGCCGCTCGCCGGGCCGCTGCAGGCCGCCTTCGGCTTCCCCCACTACCTGATGCACCGCGCCGACCTGCTCGCCGCGCTCGCGAGGCGCCTGCCCGCCGAGCGGCTGCATCTGCGGCACCGTCTCACCGGACTGACCGATCACGGGGATCGCGTCGAGGCGAGGTTCGCGAACGGCGCCCGCGCCGAGGCCGACGTGCTGGTGGGCGCGGACGGCATTCACTCCCCCACGCGCGCCGCCCTGTTCGGGCCCGAGCATCCGCGTTTCACCGGCTGCGTCGCCTATCGCGGCCTGGTGCCGGCCGAGCGGCTGCGCGGTCTGGGGCTGGAGGTCACCACGCAGCTGTGGATGGGGCCCGGCGGGCACTTCGTGCACTACTTCGTCGGCGGCGGACGGCTGGTCAACTTCGTGGCGATCGTCGAGCGGGACACCTGGACGCGGGAGTCCTGGACCGACCGCCGGGATGTCGCCGAGGCGCTCGCCGCGTTCGAGGGCTGGCATCCGCAGGTGCGGGCGATCATCGAAGCGGTGGACGAGACGTACCTGTGGGCCCTGTTCGATCGCGCCCCGCTCCCGCGCTGGTCGGCCGGCCGGGTGACGCTGCTGGGGGACGCCTGCCACGCGATGCTGCCGTTCATGGCCCAGGGGGCGGCGATGGCAATCGAGGACGCCGCCGCCCTCGCCGCCCGCCTCGCCGCCGCCCAGGCCGGCCCCCGGCAGGACCTCGCCGCCGCCCTGCTGCGGTACGAAGCCGCGCGCATCCCGCGTACGTCACGACTGCAGGCCATGTCGACCGCCAACAAGACGGAGTTCCACCTGCCCGACGGGCCCGCCCAGGTCGAACGCGACGCCCGGATGGCCGGTGGGGTGCCCGGCATGTCGTTCCAGGCGCTGGCCTGGGTCTACGGTCACGACGCCGCCGCCTGACCGGCTCCCGTCAGTACGTGCCCGGCGGCCGAGCACGTCCGGCGCACGTCCGGCGTGCGACCGGCCTCGGCGCATTCCCCGCCGCGACTTCAGCCGTGGCGGGTCGGCAAAGTGGGCTCAGCCGCGGCGGGCCGGGGCCCAGCCGTGCCCCCATCCGCCCTGGATCATCGTCTGGAACGCCCACCCCTCCTCCGTGCGGACGAGCAGGTCCGCGTAGTGCATGCGCTCCTCGCGGCCCTCGATCGTCATCGTGGCGTCGGTCTCGACGACCACGAGGTTCGGGCTGACGAAGTGCGGGGTGCGGACCGAGGTCAGGCCGAGGCCCGCGGTGCCGCCGCCCATCGCCTCCTTCATCGCCTCGACGTACTCCTGCCTGCTCCACTGCTTGACGGCGGCGTGTCCGCCGGGCACGTCGGTGACCACGTTCATCGGGAAGACCGCCAGGTCGGCGAGCTCCTCGATCGCCCCCTGCTCGGCCAGGGCGTCGTAGCGTGCGAACCAGCCCTCCACACTCGCCCGGTCGTCGTCGCTCGGCTGGTAGACCATGAGAACCCCTTCCTTGCCGTACGTTGTACCGTACATCATACGGCAGGCGTTCGCGACGGCATTTCCCGGCGGGCGGCGGAGGCAGGGGCGGTCGAACCGGAGCGGAGGTCCCCGCGTAGTCTCTAGGAGACCAGCCAAGACTCGGAGGAACGCTCTGTGGTGAGTGGGATCCCAGGGGCCCTGCCCGCCAGGAGACCGAAACCGAACGCCATCTGCGTCGGCGGCCCCTGTGACGGCATGCTCACCCACATCGAGCAGGATGTCGGCGTCGTACGGGTGCGCTTAAAACCCGATCTCCAGACCCGCGGCGTCCGCTACCGCATCACCGCGGGCCGCGTCCACCATCCTTCGTGCAACGCGCCGTTCGTCGTGCTGAGCTGGGCCGGCGACGACGCCGGGGACTGAGCTCCCACAACCCCGAAAACCCCGGAACCCGTACGAAAACCTCCGGCGCGCCCGCTCCCGGGCAGGCCGCGAGGCGCCTTCGGCGTGCCCGGACCCGGCGCCCCTCACCTCCGGAGCGGCACCACGCCCACTAATTGCAACTTGCTGGCAATTGCGTGTTATGTGCAGAATGTGGTGTTTCCTCAGATCATGAACGCCACCTCTCACCTCCGGAGACGCACCACATGAGAAGGTTGCTCGTGCTGCTGGCGGCTCTGACGCTGACCGCCTGCGGGCAGGCGCCCCCCGCCCAGGAGGCCGGGCCCGCCACGGCGCCGGCCGGTTTCCCCGTCACGATCCAGAACTGCGGCCGCACGCTCACCTTCGACCGGCCTCCGGTCAAAGTGGTGAGCGGCTACCACCCCTCGCTGGAGACCCTGTTCGCCCTCGGCCTGAGCGACCGGGTCGCCGGGCGGACGAACTTCTCCGAAAGCGCCTTCCTGCCGGGCCACAGGGAGCTGTACGCCCGGATCCCGGAGATCTCCCCGACGATCATGCTGCCGCAGAAGGAGGTCATGCTCGCCCAGGGCGCCGACTTCGTCCTGGACAACGCGATGGCCTCCTTCGACGCCGCCGGCGGCTACGCCACGGTGGCGGAGCTGGACGCGGCGGGCTCCCCGGTCTACATCCTGGGCGGCTGGTGCGGCCCGAGGGAGACGCTCGAGTCCACCCTGGAGGAAACCTTCACCGACCTGCACAACCTGGGCCGGATCTTCGGCGTCCCCGACCGCGCCGCCAAACTGGCCGCCGGCCTGCGGGCCGGGCTCGACGACGTGCGCAGGCGGGTCGGCGGCCGGCCGCCGGTCAAGGTATTGGCCACCGACGGCGGCAGGGGCCCGGTCAACGCCTACGGCGACGCCGGCCTGACCCACCAGCTGATCACCGCCGCCGGCGGGCGCAACGTGCTGGAGGGCGTCAAAGGCGACTACACCGAGGTCAGCGTGGAGCAGGTCAGCGCCGCGCAGCCGGAGGCCGTCCTGGTCAGCGAGTACGCCACGCTGCGAGGCGAGACGACGCCGACCGTGCGGGCCAAGACCGCCGACACCTTCGCCGTGATCAGGAACAGCCCCGCCGCCAAGGCCCGGCGCGTGCTGGCGCTGCCGGTGGCGGCCCAGCATCCCGGCTACCGCAACCTGCTGGCCGTCGCCGACATCGCCCGCTTCCTGCACCCCGGCGCGTTCCCCTCATGACCACGGCGACCACCCTTGACCAGGCGAGCGCCGCCACCGCGGGGCCGGGCCGGCGCCGCGCCCGCTACCTCGCGCTCGTCGCCGGGCTGGCCGTGGCCGTGCTCGCCTCGACCTGGCTGGCGGTGAGCATCGGCGCGGTCCACGTCGCGCTGCCGCAGGCGTGGGGCATCGTCGCCGACCGGCTGGCGCCGGGCCTGTTCCCGCGCACGTGGACGCCGGTGCAGGAGCAGATCGTGTGGGAGTTCCGGCTGCCGCGGGCGCTGCTGGCGCTGCTCGTCGGAGCCGGGCTCGCAGTCGTCGGGGCGGTGCTGCAGGCGCTGGTGCGCAACCCGCTCGCCGACCCGTTCTTGCTCGGCGTCTCCTCCGGCGCGTCGTTCGGCGCCGTGCTCGTGCTGATCCTGGGCGCGGGAGCGCTGGGCGGGCTGTCGCTGTCGGGCGCCGCCTTCGCCGGCTCCCTGCTGGCCCTGGGCCTGGTGTACGCGCTGGCGCAGCGGGCGGGCCGGATCACGCCGTCGCGGCTGGTGCTGGCCGGGGTGGCGCTGGCCTACCTCTTCCAGGCTCTCTACAGCTTCGTGCTGCAGCAGGCGCAGAGCGGCCGGGCCGCCCAGCAGGTGCTGTTCTGGCTCATGGGCAGCCTGGGCGGGGCCCGCTGGCACATGCTGCCGCTGCCGGCCGCCGTTCTGGCGGCGGGCCTGGCGTACCTGCTGAGCCGGCATCGCCCGCTGAACGCGCTGGCCGCCGGCGAGGAGAGCGCCGTCTCCCTCGGCGTGAACGTGCAGCGGCTGCGGGTCACGCTCTTCGTCCTCACCTCCCTGCTGGTCGGCGTGCTGGTGGCGACCAGCGGCGCGATCGCGTTCGTCGGGCTGATCGCGCCGCACGCGGCCCGCCTGCTCGTCGGCGCCGACCACGGCCGGGTGCTCCCGGTCACCGCGCTGCTGGGCGCGGCGTTCCTGCAGCTGGTGGACGTCGCGGCGCGCACCATCAGCGCGCCGCAGGAGCTGGCGCTGACCATCGTCACCGCGCTGTTCGGCGTGCCGTTCTTCCTGTGGCTGCTGCGCCGCCGCTCGGCCGAGCGGGCGGTGAGCGTCGCATGAGGCTCGATCTGAGCGGCGTCTCGGCGCATCTCGACGGCCGTCCCATCGTGCACGAGGCCGGCCTGATGGTGGCCGACGGCGAGTTCGTCGCCCTGGTCGGGCCGAACGGTTGCGGCAAGTCCACCCTGATGCGGACGATCTACCGGGCACTGCGGCCCTCGGCCGGGCTCATCACCGTGGACGGCGACGACGTGCACCGCCTGTCCTGGCGCGAGTCGGCCCGGCGGACGGCCGTGGTGGCGCAGGAGACGCCCGCCGAGCTCGACTTCACGGTGGGCGAGGTCGTGCTGATGGGGCGCACGCCGTACCGGCGCGTTCCCGCCGCCGACGAGGAGCGGTGCGCGCGGGCCCTCGACCGGGTCGGCCTGTCCGGCGCGCGGGAGCGCGTCTACGCCACCCTGTCCGGCGGCGAGAAGCAGCGCGCGCTCGTCGCCCGTGCCCTGGTTCAGCAGACCCGCCTGCTCCTGCTCGACGAGCCCACCTCTCACCTTGACGTCCGCCACCAGCTGGAGATCCTGCATCTGGTCCGCGAGCTGGGGGCGGAGCTGGGCATCGCCACGCTGGCAGTCCTGCACGACCTCAACCAGGCCGCCGCGTTCTGCGACCGCCTCTACGTCATGGGCGCCGGCCGCATCCTGGCGGGCGGCCCGCCCGATCAGGTCCTCACCCCCGAACTGATCGCGCGGGTGTACGGCGTGCGCGCCGTACACCGCACCCAGCTCGTCTTCGAACGGCTCGGAGGCAGCCCCTGATCGCGACCCGCTCCCCCTATTACGATACAGTTCTGCTCTGTATTTGAATGGAAAGGGACGGAGATCAGCCATGGGTGCGTACGTGCTCGGGTTCCACGACATCGGCAGGGCCCAGCTCCCCCTGGTCGGAGGCAAGGGCGCCAACCTCGGGGAGCTGTCGTCCATCGGCGGCGTCGAGGTCCCGTACGGGTTCTGCGTCACCACCGACGCCTACCGGGAGGTCGTGGAGGCCGACGCGCGGGCCGGTGCGCTGATCGACGGGCTGGCCGGGCTGCGGGCGGACGACCGGGAGGCGATCGCCACCGCCGCGGCGCGGCTGCGTGCCGTCATCGAGGCGTTGAGCGTGCCCGAGGAGATCCGGCGCGAGATCGCCCGGCACCTGGAGGAGGCGGGCGGCGACGGCGTGGCGTGCGCGGTGCGCTCCAGCGCGACCGCCGAGGACCTGCCCTCCAGCTCCTTCGCCGGCCAGCAGGACACCTACCTCAACGTCCGCGGCGCGGCGGCGGTGATCGATGGCGTGCGGCGGTGCTGGGCGTCGCTGTTCACCGACCGGGCGGTGGCCTACCGCATCAGGAACGGCTTCGACCACCGCGCCGTGCGGCTGTCGGTGGTCGTGCAGCGGATGGTCTTCCCCGACGCGGCCGGCATCATGTTCACCGCGGACCCGGTCTCCGGCAACCGGACCGTGGTCTCGATCGACGCCGGGTTCGGCCTCGGGGAGGCGTTCGTCTCGGGGCTGGTCAACGCCGACAACTACCGGGTCAGGGGCGGGCGGATCATCGGCAGGAAGGTCGCCGTACAGACGAAGGAACTGCGCGCCGCCCCTGACGGCGGCACCGGGGAGCAGCCGGTCGAGCCGGGACACCAGAATGTCCAGAAGCTCACCAACGGCCAGATCCTGCGGCTGGAGAGCCTGGGCCGGCGGATCGAGGCGCACTACGGCGAGCCCCAGGACATCGAGTGGGCCCTGCACGACGACCGCCTGTACGTGCTGCAGAGCCGCCCCGTCACCACGCTCTACCCCGTGCCGCCCGCCGACGACGGCAGGAACCACGTGTACGTCTCCTACGGGCACCGGCAGATGATGACCGACGCCTTCGCCCCGCTCGGCCTGTCGTTCTTCGCCCTGCTGCACGACCGGCTCGGCCGCACCGCCGGCGTCGTGGCGGGCAACCGCTTCTACAAGGACGTCTCCGCCGAGCTCACCTCCGCCTGGGCCAGGCCGGCCACCCTCAAGAGCCTCGCCCAGGTCGACGTGCTCATGGCGGACGGCCTGCGCACCGTGCTCAAGGACAGGGACTTCACCGCCTCGCTGGCGCGCGGCCGCACCTCGATGCTGGACTTCGGCGACGCCGGCCCGCTGACGATCGCGCGCCAGTACCTCAAGCTCTCCCGTGAGGACGACCCCGGCGTCGTTCCCGCCCTCATCGCGCACACCGAGGAGACGGTGGAACGGCTGCGCGCCGACCTGGCGGGCAAGTCCGGCGACGATCTGTTCCAGTACATCATCGACGACCACGCCGTCCTGGCCGAGCTCACCTTCGACCCGCGCAGCGTGGCCGCGGCCTTCGTCGGCATCCAGGCGGTGAACTGGGTCGACAAGCACATGGAGTCCTGGCTGGGCGTGAAGAACGCCGCCGACGCCATCGCCAGGTCCGCCGACCACAACGTGGTGGCCGCCATGGGGCTCGGCCTGCTGGACGTGGCCGACGTCGTTCGCGCGCACCCGCAGGTCGTGCGCCACCTGGAGACCGCCCCGCGCGACACCCTCCTCGCCGGCCTGGACGGGCTCGACGGCGGCGCCGAGGTGCGGGAGGCGCTGGAGGGCTACCTGCGCGCGTACGGCATGCACTGCGCCGGCGACATCGACATCACCAGGACCAGGTGGAGCGAGGACCCGGCGCCGCTCGTCCCGCTCATCCTGGCCAACGTGCGCACCTTCGCGCCCGGCGAGCGCCGCCGCAGGACGGAACAGGGCCGCGCCGAGGCGGAACGCGCCATGGAGGACCTGCTCGGCCGGGTCGGGAAGCTGCCCGGCGGCGCGGCCAAGGCCAGGCGGGCGGCCAGGAAGATGAGCCTGATCCGCCACTTCATCGGCTACCGTGAGTACTCCAAGCACTCCCTGCTGCTGCGGTACGGGCTGTACAAACGGGCCCTCATGGCGGAGGCGGCGGGGCTGGCGGAGCGCGGGGTCGTCGAGGCGCCAGAGGACGTGTTCTTCCTGTCCATCGAGGAGTTCAGGACCGCGGTCGCCACCGGCGAGCTCGACCCCGCGCTCGTCACCGCCCGGCGCGAGGCCCACGAGGTCTACCGGAAGCTGACCCCGCCGCGCGTGATCACCTCCGAGGGGGAGGTCTTCTCCGGCGCCTACGACGCCGGCGCCCTGCCCGAGGGGGCGCTGGCGGGCATCGCCGTGTCGTCCGGCGTCGTGGAGGGCCGCGCCCGGGTCATCCGCGACCTCGCCGAGGCCGACGTGGAGGAGGGGGACATCCTCGTGACGGTCTGCACCGACCCGAGCTGGTCCCCGCTGTTCGTCTCGGTCAAGGGCGTGGTGATGGAGGTCGGGGGCGTGATGACGCACGGCGCCGTGGTGGCGCGCGAGTACGGCCTGCCCGCGGTCGCCGGGGTGGACGGGGCCACGGAGCGGATCGAGGACGGCCGGCTCATCCGGGTCAACGGCAGCGAAGGCTACGTCGAACTGCTCCCCAGCCCCTGACCTGCCGCAGCGGCTAGGCGGGCTCGGTCGGCTCGGCCCGGTCGTACCGCTCCACCGCGGCCAGCGCCTGCTCGACGTGGTCGTGCACGGTCACCGCCCGATCGGCGCCGGTGATCTGCAGCAGCCGGGCCACCCTGGGCCGGACCCCGGCCAGGTGCACGCCCGCGCCGTGGACCCGGGCGAGCATGGCCGCGGCCAGCAGCACGGCCAGCCCGGAGCTGTCCAGAAACGTCAGCTCGCTCACGTCGACGACCAGATGCTCGTCCAGCCGCCGGCGCACCCGATCGAGGTACGTCTCCAGGTCGGCGGACGTGCTGGCGTCCACCTCCCCCGCAATCGTGATCACGCTGATCACTTCGCCGGCCGCGACACGCCGGTGGCTCAGGCTGAGGGCAGACATGGCGACCTCGCTGTGACGGTCAGAGTGCCGACAGGGTGCACAGGCATTGCGGTGAATGCCGTCCGCTGCTTAGGTTACGGCTGAAGACTGTTGCACGAAAGACTATTCGTCATAGGATCTTCATGTAAAACTTTTCATCCATCTCCGCAGAGCCGGAGAAGCCGCGGAGGAAGCACACACGACCGTGCACGCAACCGAGAACGAACCGTCCACCTGGACCTTCCTGACCCATCACGCCCGGGTGCTGGTGGCGATCACGCGCGACCCCGGGGTGCGGCTGCGGGAGATCGCCGAGGTCATCGGCATCACCGAGCGGGCGGTGCAGAAGATCGTCTCCGACCTCTACCAGGCCGGCTATCTGACCCGGGAGCGGGTCGGCCGGCGCAACCACTACAGCCTCAACCTCGACCAGCACTTCCGCTACCCGACCGAGGCCGACCTGCCCATCAGCATGCTGATCGGGATCTTCACCGACCGCGAGCCACCGCACCAGACCGGCTGACGGCACTCCCGGGAAGCCGTCGCCGGGAGCGCCTTTGCCAAGACCATGCGCACCCGGGCAGCCGCGACGACGGCTCCCGGGTACGGGTGAGTCGATGGGGGAAAGGGGATCGCCGTCGGCGGCGGTCGACTCGAAAGGGGGGCCGCCGATGTCCGGCTGGAGCATCCACGAGCTCACCGCGATCGGCACGGCCGAGAAGCTGCAGCTCTCCTCCCGGCGGAGCGACGGCAGCCTGCGCCGGCCCGTGGCCGTGTGGGTGGTGCGCCACGGCGACGACCTGTACGTCCGCTCCCTGCACGGCCGCGAGGGCGCCTGGTTCCGGGGCACGCAGACGCGGCACGAGGGCCACATCTCGGCCGGCGGCGTCGAGCGGGACGTGGAATTCGCCGACGCCGGCCACTCCCTCGACGACGAGATCGACGGGGTGTATCTCGCCAAGTACCACCGTTACGGGCCGAACCTCCTGGCCGGCGTCGTCAACCCCGCCGCCAGGGCCGCCACGATCAGACTCGTGCCCCGCTGACCCCACGACCGCCCACCGCCGGCTCCGGGAGCGGGCCCGATGCCGGCGGGCGGCTTCCTGCTCGCCCGCCCCGCGATCCCCACCCGAACGGCTGCGCCCCCGGAACGTCACCGCTGCGCTGTCGCCGCCCGCTCAGGCGTGCCCGCGCGTGCGGGAGCGGCGGGGCGCATGACGTGGACCAGCAGGGCCAGCCCGGCGAAGATGGCGGTGCCGACGAGGCCGGTGACGTGCAGGCTCGTCGTGAACGCGGCCCGCGCGGCGTGCAGCAGCTCCGCGGCCTGGCCTGCGGGCAGGTGCCCGGCGGCGGCGACCGCGCCCGCCAGCGAATCCTTCAGCGAGCCGGGCAGGGAATCAGCGAGCGAGCCGGACATGTCGTTCATGCGGCTGGCGTAGACCAGCGTGCCGACCGCGCCGAGCAGTCCCAGGCCGAGGGAGCCGCCGAGGTAGTTGCCGGTCTCCGACATCGACGCCGCCGAGCCCGCGCGGTGCGGCGGCACGGATCCGACGACCAGCCCGGTGCCGAGCGCGAACAGCGGGCCGGTGCCGAGCGCCAGCACGGTGATGCCGGTCATCACCAGCGGCAGCGAGCCGGCGCCGCCCACGGCGACCAGCAGCAGCGCGCCCAGCGCGGAGCAGGCCAGCCCGGCGGCGATCGCGGTCGTCCCGTCCATCCGCCTGGCCAGGGCCGGCGCGAGCATGGTGCCGGCCGCCGTGCCCAGGCCCATCGGCGCGAACAGCACCGCCGCGGCGACCGGCGAGTGTCCCAGCACGCCTTGCAGGTACTGGGTGACCATCAGCCCGGTCCCGGCCATGGCGACCCCGGCCAGGACCAGCGCGACGAGCACGGCGGTGAACGGGCGGTTGCGGAACAGCCGCAGGTCCAGCAGCGGGGTCTCCAGGCGCAGCTGGCGTCGTACGAACACGGCTCCGACGGCCGCCCCGGCGACGAGGGCCACCGCCGGCCCGGCCTGCGCGCCCTCGACGGTCAGCTGCTTGATCCCGTACACCACCGACAGGACCGCCACGAGGGACAGCCCGACGCTGACCGGGTCCAGCCGGCCGGCCTGGTCGCCGCGGTGCTCCGGCAGCAGGAACGGCCCGGCGAGCAGCAGCACCGCCATCGCCGGGACCGCGACCAGGAACACCGACCCCCACCAGAAGTGCTGCAGCAGCAGCCCGGCCAGCACGGGCCCGAGGGCGCCGCCGGTGAACTGGCAGGTCGCCCAGATCGCGATGGCCCGCCCGCGCTGCCGCTCGTCGCGGAACAGGTCGATGATCAGGGCGAGGGTGGACGGGGTCAGCGTCGCGCCGGCGACGCCCAGCAGCGCACGCGCGACGATCAGCATCAGCGGGCTGACCGAGAACGCGGCCACGACCGACAGCACCAGGAACGCCGCCCCGCCGATCATCAGCAGCCTCCTGCGCCCGATGCGGTCGCCGAGCGTGCCCATCGTGATGACCAGGGCGGCCACGGTGAATCCGTACCCGTCGGTAATCCACAGTTGCTGGACGCCGGTCGCGCCCAGGTCGGCGCTCAGTTGCGGCAGCGCCAGGAGCAGGGCCGTCATGTCCATGGCGACGAGCAGGGTCGGTAGTGTGAGGACGGCCAGTCCCAGCCAGGCCCGGTTGACACGCATGTGGCGAACTTCCTGTTCTCTCGACGTTTCGCCGGGAGGTCGGAGCGGCCGGACGTTTATCGACATCGGCGCGGGCCCGTTTCCGTTCGTATCCGTACCGCCTGGCATGTCGAGGCCCTGCGGGAAGATTTCTGGAGAAAGTCCGGGCGAGGACGTCAAGACGGCGGCGGCGGCTCCGACCGACCGGCGAAGGGCCCCGCCCATGGGGCTCGCCCACACGAGGAGTACGCGATGAAATTCCTGATCAACCTGCACATCAACCCGGCCGTGCTGGACGCCCTGACCGACGAGGAGAAGGCCGCGATCGGCGACGGCCACGCCGCGTTCATCGAGGCGCTGAAGCGGTCCGGCGAGCTGATCACGACGCAGGCGCTGGCCGACCCTTCCCAGGCGGCGGTGGTGACCGTGCGCGACGGCCGGCCGGTGGTGACCGACGGCCCTTTCCTGGAGGCCAAGGAGTATCTGGGCGGCTTCTACCTGATCGACTGCGAGAGCAAGGAGCGGGCGATCGAGCTGGCGGCGCGGATCCCGGACAGCGCGATCGAGGGGCTGGGGGTGGAGGTGCGGCAGGTGATGTTCGCTGACGGACAATTGGAGTCATGACGACTCCGGCCGTCGAGGACCTGCTGCGTGAGCTCACGCCACAGGTCCTCGGCACGCTGACCCGCCGCCACGGGCAGTTCGAGGGGTGCGAGGACGCCGTGCAGGAGGCCGTCCTCGCCGCGACCGTGCAGTGGCCAGTCCAGGGCGTGCCGGACAACCCGCGCGGCTGGCTGATGACCGTCGCGTCCCGGCGGTTCATCGACCAGTTGCGCAGCGACCACGCGCGGCGCGAGCGCGAGTCGGCGACGGCCGCCGAGGTGACGCCCGAGGAGGTCCCGGGCACCGACGACACGCTGGTCCTGCTGTTCCTGTGCTGCCATCCGACGCTGACCGCGGCCTCGCAGACGGCGCTGACGCTGCGTGCGGTCGGCGGCCTGACCACCGCCGAGATCGCCCGCGCGTTCCTGGTGCCCGAGGCCACGATGGCGGCCAGGATCAGCCGGGCCAAGCAGCGGATCAAGGCTGCGGGCAGCTCGTTCAGCCTGCCGGACGGCGCGGAGTGGCAGGAGCGGCTGCGGGTCGTCCTGCACGTGCTCTACCTGATCTTCAACGAGGGCTACACCGCCTCGTCGGGCAGCGAGCTGCACCGCGCCGACCTCGCGCACGAGGCGATCCGGCTGACCAGGATGGTGCACGCGCAGCTGCCCGGGGACGCCGAGGTGACCGGGCTGCTGGCGTTGATGCTGCTCACCCACGCGCGCCGCGAGACGCGTACGACGGCGGCCGGTGACCTGGTGCCGCTGGACGAGCAGGACCGCAAACGGTGGGACCGCGAGCTGATCGACGAGGGCATCGAGCTGGCCAGGTCGTCGCTGGGCGCTCCGGAGCTGGGGCCGTACCAGCTCCAGGCCGCCATCGCCGCCACGCACGCCGACGCCGCCTCGGCGGAGGAGACCAACTGGCCGCAGGTGCACGCGCTTTACCTGATCCTGGAACGCATCGCACCCAATCCGATGGTCACCCTCAACCGGGCGGTCGCCCTGGCCGAGATCGAGGGGCCGGCCGCCGGGCTGGCCCTGCTGGCCACGCTGGACGGTGACGCGCGGATGGCCGGGCATCACCGGCTGCTGTCCGTGCGGGGGCATCTGCTGGAGAAGGACGGGGATCCGGGCGGGGCGTACGAGCACTACCGGCGCGCCGCGAAGGCCACCGCCAGCCTGGCCGAGCAACGCTACCTGGAGTCCCGGGCCCGCCGGGTGCGGCCGTAGGTCCGCGCGCCGCTGCCGCCCAGGTTGCGGGCGGCGGGTGCGGGCGGCGGGCCTGGACGGCGGGTTTGGGCGGGCCTGGGCGGGTCGGTCACATGAGCGGAGGAACGACGTAAAGGTCGTCCTTGCGTGCGGTCAGCTCGCACACGACGTCGATGACGCCTTCGACCGCTCTGACGGCCTCGGTGAGGGCGATGGCCCGCGACCGGGTGGCGACCTCGCCGGTGATCGTGACGACGCCGCGCTCGATCCGCGCGCCGACCTCGTCCGGACCGGCGAGCGCCGCGTCGACGTCGGCCGCCAGCTCGTGCTCGGGGCGGGTGAAGACGCGCAGGACGTCGCGCTGGTGCAGGGTGCCGGCGATCCGCCCGGTGACCGGGTCGATCACGGGAAGCTGCTTGACGCGCCGCTCGTGCATCAGGCGGGCGGCGTCGCGTACGGGAGTCTCGGGCGTGACGGTGATCGCCGGGGAGGTCATGAGGGTGCCCGCGGTCACCGCAGCGGCCTTGCGGTGCTCCAGGCGGCGCCTGGACGACTCGAAGATCGACACGCTGTGCCGTACCGGATCGACCTCCTTGAGCAGGAGATCGTCCTCGGAGACCACGCCCACCGGCCGGCGGTCGGCGTCGATGACGGTCACCGCGCCCACCGCGAACCGCTTCATCGCGGCCACGATGTCCGCGAACGACGCGTCCTGCGGCACCGCTATGGCCACCCTGCCCATGACGTCCTTGACTTCGATCGGCATGACGTCCACCTCACCTTCTCCTCCAACGGTCCTCCGCGCCGGGCCGGACCGGCAGCAACGAACGTCCCGACTCCCATGGGCCCAACGACCCTGCGCGCCAGGGCCGGATGGGGAGACGGCCGCGCCGAATGCAAAGGCGCCGCGCGCAAGCGGCCTCAGCACGCGAGCGGCCCGGATCCGGCCATGCGGAAGGGGCAAGGGCCGGCTGTGCGGGACGGTGGCTGACGGATATATCGGCACGTGCCCTACCTTCTACTGAGCGAGTGCCGACAGAGAGGATCTTCCGTACATGAGGCACCACGAGAGCGCGGCCGCTGGGCCGGGTGGCCGGCGATGAGCGGCGCGGAGCTGATCGAGCGCGTGCACGCCGTGCTGGAGGCGCCCAGGCCCTGGTCCGTCACCCAGGTCGGCGACCCCGTGCTGCGCCGCACGGCCGCTCCTTACGACGGCCAGTTGCCCGACGGGCTGCTGCGCGAGCTGCTCGACGCGATGTTCCGCCACCTGCCGGGCGTCGGGGTGGGGCTGGCCGCGCCGCAGATCGGCATCCCGCTGGCGCTGGCCGTCATCGAGGACCCGGCCGACGTCCCGCCGGAGGTCGCCGCCGAGCGTGAACGCCCGCCGCAGCCGCCGCTCGAACTCGTCAACCCCGTCGTCACCCCGCTCGGCTCCGACTCCCGCGCCTTCTACGAGGGCTGCCTGAGCGTCGAGGGGCTGACCGCCGTCGTCGCCCGCCATGCGCGGATCCGGCTGTCGGCGGTCGACGGGAACGGGCGCGCGTACGACATGGAGCTGTCCGGCTGGCCGGCCCGCATCGCCCAGCACGAGACCGACCACCTGAACGGCCTGCTGTACCTCGACCGGGCCGATCTCCGCTCGCTCTCGACCATCGCCAACCACGAACGATTCGTCGCCTCCCCGCAGCCCGGTCCCGCACCGGCCTGAACGATCCCGCTCCTGGTGGCCGGCTCGGAGGGCCGGCATGCCTGGCCGCCGGGAGCACGGCTTCCGGCGGCGCGGGACCACGTGATCCGCCTTTGGGCTGCCGACGTTTGGGCGGCGTGCGGCGGGCGATCATCTGATCTGGGGGAAACGGTCACGATGTGTCACATTTGGGGGTCGTATCCCGTCATGAAGGTGTCTGGACGAAAGTCTGAAACCGCACGGGGACGAACATGGCGACCTCTTCACACATCGATCACACCGGTCCAAGCGCATGGCGGATCGCCATGGACGCCACCGAGGCGACGCTGTCCGTGGGCACGTCGGGGCGGCGGCGTTCGCTGTCCGATCCGCCCGGCGTCAGCGGCGCCTTCTACCTACGGCCGAGTGGCGCGCTGGCGGGATTCGCCCTGCGTCTGCCGCTGCGGCCGCCCGTCCCGGGGGCCGAGGCGCCGGTGCTGGCATGGGAGTCGGCCGAACTGGAGAGCGAGGGGCGGGCCTGGCTGCGGTTCGGACGTCAGGAGGTGTGCCGGGCGGTGTCCGTGCTGTGTGCGGAGGTTCCCGGCGCGCATCCGTATGTGAAGATCGTCCTGGAGACGGCGTTCTCGTCCTGGAGCCTGCGCCTGCCCGGGGTGAGGTGGCCACGGCCGCGGATGGTGACGCTCCGGCTGTTCAGCGAGATCCGGATGGCGTGATCCGCGACTCCGGCTGGGCCTGGGAGATCAGGCCACCGGTGTGCGGAGCAGGGGTTCGGCGGCGCTGCGCAGTTCGTCGCTGAACGGCTTCGGCCGCAGCGTGGCGGGGTCGAGGTTGACGTTCACCCGGTAGCCCTCGGCGTGCACCACCGCGCGGTCGGCCGACACGACACGGAAGCCGTACACGCCGCTGGTGCGTCCCATGCGGTCCATCCAGAAATGCACCGCCACCTCACCCGGCCCCGCGATGGGCACATGGTAGGTGACCTTGAACTCCCGCACGGCCATGAACACGCCCTTCAACGCCGACGGGTCCTTGTCCGTCACCCAGCCGAGGCGCTGCCAGTAGGTGCCGATGGCCCGTTCGACCAGCAGGGCATAGCGGGAGTTGTGCAGCAGGCCCATGGCGTCGAGCTCGTCGAAATGCACATATACCGGCTCGTAGATCACGTCAGTCCTCCGGGAGAAGTGATGGGTCGGGACAGAGCGCGCGCAGGCGCTGCAGGACGGCGCGGCGGGCGCGGACGAGCGCGTCCGATCCGGCGAGCAGGCGGGAGTGGACGACGACCACCTGACCGAGGGCGTCGATCTCGTACGAGAGCTGGGCCGCGTCCACGTCCGCTGCCAGTTCGCTCAGGGCGACGGCCTGCTCCACCTGCCGCTGGACGTACTCCAGCCACTCGCGCATGACCTCCGCGACCCGGTCGCGCACGGCCCCGGGACGGTCGTCGAACTCGGCCTGCACGGTGAAGAAGAAGCAACCGCCGGGCAGCACGCCGTCGGCGTAGAACCGCAGCCGCGACTCGTGCAGCGCGAACAGCCGCCGCACGCCGGCCGGCGCCCGCAGGGCGGGCCCCACCACCTGCTCACTCCACTGGCGCCGCGCCCACTCGACGGCGTCGAGCTGGAGCTGCTCCTTGCCGTTCCAGTGGGCGAAGAACCCGGACTTGCTGGTGCCGGTCGCGGCCGCCAGCCGCCCCAGGGACAGCCCGTCCAGCCCTTCGACCGAGGCCAGGCTCACGGCCCGTTCCAGGATCGCCTCGCGGCTACGTGATCCACGCAGTCGCCGGCCGTCGTGTGTCATGCCGGCCAACCTACATTAACGACCGATCGTTTGCATAGTTGAGGCACGCGGACGGTGGCGGTGCGGTGTCGTCGCCGTACGCGCGAAGCATTGCGGCGCGGGTCGCTTGGGTGGGACGCCGGCGGCTTGGGTGGGGCGCGGGGCCGAGCCTCGTTACGAGACCTCGTACACGCGGGTGGTGCCGAACACGCCCTCGCCGCCCCGCCGCCGCCAGGGCGCGACCGTGCGCAGGTGGCGGAAGCGGCCCGTGCCCAGCAGGCGGTGCTCCTCGACCGGATTGAAGTAGATCAGGGTGAGCGGGCGCGGGTTGCGGTCGACCGAGTCGAGCAGGCCGCCCATCGCGGCGGCGAACGTCTCGCCCCTGAACGGGTTGTTCAGGAAGACCACGCTGACGTCGTCGGGGATCCGGTAGTCGAGCACGTCGGAGCGGACGAACTCCACCTCGCCGGCCCGCAGCCGGAGCCTCGCGCCGGACAGGTTGGCCCGGGCGACCTCGGTCAGCTCGGCGGACAGCTCGACGCCGATCACCCGCTTGAACGTGTACGCGCTGGCCGCCTCCAGCACCATGCGGCCCTTGCCGGCGCCGAGGTCGAGGAACACGTCGTGGCCGGCGACGTCGCGGGCGGGCAGCGCCCGGCGCAGCGTGCCCCAGTGGGCGGGCGAGTAGTAGACGCGTTCGGGATGGTCGAGGCCGAAGTCGGCGAGATCGGCGAAGTCGGCGGTGCTCACGCCGTAGCGGCGGTCGTACAGGAGACGGGCGAACCTGCGGCGCAGCGAGCGCAGCCGCATGGGCAGGCCACCCATCATCAGGACCTCTTCGACGGGCAGCGCCGCCTCGCAGGCCAGCGCGATCGGCGCGCTGGTGGCGAGCGCGCCGAGCAGCAGCGGGATCCGCTCCCGGACGTACGCACGGGGAATCGGTCCCGTACGAGGAGCCGGGGCCGTCGGAGGGATCTTGCCCGTCGGAGGGATCGGGAAGGAGGGGACTGCGGCGTGCGGCGGGCGGGCCAGGTCGTCGATCAGGGTCACGGCACGTCTCCTCGGGAGAAGCGGGGTGGCTCCGGACGGCGGTACGGGCCGGGACATGACGCCGCTCGCCGTCTCGAGTATGCCCCGCCACCCGGCACACCATCACGCACCACCACTCATCACCGCCGCCACCGAGCACCATGCCGCGTATCCTCAGCCCGAATCACCCGTCGCCGGCTCGCAGAGGGCGGTCTCCCTGCGATGGCCGTCCGTTCGTCCGCACATCGGATCGCCGTCAGGAGGCCGGGCGGACGCGGGGCGCGTCCGCGCGCCGCCGGGCCGTGGCGCGTACCGCGGTGACGGTGAGCAGCAACGTCAGCGCCGACACGCCGGCCAGCAGGACCAGGCCCAGCCCGTACGAACCGGACCGGCCGTACACGAAGCCCATGACCAGCGGCGGCACGAACCCGCCCAGCCCGCCCGCGGCCCCGACCAGACCCGTGACCGACCCCACCTTGTCGGCCGGAGCCGCCGTCGCGACCAGGGCGAAGGTGGAGCCGCTGCCCGCGCCGAGCGCCGCGGCCATGACCAGGAACGCGGCCGTGCCCGCCATCATCAGCGGCGGGGTGAACGCCTGGGCCGCCGCGCAGAGCGCCACCACGGCGAAGACGGCGGCCAGGACGGGGATCGGGCCCATCCGGTCCGACAGCCAGCCGCCCGCCGGGCGTGCCACGACGGCCAGCAGTACGAACCCGGCCATCCGGTTGGCCGCGTCCGCCTGCTCCAGGCCGTAGGCGGACTCCAGGTAGACGGGCAAGTAGACGGAGAAGGCGACATAACCGCCGAACGCGACCCCGTACAGGATGCAGGCCTGCCAGGTGATCGGCAGGCGCACGGCCGCGGCCAGGCGTGCCGTGATCGGCGCGACCGGCCCGGCGCGCCCGGGCGGGTCGCGCATCAGGAGCCAGGCGACGGCGGCGTACAGGGCGAGCACGGCGGCGGTGAGCAGGAACGGGGTGGCCGCGCCGCCGGTCCTGACCAGGTTGACCGTGGTCAGCGCGCTGATCGCGGTGCCGCCCATGCCCATCCCGAACACGCCGACGGCCAGGCCGCGCCGTTCGGGCGGGAACCAGCCGCTGATGTACGGCACGCCCACGGCGAAGACCGTACCGCCGATGCCCAGGAAGAACCCGCCGACGAGCAGGGCCGCCAGGGAGCCCTGCCCGATCAGGCCGATGAACAGCACCGGCACGATGGTGGCCGCCGAGATCAGTGGGAACATCGTCCGGCCGCCGAAGCGGTCGGTGAGCGCTCCGACGGGGATGCGGCCCAGCGAGCCGACGATCACGGGGACCGCGACCAGCAGCGCCTGCTGGGCGGCCGTGAGGTTCAGGGTCTCCTTGAACCTCGGGCCCAGGGGGCTGAGCAGGGCCCACGCCCAGAAGTTCACGGCGAACCCCGCCGTCGCCAGCAGCAGCATCAGCGCTCGCGTCCTGTCCGGCCGTGCGCTGATCTTGTCGGTGCTCATCCTGCTCCTCCCCCCATAAGCCCTGCTCAGGGCCTTCCCCTGGGGTGGATCCCGGTAAGCATCCGGCCGCTCGTTCGCCTCTCCCAAAAGTCTCCCGAACGTCTCCCTAAGGTCACACGGGCCCCGCACGGGCGCGGGGCACCCACTTGCGACAATCCCACCGCCTTTTATACTTAACCTACATGTAGAGTAGGTTTTTGGAGGAAGGTCGCTGATGAGTCTCACGTTCCTGTGGTACATCCCGAACCAGGCGCAACCCGGCCACCGGGGCGACGACGTCGTCGAGGACCACAACAGCTTGACGACCCTCACGAGCCAGGCCCTGGCGCTCGAACAGCACGGCTGGCACGGGGCGTTGCTCGGCACCGGATGGGGGCGGCCCGACACGTTCACGGTCGCGACCGCGCTGGCCGCGCGGACGACGACGTTCCAGCCGCTGATCGCAGTGCGGCCCGGTTACTGGCATCCGGCCAAGTTCGCCTCAGCCGCCGCGACACTCGATCACATCAGCGAGGGGCGGGTGCTGGTCAACATCGTCTCGGGCAAGGACAATCTGGCCGCGTACGGCGACAGCGAAGGCGACCAGGCCCACCGCTACGCCCGTACCAGGGAGTTCATCCGGATCGTGCGCAGGTTGTGGACCGAGGAGAACGTCACCTACCATGGCGAGCACTTCGGCGTCACCGACTCCACCGTGGTGCCGCGCCCGGTCGTCCGGGGCGAGCGCCGGCATCCCCCGCTCTACTTCGGCGGCGCCTCCGAGGCCGCCGAGCGGGTGAGCGCCGCCGAGGCCGACGTGCAGCTGTTCTGGGGCGAGCCGCTCGACGGGGTCGGCGAGCGCATCGAGCGGCTCAAGGCGCTCAGCGAAGAGGTCGGGCGCGAGCACGCCCCGCTGGAGTTCGGGCTGCGCATCACCACGCTGGTACGCGACACCACCGAGCAGGCCTGGGCCGACGCCGAGGCCAAGGTCGCGCAGTTGGCGCAGGGCCACATCCCGCGCGACCCGAACTGGCGCGCGGCCGTCGGCCAGCAGCGCCTGCTGGACCTGGCCGCACGGGGCGACGTCCTCGATGACAACCTCTACACCGCGCCAGGCCGGTACGGGGCCGGTGGGGCGGGGACGACCTGGCTGGTGGGGTCCGCCGAGGACGTGGCGAAGTCACTCCGCCGCTACCAGGCCCTCGGCATCACCCACTTCGTCCTCTCCGACACCCCTTACCTGCCGGAGATCACCCGCCAGGGCGAACAACTCCTCCCGCTCCTCGGCACCTGACCGCATCCAACCTCTGCTCAGGGCCCGACAAGCACCCCTCCGACCACGATGAGCACACCACGCGGGTGGCTCTTCCGGCCGGGCAAGCGATCGACGAACACGGTGTACGACCGGCGGGGGAAGTACACGACCGACAAATGCCGCACTTGATCGGCGGGCGGTGCACGATCACCGGGACCGGACCTCAGTGACCAATGGCGACCGTGCCCAATCAGCAGGCTGGCCGGGCCAACGCACCGTGACGGCGACCGAGGCGAATCGGCAGCCTCCACCACCCCAGCGAGAACCCTGTACCACCGAGCGCCGCACCTGACCGACAACGCCCAGCCCGTACGGCGGAGGCGGCGCACGATCTGCGGAGGGCACGACTGATCGCCGAAGTCGCGCCTCATCGACCGAGTCACGCCTGACCGGCGGAGACCGTACCCAACCGGCGGGTCTGATCAGCCGCGCCCGCGATCGATCAGTCGATCTACCGGTCAGTCGATCTACCGGGGGTCAGAACGCGCTGAACGTCGTTTCCGGGCGGTCGCGCTTGGTGAACAGCTCCCAGCCGCCGTCCGCGATCACGTCCGGGTCGAGGGATCGGATTTCCCCGCCGAAAAGCTCAGGCTGGGAGGCGACCACCTGGTAGATGTCGCCTCGTTCGATCAGGCCCCCAATGATCAGGTTTCCGGCGTACACACCCTGCTCGGCCAGCGCCGCGTTCAGTGTCAGCCCGTAGTTGCGCAGCGCCGCCGCGGCGAGAGCCAGGCCGCCGAGGGTGGGCATCGGCATGACGGCGCTGAGGCCGCCGGCGAACAGCAGCCCGCCCTCTCCCCTGGCGAGCATGCCCGGCAGCACCTTGGCCACCACGTCTACCGCCGGATAGAGCAGTTCCATCGCCTCCCGGGCCTGCGCCGGGGTGGTGTCGGTGATCGGCTCGGGCCAGACGGACGGGTCTGCCGCCCCGGGGCCGTAGTAGACGACGTCGATCGTCCCGAACCGTTCGGTGATCTCGTCGAGCGCGCCGAGCAGCCGGTCGCGGTCGTGCACGTCGACGGCGAAGCCGGCCGCCTCGATGCCCGCCTCGGCCAGGGACGCCACGTATCCGGGGTGGCGATCCCCGGAACGGGAGACGAGCGCCACGGCGTACCCCTCGCGCCCGAACCGGTGCGCGACGGACAGGCCGAGCCCGGGTCCCGCCCCGATGACGACGATGGTCTTCCTTGCTGTTGCGGACATGACTATCCCCTTCCAGACAAATCGAGGGTTGCCTCAACTTTCTCCTCAGACCGTATCACGGAACTTGAGGGCGTCCTCGATTTCGTATGATGGAGGGCATGGCAGCCGAATCGAAGCCGCTGCGGTCGGATGCCGCACGCAATCGCGACAAACTGCTGGTCGCAGCCGCCCAGACCTTCGCCGAACGCGGCCTCGACGCGCCCCTGGAACACATCGCCCGCCGCGCCGGGGTCAGCATCGGCACCCTCTACAACCACTTCCCGACCCGGGAGGCGCTGCTGGAGGCGATCCTCCCCCAGCGACTGGCCGCGCTGACGGAGATCAACGCCTCCGCCCTGGCCGACCCCGACCCGTGGTCAGGGTTCGTCGGCCTGCTGGAGGGGATCTTCACGCTGCAGGCCGAGGATCACAGCCTCAACGACGCCATGGTCCAGAGCTTCTCCCTGAACACCGACATGAGCCAGGCCTGCGGCGGCGGCCTGGGGGACGTGGAACGCATCATCGAACGCGCCAAGGCCGCCGGCCGGCTACGGGCCGACTTCGACGTCCAGGATCTGGTCACGCTGGTCTGGGCGATGTCGCAGGTCATCCGGGAGTCGATGAACACGGCGCCGGACACGTGGCGCCGTTGCCTGTCCTTCTTCGTCGACGGCCTGCACGCCGAATCCACCCAGCCACTCCCCTCCCGATAACCTCCCGTCAGCCGCTGTCAGCCGCTGTCAGCCTCTGTCAGCCCACCCTTCCGGTCCCGGCTGACCGGCATGACGCGGCTAGGCGCCCGCCAGCGCCGCGCCGGTTCCCCGCGCCAGTTCCCCATGCCGGTTCCCCACGCCGATTCGCCGCGCCAGTTCGCCACACCGTTCCCCGCCGGTTCGCCACTCCGATTCGCCGTGCCGCGTCCCTTCCCGGCTCCACTACCCGGGGCCACGCCACTAGCCAGCACCATTTCGCCGCGCCACGTCACTTCGCCGTGCCACCCACCTCGCCGGTTCGCCGCGCGTCACTACCCGAGGCCACTTCACCGCACGACCTCTCCGGCACCGTGTACGTCAGCCCGAGCGGGTCGTTGCAGGGTGACGGATCCAAGAACGTCATCGTGGAGTTCTGCGGCGGGCCGCACGACGCCGGGTTCGACCTGCGCTGTCACTGACCGGTTGGTAATCAAGCGCTCGGTCCCCAAGCCGGTCACAGCGGGGTCACCGGCTCTGCCTCTGGTACGTAGACCAGGGCGTCGTAGGACTTGGCGGGCACCATCTCCACCGTGTACGCCCACTGGATCGAGCTGTAGGCCGACCGGAAGCCGTCGCCGACGCTGCCCATCCTGATCTTCGAGGTGAGCAGCTCACGGTTGCCCGGCTCGGCGGAGGCCCGCGCGATGTTCACGTAGCCCATCGGCTCGCCGCCGAACAACTTGGCCAAGGGCGAGTCGTGGCTGACGGTGAAGCGCCTGCGTTCGCCGGAGCCGTCGTCCTTGCTGATGAAGGTACTCCTGCCGAACTCGGTGCCGATGGCGAAGTAGCCGCCGCCGTAGGTCTTGGCCAGCCGCTGCCCCATCGACTCGAACGAGAACGCCGCGCCGCTCTTGTCGATGTGACCGTTGTGCCCGGCCACGATGAGTTTCTCCTGTTTCCTGGTTGCTTCGGTGGCGGCGATCCAGCGGATGTTCTCGGCCATCCAGGCGTCGCGTTTGGCGGCGTAGGCGTTGCCCGAGGTCTGCAGTTGCGCGCCGCGCCAGATGGTCTCGGCGTGGTGCAGGGCCAGCGCGTACGACTGCGCGGAGCTCGCTGTCACGTACCGCTCCCGTCCGGCCTTCATGGTGACGACGAGCCGGGCGGCGGCGGAGGCCGCGGCGGTGATCTTCTTCGGGTCCTGAGTGGCCCGGGTGGCGTCGGTGAGGTCGGCCAGCGACGTCTCCGCCTCGCGTCTCAGGGCGGGATCGACCTTGGCGAGGTAGCGCAGCAGCCGCTCCTTGTTGCGGTCGTAACGCTGCATGTCGAAGCCGTAGAGGCGGATCTTGTCCCGGTCCGGGACGGCGGCGTTGTGGTCGTGGATCCACTTGATCAGGTCGGCCGTTTCGCGGGTGCGGTAGAGGTCGAACCCGAGCGCCTTCGCCGCGTCCTCCGCGCTGCCCTCGCCGCCCATGACATAGTCGCCGGCCACGGCCGTACCGCCGAAGTCGGCCTCGATGGCGACGGCGCGGAAGCCGTGGTCGCGCACCAGCTTCTGGATGACCAGCAGCCGCGTCTCGACGAACTCCTTGTTGCCGTGGGTGGCCTCACCGATGCCGACCACGCGGGCGGGCGCGGCGTCGGAGAGCGGCGCCCGGTCGAGGGGAACCACGTCGCAGGCTGTCACCCGGGAGGTGTCCACTCCCCCGCAGCCGGCCGCCGTCAACGCGGTCAGGCCGCTCAGGGCGATGGTCGCAAGCTTGCGGAACGGCCGGATCCTCATGCCGGCCCGCCCTGGACGACGGCAGCGACAGGGGGAAGGAGGTCGGCACTTGCGCCGAGGTGGTCGTGCTCGATCATGGATAGATTTCATCGCAGGCGGGGTCGGCTGGTCATCGGACCCAGGTCGAGAGCGGGCGGGCGCAGGGATAGTCGGCTCGGGCCGGACGTAGACCCGGGGCCAGGGTGATGTGGACCTGGGTAGCCAACGCGGCCTGGGGCGGCGGGTCTGTTCGGAGAACAGCGGGTCTGTTCGGAGAGCGGCGGGTCCGGGCAGGGGCGCGAGGGCCGGGGCACAGGACGGGATGGCAGGGACGCAGGACGGCATGACCCGGCGTTCGTCGGCCGCCGCCCGCTCGGCCTGTCTGCCGGCCTCGCGGACGGCAACGCGACCGGCTGCGGGGCGGCCCGAGGGGGAAGCCTGGTCAGGGGGTGGGGGTCCAGGAACCGGCGAAGGCGGTTCTGTAGTGTTCGGCGGCGGCGGCCATGTCGTCGCTGAGCAGTTGGAAGAAGCGGCTCGCGGTCAGGAGTCGGGTGCTGGCCGGGGTGTTCGCGCCGAGCACGTCCGCACCTTGCCTGACGGTGGCGGCCCACAGCGCCATCGAACGGGTGCCCACCAGCCACGCTCGGTACCAGACGTCGTCGTCGATGAAGTACCGTTCGCGCCGGTTGTCACGCTCGCGCTTGACGAGTCCGAGCTGTTCCAGTGCGCCGACCGCCTTGGAGATCGACGCGGGGCTCACTCGCAGGCGTTCGATCAGGTCGGCCACGGTCAGGTTGCCGCTGTCGCTGGTGAGCAGGCACACCATCACCTTGGCCGCCATCGGTGGCCATCCTCCCGCCAGCAGGCCGGTGAGCTTCTGCTCGTACTCGCGCACCGCCTCCGGGTCGCGTCCCGCTTGGTCAGGTCGCGCGATGCCACCGGCGGCGGGGTGGGGCGGCGGCGGGGTGGGGCGGCGGCGGGCTCGCCAGGTGGTCGCCTGCTGTGCCCGGGCCGCGTGGTAGCCGTGCGGGCCGCCGTTGCGGGCGATCTCGCGGCCGATGGTCGATCTCGGTCGTCCGAGGCGGCGGGCGATCTCCGCGTAGGCGAGCCCTTCGGCCAGCCCGTCGGCGATTTTGCGGCGGTCCTCGTACGTCAGATGGCCTCCAGGCATGAGCCCCTCCCGATCGGTCCTGCCCGCCCGAGTATGCCGCCGTTCGAGGGTCATTGCGACACGCGGTGGGCGGATGTTGCATTCGGTGGCAGCGTCGTTGCGCCAATCGATCCGCTTTGACCTGCGAATACGTCGATTTCACGTTGCTGTCTACTCGAACGCGGACGTAGCTTTCCCGGTGCGTGAACGATGGCCGTTCCCGCAGAAAAGAACCGACATGACCCAGTCACACCTGCCGATCGAGCGTGCGGCAGAACGCCCCTTCGATCCTCCTGCGGAGCTCACGCGGCTTCGTCTTCCGGCTGCCGGGGGCGCCTATATGCGTCCCGTGGCGTGGGAGGCGTGATGGCATCGCATCGTGCGGAGGCCCGGGAGACGGCCGGCCGGGTCTGCCTGGTCACCGGCGCCTCGTCCGGCATCGGGCTGGCCACCTCGCTGGAGCTGCTGCGGGCCGGCCACATCGTGTACGGCGCCGCCCGCCGCGTGCCCAGGATGGCGCCGATCGTGGCGGCGGGAGGGTACGCCCTGCCGTTGGACGTCACCGAGGAGGACGATCTCCAGCACGTCGTCGGCACCGTCCTGGACCGGCACGGGCGGATCGATGTGCTGGTCAACAACGCCGGATCCGTCGTCCACGGCGCGGCCGAGGACACGCCGGCGGCCATGGCGCGTGATCTGTTCGAGGTGAACGTGTTCGCCCCGGCGCGGCTGGCTCAGCTCGTGCTACCGGGGATGCGGGTGCGCGGGTCGGGCACGATCGTCAACGTGTCGTCGATCGGCGGCGTGATCGCCCTGCCGCTCGGCGCCTGGTACTACGCCTCCAAGCACGCGCTCGAGGCCTTCTCGGACACGCTCCGCATGGAGGTGGAGCAGTTCGGCGTCGATGTGGTCGTCGTCCGGCCCGGCATCATCAGGACCGGCTTCGAAGCCGATGCCGCCCGGCAGCTGCGGGAGATCTCCGGGCACGGCCCCTACGGCCGGATGGCCGAGGCCATGGCACGCGCGGCCGAGACGCAGGGGGAAACGGAACCGGAGATGGATGCGGCGCCGGCGCCGGCGGACGCGCCGGCGCAGACGCAGAGGAACGCGGACGCGGAGGTGAGCGGCCCGGGATCGGTCCGGGCCTCAGAGAGGGCTTCTGAGCAGGGCCACGGCCAGGCGTCCGACCCGTACGTGGTGGCGGAGGTGATCCGGCGGGCCGTCGAGGCGGATCGGCCGGAGACCCGTTACGTCGTCGGCTGGCAGGCCGAAGCGCTCCTGACCCTTCACGAATCCCTCACGGACCGCGATTTCGACGCCCGCGTCACCGCCCCGCTGCTCTGAGCCGGCCCCTCCCCATCGGAGAACCACCCATGACCCCTGCCATCGCCATCTCAGGACTCGTCAAGACGTTCGGCCCCGCCCGCGCGCTCGACGGCCTCGACCTCACCGTGAACACCGGCGAAGTGCACGGCTTCCTCGGCCCCAACGGCGCCGGAAAATCTACCACCATCCGGGTCCTGCTGGGCCTGATGCGCGCCACCTCCGGCACCGTCCGGCTGCTGGGCGGCGATCCCTGGGCCGAGGCGGTCGCGTTGCACCGGCGGCTGGCGTACGTACCCGGTGATGTCGAGCTGTGGCCGGGCCTCACCGGAGGTGAGGTCATCGACGTGCTCGGGCGTCTGCGCGGCGGGATCGACGAGCGGCGCAAGAACGAGCTGATCGAGCGGTTCGAGCTCGACCCGAAGAAGAAGGCGCGCACCTACTCCAAGGGCAACCGGCAGAAGGTCGCCCTCGTCTCCGCCCTGGCCGCGGACGTCGAGCTGCTCATCCTGGACGAGCCGACGAGCGGTCTCGACCCGCTGATGGAGGCGGTGTTCCAGCAGGTCGTCGCCGAGGTGAAGGCCGCCGGGCGCACCGTGCTGCTGTCCAGTCACATCCTGGCCCAGGTCGAGATGCTGGCCGACCGGATCACCATCGTCAGGGACGGCAAGGCGGTGGAGTCGGGGACGCTGGCGCAGTTGCGGCATCTGACGAGGACGACGATCGTGGCGCGGACCGCCTCCCCCGTCACCGGCCTCGACCGGCTGCCCGGCGTGCACCAGGCGCGGGCCGAGGCCGGGAGCGTCAGCTTCAGCGTGGACGCCGAGCACCTGGACGCGGCCGTCAGGCATCTCACCACGTTCGGCATCACCTCGCTGGTCAGCCATCCGCCGACGCTGGAGGAGCTCATGCTGCGCCACTACGGGACCAGGCGGGCCGCGGCATGACCACCACGTTCTCCCCGGCCCGTGCCCGATCGCTGCAGCGGGCCGGCGGCGGCTCGCTGGCCGGAACCGGGGCCATGGTCCGGCTGGCGCTGCGCCGCGACCGGCTCAAGTTGCCGATCTGGGTGCTGGTCATCGTGGCCCTCGTCCCGCGCTTCTACTACGCGGCCACGTCCGCGGTCGTCCCGACGCCGCAGGCGCTGGCCGACGCCACGCGGCTGATCCGGGTCTCGTTCATGCGGGTGCTGGCCGGGCCCTTCTTCGGCGCCGAGGCCGTCACGTCGCAGAAGTACTTCCTGGCCGCGTACTGGGTGGAGTTCCTGCTGGCCGCGGCGCTGATGAACATCATGCTCATCACACGCCACACCCGGGCGGAGGAGCAGAGCGGCCGGGCCGAGCTGGTCAGGGCGGCGGTCGTGGGCCGGCACGCCCAGCTCACGGCGGCGCTGGTCGTGGCAGGGGCGGGCAACGCCGTGCTCGCGCTGCTCGCCGCGGGCGGGGCCGCCGGCATCGGGTTCGCGGTCGGTGGCGCGCTGCTGTTCGGCGCCTCCCTCGCCGCCGCCGGGATGGTGTTCGCCGCGGTCACGGCGGTCACCGCGCAACTCACCGAGCATCCGAGGGGAGCCACCGGGCTCGCCGGGGCGGTGCTGTTCGTGGCGTGGCTGCTGCGCGGTGCGGGGTCGTTGCAGGCGGAGCAGGGCGGGCCGCTGTTCTGGCTGTCGCCGATCGGCTGGTCGCAGCAGACCCGGGTGCTGGCCGGGGATCGGTGGTGGCCGCTCGGCCTGTCGGTGCTGCTCGCCGCGCTGCTGGTGGCGGGCGCGTACGCGCTGGCGAGCCGGAGGGATCTCGGCGCCGCCCTGGTGGCCGCGCGTCCCGGCCGGGCCGGCGCCCCCGGCTGGCTGCGCTCGCCGTTCGCGCTCGCCCTGAGATTGCGACGGGCGGCCGTCGTCTCGTGGGCGGCGGCGTTCCTCGCCGTGGGGCTCGTCCTGGGCGGCATGACCGGCGGGATGTCGGTCACCGACCTGCCGATCTTCGCCGGGGCGGACTTCGGGCGGGCGTGGCTAGGCCTGATGGTGTTCACCGGGTCCCTTTACACGGGCGTGCACGCGGTGCTGTCGGTGCTGCGGCTGCGTGCTGAGGAGGTGCGCGGGCTCGCCGGCCCTCTGCTGGCCGGGCCGACGAGCAGGGTGGCGTGGCTCGGGTCCTCTCTGCTGGTGTCGGCGCTCGCCGTGGTGGCACTGCTCATGGTGTACGGGGTGGGGCTCGGCGTCGGCGCTGCCCTGTCGACCGGGGACGGAGGGCTCGTGGCCGAGGTCGTCTGGGCGAGCCTGCGCCGCGTTCCGGAGGTGCTGGTCCTGCTCGCCGTGCCCGCCGCCCTGCTCGGGCCGGCTCCACGTGCGGCCGGCGGGGTGGCTTGGGGCGTGCTCGTCTTCAGCGGATTCGTCTCGGTTCTGGGGACGTACCTGCGGGTTCCGGGGTGGCTGGTGAACGCGTCGGTGCTGTCCCACCTGCCGTGGCATCCGCTGGGGGCGGCGGCGCCGGTGGCCACGGTGGTGCTGCTCGGGCTCGCCGCGACGCTGACGGCACTCGGCCTGTACGGTGTGCGCCGCCGCGACCTCAGCACGGGATAGGCCTGCCTGCCGGTGCGGTGACGGGGGCATAATCGGGCCATGCGGGTCGGCATAGCGCATCATTTCGGCTGGGCCGTGGCCGTCACCGCGTCCGACGGTCACCGGGTCGTCGATCGCAGGCGGATCGAGCTGGTCGAGCCGGGGGTGCCGGCGGCGCCCGTTCACCATGACGGCAAGCCCCTCGACGACGACGCGTTCTCGGCTCTGGTGGCGCGGGTGCGGGCGTCGGCGCTCCGGGCGACGGCCGCCTCGCTGGACGAGCTCGCCGCCGCGCTGCCGGGGCCGATCGTGTCGGTGTCGCTGCGTGCCTGGCCGGACGACTTTCCCGACGACCTCGCCGTCCTGCGGCGGGCGCCGTACGAGGCCAGGGCGGACTCGGTCATGTACCGCCAGGTCCTGGCCGAGGTCGCCCGGGCGCGTGGCTGGCTCGTGCACCTCTACGACGCCAAGGACGTGGAGTCCCAGGCGGCCCGCATCTTGGCCGGGCGGGCCGACGAGGTCCTGCACGGCCCCAAGGCGGCCCTCGGACCGCCTTGGACGAAGGATCACCGGATGGCGCTCGCGGCGACGATCATGGCGGCGGTCCCCCGTGCTGCCCCGGGTGCCGGGCAGCCGGTGACGACGCGTCCGTGAAGGTGAGGTTCCGCAGCCGTCGCCCCGTCGAACAGCGCTCCAGGCCGGACGCGCGGGTCCGGCAAAGCGGTCCCGTGCCGAGTTGCGGCCGGGTCGGCGGTTACCGCGGTGGGCGTACGGCCGGGAGGGCTGCCTCGACGGTGTCGAAGATGGGTAGATGGGCGTACAGCCCGGTGATCCGCAGCCACTGCCGCACCAGCGGGGCGGGCTGGGTGAAGGCCATCCGCACGCCCGCCTGGCGCAGGCGTTCGCTGGTCGAGAGCAGGCTGGAGATGCCGGCCGAGTCGAGGAACGTCAGCGCCGACAGATCCACCAGGACGGGTACGCCCGAATCGCCCGCCACATGCCCGTCGAGCCACGTCTGCCAGTCCGCGACGGTCTCCCACACGAGCTCTCCGGCCGGTCTGACGACGAGCACGCCGTGTTCCTCGGCCACGGTCACGGCGATCGCGTTGCCGGGCATCCCGCCTCCCCATGGTGGCCGCGTCGGCTGGCGAGCAGACGTGAGCTGCGTCGCCGCCGGGGCCGGCACCGAACCCCAGCGCTCACCCACAGTACCCGTAAGGGACCGCCGCGTTCCCGTAAGCGACCGCCGCGTTTGATCGCACCACTCCCCCGCACCGGGCAACCGCACCAGGTAAGCGTGCGGGCTGATCATTCGGTCGGTTGTGCAGGTTGATCGTGTCGATCCACCGTGTCGATCCACCGTGTCGATCCACCGTGCGGATTGATCGTGCTGGTCGGTTGTGCCGGTCAGAGGCGGTAGACGCGGGTGGCGGTGGCGGTGAAGACGTCGTGGATCTCCTCGGCCGAGCGACCGGCGAGCGCGTCCTGCCAGGCGGCCAGTAGGGTGCGCAGGTCGGTCCAGAGTTTCTCGATGGGCAGATTGCTGCCCCACATGCAGCGGCGGGAGCCGAACAGGTCCAGGCACGTGGCCGTCACCCGTTCGATCAGCTCCCGGTCGACGCGGTGGACGAAGGTGCCCTGGCCGCTGAGCTTCACCACGACGTTGGGCCGTTCGGCCAGCAGCTTCATGCCGCGCGTCCACTCGGCGAAGGCGCCGGGGCCCACCGGCATGCCGGCGTGCACGAGCACGAACGTGATCTCGGGGAAGTCCGCGACGAGGTCGGCGGCGTCGGGCATCTGGGCGGGGAAGACCTGGAGTTCGAACAGCCAGCCGAGTTCGGCGAGCGTGGCGAGGTTGCGCCGGAAGGTGGCGTCCTTCATCCGGTCGGGGGCCTCGGCGAAGCGGAATTCGGGCCGTTCGTGCCAGTGGAGCTGCAGCCGGGTGCCGCGGACGAGCGGGGTGAGCGCGGCCTGGCGGCGCAGGACGTCGGGGGCGCCGGCGTCGAAGAGGTCGGCGCTGCCGACGACGGCGGTGGGCCAGCCGGTCTCGGCGTGGACGTCGCGCAGCCAGCGGACCTCGTCCACCGCGCGGTCGAGCGGCCAGTTGGTCTGGACGTAGACCGACGAGGTGATGCCGCAGGGCGCGGCTTCGGCGAGGTATTCGGCGATGGGATAGTCGCGGCGGATCGGCTCGTACGGGCCGAAGATGCGCGGGACCATTTCCCCTTGCAGCCAGGGCAGGTCGGCGGCGCGCCAGATGTGGTGGTGCGCGTCCACGATTCCGGCGCGGTGGTGGGACGGATCGGTCATCGGGCGGCTCCCATGGAGTGCGGGGTCGGCCCATGCGGGGCAGGCCGGTGCGGGTCGGGCCAGTGCCTGGCGGCGGTGTGGCGCGGGCCGGACAGGACGGCGGGCAGGCGCCGGACCTCCGCCAGCGCGGTGGCCAGGTCGCGTACGCCGCCGAGATGGTCCAGGCTCGGCAACTGGGCCGACATGGCGCGGGTGACGGGACGGTAGCCCGGCGAGCAGGCCAGCGGCGTCCACCAGACGAGCCGGTGACCGAGCCGCGACAGCCGGGCCGTGGCCCGGACCATGGGGGCGGGGTCGCCGCGTTCGAGCCCGTCGGACAGGACGATCACGAGCGCGCCGCGGGCGAGCGCCGCGTAACGCGGGTTGGCCAGGAAGCGGTGCAGTGCCGCGCCGATCGCCGTTCCGCCGTCGGCGTCGGTGACCAGCCGCGAGACCGACGTCAGCGCGTGGTCGGCGTACGGGTGCGACATCGCGGTGGTGATCCTGGTGAGCCGGGTGCCGAAGGTGAACACCTCGGTACGGGCCGGCGCGGCACGCAGCGCGGTGTGCGCCACGCGCAGCAGGTCGGGTGTGTGCTGCCGAAGCGAGCCCGAGACGTCGACCAGGAGCAGCAGGCGGCGGGGGCGGGGCGGGCGGGCGAGGTGGCGCAGCTCGGCGATCTCGCCGTGGTGGCGGCGGGCGCGCCGCCAGGCGTGCCGGACGTCCAGCCGGTCGCCGGTCCTGGCCGGGCGGCGGCGTCTGGACTGGGTGGCGGGCAGGGCGGCGGGCCAGACGGCTTCGAGTGCGCGCATGAGGGCGTGCTCGCGTTCGCCGGTTCGGCCGAGGTCCCGCGTGCCGTAGGTGCTCAGGGTGCTGGCCCGCGTGCCGTCGCCGGGGCGCAGCTCGTGGGGAGGCGGATCGTCGTGGCCCGGCGCGCCGGGGGACGGCGTGCGCTCGTCGTCGCGCGCGAGCGGCGGGTCGTCGAGGAGGCCGTGCCGGAACCAGGCGTCGAAGACACGGTCGAAGGCGGGCAGGTCGGCGACGTCCTGGAGGAGAGTGACGCGGGCGTACCAGTACAAAGCGGTCGGGTCGGGCGGCGGTGTCTCGGCGATCACGCGCAGCAGGTCGGCCCGCTTGGCCGGCGCCGCCGGCAGCCCGGCCGCACGCAGCCCCATGAGGAACCCCCACAGGTGGTCGGCGGCCGGCCCAGCCGGACCCGCCGCCACCAGGCCGTCATTCCCGGGGACCTCATCCGCCGCCGGTCGGTCCCCGTGCGCGGCCGGGTCAGGCATCGGTGAACAGCTCCTCGGCGTGGTCCAGGAGGAGCCGGGTGTCCTCCTCGTCCTTGATCAGCAGTCCGAGGGCGCGGCGGAGCGCCACGGGCCACGGGCTGCCGTCCTCCGCCAGCGCCACCGCCCCGCGCGCCCACTCCACCGACTCGGCGATGCCGGGCCGTTTGAGCAGCGGCAGCCGCCGTACCCGCTGCACCGCCCCGACGAGCCCCTCGGCCGCCCGTTCCTCCAGCCCGGGCACCGACGCGCGCAGGATGGCCCGCTCCCGGTCCGGCTCGGGGAAGGCGATCCAGTGGTAGAGGCAGCGCCGCTTGAGCGCGTCGTGCAGCTCGCGGGTGCGGTTGGAGGTCAGCACCACGATCGGCGGCGTGCCCGCCCTTACGGTGCCCAGCTCGGGGATCGTGATCTGGAAGTCGCCCAGGAATTCGAGCAGGAACGCCTCGAACTCGCTGTCGGCCCGGTCGATCTCGTCGATGAGCAGCACCGCGCCCCGCTCCGCCCGTACGGCGCGCAGCAGCGGCCGGCGCAGCAGGAACTCCTCGCGATACAGCTCGCCGACGTCCTGGCCCCGGCTCTCGGCCACGCGGACCTGGAGGAGCTGCTTGGGGTAGTCCCATTCGTACAGGGCCTGGCCGGAGTCCAGCCCTTCGAAGCACTGCAGGCGGATCAGCTCCAGCCCGGTGACCCGCGACAGCACCGAGGCCACCTCGGTCTTGCCGACGCCGGGCTCGCCCTCCAGCAGCAGCGGCCGGCCCAGCCGCAGCGCCAGGTGGACGGCCGTGCACAGCCCTTCGTCCGCGAAGTACCCCTCGCCCTCCAGCGCGGCGGCCAGCTCGCCGGGGCTGAGGGTCACAGCTGCGCGTGCTCGGTGGTCAGCAGGTGCACGCGCTGGGAGGTGTGCGCGGCCGCGTCGGCCGCCGCGGCCTTGCCGTGCTCGGAGCCGAACGCGGCGGCGCGGGCGTCCTCGTCGTCGAAGTAGAGCTCGTTCACCGAGTCGTACGCGCCGTCCTCGCCGTTGCTCACGCTGACCGTGTACTTGCGCAGGCCGGGCAGCTTCCTGGCGAACGCGACGTGCTCCTCCACCACCCACGTGGCGAACTCCTCGTGGGACAGGTGCTCGGCCCGCTTCAGCAGGGAGATGACCTTCAGCATGTTTCCTCCGTCTTCAGGGCGTCCAGCCCTCGCAGGACGCGTTCGGGGGTGAACGGCATCGACGTCAGGCGTACGCCGCAGGCGTCGAAGATCGCGTTGGCGATGGCCGGGATGGGGGCGTTCGCCGTCATCTCGCCGATCCCCTTCGCCCCGTACGGGCCGTTGGCGGACGGGCGTTCCAGCAGCAGGCTGTGCTGGACGGGGAGGTCGGCGGGCCCCGGCATCAGATATCCGGCGAAGTCGCGCGGCCCGTGGTCGCGGGCCGGGTAGTACGGCTCGGTGGTCTCGAACAGGGCGTGCGACAGCCCCATCCACGCCCCGCCCTCCACCTGCTGGGTCGCCATGGCGGGGTTGAGCGCCCGGCCGATCTCGTAGGCGTTGAACAGCTCCAGCACCTCGACCACCCCGGTCTCGTCGTCGACCTCGACGACGGCGACCGTGCACGCGTGCGCCTGGCAGGAGTCGGGGTCCATCTCCCCCGTCTCGGGTACCGGGACGCTGGGCTCCTTGAGGTAGATGCCGCGCCCGGAGATCGTCCGCCCGTGCTTGAAGTGCGCGGCCAGCGCCAGGTCGGTGATGTGCACGCGTTTGTCCTGGGCGCCCTTGACCGCGATGTAGCCGGTGCCGTCGGTCTCCAGGTCGGCGGCGTCGACCTCCAGTTCCTCGGCGGCGACCTCCAGCATCACGCCGCGCGCCTCGGCGGCGGCCATGATGACGGCGTTGCCGACGCGGTGGGTGCCGCGGCTGGCGAACGTGCCCATGCAGTGCGGGCCGGTGTCGGTGTCGGCGGTGTCGACCAGGATGTTCTCCATCGGCAGGCCGAGCGTCTCCGCGGCGCACTGGGCGGCGATCGTCTTGATGCCCTGCCCGAGGTCGACGGAGGACAGCGAGATCACGAACGTGCCGGTGGTGGTGGCGTGGACCAGGGCCTGCGAGGGGTCTCCGCCCAGGTTCATGCCGGTCGGGTAGTTGACCGACGCGTACCCCCGGCCGCGCAGCTTCGCCATCACAGCCCCTCTCGTGTCGTGGACGACATCCGGCGGTAGGTCTCGGGCAGCTCGTGCCCGGACATCTCCGCCGCCTTCTGGATCACCTCGACCAGGGCCGTTCCCTCGGCGACCTTGCGGTGGGCCTTGACGTCGCCGTCGCGGTAGGCGTTGATGAGCCGGAGCTGGAGCGGGTCCATGCCGAGGGCGCGGGCGACCTGGTCCATCTGCGACTCCAGCGCGAAGTCGGCGATGGTGACGCCGAAGCCGCGCATGGCGCTGGACGGGGTGCGGTTGGTGAACACGCAGTGGCAGTCGGCCCACACGTTCGGGATCGCGTAGGGGCCCGGCAGGTGCGCGGCGGCCTTGGTGACGCCGTAGGGGCTGTGGCGGGCGTACGCGCCGGCGTCCACGTACAGGGTGATCTTACGAGCGATGATCTTGCCGTCGTTCATGACGGCGTCCTTGATGTAGAGGCGTTCCGCGGCGCGCGGCGAGGAGACCTGCATCTCCTCGGCGCGGTCGTAGACGAACTTGACCGGGCGGTCGATCGCCATCGCGGCCACGCATGCGATCGGCTCGACCACCACGTCCACTTTGCCGCCGAAGCCGCCGCCGACCGTCCCGCCGACGATGCGCAGCTTGTTGAACGGTGTCTCCAGGATCAGCGCGGTGTTGTCCAGGGTGAAGAAGCACGCCTGGGTGTCGGAGTGGATCCGCAGCCGGCCGTCGGCCTGCGGGATCACCACGCAGCCTGTGGTCTCGACGGGCGCCTGCTCGATCGGCGCCGACTGGTAGCGCCACTCGAGGACGTGGTCGGCGCGGGCGAAGGCGGCCTCGACGTCGCCGAAGCGGATGCGCCGGCAGTGGTGGCCCTCGTAGATGAAGTGGTTCTGGCCGTGGTACTCGTTGACCAGTGGCGCGCCTTCCCGCAGCGCCTCCTCGACGTCGAAGACGGGCGGCAGGTCCTCGTAGGTGACCTGGATCCGGGCGGCGCCCTCCAGCGCGGCGGCCTCGGTCTCGGCGACCACGGCGCAGATGGGCTCGCCGAGGTAGCGCACCTTGTCCACGGCCAGGATCGGCTCGTCGTCGGGCCCGACGCCGATCAGCTTGAGCGGGGTGAAGAGGTTGTTCGGCACGTCGGCGTGGGTGAGGATCCGCAGCACGCCGGGCACGGCCAGGGCCTGGCTCAGGTCCACGCCGGCGATCCTGGCGTGGTGGCGGGCCGAGCGGTGCATCTTCAGGTGGGCGAGCCGGGGCGGGGCCACGTCCTCGAAGAACTCGGTCCTGCCGGTGACGTGCCCGCGGGCGTCGGAGCGCTGGACCACCGAGCCGATCACGGTCAGGTCGCCGCCGTCCCGTTCGGCGGCGAAGGTGGTGGTGTCGATGGGGGCGAGCCGGTACGTCATCGCGTCACCGCCCCCTCCCCGCGTCGGCGGGCCGCCTCCAGGACGGCCTGCACGATGGGCCGGTAGCCGGTGCAGCGGCAGACGTTGCCCGAGATCGCCTCGATCACGTCCTCCTCGCTCGGGTCGGGGTTCCGGTCGAGCAGCGCCTCGGCGACCATGATCATGCCGGAGGTGCAGAAGCCGCACTGGGTGGCGAAACACTCCACGAAGGCGCTCTGCACCTCGTCCAGGTCGCCGCCGGTGGCGACGCCCTCCAGTGTGCGGACGGAGGCGCCGGCCACGGTCTCGACGGCGACCAGGCAGGACGCCTGCGGCCGGCCGTCGACCAGGACCGTGCAGCTGCCGCAGGCGCCCTGGGCGCAGCCGCGTTTGGCGGCGGTGAGGCCCAGCGACTCCCGCAGGCAGGCGAGGAGGGTGGCTCCCGGCGCGGCGATGAACTCATGGTGCTCGCCGTTGACGACGAGCGAGACGATCTGTGACGGCACGGTCCCACCTCTTCTGATGCGGGCGCTTACAGGGGTGACCTCAGGCGTTATGAGGCGCTTCGGGGAAGAATGTGCGGCGGAAGTGCACGGGCAGGACGCGGGTCCGGTACCACGCGCTGGCGTAGGCGTCGTCGAAGGGGTCGATGTCGGCGCGGGCGGCCAGGCCCGCCTCGTTGACGCTCTCCTCGGTCAGGGGACGACCGCGCAGGACGCGTTCGGCGGACAGCGCCCGTACGGGACGAGGGGCCACGCCGCCCAGCGCGATCCTGCAGTCCGAGGCCCCCTCCAAGGTGACGGCGGCGACGGTGACGATGGAGGCGGAGTTCAGCCGGCGGCGCATGGCCTTGTGGTAGTGCCAGGCGCCCGGCGGGGGCGGCGTGAACCGTACCGCGACGACGAGCTCGCCGGGAGCGAGCCCGGCGGCCAGCACGTCCGCGACCGGTGCGTCCCGCCGACCGGCGGGGCCGGCGATCTCGCAGGCGGCGTCGAGGGCGAGCAGGCAGACGGCCAGGTCGCCGTACGGCTGCGCGACGAACAGGTTCCCGCCCACGGTGGCCTGGTTGCGCAGGGTCGGGGAGGCGATCGTGCGCAGCGCCGGGCGCAGGAAGGCGAGAGCGGGATGCTCGGCGACGGCGGTGAGCGTGGCCGCCGCCCCGATCACGGCCACACCGTCGCTCACCTCGATGCCGTCCAGGCCCGCGCGGCGCAGGCTGATCAGCTCGGTCACGCCCGCGGATCCGCTGTTGACCAGCGGCATCACGACCGTTCCCCCGCCCATGACCAGGCCGCCCGCGGCCGAGCGGGTCACCACGGCTTCGACGGACTCGGGCACGTGCACCGCCTCGATCAGCATGTGCGGCCTCCCTGCTCGGGGTTTCCGGCGCTATAATTCTCGATAATTGATTATCGAGATTCCCGCGTCAAGAGATCTTCCCTCATCGCCGATCGGTAGGATCTGCCCATGACCGAAGAGCCCCCGAAGCTGCCGCGGCTCACGCTGGCTCGGCAGATCCGCGACTCGCTGGTCAGCAGGATCGTCTCCGGGCAGGTCAGGCCGGGCGAGCGGCTGGTGGAGACCCGGCTCGCGGCCACCTACGGCACCAGTCAGGCACCCGTACGCGAGGCGCTGCGCGAGCTGGAGGCCATGCGGCTGGTGGAGACCCTGCCGCGCCGGGGCACGTTCGTGCGCCCGTTCGTCCAGGAGACCCTGCGCGAGAGTTACGTGGTGCGGGCCGCGCTGGAGGAGACCGCCACCCGGCTCGCCCTGCTGGCCGGGACGGTTCCGGCGGAGGCGATGCGGGCCGACGTCGAGGCGATGAAGGCCGCCGCCGATCGCGGTGACACCGAGGCGTCGGCGCGGGCGAGCGTGTCGTTCCATCGTCACATCGTCGAGGCGGCCCACAACGAGCTGCTCAAGCTCACCTGGGACAGCCTGCAGATCGAGGCGCGCACGTCGGTCACCATGGTCGCCACCGAGGTCGATCTGCACGACGTCGCCCGCGATCATGCCGAGTTGCTGGCGGCGATCGAGGCGGGTGATCTGGAGACGGCGTGCCGGGAGGCTCGCGACCACCAGTGGCACTACGCCGACCTGCCGCACGACGCCCACGGCCGTACTCGCGACTCCGCCACGGGCTGACCGCCCCTTGGCGTTCGGGTGAAATACATCGATATTTGATATAAATACGGGCGTGACGCCCGCGCCGCCCGATCCGGAGCCCGCCTCCGCACCCAGCCCTGCCCTCGACCTCGACCTCGACCTCGACGAGCTGGCCACCGCGATCGAGGACTTCAACACCTACTTCATCCGGCTCCCGTCGGTCAGGAAGCTCAGCTTCTCGACCCTGTCGGTGCTGCACACGCTGCAGCGCCGGGGGCCGATGCGGCTGACCGCGCTGACGGCGACCGAGCAGCTCAAGCAGCCCGCACTCACCAGCCTGGTCGCCAAGCTGGAGCAGGACGGGCTCGTCTCGCGCCGCCCCGACCCGCGCGACGGCCGCGCCGTCCTGCTGGAGCTCACCGAGGAGGGCCTGGGGATCGTCCGCTCCCGCCACGCCGACCGGGTGGCGCGGCTGTCACGGCTGGTGGACCACCTGAACGACGAGGAACGGGCGGCGCTGGCCGGCTCGGCGCGGGTGCTCGGACGCCTGACCGAGATCGCCGCGAGCCTCGACGACTGATCCCGTACGACCAGCCCCATCAGCTCCAGAACCCAGGAGGAGACCCATGCCGACCCGGCCGTTCCCGCTCGAACCGCAGCCCCTGCACGTCCCCGACGACGTGCTCGACGACCTGCGGCGCAGACTGGTGATGACCCGGTGGCAGCCGGACGTGGGCAACGACGACGGCTACTACGGCGTGCGCAGCGCGTACCTGGAGGAGCTGGTCTCCTACTGGGCGGACGGCTTCGACTGGCGAGCCGCCGAGCGGGCGATCAACGCGTTCGAGCACTACCGCGTGGACATCGGCGGCGTGCCCGTGCACTTCATGCGCAAGCCCGGCGTCGGCCCCGACCCGGTTCCGCTGATCCTCAGCCACGGCTGGCCGTGGACGTTCTGGCACTGGTCGAAGGTGATCGGCCCGCTCGCCGACCCGGGCGCGCACGGGGGCGATCCAGCGGAGGCGTTCGACGTGATCGTGCCGTCGCTGCCGGGCTTCGGCTTCTCGACCCCGCTGACGAACCGTCCGGACATGAACTTCTGGAAGATCGCCGAGATCTGGCACGAGCTGATGACCGGCGTGCTGGGGCACGACAGGTACGCGGCCGGCGGCTGCGACGTCGGCGCGCTGATCACGGGGCAGCTCGGCCACAAGTACGCCGGCGAGCTGTACGGGATCCACATCGGCTCGGCGCTGAAGCTCACCCTGTTCAACGGCGACCGTGCCTGGGACTTCAGCGGCGGCGCGCCGATCCCCTCCGGCCTGCCCGCCGACGTCCACGCGAGATTCCTGGAGATGGACCGGCGCTTCGCCGTGCACCTGGCCGCGCACATGATGGCGCCGTCCACGCTCGGCCACGGGCTGAACGACTCCCCCGCCGGCATGCTGGCCTGGATCCTGGAACGCTGGGCGAAATGGTCGGACAACGGCGGGGATGTCGAGAGTGTCTTCAGCAAGGACGACCTGCTCACCCACGCGACGATCTTCTGGGCGGGCGGCGGGATCGGCACCTCGATCCGCACGTACGCCAACAACAACCGCTACCCGTGGACGCCGTCGCACGACCGGTGGCCGGTGGTCGAGGCGCCCACGGGCATCACGTTCGTCGGCCACGAGAACCCGCCCGGCGTGCGGACCAGCGAGGAGCGGGTGCGCGGGTTCCTCGGCAGCGACCGGGCGGCCTGGTACAACCACGTCAACATCACCGCCCACGACCGCGGCGGCCACTTCATCCCGTGGGAGACTCCGGCGGAATGGGTGGACGACCTGCGCCGCACGTTCCGCGACCGCCGCTGACGGCCCCGCCCCTGGACCGCGCGCACGCCTCGCTCAAGCCCAGCTCACAGGCCCAGTCTGATCGGCTCGTCCGGTACGCCGTCCGCCAGTAGCGCACCCAGCGTCCCGGCCAGGTCGCGAGGCGAGAACAGGTCGTCACCGCCACCCGAGCGCGCGCAGGTCCGACTCGCCCGGCTCAACCCCGCCGCCCGGCATCACCCAGACGACGGGGCCGTCCAGGGCGGTCAGGTCGTGGCGGCAGAGCAGGACCCGATCGTCAGGGTCGAGGACGATGGCGCGGACGGACCTGCGTTTACGCGGCATTCACCGCACTTACCCGAGCGGATCTTGCTCAGGGGCGGTGCGGCGGGTCACGGGTTGCCGGAGCGGCAGACCGGGGACGAGCGGAACTCCACGGACGCGCCCGTACTGTCCGAGATCACCGCCCGGATGTCGTAACGGAAGGTCGGCTGGCAGCCGATCCCGACGAACGTCCTGTTGTCGTACGCGGGCACGTGGAACCCGTCGACGAACCAGCGGACGCTGACCGGCGCGACCGCCCCGGTGAAGGCGACCGAGCAGAGGAAGCGCCGCGCGAGTCCCTCGCAGCTGCCGCCGGTGAGCGTGAGGGCCGCCGCGCTGGACGCGGATGACGAGGTGGTGGCCGAGGCCGACGCGGGGAGCGCGCCGGGGAACATCAGCATTCCGGCCGCCGCCACGGCAGGCAGGGCGAGCTTGTACGACGTACGACGCATGTCCGTCTCCTCCAGGTAGGGCCTCGGACGGAACCGGCGCCGCGCACGGACACCTCCGGGCACGGCGATCCCGCCCACCCCTTGCTTCGCACGACCCGCGATCCCGGATGACCATCACCGGACGCCATTTCCCGCCGAAGACCCCAAGCGGCGCGGACCGGCCAAAACGCCCGGAAAGCCCTCAGATACGCTCCTGAACGTCCACTTTTGGAGGGAACAGGTTGTCGGGGGTTGTCGCGGCGTTCGCCGCTCTGGTGTCGGTCGCCGTGCTCGGGTACGTCATCGGTGTCATCGGCCTGCTGCGCGTCAGCGACGAGCTGGTGCTGTCGCGGCTGGCGTTCTTCGTGGCCACCCCGGCGCTGATGTTCGCCACGGTGTCCAGGGCCGACCTGAGCGCGCTGCTGTCGCCGGTGCTGCTGACCCAGATCGTCGCGGTGACGTTCACGGCGCTCGTGTTCGTGCTGGTGGCCAAGCTCGCCTGGCGGCGTACCGCGCGGCAGCTCACGATCGGCGCGCTCGCCTCCTCCTACGTCAACGCCGGCAATCTGGGCGTGCCGATCTCCCTGTACGTGCTCGGCGACGCCGCCCTGGTCGCCCCGATCCTGCTCTTCCAGTTGCTCGTGCTCACCCCGCTCTCTTTCCTCGTGCTCGACAAGGGCTCCCGCTCGCCGCGGGCCGCGCTGCTGCTGCCGCTGCGCAACCCGCTCACGGTGGCCTCGCTGGTCGGGCTCGCGTTCGCGCTGTCGGGGGTCGCGCTGCCGGTCACGGTCATGCGCCCGATCGACCTGCTCGGCGGCGCGGCCGTGCCGGTGGCGCTGCTGGCGTACGGGCTCAGCCTGTACGGCTCGCGCCGCGCCGCCCCGGCCCCTGAGGAGGACGGCGTGGCCAGGGACATCTTCCTGGCGGTGGCGCTCAAGGCGTTCGCCCAGCCCGCGGTGGCGTACGCGACCGCCCGCCTGCTCGGCCTGGAGGGCACGCAGTTGCTGGCCGCCACCCTCTTCGCGGCGCTGCCCACCGCGCAGAACATCTATGTGTACGCCGTCACCTACGACACGGGCAGGCGGCTGGCCCGTGGCGCCGTGCTGGTGACCACGGGACTGTCCATCCCGATCATGGCGGCGCTCGGCGCGGTCCTCGGTTAGAAAAACTTTCCCGCGCGGGTGTCGATCCGCGCCCGGCGTGTTCGACGCTCTGGTGAACGACCACGACGACGACTCCCGATGGAGGGACTCACCATGCGGAAGATCACCACGTGCCTCTGGTTCGCCACCCAGGCCGAGGAGGCCGCGACCCTTTACACCTCGCTCATCCCCGGCTCCGAGATCCTGGAGGTGCAGCGGTTCGGCGAGGACGGTCCCGGCACCCCCGGCACGGCCATGGCGGTCACGTTCGAGCTGGCCGGGCAGCACTTCATGGCGCTGAACGGCGGCCCCGACTCCGCCTTCACCGAGGCCACGTCCGTGCACGTGGCCTGCGAGTCGCAGGAGGAGATCGACGAGCTGTGGACCCGGCTCACCGAGAACGGGGGCGAGGAGGGGCAGTGCGGGTGGCTGAAGGACCGCTGGGGCGTTTCCTGGCAGATCATCCCCCGGCAGCTGCCGGAACTGCTCGGCCACGCCGACCCGGTGGCGGCGCAGGGGGCGATGAAGGCGATGCTCGGCATGCGGAAGATCGACCTGGCCGCGCTGTACGAGGCCGCCGGGCTCTGAGGATGCCCTCTGATCGGCACGACGACCATTCCGGACCGCGGGGTGTGACAGGAGGGTAGGCGTCAGGCGGGAGCGTCGGTCGCCGCTGCCGCCCTGACCCAGCCTGGCGAGGCACCTACTCGAACACGAGCCACAATCTACTCAAATCAAATGCCCACTCAGTGACTTTGCCCGATGACAGCCGGAACCGGGGCCGCGTCCGTCGGGTCCGCTTGAGCGCGCAGGATTCGCCAGCACAGATAGACGCAGACGCCCATTGCGGGCGCACCGCCCAGCAGTGTGGCGGCGATGCCCAGTGGAGTCACCTTTCCGGCCAGGTACAGAGGCACCAGCACCATGGTGGCGATGCCGTACTTCGCCAGGAAGATAGCCGTGCACACCTGATAACGCCGTCGCCGTGCAGGGTCTCGCCGCCAGCCGAAGCGTTCACCGCGTGCTGCCCCCAGCGCCAATCCGATCACGGGCCACCGCACCACAATCGATACGAGGAACACCACACCCCCGCCCGCCTGCATGAGCACGGTCGGAAGGTAGAAGTCGACCGCGTGCCCGGTACTCCCGGCCAGCAACGCGGAGGCGCCCACGACGACCAGCCCGACCGCTGCCTGCCAGTACTTCCGGTCGGTGAACACCCGGGCCGCGGCGAACACCACCACGCCACCCACCGCCACCAGCGCGGAGGTCGACACCTGATCGGTCACCAGATAGGCGACCAGGAACAACACCCGGGACGTGGCTCCTTCGGCGACCGTGCGCCAACCACCCATCGCGGCGAACCAGGACAACGACTTCTGGGTCAGGACGTTGAGGCTCATGCGCCCGCCTTCACCGCGGCAGGCGCGGAGAAGCTGTCGCGGCGCATCGTGTCCTCGTAGGCGTCGATCGCGTCGATCAGATCCAGCCGGCCGCGATACGTCTCGACCAGGGCCTCGCAGAGGTGGTGCGCATCCTGCATGGCCAGGTTGCCGCCGAAACCCGGGGCCAGGTGGATGGCGTCGCCGATGACCGTCACCGGACCGGCGGGCCAGGCGGGTATCGGCGGGATCGTCCCGATGCGCAGGGCGACCGTGAGATCCGGCCACGCCTCGGCGAGGACCAGCCGCATGGCCGAGGGCAGGTTCACGCTCGACTCCTTGGCCAGGCGCCACCTCGCGGCCGGCGACGCGGCCTGGCCGAGTTGCTCCCGTGTGATCGGCAGAGCCCACATCGCGTAGTCCTCGACCGTGGTGACCGCATCGAGAGGCAGGGCAGGCAGCCACCGCTGCCGCGCGGCCACCGGCGACTCGGTGAACCGCAGCACGCCCAGCACCATCATCGTGCCGTCCACCTGAACGCCGGCGGGGCTGTCGCCGACCAGCTCAGGCAGCCCGGTATCGGCGATCATCCGCAGCGCGGTCGCGCCCATGAGCATGCGCCGTCCAGTGTCGACCACCCGCGCGTGGGGCAGGTACTGACGGCGGACCGCCGAACCGATCCCGTCCGCGCCGACCAGCACGTCCGCCGTGTCCGTGCCGCCGTCGGCGAACCACACCTGGACCATCCCGTCGGCCCGCTGCTCGAACCGCGTGAACTCCGTCCCGAACCGAACCACGTCCTCCAGCCCCGTCAGCAACACCGCACGCAGCAACGGACGATGAACCTGCCGCCCGGGCCGCGGCCGGCCCGCCACGCCGGTGGACGGCTGAGCACCCACCACGGTGAGCGCTCCATCCACTTCGGACAACGTCAGTGTCCGCTCGCGCGAACCGCCCATCGTGGCCTCGACCATCGCGGCGTGCGCCGGAGGCAGGCAGGCTCGCAGCGCCCTGGCGCCGCGGTCGTCGACATGCAGGCTGACGCCCTGCGCGCGTCCTCGTGCACCGTCTCGCTCATACACGACGACCTCGATTCCCGACCGGCGTAAGCCCTGTGCCAGCGTCAACCCGCCCAGACCGGCACCGATCACGATCACCTTCATCGCAGGCCCTTTCTTCATCGCTGATGAAGTTCAAGCTACCGGGGCTCGGACATGAAAGTCCACCTATGGTGAAGAAACTTCGATAGACTCGTCAGGTCATGACAGAACACAGTTCCCCTGCTCGCCCCGGGCGCTGGCGAACGGGCGCGGAAAGCAAACAGCGGATCCTGGACGCGGCACGTGCACTGTTCCGCGAGCACGGCTACGGCGGCACCACGGTGCGCGCGGTCGCCGCCCGCGCGGAAGTCGACTCAGCGATGGTGTTCTACTTCTTCGGCAGCAAACAGGGCCTGTTCGCCGCCGCTGTCGAGATGTCCTCCCAGCTCCCGCCGGCCATCGAATCGATCTTCACCGGCGGCCTCGACGGTATGGGCGAGCGCATCGTCCGGACACTCGTGGAGAACATCGACGCATCGGGCCGCACCCCGCTTGCGATGCTCACCCGGTCGGCCCGGACCAACGACCAGTCCGAAACCTTGATCCGCGAATACATCGACCGGGAAATCACCAGCCGAGTGGCGACACTGCTCGGCACACCGGACGCCGCGATGCGGGCCGGCATGGTCAACGTCCAACTTCTGGGCCTCACCGTGGCGCGCTACATCGTACGGATCGAACCGATCGCATCATCGTCCGTCGACGAACTGGTCAGCTGGTTCGGACCGCTCGTGCAGCACTGCCTGACCGGCCAGACCGCATCGTCCTGAGTGACGCTCACCAGCGCGCCACCGAGCATCGGTTCCACCGTCCGGCCACCGGACGGACAGAGGTGATCACCGAAGGCTCTCGGCCGCCCTGTCTCGACCAAACAGGCAAAGGGGCGGGTCGTCGCCGGGCTCTGCGGCGGGTCGGGTCAAGGGCTGACGTAGTGGTGCACCAGGGCGGGCTCGCCGGTCGCGTTGAGCCAGGTGGCGCGGTCGCTGCCGATCCTGCGCCAGCCCGCGCGCTCGTAGAAGGCGATGGCCGCCTTGCCCTCCGAGGACACCTGCAGCTTGAGCGGGCCGGTCGCGGCGGTCCTGGCGGTTTCGAGGAGCCGGGCGGCCAGCCCGCCGCCGCGTGCCGCCGGGGTCACGAACAGGCGCACGACCTCGCCGTCCCCGGTCAGCCCTACGTGCCCGACCACCGCGCCCGGCTCCACCGCGATCCAGGCCGACGCCAGGTCATCAGGTGTCAGCCAGCCGGCCGGGTCGTCCGGCCAGTCCACTGGATACCGGTCGGCGGCCTGGACCTGGGCGAGCGCTTCGACACATGCGGGGAGGTCTTGCGAGGTTCTGGGGCGGATCGTCACCCGGGCAAGGGTAGCCGCGACCTCATTCGGGCATCACATCGCGGTCCAGCCGTATCCAGGCGTGACGCCGCGGCCGACGCCTCCGGTGTGGCGGGCGCGGCCGGCGACCGTCACAGTTCGCCCCTGTGCCAGGCGTCGGCCTCCGACCGCAGGGCCTCGCCGGACGGGGCCGACGGGGGCGTGCCGCCGATCCAGCGGCGCAGCAGGCGGGCGAGCTCCGGGACGTGTTCCGGCAGTGCGACGGGGTGGCGGGCGAAGTAGGCGACGATCGGGCCGCCCAGGGGGTCGCCGGCGTCGCAGCGGGCGCACAGCAGGACCTCGCTCGTCCCCCGGACCTGCCGTCCCGACGCGTTCGTCCAGGTGTGCGGACGGCGCAGCACGGCCAGGACCTCACCGGTGCGGCACCGAGGACACTCCCGGCCGGGCTCATCGTCGCCGGCCACCTCGATGTCACCGGTCACGATCACCTCACCGCCGTCGGTCCTCCTGGAGCCGCCGGTCGCCTCGCCGTCACCCGGCATCCCGGCGTCGTCGGGGAAACCGATGCCGGTAGCTCCCGAGCCGGTCACGCGGGGCCGATCGCGGTGGCGCCGAGCAGGGCCTTGAGGTCGCCGTACAGGGCGGGGGCCGCGGTGACGCGGTAGGGCCGCAGGTCCAGCAGGACGCCCGGGCCGACGCGCCGGTGCAGCCGGACGTGGACGGGCGCCCGGCCGGGGTGCGTGCTCAGGATGTGCCGCAACTCCCGCACCAGCCGGGGGTTCAGCTGTGGCTCCTGGATGGAGATGACCACGGGCGGCTCGGCGCCGGCCTGGGTGACGTCGAGGACGGTGATCTCCTCGCCGTACAGGCTGACGGCCTCGTCGCGTACGTTGATCCGCCCCCGTACCGACACCACCCGATCCTCGGCGAGCGTCTCCCCGTACAGGGCGTACGTCTTGGGGAAGACCAGGCACTCCACGGCGGCGTCGTGGTCCTCGACGGTGACGATCGCCCACGGGCTGCCCTGCTTGGTGACCTTGCGCTGCAGGCCGGAGACGATGCCGCTGATCCGGGCCGCCCCGTCCGGGCGTCCCGAGGCGAGCAGGCCGGCGATGGTGGTGTCGCGATGGGCCTCCAGGACGGGCTCGGCGCCGTCGAGCGGATGGCTGGAGACGTACAGGCCGAGCATCTCGCGTTCGAAGGCGAGCAGGGTCGCCTGGTCCCACTCCCCCTCCGGGATCGCGACGGTGAAGGCCCCGGCGCGCCCGGCCTCGCCGAACAGGGAGTCCTGGCCGTACGCGGCATTGCGCTTGACGTCGGCGACGGCGTCCACGGCCTGCTCGTGCACCGCGACCAGGCCCTTGCGGTGGTGTCCGAGGCCGTCGAAGGCGCCCGCCTTGGCCAGCGACTCGATGACGCGCTTGTTGCAGACGACGGCGGGCACCTTGGCCAGGAAGTCGTCGAAATCGGTGTACGGCCCCTCGGCCCGCCGGGCGGTGACGATGGCGTCCACGACGTTGGCCCCCACGTTGCGTACGGCCCCCAGCCCAAAGCGGATGTCGGAGCCGGTGGCGGCGAAGTCGAGCAGGCTCTCGTTGACGTCGGGCGGCAGCACCTTGATGCCGAGCCGCCGGCAGTCGGCCAGGTAGACGGCCATCTTGTCCTTGTCGTCCCCGACGGAGGTGAGCAGCGCGGCCAGGTATTCGCTGGGATGGTTGGCCTTGAGGTAGGCGGTCCAGTAGGAGACGAGGCCGTAGCCGGCGGTGTGGGACTTGTTGAAGCCGTACCCGCTGAAGGGCACGAGCACGTCCCAGACCGCCTTGATCGCGCCGGCGGAGAAGCCGCGTCCGCGCATGCCCGCCGCGAAGCGGTCCCATTCGGCGTCCAGGACCTCTTTCTTCTTCTTGCCCATGGCCCGGCGCAGCATGTCGGCGGCGCCGAGCGAGTAGCCGGCGAGTTGCTGGGCGATGGCCATGACCTGCTCCTGGAAGACGACCAGGTGGTAGGTGTCGCCCAGGATGGGTTCGAGCGCCTCTTCCAGTTCGGGATGGATCGGCTCGACGGCCTGTTTGCCCGTCTTGCGCAGGGCGTAGTTGGTGTGGGCGTTCATCTCCATCGGGCCCGGCCGGTAGAGCGCGTTGACCGCCGCGATGTCGGTGAACGTCGTCGGCTGCATGAGCTTGAGCAGCACCCGCATGCCGCCGCTGTCGAGCTGGAACACCCCGAGCGTGTCGCCGCGGGCGAGCAGTTCGTACGTGGCGGGGTCGTCGAGCGGGACGCCGAGGATGTCGATGTCGATGCCCTTGTTGGCGCGCACGCCGGCGATGGCGTCCCCGATCACGGTGAGGTTGCGCAGGCCGAGGAAGTCCATCTTCAGCAGGCCCATCTCCTCGGCCTGGGTGAAGGGGAACCCGGTGACCACCGGGCCGTCGCCCTTCGGCCTGGCCAGGGGGATCACGTCCAGCAGCGGCTCGCTGGACAGGATCACCCCGGCGGCGTGGACGCCGGTGCCGCGGGTCAGGCCCTCGATGCCGGCCGCCGTGTCGACGATCCGCCTGACGTCGGGGTCCTGCTCATACAGCTGGCGCAGCTCGGCCGCCTCGCCGTGGCGGGGGTGGCGTTCGTCGTGGATGGCGGCCAGGGGGATCTCCTTGCCGCCGGCGGCCGCGGGGAACGCCTTGGTGATGCGGTCGCCCAGCGCGTACGGCAGGCCGAGCACGCGGCAGGAGTCCTTGATGGCGGCCTTGGCCTTGATCGTGCCGAAGGTGACGATCTGGCAGACGCGGTCGTCGCCGTACCTGCGGGTGACGTACTCGATCATCTCGTCGCGGCGGCGGTCGTCGAAGTCGAGGTCGACGTCCGGCATCGAGATGCGCTCGGGGTTGAGGAAGCGTTCGAAGATGAGCTTGTGCTCGATCGGGTCGAGCTGGGTGATGCCCGTGCAGTACGCGACGATCGACCCCGTCGCCGAGCCACGGCCCGGGCCCAGGCCGATGCCCTGCTCGCGGGCGTACCGGCAGATGTCGGCGACGACCAGGAAGTAGCCGGGGAAGCCCATCGCGTCGATCACCGACAGCTCGTAGTCGATGCGCTCCAGCACCTCGGGCGGCGGGTTCGCGCCGTAGCGGCGGCGCGCCCCCTCCAGGCTCTCCTTGCGCAGCCAGCTCGACTCGCTCTCCCCTTCCGGTACGGGGAAGCGGGGCGTCAGGTCGCGGTGGGCGAACACCTCCCCGTACTCGCCGATCCGCTCCGCGACGAGCAGCGTGTTGTCGCAGGCGCCGGGCACCTCCGCGTCCCACTGCGCGCGCATCAGCTCGGCCGGTTTGACGTAGTAGCCGCTGCCGCTGAAGCGGAAGCGGCCGGCGTCGTCGAGCCGCTTGCCGGTGCCGACGCACAGCAGCACGTCGTGGGCGCGGGCCTGGTCCTCGGTGACGTAGTGGGAGTCGTTGGTGGCCAGCGGCGGCAGGTTCAGCTCGCGGCCGAGGCGCAGCAGGTCCTCGCGGACGCGGCGTTCGATGGGCAGGCCGTGGTCCATGAGTTCGAGGTAGTAGTCGCCGGCGCCGAAGATGTCGCGGTAGCGGGCGGCGGCGGCCCTGGCCTGGTCGTACTGGCCGAGGCGGAGCCGGGTCTGCACCTCGCCGGACGGGCAGCCGGTGGTGGCGATGACGCCTTGGCCGTGCTCGGCCAGCAGCTCATCATCCATGCGCGGATATTTCTGGACATGCCCCTCCAGCCAGGCGCGTGACTGCAGCCGGAACAGGTTGCGCAACCCCCGCGCGTCGGCCGCCCACATGGTCATGTGCGTGTAGAGCCCGCGCCCGGACACGTCGCCGCCGGCGCCGGTCTCGTCGTCAGATCTGCGCAGGGTGAGGTCGTCGCTGAAGTAGACCGGCCCGCGATGGCGCCGCGAGGCGGGGGCGACGTACGCCTCCATGCCGATGACCGGCTTGACCCCCGCCTTTCCCGCCGCGTGGTAGAACTCGTACGCGCCGTGCACGTTGCCGTGGTCGCTCATCGCCACGGCCGGCATCCCCAGCCGCGCCACCTCGTCCATCAGCGGGCCCACCTTGGCGGCGCCGTCCAGCATGCTGTACTCGGTGTGCACGTGCAGGTGCACGAACGACCTCTCCACGACCACGCCCTCCGGTTGTCGGCTCTGTCCCGCGAGCGAGTATTCGATCCCAAGCCGGAAGGGGTTGTCCAACAATCGACACGACGTGAACTCACAACCATTGGTTGTGGAACGGGTCGCGTACCGCCTCAGTGCCTCATGCCCGGCAGGGCTGCGGCGGGGACGGCCGCGCCTCAGTGCCTCATGCTCAGCAGGACGACGGCGGGCACGGCCGCGACGAGGGCCATGACGAGCGCGGCCGTGCCGAGCAGGCCCGCGGCCAGGAGTGGCGTGACGATCGCGGCGCCGATCGGCGGTGTCGCCTGCATGAGCGTCCTGAGGATCGCGAAGCCCCGGCCGCGCAGGTGCGCGGGGATGCGTGCCATGCGTAGCGACTGCGCCCAGATGGTCATGGGCGCGCTGAACATCCCGATGACGAGGAAGCCCGCGGCCACGGTGATCGTGAGCGGGGCGGTCAGCAGCGCCAGGAAGCCGGCCGCGGCGACGAGCTGGACCACGGCGATGGCCCTGAGCGGGCGGGCCCGCGGAGTCCTGGCGCCGGCGACCGCCGCGCCGGCCAGCTCGCCCGCCGCCAGGGCGGCGAGCAGCAGGCCCAGGGCTTGCGGGCCGCCCTGGAGCTGGGTCTTGGCCAGCCAGGGGCCGGTGACGAGGAGCATGCCGACGGCGATGTTGAAGGCCATGAACGCGAGCGTGGTCGCGACCAGGACCCGGTCACGCAGCAGGGTCACGAGCGCGCCACGCGACCCGTCCGGCTCCGGCGCCTGGGCCGCCTGCGGGGTGAGGGGACGGCGGACGGCGCGGCGTTCGGCGAAGGGCCGGCAGGTGGCGAAGGGCCGGCGGACGGCAAGGCGACGCGGGACGCCGAGAGGGCGCGGGACACCGAGGGGGCGGCGGACGGCTAGGGCGGCGACCGCGAACACCACGTAGGAGATCGCGTCGAAGGCCAGCACGGCCTCACCACCGAACCCGGCGATCAGAACACCGCCCAGAGCGGGCCCGATCATCCCCGAAAGGCTGAAACTCAGGCTCTCCAGCGCGTTGGCCGCGTCCCGGTCCTGCTCGGGCACGAGGTCGGGAATCGCCGCGGGGAACCCGGCCAGCGGCACCATCTTCAACAACCCGTACACCGCCGCCACCACGAACGGCATCGCCGGCGGCACCTCGCCCAGCAGCGACACGACCGGGATCGACGCCATCGCCGCGCCCCGGACCACGCTGTCGACCGCCAGCACATGCCGCTTGTCGAACCGGTCCAGCACCGGCCCGGCCAGCAGCCCGCCCACGAACACCGGCAGCGTGTGACAGACGGTCAGCAGCCCGAGCCGCCGCACCCCGTCAGGCTGGGACAACACCAGCCACGTCAGTGCGACGAACGTCATCCCGTCGCCCACGAGCGAGACGGACGAACCCAGCCAGAGTACGCGGAAGTCACGCCGCGACAGCGCTCGCCGGTATGCGGCCAGGCGGCCGCCGGCGACATCGTTCACCATCATGCGGACCAACCCTGGGTCCAGCTCCTCGCCGGCGCTGGCGGGCATCGGCCGTCAACGGTCGGCGTCCGATGCCCGCCAGTCGCGCTCCCGGCCCTGTGGCACGCTTGATGGGGTGATCGAGGACGAGGTGGCGTACGCGGCCATGCGGAGCCGTGACCCGCGCTTCGACGGATGGTTCTACGTCGCCGTCACCACGACCCGCGTCTACTGCCGCCCGAGCTGCCCGGCCGTCATGCCGAAGCCGGAGAACGTGCGGCTGTTCCCGACCGCGGCGGCGGCGCAGGTCAACGGGTTCCGGGCGTGCAAGAGGTGCCGTCCAGACGCGGCTCCCGGGTCGCCGGAGTGGAACACGCGTACCGACCTGATCGGCCGGGCCATGCGGCTGATCGCCGACGGGGTCGTCGACCGCGAAGGCGTCACCGGACTCGCCGCCCGCCTCGGCTACAGCCCACGCCAGGTGCACCGCCGGCTCGTCGCCGAGGTCGGCGCCGGACCCCAGGCCCTGGCCAGGACGCGGCGGGCGCAGACCGCGCGGATGTTGCTGGAGGCCGGCCCGCTGCCGATCAGCGACGTGGCCTTCGCCGCCGGGTTCGCCAGCATCAGGCAGTTCAACGACACCATCAGGCAGGTGTACGCGACGACGCCGACCCGGCTGCGCGGCCCCGGGAACGGCGCCCAGCCGCCGGGGGTCACCACGGTCCGGCTCGCCTACCGGCCACCCATGGACGTGCCGGCGATGCTGGCCTGCCTGGGCGCGCGGGCCGTCCCCGGCATCGAGCACTACGACGGCGACGCCTACAGCAGGTCACTGTCGCTGCCGCACGGCGCCGGCGTGATCACGCTGCGCCCCGGGACCGGTCACGTGCTCTGCGCGCTGCGACTGGAGGACCTCAGAGACCTCGCCGCCGCGGTGCAGCGCTGCCGGCGACTGCTCGACCTGGACGCGGACCAGCAGGCCATCGACGCCTTCCTCGGCGCGGACCCGGCACTGGGGCCGCTGGTGGCGGCCCACCCCGGCCTCCGCGTGCCAGGCTGCGCCCACCCCGGAGAACCGGCGATCCGGGCCATCCTCAGCCACCGAGCGCGAGCCGCGACGGCGCGGGCTCGGCTCGCCGACCTGGTCACCACGTACGGCCGCCCACTCGCCACCCCATTCGGCCCGATAACCCACCTGTTTCCCGACATGCCGACCTTGGCAGACGCCACGTCCACCGGCCACACCGGACGAGCCCTGGCCCGCGCCCTGGCCGACGGCACCCTCAGCCTGGACCCCGGCTGCGACCCCGCCCAGGCCCGCAAACAACTGCGCGACCTCCCGGGAATGAGCGCGTGGGCCCTCTCCCGCATCCGGATGAACGTCCTCGGCGACCCTGACGTCCTCCTCCCCGGCCTGCCGACACGCCGCGCCGTACACCGCCTCGCGGCCGATCCCGCCCGGTGGCGCCCCTGGCGCTCGTACGCCATGCAGTACCTGGCACTCATGCCCTCCACATCCAACGCCTCCGAAACCGACTCCCCAACGCGCCCGCCACACGCCCGCGCCGTGCATGCGTAGCCCGCGTGCCTGCCTCCTCCGCCCTTCCACCGACAGCACCCCCGGCCGACCCCTTCCACCCTCCGACTGACAGCGCCCCGGTCTTCCCTTCCCACTCCAGCCGACAGCACATCAGTCCTGCCGTGGTCATGCGTACCCAGGTGCCGATTGACATAGTGGGCGCTTGCCCATTTATAGTGGGCGCATGACCACTTCTACGCCGGGCTCCGGCCGTACGTCCACGTCCACCCCCGAGCACGTCGCGCACTCCCACCGGCAGCGGGAGATGGCCGAGTCCTTCGGGGTCGATGCCGAACGTTACGACCGCACCCGGCCCGCCTACCCGGACGCCCTGATCGAGCGGATCATCGCCACCAGCCCGGGCCGCGACGTCCTCGACGTCGGCTGCGGCACCGGCACCGCCTCGCGCCAGTTCCTGTCCGCCGGCTGCACCGTGCTGGGTGTCGAGCCCGACGCGCGCATGGCCGCCTTCGCTCGCCGGGGCGGGCTCGACGTCGAGGAGGCGACGTTCGAGACGTGGGACTCCAACGGCCGCACCTTCGACGTCGTCGCCGCCGGAACGGCCTGGCACTGGATCGACCCGATCGCCGGCGTCACCCAGGCCGCACGGGTCCTGCGCCCGGGCGGGCGATTGGCGGCCTTCTGGCACGTCTACCAACTGCCTGCCGAGGTGTTCGAGGCCTTCACCGCGGCCTTCCGGGGTGCCATGCCCGGCTCGCCGGTCAACGGCCAGGCGCCCGGCCAGTCACTCGACGCCTACCAGCCGCTGCTCACCAAGGCCGCGAACGGCATCCGCGAGGCGGGCGGCTTCGCGGAGCCCGAGCAGTGGCGGCACGACTGGGAGCGGACCTACACCCGCGACGAGTGGCTCGACCAACTCCCCACCTCGGGCACCCTCACCCGGCTCCCACCCGAGGAGCTGGCACCGATCCTGGACGCCGTCGGTGCCGCCATCGACGCCGTCGGAGGCCGCTTCACCCTGCCGTACGCCACGATGACCGTCACCGCGACCCGCCTCCTCTGAACGCTCCCGCTCCCCTTCCGCCACTCACCCGAGCTCACCGTCTCCCTTGACCGCCCCGCCCCCGCCCCCGCCCCCTGAACAGTTCGCCTCCGCTACTCGCCCGGCTCCGCTTGAGCGACCTGCCTCCGCCAAGCGATCCCAGCGGCCCCGCCGTCCGGTCACGTCGTCGGTTGCTGTTGGGGGTCTGTTCTCCATGCAGACGGTAAACGGCGACCGCCTTTACGTTGTAGATTTCTGCGGTAACGCGCCGGCGATCCCGATCAGCCGCCGCGCCTCCAGGACGAGCCTGGACGACCCCTTGCGGGCCGCGACCGCCGCCACCTCCGGCAGGTCCGCCCGGGCCCCCGCGATCCGGGCGGCTCGCGCCCCCGCCGCCAGCAGGTCCGCTGCCCCGGCTCGTGGGCGCTCCCCCTCCTTCGGCAGCAGGCCGGGCAGCACGTGGGTGATCACCGCCCACACCGCCTCGTGCGCCCCGGCCTGGGTGGCGTCGTCGAGGACCGACACCACCCGGTTGAGGCGGATGAACTCCTGCGTGACCAGGTCCGTCACCGCCTTCCCCAGCTCCCGCGCCGGCACCTCGCCGCGCGCGGCCAGGGTGAGGAAGGCGTCGGTGGCGGCGACTCGTTCGCCGGTCTTCTCGTGGCTCATACCGCAGGCCAGGGCGTAGGCCGTCGCGAGGCCGAGCGGGCCGTCGCCGTGCGCGAGGACGGCGAGCGCCCGCGTCTGGCCGTCGCTGGACCCCATGGACGACGGCAGGTAGCCGGCCAGGTGTGCCGCCGCGAGCTCCCGGTGGGCGGGCAGGGCGAGCGGCCACCAGGTGAGGGTGTAGCTGTGGCCGGACCGCACCTCGAACACGGCGCGGATCTCCTCGGGCAGCCCGTCGGGGGTCTCGGGCTCCGCCTGGAGCAGGTGCCAGCCCGTCTGGTAGTAGCGGCGCCATCGCCGTACGGACATGTTCACCGGCGGATCGGTCAAACCGCCGTTCCGCATCCACGTCGCGCACTCGCGGCCCGCCTCCGACGTCAGGCGGCCCGCCCGCTCCACCTCCAGTTCCGTGAACGTGCGGGGCAGCCGGAGCAGGGCCTGCGCCAGGTCGGCCGGCAGTGCCTGCACGCCCTCGGCCTCCAGCAGTTCCAGCCGGTCGAGCAGGGTGGCCGGGTCGAGGTGGCCGGTGCCCGTAGTGGGCGTGGCCAGCAGGATCGGGTAGCCGGTGCCCTCCTCGAACGGCGTCAGCAGTTCCATCGCGCGGCGCAGATAGAGGCGGTCGAGGGGACCGGGGGACGCCGGGCGCCGCCGCATCCCGGACGCGGCCAGGGTGAGGCTCCTGCTGTGTTCGGGGGCGGCGAAGGCGAAAAAGGTGCGGTTGACGGCTTCGATCAGGTTTTCGTGGATCTCGCTGCCGTAGTGGCCGTACGCGACCGGGTGCAACGGGTGCCACCAGGGTTGCAGCGCCTCGCGCAGCTCGTCGGGCGCGCGGTGCGACCACTCGGCCAGGCCCGCCAGCAGGCGTTCGAAGACGTGGACGTCCTGGGCCCAGCGCAGGGCGGTGAGGGCCTGGACGAGTTCGCCGGGTGAGGCGATGGGCGGGGGCATCGACGGCACGGAGGGGACGATGAGCGGGAGCGCGGCGGGCGCCTGCGCCGCGGCGATGCCGCCCCCGAACGCCGCCGAGACCCGTTCCCGCAGCTCGTCGGGCAGCTCGGCGGCGGCCTCGCGCACCGCTTCGCGCGCCTCCTGCCCCGCCCCCGGCGCGAGCTTGACGGCCAGCCGTACGGCGCGGTCCTGCAGAGCGAGGGTGTCCTGGGCGAAGATCAGCGCCAGCGCCTCCAGCACCGTGCCGGTCCTGCCGGCGTCACGCAGCACCGCGTCGCCCGCCCACGACATGGCCGCCCGCAGCAGCTTCTTCTCCGGCCGGAACGCCAGCGCCCGCATCGCCTCGGCGAACAGCTCCTCCTCCAGCCGCCCCGCCTCCTCCAGCCGGCGCAGCTGCGCGAGCGCCAGGTCGGCCACCGCGACCGGCCCCGCGGGCAGCAGCCGGACGTAGTCATCGGCCCGCGCGTACGCCTCGTCGATGTCGGGGTCGAGCCGATCGTGCAGGCCCGCCAGCGGTACGAGGGCGCCGGGGCCGTCGCGCAGCAGCCGCCCCACGACCGCGTCGAGGACGGCCACGCGGTCCAGCCGGCCTGCGTCCACGAGCCGCACGACCGTCTCGACGACCTGCCACAGGTCGGTCTCCGCCAGCGCGTCGATCTCGAAGATCCGCCCGGCGTAGGCGGCGAACAGCGGATCGTCCGCGACCGGCGCCGAGCACAGCTCGCGCAGCCAGCCGACCATGAACGCGTCGTCGCCGGGCGGCTCGACGCCCGTCTCGCGCACGAGCCGCGCCGCCAGCCCCCAGCGCAGCAGCTCAGGCACCCGCAGCCGCGCGCACATCCGCCGGGCCAGGTCGGCCCGCCAGGCCACCGGCCGGTCGCCGAGCAGGCCGAACACCCGCTCGGCGGCCTCTGCCTCGTGCCACCACCGGAACTCGCGCCTGAACAGCCACGACGTCACCGCCGCCGGGCCGCCCAGGCACACCACGCCGGCCAGCACGAGCGGCGTCAGCTGCCGGTTCCACGACTCCCATCCCGCGACGCGGGACTCGCCGGTGACGTAGGCGGGCAGCTCGGCCGCGACCGCCTTCCGGCCGGCCGCGTCCAGCTCGGTGACGGTCCTGATCGTGCCTGTCACGTCGCCCGCGCGTACCAGCTTGCGCACGTCCACCCACGCGTCCACGCCTGCACCTCCTGATGGAGGCGCCGACGCCTCCGTACTGTACGGGGGACGGCCGGACGCGGCGTGATCATGGCCACGCGCCGACCATGATCGGGACACTAGCGAGCGGGGACGACAATTCCGGGGTCGGTCACGACGGTCTTCGGCATCCCCGGCGAGATCACGACGGCTCCCCGGCCTGCCCCGGCGCGGTCTCGACGGGTCTCCGCCCGCCCCTGGCGAGGTCACGGCCGGCCCCCTGCCGCGTTCCGGCCGCCGGTGACAGCGCGCCGCTCAGCCCAGGGGTCAGTGGTGGCGCCAGTAGCCGCAGAACATGATGTGCTCCTTCGGCATCCCGGCCCGTACCCAGTGCCGCCGCAGTCGTACGGGCAGCTCCGACTCCCCCACCACCCAGCCGTAGCACGGCTCCTCGGGCACGGGCAGGGCCTGCGCCGCCGCCAGCGCCGCGGCGCCGGGCACCGCGCCGGGGTCGTCGCGGACGATCCAGCTCACCTCGACCCCCTCGGGGTGGTCGAGTGGCTGCCGGTCCTGCGCTGAGGGGATCTCGGCCAGCGCGTGCCCTCGGGCGTCTGCGGGCAGGGAGGCCAGGATGCCGGCCAGCGCGGGCAGTCCGCTCTCGTCGGCCGCCAGGACGACCCGCCGCGTCCCGGGCGGCGGGTTGAAGCCGATGCCCTCGTCGATGAGCGCCACGCTGTCGCCGGGCGCGCAGGTCTCCGCCCACGTGGCGGTCGGCCCGGCCGTGCCGTCGGCGGCGGAGCCGTGCAGCACGAAGTCCACGTCGATCTCGGGACCCTCAGGACCGGAGGGGCGGTAGGCGCGTACGGAGTAGTTGCGCAGCACCGGGCGGTCGGTCTTCGAGATCGTCAGGAACCGGGCGTAGCTGAGCGTGGTGAGCCTGGGCGGGAGGCGGGTCAGCGAGTTCGCCGAGACGGGCAGGAAGAGGCGGAACCACTGGTCGTACCCCATGGGCGTGAACCGCTCGATATCGCCGCCCCCGAACGTGACGCGGGCGAAGTGCGGCGACAGGCGCTCGCGGCGCAGGACCCGCAGGACGAGTAGTTCCGACGTCCTGGGCTTGATCCTGGCGCTGTTCAGGTTGCTGCGGGCCACGCGGGGTTCCTCTTTCGCGAACGGGCGCCTTTACGTTGTAGATTCACCGGCGGAGGCTGCGGGGGCGCAGGTCGGACCAGTTGCCGGCCACGTACGCGAGACAGGCCGCCCGCGCGTCGGGCCCGAAACGGACCTCCCAGCCGTCGGGCACGGCCGCGAAGGAGGGCCAGATGGAGTGCTGGTCCTCGTGGTTGACCAGGACCAGGAACTCGCCGTCCGGGTCGTCGAAGGGATTCATGGGCTCCGCTCCTCAGTTAGGTAAGCCTTGCCTAATTTGATCGGAAAGTCCCGATCTGTCAAGAAGGAACCGGGCCCTGAGGGGTGCGACACCCGCCGGGGGTGCCGGACACTGACGCACGGGGTCTACGTCAAGCCCGGTCCGGCCCCGGGTTCGTTCACGGGCGCCGCGCCCGAGTGGTACGACGGCTGAGCGGCGCCGGCGAACTCACCGGCCAGGCGGTGCCTGCGTCTGGGCAGGGCGTAGGTGGGGTGCCGGGTGGCCCACAGCGCCATCGTAAGGACGCCCGCCTTGAGATGCGCGCTCATGCGGCCGCCGTTGTGGTGCGGTTTCGCCTGTCCTTCTTCGTCGAACGTCTGCAGGATCCCGTCCCGCCGCCCGAGGCTGACGAGGTTGTACGTGTGAGTCAGCTCGGTGGTCGCGACGGTGCGCCCGGTCAGGCGGCCCACGATCGCCTCGATGGCCTGCCGCCCGGTGTGGCCGGCCGACGCGCAGGACATCGGCAGCGGCCGGCCGTTGTCGCCGATGGCGTGGACGCTGTCACCGATGGCGTAGACGTTCGGGTGTGAGACCGACCGCATGGTGCGATCGACGACGATCTGACCGTGCCCGGTCACCTCCAGCCCGGCGACGGCGGCGATGGGGGTGACGGCGAACCCGGCCGCCCACACGGTCGCGCCGGACACCAGGGCGGTGCCGTCGGCGCACAGCACTCGCGCCGGCTCGACGGCCGCGACGCTGGTGTGCTCCAGGACGGTGACGCCCAGCCGGTCGCAGGTCCGCCGCAGATGAGTGCGGGCTCCGATGGACAGCCGGGCGCCCAGCTCGCCGCGGGCGATGAGCGTCACCGACAGGCCGGGCCGCGACTCGGCGATCTCGGTGGCGGTCTCGATGCCGGTCAGCCCGTCGCCGACGACCACCACATTCCTGCCCTCTCCCCGCATGTCCAGCCTGTCCAGGCGTTCGCGCAGGCGCAGCGCCGAGGGCCGGCCGGTGACATCGAAGGCGTGCTCGGCCACGCCGGGGACGCCATGGTCGGCGACGTGGCTGCCGAGCGCGTAGACAAGTGTGTCGTAGCCGAGCTCGCCGCCGCTGGCGGAGGCGGTGGCGGTGGCGGTGGCGGTGGCGGTGGCGGTGGCGGCCACGGTGACGACCTGGCGCTCGGGATCGATGGCGGTGACGCGGGCCAGGCGCAGTCGTATCCCCGTACCCGCGAAGACGTCGGCGAGCTCAGGCACCTCGACCTCCTGCCCGGCCGCGACCTGGGGCAGCCGCATGCGCTGGACGAAGTGCGGCACAGCGTTGACGACGGTGATCTCGGCGTCCTCCGGGGACAGCCGGCGGGCCAGGTTCCCGGCCACGTAGGCCCCGGCGTAACCGGCGCCGAGGACGACGATGCGGTGCTTCATGTGCGGCTCCTGTCGGTTCGTCTGCGTCTGCCGCGCTCGTCGTGAACGCGGCGTCCTGACCATGCGGCGCCGGCGCCCGGCGCTCTGTGACAGCGCCGCCATGTGACGCGTGTCACTGAGCACGGGTGTCACACAACGGCGGGCTCCAACGCCTTGTGCACAGAGCAGCGACGGGTGGACAGGCAGGAGCCAGGCATGAACGAGCGCGGCGACGCGGCAAAGGGCACGGCAGGTAACCGGACGGATCCGGCGACCGAGGCGTTCCTAGCCCATCGCAACCTGCTGTTCACCGTCGCCTACGAGATGCTCGGTTCAGCGGCCGACGCCGAGGACGCCTTGCAGGAGACCTGGTTGCGGTGGGTCAAGGTCGACCTCGCGCAGGTGCACGACCAGCGCGCCTACCTGGTGCGGATCGCCACCCGGCGCGCGCTCGACCGGCTGCGCGCCATCAAACGCCGCAAGGAGGACTACGTCGGCCCCTGGTTGCCCGAGCCGCTGCTCACCACACCGGATGTGGCCGAGGACGTGGAGCTCGCCGAGAGTGTGTCGATGGCGCTCATGCTCGTCCTCGAGACGCTCTCCCCCACGGAACGCGCCGTCTTCGTCCTGCGTGAGGTCTTCGGCATCAGTCACGAGGAGATCGCCGCCGCCGTCGGCAAGAGCTCGGCGGCCGTCCGGCAGATCGCGCACCGCGCCCGCCGGCATGTCGAGTCCCGCCACCCGCGCGAGGTGGTCTCCCCGGGTCAGACCCGGGTGGTGCTGGAGTCGTTCCAGCGCGCGCTGGAGACCAGGGATCTCCAGGGCCTGCTCGACGTGCTCGCCCCGCACGTCGTCCTGCTGAGCGACGGCGGCGGCGTCAAACAGGCCGCGCCGCAGCCGGTCACCGGCGCCGGCAGGGTGGCCCGCATGATCGTCAGTGGTCTCGGCAAGGCCCGTTTCGCGCTCACCAGTGAGCCCGCCGTGGTCAACGGCAATCCGGCGCTCCTGCTCCGCCTGGACGGCGAGATCGACGGCGTCATCGCGGTCCGGGTCGAGGACGCCCGCATCACCGGCCTCTACTACGTCCGCAACCCGCACAAGCTGACCCGCATCGCGTCCGAGACCCCGCTCACCCTGCGCTGAACCCCGGCGCCGAGACGGGGCGGCACGAGCACGAAACGAAGATCCACTACTGGGAGGTCTTTCATGACGAATCTCAAGCTGCCGGTCGAGCGTGGCTGCCCGTTCGCCACGCCCCCCGCCTACGAGCGGCTGCGCGAGCGGGCGCCGATCAGCAAGGTCCGCCTGACCTCCGGTGGTGAGGCGTGGTGGGTGTCCGGGCATGAGGAGGGCCGCGCCGTCCTCGCCGACCCCCGCTTCTCCTCCGACAAGCGCAAGGACGGTTTCCCGCTCTACTCCCTCGATCCCGCGACCCTGCGGCAGCTCCGCGAGCAGCCGCCGTTGCTGCTCGGCATGGACGGCGCGGAGCACGCCGCGGCCCGCCGGCCGGTGATCGGCGAGTTCACCGTGCGGCGGCTGGCCGCGCTGCGCCCGCGGATCCAGAGCATCGCCGACCACTTCATCGACGACCTGCTCGCCGGCGAGCGCCCGGCCGACCTGGTACGGGCGCTGTCCCTGCCGGTGCCCTCCCTGGTGATCTGCGAGCTGCTCGGCGTCCCGTACGCCGACCACGACTTCTTCCAGAGCCGCGCCGCCATGATGGTGAGCAGGACCTCGCTCGAAGACCGGCAGCGAGCGTTCGCCGAACTACGCGCCTACCTGGACGACCTGGTCACCCGCAAGGAGTCGGCGCCCGGCGACGACCTGCTCGGCCGGCAGATCGCCCGGCAGCGGCAGGAGGGCGCCGTCGACCACGGGGGCCTGGTGAGCCTGGCCTTCCTGCTGCTGACCGCCGGGCACGAGACCACGGCGAACATGATCTCGCTCGGTGTGGTCGGGCTGCTCTCCCGTCCGGAACAACTGGCCGTGATCAAGGACGATCCGGCCAGGACGCCCATGGCCGTGGAGGAGCTGCTGCGTTACTTCGCCGTGGCCGACGGGGTCACCACGCGGGTGGCCACCGAGGACGTGCGGATCGGCGGGGTGAGCATCAGGGCCGGTGAGGGTGTCGTCGTCTCGACCCTGTCGGCCAACTGGGACCCCGCCGTGTTCACGGAACCGGGCGAACTGGACGTCGAGCGCGGGGCCCGCCATCACCTCGCCTTCGGCTTCGGCCCGCACCAGTGCCTCGGCCAGAACCTGGCCAGGATGGAACTGGAGATCGTCTTCGGCACCCTGTTCCGCCGCGTCCCCGGCCTGCGGCTGGCCGTGCCGGCCGAGGAGCTGCCGTACAAGGCCGAGGCCGTCGTCTACGGCGTGCGCGAACTCCCGGTCACCTGGTGAGCGAACAGGCGGCCCGCCGTCACTGCTGGCCGGGGCGGCGGGCCGGAGCGGGGGCCGGGCCGGCCGTGCCGTCGGCGAAGCGGGACGGACGGAACGGCGCCAGCAGCGCCGACTCCCGCCCGAACACCTCCCCCGCGACCTCCTCCATCAGCAGCGGCGCCAGCGTGACCCCGCTGTGCGTGGCCACCGTGTAGACCCGCCGGCCGGCGTCGGCGAAGCCGGCCACGGTGAGCCCGTCGCCGGGCATGGCCCGCCGGCCCACCACCGCCCGCTCGGCCGTGGCGCCCTCCGTGCCGCGCAGGACGCCGGGCAGCAGCGTCAGGATCTCGCTGATCACCTCGCCGGGCACGGGCGCGTCCGGGCGGGCCAGGCCGTCCAGGGGCAGCGACTGCAGCAGCAGCCGCCCGCCGCCGTCGGGGCGCAGGTTGAGCGCGGCGGTGGTGAGGACGCGCGACAGCCGGGCGGGCAGCGCGGCGGTGGTGACGAGAAAGCCGTTGGTGACCGTGCCGGACACGGCCGGGTCCAGCATCGGGACGGTGGCCCCGGCCAGGGCGGCGACCCTCTCGGTCCAGCGGCCGGCGCAGGTGACGACCACGTCGCCGGCGAACGTGCGCCCGTCGGCGATCGTCACCTTCGCGCCCGAGCCGGACGCGTCGATCGCGGTCACCTCGGCACCGCACTCGACCGTGGCGCCGCCGTCGCGGGCCTCGCCGAGCAGGCGGCCCAGCAGGCGCAGCGGCTGGACGTACGCCTCGCCGGGGAAGAACACGTACTCGGTGCCGGGCGGAAGGGGCACCAGGTCCGGCTCCAGGGCCAGGGCGCGCCGGGCGGTCACCCGCTCGACCGGGTAACCCATGGTGATCAGCCGGCCGACGCGGGCTTCGAGCTGCTCCTTGTGCTCGTCGGAGACCGCGCATTCGAGGTTGCCGGTGGGGAAGAACCAGTCGCCGGGCAGCTGGTGGTGGGCCCAGACGGCGGCGTGGTTGAGGTCGAAGTACTCCTTCGGCGTCTTGTTGTTGGCGTTGACCCACGCGACGGAGGTGGACGACGTGCCGGCCCCCGGGGTCCGCGCCTCCAGCACCGTGACCCGCGCGCCGCGCCGGGTCAGCCCGGCCGCGACCGCGGCTCCGAGCACCCCCGCGCCGATGACGACGACTCGCACGCTCATTCCTTTCCCTTGTGCTCCTCATCGGCGCCGAAGAGTTTGGCGACGCCGACGAATCGTTCGATGACGACGACCGCGACCAGCGCGAACAGCACCATCAGGGTGCCGATGGCGGTGACGGTGGGGTCGTAGTCGTACTGCATGTAGTTGAAGATGCGCACCGGCAGCGTCTGCAGATCGGTGGTGACCACGAACAGCGCCACCGTCAGGTCGTCGAAGGAGGTGATGAAGGCGAAGAACGCCCCTCCGATCAGCGCCCCGCGCACGGCAGGCAGGGTGACGTGCCAGAACACCAGGAACGGCGGCGCCCCCAGCCCGGCCGCGGCCTTCTCCGCCGCGCGGTCCAGCCCGGACAGCCCGGCCAGGACCAGCCGCACCGCGTACGGGACGGTCAGCACCAGGTGCGCCAGCAGCAGCGTGAACGGGCTGGAGGCCAGCCCCATCTGCGCGAACCACTGCAGCAGCCCGATGCCGAGCACGATCGTGGGCACCGCGAACGCGCTGGACAGCACCGTCTCCAGCGCCGCCCGGCCAGGGAAGCGGTAGCGGTGGATGGCCAGCCCGCCGGCCAGCCCCACCACGGCCGAGATCGCCGCCGCGGCCAGCGCCACCCCCGCGCTGAGCGCGAACGACGACAGGAACTCGGGCTTGCCCAGCACCTCGGCGTACCAGCGCAGCGTGATGCCCTGCGGCGGGAACGTCACGTACGGCGTCGTGGTCAGCGAGGAGGCCACGGTGACCGCGACGGGCGCGATGAGGAACGCCACCACCAGCGCGGCGAACAGACCGCCGAACACCCGGGTCATCCGAACACCACCTCCCCCTTGCCCCGCCGCAGCAGCCGCGAGTAGCCGAGCAGCAGCCCGGTCGTGACGACCACCAGCACGAAACCGATCGCGGCCGCGTACGGCCAGTCGAGCGTGGTCGTGGCCTGGGTGTAGACGAAGTACGGCATGAGCTTCACCTTGGGGCCGCCGAGGATGGCCGGCGTGACGAAGCTGGAGGCCGTCAGGCTGAACACGATCATCGCCCCGGCCAGCATGCCGGGCGCCGACAGCGGCAACGTGATCCGCCAGAAGCAGGTCCAGCCGGGCGCGCCGAGCCCCTTGGCGGCCGGTACGAGCGTCGGGTCGATCCGGTCGAGACTGCCCATGAGCGGCAGCACCATGTACGCCAGCATCACGTGCACCATGCCGATGAGCACGGCGGTGTCGTTGTAGAGCAGCTGCGGCGGCGTGAGCCCGAACCACTTGATCGCCGAGGCCACGGGCCCGTTGGGCCCGAGCACCACCAGCCATCCGTACGCGCGGATGACCATGCTGATCAGCAGCGGCGACAGCAGGAGCAGCGCCAGCCAGTTGCGCACCCTGGGCGAGCGCCCGCGCAGATAGAGCGCGAACGGGTAGCCGACGAGCAGGCAGCCGAGCGTGGTGAGGCCGGCGACCTTCAGCGTGTTCCCCAGCACGTCCCGGTAGAACGGGTCGCCGAGGAAGCGCGCGTAGTTGCCGAGCGTGAACGCCCCGGTCTGCGTCCTGAAGCTGTTGGCCACCAGCGTGAACAGCGGCGCCACGAACAGCAGCGCGAAGATCACGAGGGCGGGCAGCGCCAGCAGCAGTCCCGTGCGCCGGCTCGGGCGGCCCGCCCCTGCGGTCACCGGGCCGCCAGCGACGCGTCCGACGGCCGCCATGAGCAGGTCACCTCCTCCCCCGGCTCGGGAACGCGGGCGTCGAACGGCAGCGCCGCCGTCACCTCTCCGGCCGGGGTGGACACGACGCAGCGGATGCGTGAGCCGAGGAACCGGGTGTCGCGGACGGTCCCGCGCAGCCCCTCCCCCTCGTCGCCGACGCGGATGACCTCCGGCCGTACGTACACGCGCACGGCGGCGCCCTCGGCCGGGGCCCGCCCCACGGGGGTGGCGGACACCTTCCTGCCCGCGACCACGCAGGTCCCGCCGCCGGCGGCGGTGCCGTCGAGGGCGTTGACCTCGCCGATGAACTGGGCCACGAAGTCCGTGGCAGGGCGCAGGTACACCTCCTGGGGCCGGTCGAGCTGGTGGATGACGCCGTCGGCCATGACCGCGATCCGGTCGGAGACCGCCAGGGCCTCCTCCTGGTCGTGGGTGACGAGGATGGTGGTGGTGCCGATCCTGCGTTGCAGCGAGGAGACCTCGTCGCGCAGGCGTACCCGCAGCTGGGCGTCGAGGTTGGAGAACGGCTCGTCGAGCAGGAGCAGGTCGGGCTGGATGACCAGGGCCCTGGCCAGCGCGGCACGCTGCTGCTGGCCGCCGGACAGCTGGCGTGGATGCCGCTCGGCCATGCCGTCCAGGCCGACCAGCTCCAGCACCTCGGCGACCTGTTTTCCGCGCCGGGCGGCGGTGACCTTGCGCATGCGCAGGCCGAACGCGACGTTGTCGGCGACGGTCATGTGCGGGAACAGGGCGTAGGACTGGAAGACCATGCCCATGGAGCGGCGGTGCGGCGCGACCGTGGTGATGTCGCGGCCGTCCACCTCGATCAGGCCGCCGTCGGCGGTCAGGTGGCCGGCGATCATGTTCAGGGTGGTCGTCTTGCCGCAGCCGGACGGGCCGAGCAGGGTGAGGAACTCGCCCGGCTCGGTCTCCAGGTCCACGGCCGAGACGACCTCCTTGCCGCCCAGGACCTTGCGCACGCCGTCCAGGCGCAGCCGCCCGCGCGGGGCGTCCGTCCCTGGCGGCGTCTTCGCGCTCGTCAAGGGGGTGCTCGTCACTGTTCGACCTCCTTCGTCCATCGGTCGGTCCAGGCGGCGCGGTTCTCGTTGATCACGGCCCAGTCGAGCTTGCGCAGCTCGGCGGCCCGGTCCTGGCCGACCACCTTCGCCGCCAGGGCGGGGTCGAGCTGGACGCCCTTGACGGTGGGGCCGTTGAAGTTGGACTCGGCCATGGTCTTCTGGGCCGCCGGTTCGAGCAGCGTGTTGACGAACTTCTGGGCCAGGTCGGGGTGGGGTGCCTTGTTCACCACGTTCACCGTGGCGATCAGCGGCAGCGCGCCCTCCTCCGGGTAGACGAATTCGACCGGGAAGCCCTTCTTGGCCAGCATCTGCACCCGCGAGTTGCCCCAGACGCTGGCCACGGCCTGGCCTTGCAGGAAGTAGTTGGAGACGTCGGCGGTGGTGTCGAACGTGACGGCGTTGGCCGCGACCTTCTTGATGCCGGCGAAGCCGGGGTCGACCTCGCGCTCGGATCCGCCGCCGACCTTGGCCGCCATGAGCAGGGCGCCCAGTCCGTACGTCTGCGTGATGGACGGCATCACAAGCTTGCCCTTGAGGCCTGCGTGCGCCAGGTCGGACAGCCGCTTGGGGGAAGGCAGGCCGTTCTTGGCGTAGTAGTCGGTGTTGTAGGCGATGCCGGTGGCGTTCAGGGAGAAGCCGACGCCGACGTCGCCGGGCAGGCGGGCCAGGTCGATGACGTTCGCCAGGTTCGTGACGGTCTTGGGGTCGAGCTTGGCCAGCAGACCCGCCTGCACGGCCTGGTTCTGCACGCCGTCGTCGATGAGGGCGACGTCGATCTGCGGGGCGGCCTGCTGGGCCTTGAGCTTGGCGACCGTGTCGGTGGAGCTGCCGGAGATGTAGGTGACGCGGCAGGAGCAGGACTTCTCGAAGCCGGGGATGACGGACTGCTTGAACGCCTCCTCGTACGAGCCGCCGTATCCGGCGACGATCAGCGTGCCGGGGGCGGCGGACGGGTTGGGCGCGGCGCAGGCGGACAGGGCGAGGGTGGCGAGCATGAGGCCGGCGATCGGCGTCACGGGTTTCATGGCGACCTCCGTAGGGGGCGGTCCGGGGCTAGGTGGCCGATGCCGCGCGCGGTCGCGCCGCTCTCGACCAGGTCAGCGACGATGTCGCCGAAGACGGGGGCGAGCTTGAAGCCGTGCCCGCTGAAGGCGGCGGCGACGACGGTGCGGCCCCGCCGGCCGAGCAGGCCGTGGCCGTCGGGGGTGAAGGCGTCGGCGTACGTGGCCACGCGCACCGGGTCGGGCCGCAGGCCGGGCAGCGTGGCGGCGACCGCCCGCGCAACCTGCCTGACGTACGCGGCGGGGACGCTGCGGGCCAGCGATTCCGGCGAGCCGATCTCCCGCCACGGCACGTGCAGGTTGACCTTGACGCCGGCGCCGTCCACGGAGGGGAAGCAGGAGTAGGCGGGCTCCCCGACGCGGATCGCGATCGGGCACCGGCCGGGGTCGAACAGGCTCTCGTCGCGGTGCGGGAACCAGGTCGAGGTGATCGCCTTGGCCACGATCGGCTCGTGCGGGAGCAGGGTGCGCGCCCACGGGCCGGGGGCCACGACGGCGTGGGTGAAGCGTCGCTCTCCTTCCGCGGTGACGACGGTGACGCCCGCCTCGTCCTCGCGTACCTCCGTGACGGGGGTGTAGCGGGCGATGCGGGCGCCGGCCTGTTCGGCCGCCGCGGCGGCCGCAGCGGCGTTCCAGCTCCTCCCACAGGTCGCGGGCCTGGCGCAGCAGTGGCACGTACGCGGACCCCTCCTTGTAGGCGGTGCGGAAGATCCGTGACTCGCCGCCGGCCGCGCCGCGGTCGTGGCCGGGCGCGTAGGCGTCGAATCCGACGGCGGGGATGCCGCGCTCGGACAGCCGCCACAGGGCCATGGAGCCCACGGCGCCGACTCCGACGACGGCGACAGAGATCATGGATCCGCTCCTTCTCGGGCATGGCTGGGCTGGGGGTCGGGGCATGGCTGGGGACCGTGGCACCGGGGGCCTGGCGGGGAACGCCACGGGCCCGGCGCACGGAAATGGGCCGATCGGCTGGGGAAAAGGGGATTCAGCTGTGGTGGTCGGAGGAGCCGCTCAGGTCGGTCTCGACGTAGAAGCGCTCGGACCCGGCCGGGATGACGATCTCGACCAGCTCGGCGATCTCGCCGCGGCGGGTCCAGGTCTCGCGGGTCCAGCGGAAGACGGGCGCGCCCGCCGGCAGGGCGAACAGCTCCGCCTGGGGCCCGGTGAGGGCGTGCGGCTCCACGTAGAGCCTGGCCCGCACCAGCTCGACCCCGCGATCGCGCAGGTAGGCGTGGGTGGTCAACGGTTCTAACGGCTGGTCCAGCAGGTCGGGAGCCAGCCGGAACGGCAGGACGTGCAGTTCGATGTTGGCCGCGGTGCCGTCGGACCGCAGCTTGTGCCGTTCCATCTGGACGACCGCCTCATCGGCGGGCACACCCGGCAGCCGCAGCCGCGCCGCCTGGGCGGGCAGCACCTGCGCGGAGACGACCCGGTGGTCGCCCGGCATCTCCGGGCCCTGGATCAGCAGGCCGGTGTAACGCAGCAGGTTGTGCCGGCCGACGGCCTGGGCCACGAAGCTGCCGCGCTTGCGGAAGCGCACGATGAGCCCGGCGTCGGCGAGGTCGCGCAGGGCCCGTTGCACGGTGATGCGCGAGACCCCGAACTCCTCGCAGAGCTCGACCTCGGTGGGGATCCGGGTGCCCGGCCCCCATTGTCCGTCACGGATGCGTGCCTCAAGCGCCTTGCGGATCCGCACATGGAGCAAGAGGTCACGTTCTGACATGCCAAAATACTCGTTGTAGCTTTTAGTTATGTCAATAGGTGTTTAGCTATAACTTATCGGCGTACGTCGAGGTGAGCGCCCGCCCGGTCAGCGCGCCGCGGACGTCTCCCTGACCCACGGCAGCAGCAGCCGCTCGGCCAGCACCAGCGCGTAGAACAGCGCCAGGCTCATGACGCCCAGCAGCGCGATGGCGGCGAACGCGAGCGCCGTGTCCGCGCTGCCGCCGGCCTGGACGATGACGAAGCCGAGCCCCGCGTCGCCCGCGCTGAACTCGCCGATCACCGCGCCGACCGAGGCCAGCGGCATGGCCACCTTCAGCCCGACGAAGATCTGCGGCAGCGCCGCGGGCAGGCGGATCCGCACGAACGTCTGCCCGCGCGGCGTGTCCAGCGACCTGGCCAGCTCGACCAGCTCGGGCGGCGTGGACGTCAGCCCCGAGGCCACCGACAGCACGACGGGGAAGAAGCACACCAGCAGCGCCATGACCACCTTGGGCTGCTGCCCGAAGCCCATCCACACCACCAGCAGCGGCGCCAGCGCCACCTTGGGCACGGCGTTGAAGGCGACCAGCAGCGGCGCGAACATCAGCTCCGCCACCCGCCAAGCCGCGATCAGCAGCCCGATCGCCAGCCCGCAGACCACCGAGAGCGCGAAGCCGAGCACGGTCTCCGTCAGGGTGATCGCGGCCTGTTCCAGCAGGTAGCCGGGCAGGCGCAGGAAGGCGGTGACCACGGCGGCGGGCGAGGGCAGGATGATCTCCGGGATCGCGAACGCCGCGGCCGTCAGCGCCCATCCGCCGATCGCGGCCGCCACGCCCAGCGCGGACCAGCCCGCCGCCGTCACCACGTCCCTGCGCCGCCTGTCCTCCTCCGCCATCACCCGGCCTCCGGCATCACCGCGTGCGGGCGCCGCCCGCCGTCCTCCACGCTCAGCCCTTGGGGACGAGGTCGAACGACACCACCGACTCCGGCGCCACCTCGCCCGTGAAAGCCCCGGCCTCGCGCAGGACGCTGATCGCGCGTTCGACACGTTCGCGGCTCATCGCCCCCATCGGCGCGCCGCCGTCCGGGCGCACGTAGGGGGCGATCAGGGTCAGCTCGGCGGCCGCGGCCTCCGCGTTCTGCGCCGGCTGGTGCGCGAGCAGGATCTGGGCCGCCTCCTTGGGGTTGTCCACCGCGTACGCGAGCCCCTTGAACAGGGCGCCGGTGAACCGCCTGACCAGGTCGGGGTTCTGGGCCGCGAGGGTGGCGGAGGTGCTCAGCGCCGAGCCGTACATGTCGGTGATGACGTCGCCGAACGGCAGGACCTTGACCTCCTTGCCCCGGGCGGCGTTGCGCACGGTGGGCTGGCCGACCACGTACTGGCCGATCGCGTCCACCTTGCCCGAAGCCAGGTTGGCGGCCAGCTGCGCGGGCTGCAGGCTGACCCATTTGACCTTGGTCCTGTCCACTCCGGTGAGCTTGGCGTAGGTGGGGAACATCATGGCGATCACCGACGTGGCCGTGTCGCCGACGGTCTTGCCCTCCAGGTCCTTGGGCTCGCTGATACCGCTGTCGACGAGCGCCATGAGCGCCGCCAGCGTGCGCTGGTGGACGGCGGCGACCGCGACCGTCCCGGTCGGCTTGCCGCCGCCGGCGGTGAGCAGCATCGCGGTGAAGTCGATGGGCGAGAAGTGGGCCCGGCCGCCGGCGAGCGCGGCCATGTTCTCGCCGCTGCCCGTGCCCGGCTGCACGCTGACCTCGATGCCGGCCTCGCGGAAGTAGCCCTTGTCCATGGCGACGTAGACGTACGCCTCACGGCCGAAGGTGCCGAAACCGGTCACGTAGGTGACCCGGTCGGCCGCGGGCCGGGCGGGCGACGGCTCCTCGCCTCCCGAGCCGCAGCCGGCGGGGAGGGAGAGCGTCGCGACGATGGCGGTGATCATGATGACACGCGGCAGTCGCCTCATGACACCGATCATGACGGCCTGACGGCTCCGGTCAATATCGCGGGGGGATTCCGTCAGGTGAAAGCGGTATTCGTCGTTTACGATCGAGATCGATCCGGCTTGATCGATGCGCGAGATCTGTCCGTGCGCGAGATCTGTCCGGCTCGGGCCGAGGAGGTCGCCAGGTGATCCGGCTGAGCAAGGTGTCCCAGGTGTTCGGCGGGCGCCGGGGTGCGGTGGAGGCGCTGCGCGAGGTCGATCTCGACGTGGCCGGCGGGGAGTTCGTGGCGGTCGTGGGCCGGTCGGGCTGCGGCAAGTCCACCCTGCTGCGGCTGATCGCGGGCCTGCTGACGGCCAGCTCGGGCGAGGTGCTGGTGGACGGCGACCCGGTGGTCAGGCCGCGCCGTGACGTGGCCATCATGTTCCAGCGTCCCGCGCTGCTGCCGTGGCGTTCCGTGCTGGGCAACGTGCTGCTGCCGGTCGAGGTGTTCGGGTGGCGCGGCGACGAGCACCGGCGGCGGGCGGGCGAGCTGCTGGACATGGTGGGGCTGGAGGCGTTCCACCGGCGGCTGCCGCACGAGCTGTCGGGCGGGATGCAGCAGCGGGTGGCGCTGTGCCGGGCGCTCATCCAGCGGCCGCGCGTGCTGCTGATGGATGAGCCGTTCTCCGCCCTCGACGCGCTGACCAGGGAGGAGCTGTCGATCGAGCTGCAGCAGATCCACATGGAGCACGCGGCCACGGTCGTTCTGGTGACGCACTCGATCGAGGAGGCGGTGCTGCTCGCCGACCGGGTCGTGGTGCTGACGCCGCGTCCGGGGCGCGTCCACACGGTCGTGGAGGTGAACGTGCCCCGTCCGCGCACGCTGGGCCGGGGCACGCACGCCGAGGAGCTGGCCCGCTGCTCGGCCGAGTTGCACGAGGTGCTCGGCGCCCGGCGGGCCTGACTCCTCGGGAATGCGGTTGCCGGTTGGGCGTTCTTGCCCGAATGATGTGGGTGTGGTGCGGCTGGCATTCGGGGTGGTGACGGGACGCGATCAGCACGTCTGGGACGCGCGGGGGCGGCCGGTGGCGGCGGACGGCGCTGGGGGCGGCACGGAGGGCGGCACGGAGGGCGCACCGGTCGTGGTGGGTCCCGCCGGGGCCGATCCGGCACCCGCGGTCGCCGAGCTCGGCCGGCTCCTCGCCGCCGATCCCACGGCGGCCGGGGCGGGGGTGGAGCTGTGCCCGGGTTTCGTCTCGGCCCGGCTGGACGGCGCGCGCGGCGACCGCCGGGACGCGGTGCTGGCGGCCGTACGGGTGCTGGGATTGGACGGCCTGCACCGGCTGGGGGAGCGGGCGGGGCTGCTGGTGGCGCTGTTCGGGACGGAGGCGACCAAACCGGTGGCCGCCGCCGCGAGCCAGGCCATCGCCGACGGCCGCTGGGCCGCCCTCCAGCTCGCCTCGGCCGCCAGCGGGGTGCTCGGCGCCGAGCAACTCGAACGCGTCCTGCGCCTCGGCCTGCCCGCTCCGGAGGCCGCCGTCGTGGAGCCGGCTTTGGAGGCCGCCGCGTCCACCATGGCCGGTCATCTGGAGCGCGTTCTCACCCCGTTCCCCCGCAGGCGCCGTCTCGATCTGCTGCTCGACCTGTGGGGACGGGTGGCGGCCGAGCAGGAGCGGGTCAGGCGTAAGCAGCGGCTGCGGGCCACTCAGGGCAGGCAGACCAGGCTGGAGGAGCTGACCGCCCGCTACGAGGCCCACGAGGAAGAGCTGCTGATCGCACACATCACCCAGCAGCTGGGCCACGAGCCGTCGCTGGCGGACGCGGCCCGCTGGTTCCCGGAGCCGTGGGAGCGGGCGGCGCTGATGCGGCGCGTCCTGGCCGACGCCCTGGCCGCCACGGTGCTGGTGCGCACCGCCGTGGCGGTGGCCGATCACGGCGTACGCGAGGGCATCGCCCGGTGCGCGGACCAGCTCGTCGCCGCCGCCGCGCTCATGAAGCCGGACGAGGCGGGGCGGGCCGCCCGCCGGGTGCCCGGGCTCGCCGGCCTGCCCGCCAGGCCCGGCTGCTACGTCAGGGACCTGGCCGCCAAACGGCACGACCCGCGCGAACCGTACGTCAGGCAGCGCCTGGCCAGGGCGACCGAGTACGCGGAGGTCGTCATCGAGGCCGTCACCGACCGCGTCCTTGAGGCCCGCCCGCAGGCGGGCGCCTGGGCGGGCGCGGGGATGCGCGAGTGGCGGGCCGTCGCCGGCTACACCCCGCAGCGCGACCCCGCCTCGTGGTCGCAGCCGCACCAGGAGGAGTCGCGGGCGTCGCTGAGCGAACGGCTGGCGGCCCGGCCGCCCGGCACGGCGGCCGAAGAGGAGGAGACGGCCGGGGACCTCCTCTGGTACGCCGAGCTCGCCGACGCGCTCGCCCAGCTCAACGGCCACGAACGGGCGGAGGTCGACGCCGGCCCCAACTACCCCTACCTCCACTGGGACCCCTTCCCCCGCCCCGACGAGCAGCTCACGCCGCCGGTCGAGTCGATCCCGGCGGCGCTGGCCGGGGCGGCGCAGCTGATCTCGTTCGGCGGCCGGCCGCCCCGGCACTGCCGTACGTGGGAGGAGCTGGTGACGGGGCTGGTCGCCGATCTCCGGTTCACGGAGGCGTTCACGCGCGACTTCGCGCTGCCCGAGCCGCTGGCGGCGCGCGACGGCACGATCCTGCCCGGTACACGGTTGCGGGTGGAGTGCGCGCGCAACGCCCGGATGCTCACGCAGTGGTCGGCGTACATGGGGAATTGCATCGGCTCCCCGCACTACGCCGAAGCGGCGGCGCAGGGCAAGTGTGTGCTGCTGGCGCTGCGCCACGAGAACGGCTCGATCGCCGCGAACATCGAACTCGTCCAGCACACGCGCGGGTGGCGGATCGACGAGTTCCGGGCCAGGTTCAACGCCGACCCGGAGCTTGCGCTGCGGCAGCGCGTGCTGGCCTGGGTGGCCGGCCTGCCGGTGCCCGCGCCCGCCGCACCCGAACCGCCCGACCGGCTCCCGGGGCCGCGCCCGGCGTCCCGGCGACGGCCGGAGCGGGCGTCTCTTGAGGTGAGCGGCCCACTGGCGGCGCTCGTCGCGGACGTCATGACGGCCCCTGACGTGGTGGCGGCCCTGAACACCCTCGACCGCCTGTACGCCGCCCGCGACGGCACGCCCACGAACGCCGCCCCTGGATCCCGAGCGTCCACAAGCACCGCCCACGGATCCCAGGCACCCGCAAGCACCACCTACGGTTCCCGGGCACCGGCCGACGCCGCCCCGAGAGCCCAGGCACCCGCAAGCGCCGCACACGGGTCCCAGGCGCCCACGAACGCCGCTACCGGACGTCAGGCAGCCACGGGCGCCGCCACTGGACCCCGGGAACTCGCCGTCGCCGTCCCCGAGGCCCAGACGTCGGCAGGGCTGGCGGCGCTGCGGCGGCTGTCCTCCGATCGGATCGAGCGGACCTGCCGGCACGGCCTCCCCGCGACCGGTCTGGTCGCGCTGTGGCGGGCCACCGGTGTGCGTCCTCTGGAGCGCGCCCTGGCCGCCGCCCTCGATCCGCGCCTGCGCGACCAGTACGACCGGCTCCCCCTGCTGCTCGCCGACGCCCCGCTCCCCGGCTCGCTGCGCCGGCTGGCCAGGCACGAGGCGATCGCCCCCGCCCGCTCGATGGAGCTGGTGGCCCGCCGGATCCGCGCCGCGCTCGGCCGCCTGGTGCGGGCCGGGGACCCGGTGCTCGCCGACCATGTGGCCCGCCGCGCCGACACGGCGCTGCTGTGCGCGCTTGTCATCGCGGTCACCTCCTGGCCGGACGCCGGGCCGCCGACTGTCGCGGTGACGCGGCCGGGCGAGACGGCCGTGCCGGGCTTTCCCCGTACGGACCTGGACGACCCGGACGGGCCGTGGCGGCGGGCGTTCCCCGCGGCCGTCGAACTGGGCGCCGACCTCGCCGTCTTCAACGAACGGATCGCCACGGACGGCCTCCGGGTCCCGTCCGCCTGGCTGGGCCGCGGCGGCTGGCCCGCACTATGGCAACGCGCCGCACGCTGACCCCACCAGCGCGCCTCGCTTTGCGCTGATCCCGAACGACACCGCAACCAGAGGCCGCCGAGTCTGCCCGATTTAGGCTGATCTCATGGACATCGCCTCTGCCGCCAAGCTCTGGGACGCTCACCCGGGCTGGCTGAACACCGCCTCCTACGGCCTGCCTCCCCGCCGGGCCTTCGACGATCTGCAGGCCGTGCTGACCGAGTGGCGGCACGGCACCGACTGGCAGCCGTGGGACGCCTCCGTCGGCCGATCGCGTGAGGCCTTCGCGCGTCTCGTCGGTGCCCCCGCCGCCGATGTGAGCGTCGGGTCGAACGTGTCGCAGATCATGTCGATCGTGGCCACGGCGCTGCCGCCCCGGGCCAAGGTGGTCGTGCCCGAGGTCGAGTTCACCAGCAACCTGTTCCCGTGGGCGGTGGCCGCCGACATCGTGACAGTCCCGGCCGACCGGGTGGCCGACGCGATCACGCGTGACACCGCGGCCGTGGCGTTCAGCGTGGTGCAGTCGGCGAGCGGCTATGTCGCGCCGATGGCCGACATCGTGGCGGCCGCGCGGGCCCATGACGCGCTCGTCATCGCCGACGCCTCGCAGGCGTGCGGCTGGCTGCCGGTGGAGGTGGCGGGCGTGGACGCGCTGGTGTGCACGGCGTACAAGTGGCTGATGGCGCCGCGCGGGGCCGCGTTCGCCTATCTGTCGCCGCAACTGCGGGAGCGCATGCGCCCGCTGGCCGCCAACTGGTACGCCGGCGCCGACGACGGCGGCTCCTACTACGGACCTCCTCTGCGCCTGGCCGGCGACGCGCGGGCGTTCGATCTGTCGCCCGCGTGGTTCAGCTTCGTCGGCGCCGCCCCGGCCATCGAGCTGCTGAACGAGCTGGGCGTCGAGCGGGTGCACGAGCACGACGTGGCCCTGGCCAACCGTTTCCGCGCGGGCCTCGGCCTGGAGCCGTCCGACACGGCCATCGTCTCGGTGGACGCCCCGGGCGAGCGGCTGGAGGCGGCGGGGATCAGGGCTGCGGTACGGGCCGGCCGGGTGCGTGCCAGCTTCCACGTCTACACGACCGAGGCCGACGTGGACCGCGCGCTCGACGTCCTGACCTGATGCGACTGGCTTGACCTGGCCCGACCCCGACCTGACGCGACTGGCCTGAGCCGACCCGGCCCGACCCGACCTGCCCTGACCGACCTGGCCCGGCCTGACCCGACCTGGCCTCCGAGGACGCTCACGTCAGAGGCTATATTTCACGAAATTTCGAAGCATTCGGGCGCAGGCCGCCCCCGACGGATCCCGGGCGAGCCGTCAAGGGGATCTGCGCTTGGCGTGTCCGGAAGCGGAACGTAACCAACAGTCACGTTCCGTAGTCGCCCCGAGCGGCAAAAAGAACCCTTGGAAATCATCGGCCCCCTCCGTCACACAGAAGGGCACGTCAGAATGCGCCAGTCAACCCGTATCGGCACCGTAACCCTCGCCGCCGCCCTAGCGCTGTCCGCGCTCGCGGCTCCGGCGGCCGCGTTCGGCCCCGTCTCCGTCGACGGCACCGTCAACGCGCTGAACGACACCAAGGTCTGCGCACCGGGGCTCAAGGCCGCGGGCGTGGGCGTGGAGATACCCATCGCCTCCCCGCAGACCTCGGCCTGTTCACAGAGCTGACGGTCTGAGGGGGCCTGAGGCGCGCGGCCCGCTCCCCCGGGGCGACGCGCCTCAGGCCCCCCTTTTCGACCGGCGTCGAGGTTGGACAGGTAGTACTCGCTGCCGATCCGCTGCCCCCAGTCGCCGCCCGCGCCGCCGCCAAAGCCGGCGGTCAGCCAGAGTGACATGTCGTAGTGGTGCGACGGGCCGCCCGGGCAGTTGGGATAGTTGCCGCTCTGGTTGAAGAAGCGGCCACAACGTTCGGCGCACTGCGGGGCGTTCTCATCGGGTCCATCCACTTCTTGACCTGGCGGGCCAGCGTGGCGTGGATCTGGTCACGCTGCGCGGCCGTCACCGTGGCGCCGGTGTCCCACCGTACGCAGTAGTTGAGCGAGCCGCCGTTGGCCATGATCTGGCCCCAGCCGTAGTTCCGGAAGCCGTACAGGTTGGGGTAGGTACTCTCGACGTGCTGCCAGACCTCGTTCAGCGGGCTGACCAGGCCGGCCGGCGGGTTCCAGCCGGTGCCGCCGCCGGGCGGGTCGGCGGCCCACGCCTTGATCTCCAGCAGGCCGACCGACCCCTGCCCGCTCTGCAGGACGACGCGCAGCCGGGTGGTGCTCACCGCCGTGGCGAAGGTGATCGTGTTGTAGGCGTCCGCGGCGATCGGGTACGTGCCGGGAACGTCGGCGTACGCGCTGCCCGTCCAGCGCTGCAGCTTCCACGAGGCCGGGACGCGCACGCCGCCGCCGTCGTCGAAGAAGTACACCTCGGCCGACTTGATCGTCTGCGCGGAGGCCCAGGCGAACTCGGCCCACTGGCTGCCGGTGTTCGGCCAGGTGCCCCAGCGGCGGTTGACGGTGTCGTTCGAGCTCGGCGGGTCGATGCCGTCGCTGACGGCGGCGACACCCTCCCAGGGGGAGGTGTACGAGGCCGTCGGCGTCGCGTTCCCGACCACGTTGGTGTCGGCCAGGGCGGGGCGGGTAACAGGAACCCGCAGATGAGCAGGACGGGCAGGATGGCCAGGCGTCCCGTACGTGTCTTCACGCCGCTCCTCCGATCCTGGTAGCGCTAACATCCGTGGGTCCCGGCGAAGTCCCCCCGGGGCGTCCCCGTGCGAGCTTTGATCGCACGGGGACGGGCGTCAAACCGCGCGCCCAGCGACGCCCCGCTCACCTGCGGAACTTCGGTGAAACTTTCAGGACGGCGCGCGGGCCGGCACAGGGTCGCCCACGAGGTAGTGCTGCACCACCGGCCCGACGTCGCGTACCAGGGTCTCGACGTCGGCGTCGGCCATCGGGGGGAAGCGCAGCACGTACCGGGTCAGGGCCAGGCCGAGCACCTGGCTGCTGACGAGCCCCGCCCGGTGCGCGGCGTCGTCGGCCCCGGTGGCGGCGGCCACGAACGCGGCGATCTGCGTCTCGAACACCTCGCGCATGCGTTCGGCGGCCATGGGGTTCGTGCTGGCCGAGCGCAGCAGCATGATGAGCAGGTCGTCGGCCAGATCGCCTTCCCACCGGGCCAGGAAGTGCCGGACGAGCAGCTCGCCGAGCCGTTCCCTCGGCGGCCGCTCGACCATGCCGAGCCGCAGGTCCACGTCCACGGCGGCGCTGAAGAGCCCGGCCTTGCTGCCGTAGTAGCGCATGACCATGGACGGGTCCACGCCGACCATGGTGGCGACCGCCCGGATCGTCATGGCCTCGTAGCCGCGTTCGATAAGCAGTTTCCTGGCGGCGGCCAGGATGGCGGTCCTGGTCGCCGCCGAGCGTTCGGTGAAGGCCATGACAACAAGTGTAGGCCAACAACTGTTGGGTTTTGTCCGCCGCTCACCATCCCCGCTTGGACATCCACTCGCCGACGACCGCCGCGATGACCTCCGGACGGTCCTCGGGGGTGTGGTGACCGGCGGCCTCCTCGCGCCGCACGATCTCCAGCGCGGCGATGTTCTCCGCGCACCAGGCGAGGGTTTCCTCCGTCCACATCGTGCCAGGTCCCGGACGGAAGCCGATCAGCAGTTTCGGCACCTCCGGGCTGGCGGCCAGCCACCGGTCGAACGCCTCCACCCTGGCCACCACGTCGGCCGGCTCGCCGCCCAGCGGCATCGAGCGGGCCCACCGCAGCAGCGGCAGCCGGCTCTCCCTGGTCGGGTACGGCCGCAGGTAGGCGGCCCGGTCCTGCTCCGACAGCGTGGGCACGGTGACGGGCAGGCCCTGGCGGAGGAAGGCGTTGTCGTCCAGCATCATGGTCTCCCCGACGCCGTCGGTCTTGATCGCCCGGAACAGCTCGCGCCCGCCTTCCGGGAACTCCTCCCAGGTCATCGGCTTGACGATGGCCTCGGTGAAGGCGATCCCGCGGACCCGTCCCGGATGGCGGGCGGCCCAGTCGAACGCCAGGGCGCCGCCCCAGTCGTGCCCGACGAGCACGACACCGTCGAGGCCGAGGGCATCGAACCAGGCGTCCAGGTAGCGGGCGTGATCGGCGAAGGTGTAGCCGATCGCGGGCTTGCCCGACTCCCCCATGCCGATCAGGTCGGGCGCCAGCCGCCGTCCGCGGCCGACGGCGGGCATGACGTGCCGCCACAGGTGCGAGGAGGTGGGATTGCCGTGCAGGAAGACGATCGGGTCGCCTTCGCCGAGCTCCCGATAGGCGATCGTGGAGTCCAGGACCGGCAGGCTGCGCATGGCGGGGCCGGCCCCATATGCAGGGACGCCCGCGGTACTTGTGGTGCTCATGGTGCTCCCGGCGTTGTCGGTGGTCATGGGCGGAAGGCGGCGGCGTTGCGGACGGCCCAGTCGGCGAAGGAGCGCGGGGCGCGGCCCAGGAGGCGCTCCACGTCGAGGCTGACCCGCTGCTCGGCGGCGAGCGGCGTGCCGAGGATGGCCAGGGTGCCCTCGACGACCGGCTCCGGCATGAACCGCAGCATCTCCGCGCGGGCCTGCTCCGGCGTCTGCTCGACGAAGCTCACCGGCGCGCCGATGGCCTGCCCGATCGCGGCGGCCCTGTCGCGCGGGGTGACGGGCGCGGGTCCGGTCAGCTCGTACGTACGCCCGCCGTGCCCGTCCTGCCGCAGCACCACGGCCGCGACCTCGGCGATGTCGGCCGGATCGACGACCGGCAGCCCCACCCCGGCGAACGGCGCGGCGGCGGTGCGGTGCGCCCGGATCGGCTCGGCCCAGGCCAGGGCGTTGGAGGCGAAGCCGCCCGGCCGCAGGATCGTCCACTCCAGCCCGGACTCGCGCACCGCCCGCTCGAAGGCGGCCGGATGCTCGTACGCCTGCGGCCTCGTCCCCGCCCCCTGGGAGGAGAGCAGGACGACGCGCCTGATGCCGCCCGCCTTGGCGGCGTCCAGGACGGCGCGCGGGTCGGGGCCGGCGACGAGCAGGAACAGCGCGTCGGCGCCGTCGAAGGCGTCCTTCAGCGTCGCCGGGTCCTCCAGGTCGCCGGCGCTGCGCCGGACACCCTCGGGGAACGTCGCGGGCCGGCGGGAGAGCGCGGTCACCCGCTCGCCGGCCGCGACGAGCTGACGGACGAGCTCGCCGCCGACGTTGCCGGTGGCACCTGTCACTACGATCATGAACTGCTCCTGCGAGTTAGTTAGTTGACTGACTTAGATCGAGACCATAGCGAGTCACGGGGGCGCTTGTCTATAGTGAGTCAGGTGACTAACTCAACCCGGGCGGGGAAGCGGGAACGGCTCGCGGGCGCCGCCGTGCGTGTGCTGCACGAGCAGGGGGTCGAGAAGACGACCCTGGCCGACATCGCGCGCGCGGCCGACGTCCCCGTGGGCAACGTCTACTACTACTTCAAGACGAAGGACCAGCTCATCGAGGCGGCCATCGAGGCGCACGGCCACCACCTGGAGACGATGCTCGGCGAGCTGGGCCGGCTCGCCGAGCCCCGGGATCGGCTCAAGGCCCTGCTGCGGGGCTGGATCGGCGAGCGCGACCTCACCGCCCAGTACGGCTGCCCGACCGGCACCCTCGCCTCCGAGCTGGACAAACGCGACGACGGCCTGGACCGGGCCATCGCCACGGTGATGGCCCGGCTGCTCGCGTGGGTGGAGGAGCAGTTCGCGGCCATGGGACGCGCGGACGCCAAGGAGCTGGCGGTGGCGCTGTTCGCCTCGTACCAGGGGGCGGCCCTGCTGACCAACACCTTCCGGGACCCGGACCTGATGGCCACGGAAGGGGCCCGCCTGGAGCGCTGGATCGACTCCCTGACCTGAGCCCGCCCGCGCCCGGACGGGCGGGGCGGGGGGCGGCCAGGCGAGGGGTCGGGTACCCGCCGTTCTTCGGTCAGCCCAGGACGGGGAAGTTGGCGCGGATCACGCCGTGCGGGTCGCGGGCCCGCTTGATCGCCCGCAGCCGTTCCAGGTCAGGCCCGGTGAAGGCCGCCGCGGCCCGTTCTCCGCCCGCCAGCATCGTGTACGGCTTGCGCCCGCTGACCCGCTCCCCCAGTTCCTCGGCGAAGCGCCGCTGCCTGGCCCCCACGGCCGCGCCCACCTCCGGATTGAACGCGAGGCCGAAGGTGGACAGCAGGTACGGCTCGGTCATGGGACCGCTCGGCCCTCCGTCCGGCCGGGCGGCGGCCAGCGCCCCGCCCAGGTGCCTGAGCTGGATCCCGACCACCGGTTCCGCGGGCGTGTCCAGCAGGATCTCCGCCACCGCGTCGTCCAGGCCGGTCAGCAGCTCGGCGCGGGAGCGCGCGGGCGCCGGCTCGGTCGGCTCGGCGGTGACGGCGCCGAGCTCGGCCACGGCGACCGGCCCCCGGCTGTCGGAGAGCGCGTCGCCGATCTTGTCGAGCCGGGCGAGCAGCGCCTTGCCGTCGCCCTCCTCACCGAGGTAGGTGACGTCCAGGGTGACGAGGGGCGGCGCCTGGGGCAGGCTTACCCGGTTGAACCAGACGCTCAGCTCGTCAGGCGCGTCGAAGGTGATCTCGCGGAAGACCTCGAACACCTCCCCGGCCCGATCGCCTGACCAGACGACCCTCCCCCCGTACAGGGCGGGAGCGGGGTGCAGGTCGAACTCGACCGCCGTGACCAGCGCGAAGTCGCCACCGCCGCCGCGCAGCGCCCAGAACAGGTCGGGGTCGGAGGAGGCGGTCACGGTGGCGGACTCCCCGCCGGCCCGCACCACCTCGAAGGCGCGTACGCTGTCGGCGGCGAACCCGTACCGGCGGCCGAACCAGCTGAGGCCGCCGCCCAGCGTGTAGCCGGTCACGCTCACGACGGGGTTGCTGCCCGCCAGCCCGGTCAGGCCGAGCGGCCCGGCCGCGGCCAGCGTCTCCCCCCACGTCACCCCGGCACCGACCCGGGCCACCCGCTCCTCCGCGCGCACCTCGACACCGCCGAGCCGCCGGGTGCGCAGCAGCACGACCCCGTCGGCGTCGCCGGAGGCGCCGTGCCCGCTGGGCTGCGCGCTCACCGCCAGCCCGGCCCCGGCCGCGTACCGGACGACGGCGGCGACGTCGTCGGCGTGCGCGGCCTCCACCACGGCGGCCACGCGCTGCTCAACCGACAGGTTCCACGCCCTGGCCGCCTGCTCGAAACCGTCGTCGCCGGGCAGCAGCACCCGCCCCGTCACCGTGCCGCGCAGGTCCGCGTTCGTCATGTTCTCCTCCAGTCGTCATCGGCCTCCGGTCGTCCGGAGGCATCGCTATGACGGAGGCCGCGCAGGAGATGTGACGGCGAACGCCGGAGTCCGGCGGAAAAGGCTTTGGGGCGTGGCGGCGCCGTCCGGCATATTGCCTGTCCATGGAACGCGAACTGATCAGCCACCTCGCCCACGGCGACCACCCCATCGCCGCGCCCGTCTCCGAGGGTGAGCTCGTCCGCCTGCTCACCAGGGCCGCCCTGCCGCCCCGGGCCCGCATCCTGGACCTGGGCTGCGGTGAGGGTGCGTGGCTGACGAGGGCGCTGACGCTCTACCCGGACGCGACGGCCGACGGGGTGGACCTCTCCGAGTCCGGCCTGGCCGCGGCGGCCGAGGAGGCGGGCCGGCGCGGCGTGTCCGACCGGCTGCGGCTGCACCGCACGTCCGCCGCCGACTATGCGAGCGCGGAGCCGTACGACCTGGTGCTGTCGGTGGGGGCCACGCACGCCTTCGGCGGGCTCGCGCCGACGCTGGCCGCCGTCCGCGACCACCTGCGGCCGTCGTCGGGGCTGGCGCTGGTCGGCGAGGGCTTCTGGGAGCGCCCGCCGACCGCTCCGCTGCTCACCGTGCTGGGGGCCGAGCCGGACGAGTACGCGGACCTGGCCGGCACGGTGGAGCGCATGGAGGCCGCCGGGTACGCCGTGATCCACGGCCACACGAGCACGCTCGACGAGTGGGACGAGTACGAATGGTCGTGGACCGGCACGCTCACCCGCTGGGCGCTCGCCCATCCGGGTCCCGACGGTGACGCGGCCCTGGCGGCGGCGCGGGAGCACCGCGAGATGTGGCTGCGCGGCTACCGCGGCATCCTGGGCTTCGTCACACTCCTCCTCCACCAGGCACCACCCACCGGCTGACCTCCACCAGGCCCTCCGCTTCGCCGGTTCGGCGGCCTGCTCGGCCGCCGGACCGGCGCATGGCCCGCGCCACCTCCGCCCACGTGCCGTCCACGCTTCCGCCCGCGTGCCACCCGCCGCCCGTGCCTCCGCCCGTGCCTCCGCGCCGCACCCCGGGGATAATGCGTTGTCAGCGGGTCCGTCCGGCTGGAAGGATCCCGTTCCTGTGAGTCGTTCCGCCGCCGCCGAGATCCCCACCGGCCCTGTCACCGTCCCCGCCGTCATCGCCGAGCTGGCCGGTGACGACGTCATCACCCCTGTGTGGCGCAACGAGCTGGGTGGGCTGACGTTCCGGCTCGACGGTGCGCGCGGCGACGTCCGCTACGCCAAGTGGGTCGCCGCCGGCACCCCTGAGATCGATCTCGGGGCCGAGGCCGAGCGGCTGGCCTGGGCGGGGCGGTGGGTGCGGGTGCCGCCGGTGCTCACCCACGGCGCGGACGCCGACGGGGCGTGGCTGGTGACCGCTGCCGTGCCCGGCGTGTCCGCGGTGGACGCGCGCTGGGCCGACGCCCCGGCCGTCGCGGCGACGGCCATCGGGCGGGGGCTGCGGATCCTGCACGACGCGCTGCCCATGGCGGAGTGCCCGTTCGACTGGAGTGTCGAACGGCGGCTGCCCCGGGTGGCCGAGCGGATCGCCGACGGCGAGGGGCCCGGCGACTGGGCTCCCGAGCACCGCGCGCTCACCCTGGCCGACGCGCGGGCGCGGCTCGAAGCGCCCCCGTCGATCGACCGGCTGGTGGTGTGCCACGGCGACGCGTGCGTGCCGAACACGCTGCTGCTCGACGACGGCACGGTCTCCGCGCACGTCGATCTCGGCTCGCTCGGGGTCGCGGACCGCTGGGCCGACCTCGCGGTCGCCGCATGGAGCGCCGAGGAGGACTACGGGCCCGGCCACGACGCCCACGTCTACGCGGGCTACGGGATCGAGCCGGATGCCGAGCGCATCGCGTACTACCGGCTGCTCTGGGACCTGGCCTGATCCGGTTCGGGTGAGACGTTGAAGTTGTCGCGGAAGACGTTGTCCGGGTCGTAGCGGCGTTTGAGCGCCCGCAGCCGGCGCAGATGGGCGTCCGGGTAGGCGTCGTGCAGGCGCTCGGGGCGCAGGTCGGTCTCGAAGTTGATGTAGAGGCCGGAGAAGTGGGACAGCATCGCGTCCCAGGCGCGGTCCAGGGCGCGGCGGTTCGCGCCGAACGCGACGAGCTGGAAGTTCGCCGAGCGCCCGGCGTAGGCGGTCGCGTCGGCGGGCACGTCGGCCACGGCGCCGCCGACCGCGCGGATCGAGAAGAAGTACGACAGCCCGCCCGCGATCAGCCGGCCCACGTCGCCGGCCAGCGCGGGCGTGAGGTGGTCGGCCAGCGCGGACCTGGTCACCGGCTCGCCCTGGCCGTCGTGGGGAGCCTGCGGGGCGTTCATGATCGCCTCGTACGGCAGCACCTGGATGGAGTAGTCGAGCACCGGGGCCACGTCGGCGAGGGGCTGCAGGCGGGCGACGATCGTCTCGGCGTCACGGGAGTCGACGACGGCCATGACCTGGGCCACGGTCGGCTGCCCCAGGCGTGGCCGGCCGATGATGAGGAAGCTGGTCAGGTCGCGCGGGGCGGCCTCCATGACGGCGCCCCACCGTTCGAGGAACCCGGCCGTATCGGAGGCGTCCATCACGAACTGCCCGAAACCCACCTCGCTCACCTCGTCGGCCTCGAACTCGAACGAGGTGACGATGCCGAAGTTCGCCCCGGCGCCGCGTACGCCCCAGAACAGCTCGGCGTCCTCCTCCTCGTCGGCGCGCACCCGGGTGCCGTCGGCCAGCACCATCTCCACGGCGCGCAGGTGATCGACGGTGAGGCCGTGCTCGCGGACGAGCCAGCCGATGCCGCCCGACGTGGCCAGGCCTCCGACGCCCACGCCGCCGTAATCGCCTGAGCTCAGCGCCCAGCCGTGCGGGGCGAGCGCGGCGGCGACGTCGCGCCAGCGCGCGCCCGGCTCGACGCGGACGCGCCTGGTGGCCTTGTCGAGGATCTCGACGGCGTGCAGGCGGGACAGGTCGATGACGATGCCGCCGTTGTTGGTCGAACGGCCGCTGATGCCGTGGCCGCCGCTGCGCACGGACAGCTTCACCGGCTGCGTACGAGCGAAGCGCACGGCCTCGGCGACCTCGCCCGGGGTGCCGGGGCGCAGGACCAGGCCGGGTGACCCGCCGCGCAGGTAGGTCGAGCGCACCCGGCCGTAACCGGCGTCCCCCGGCTCGATCGCGGTGCCGGCCAGCGACTCGGGGACGGCGTCGTAGGCGATGCCGTCGCGGCGGTGGCGGCGGACGTTCAGGCTGGGGACCCGCTCCGACCTGGGGATCTCGCCCCGGGCTTCGCGCAACGCCGGGGCGACGTCGGTGGCGAAGCGGTGGATGGTGGCGGGGTCGTCGGTGGCGAGGACGAGCGTGCTGACGCCCTGGTCGAGGATCAGGGGGAGCAGGGCGGAGATCCAGCGTTCCGGCGCGCCGGTGAAGCGGCCCGTGATGTGGGTCAGGCGGTGGATCTCGCGCGGGTCGCGCCCGGCCGCGACGGCGGCCTGATCGATGACGGCATTGACCCCCGCCCAGCCGTCGCCGGTGGTCTGGAGCCAGGCGTCCGCCTTGGTGCCGACCAGGTGCAGAAGGGCCGGATCCGGGGCGCCGGTGAGCAGGATCGGGATGTTGTGCGCGGGGGCGGGCCCGCGTTCGGCGCCCGCCAGCCGATGATGCTCGCCGTCGAAGCTGAAGGGTGAGCGGACGTGCGCCGTCCAGATGCCCCGTACGACGTCGATCGCCTCGTCCAGGCCGGGACCCGCGCCCAGGACCAGCTCGACGCGCCCGTCCGCGAGCAGGTCGAGGCTGGCCGCCGCCCGCGCCACGACGGCGGGGTTGAACCCTGTCCCGCCCGTGGCGCCGGCCTCGGCGGCGAGGTGGATGCGGGCGGTGCGGGCGGCGGTCCAGCCCAGCAGCGTCCACGGGTCGAGCCCCGAGGAGCCCGGCCGGAACGACACGAGGTCGTAGCCCAGCTCCTCCCCCAGCCGCGCACGCTCCACGGCCGCCTCAGGACCGTCATCCCCAGGGGTGAGCAGGAGGCCGAGGCGCAGCGGATGCCGGTAGTCCACGCTCATCGCCCCGCTCCGGCGACGCCGCTGCCGCGCGTCGCGCGTTCGGTGGCCACCAGGTCCCGCACGAGCGGCGCCACCTCCTCGCCGAACGTCCTGATGGTGGCGGCGTCGTCGCCCATGACGATGTAGCCGGACAGGCCGTACTCCAGGGTCAGCGCGGCGAGCTGTTCCGCCCACTGCTCGGGCGGCCCGGACAGGAGCCGGTCACTGCGCGGCCCGAAGCGCCCGCCGATGTTGAGCAGCCGGCGGACGGCGGCGGGCTCACGCCCCGCCTCCACGGCGGCCGCGTCGATGATCTCGTTGGCCTTGGCGATCTCGTCCAGGCTCTTCAAGAACTGCAGCGACGGCAGCCACCCGTCGGCCTTGGCCCCGGTCAGGCGGAGCATCTTCGGCTTGTACGCCCCCAGCCAGATGCCGATGTCGTGCGCCGGGGCGGGCCCGCGCTTGGCCCCGTCGACCTGGTAGTACGTCCCGTCCACGCGGAACAGGGACCGGTCGTCCACGTTCCAGACGCCGCGGATGACGTCGATGGCCTCGCTCAGCGCCTCGACGGCCTGCCCTGGGGTGAGCCGCCGCCCGCCCATGGCCTCGATCGCGTCCCAGAAGGCGCCCGAGCCGAGCCCCAGCTCGAACCGGCCTCCGCTGAGCAGGTCGAGGCTGGCCGCGGCCCTGGCGAGCACGGCCGGCGGGCGGAGCGGGAGGTTGATGACGTTGCCCGACAGGCGGATGCGCTCGGTCCGCGCGGCGGCGTACGACAGCAGCGTCCAGGTGTCGAGGAAGGCCGACTGGTAGGGGTGGTCCTGGAAGGTGGCCAGGTCCAGGCCCGCGGCCTCCGACTCCTGTACGAGCGAGACGACCTCCTGGGGCGAGGCGTTCGCGGGGGTGATGAAGGATCCGAACATGAGCTCGTGGCCGTAGTCAGGCATGTGCCCTCCCCTTGCGCCCTCCGACAGGGCAGATGTGTTGTCACAAAGAATATCTAGATGCCAGACGAGTGGCACAACAGCAAGTTGCACGCGGCAATTCCTCGCGCATACAACTACTTAGCCGACGGTGGGCCGGCGCGGCTCAGGCGCCGTCCGCGAGCACCTGTTCGGCCACCTCGCACGGGTCGGTGGCGGGCTCGATGTCGCGCACGTCACAGGCCACCCGCCGCAGCAGGCCCCTGAACGTCTCCCGTTCGGCCGCGTCGAGCGCGCCGAGCAGGCCGTCCTCGGCCTCGCGGACGCGCCGCTCCAGCTTCTCGAACGCGCGCACGCCGTCCGACGTGGCCACGATCCTGCGCTGGCGGCGGTCGGCCGGGTTGAGCCGCCGCTCGACCAGGCCCGCCCGGACGAGGTCGTCGACGAGGTACGTCATCACGGTCCTGTCGATGCCCAGATGCGCGGCCAGGGCGAGCTGGGTCGGATGATCCCCGGCCACCACGGCGGCGAGGGTCTGGTAGCCGCGCGGGCCGTGCGGCAGGTCGCCGATCACGGTGACGACCGAGCTCTGGTACGCCCGCAGCAGCACGCCGAGCGTCCAGCCGAGATTGTCCTCACCGGACCGCTGGCTGCTCATGCGGCCCAGCATAGCCAGTGGCCGATCCCCGGGAACGCTTCGGAAGACGTTTCAGAAAACCGTGAAGCGTGACGAAGGGGATTCCGGACGCCGCTAACGTGGCCTCCCATGACGTACGGCCCTCACCAGCCCCCTCATCCCGCGCCCTATCCCCCGCAGCAGCCCCCGAGGTCCTTCGGCCCGCCTCCCGTGGTGATCGACGTCGGCGGCGACGCCAAGGTGAAGGCGATGATCGGCGGCGCCGTCTCGGGCGTGATCGGGCTCTTCGTGATCGTCTCGACGCTGACCGGGCAGACCACGGGCGGGGCGGGCACGGCGGTCGTGGCCGGGCTGCTGGGGCTAATCTTCCTGGGCATCGGCCTGCTGCCGGTGTTCGCGTGGAAGAAGCTCAGCCGGCCACGCAAGCTGGTGTTCGACGGGTTCGGCGTGCGCTGGGACGATCCGAAGGGCACGCCGTGGGCGGTGGCGTGGGCGGAGCTGTCGGGGGTGGGCATCTCGCGTACGCGGCAGCGCCGGGTCAAGCTCGCCGACTACATCTTCCGCAAGACGATGGTCCGGATGGACCTGTTCCCCGCCGACCAGGGGTTCCGCTCGCGTCATCCGGAGATGGAGCACCTGTGGGAGTTCCACACGGTCAAGAACGGCTACCGGCTGCCGCTCGGGTCGAACCCCAAGTACATTCCGGTCATCGAGGGCGCCATGCGGCAGTACCGGCCGGGGGCGTACCTGGGGGTCAAGGACGAAGGGTTCATGATCGGGCTCGTCTGAGCGCCGCTCGATGAAGGCCGCGCGGCGCCGTCTCGCCCCGCGTGGCCTTCATCGAGCGGCGTCGCCGACCGGGACGGTCGGCGAGAGGGTGGCGCGCAGGTCGTCGAAGGTCTGCAGGAGGTGCGCGTCCAGGCTCTGCGCGGAGTCGTCGATCCAGGACTGGATCGCGTGGTGGAAGGCGGCCCACCCGGTCTGAGCGGCCAGGACGGCCGGTCGGTCGGCGACACCGCGCCGCCGCAGCGCCTCCGCCACGGCCTCGGCCATCGCCGCGGCCTTGGCCAGGTCACGCTCGCGCAGCGCCGGCGTCTCCGCGATGACCCGCAGCCGCGGCTCCGCGAAGGGCCGGTTGCCCTCAAGGATGTGCTCGACCTTCCTGAACGCGTGCAGCAGCAGGTCGAGCGGCTGGAGACCACCGGGCGCCGCTGCCACCGCCTGGGTCAGAGCCGCGCGCAGGTCGGACTCGCCGTCGAAGAGCACCTCGCGCTTGTCGGGGAAGTGCCGGAAGAACGTGCGTTCGTTGACACCGGCCCTGGCGGCGATCTCGGCCGTGGTGGTCCGGTCGAACCCGCGTTCCCGATACAGCTCCAGAGCCGCCTGCTGAAGGCGGCGGCGCGCTTCTGCTCCGCTCCGTGGCACGCTCCCCAGGATACGCATACGTCAGTCACTGGCACTACTTGACGCCAGTAACTGACGCTACGTACAGTCGGCGCGGCTGAAAGCCCTGGGTGCCACACCGCACCCCGGCTCGCTGGACGACCTCGGCAGTCTGCGCGACGGCGCCGAGGCCGCCGACGGCGTTCTCCACATGGCGTACGGCGGCGACTTCTCCGATCTCGACGACATGATGCGGCGCGACAGGACCGCGATCGAGACGCTCGACCGACCGCTGGAAGGCTCGGGCAGGCCACTCGTCGTCACGTCGGGCACGCTGGTCATGCCCGCCGGCCGGCTGAGCACCGAGGAGGACGAGCCCGACGCGGCCGGGATCGCCGCCTTCCGCATCGCCGGTGAGCGGGCGTGCCTGGACTTCGCCGCCCGGGGTGTGCGCGCGGGTGTGGTGCGCCTGGCTCCGACCGTACATGGTCCTTCGGACCACGGCTTCATCCCGATGCTCATCGCCACCGCACGCGAGACCGGTGTCTCGGCGTACGTGGGCGACGGCGCGAACCGGTGGCCCGCGGTGCATCGGCTCGACGCGGCGGTCCTGTTCCGGCTGACGCTGGAGCGGGCGCCCGCGGGCAGCGTGCTGCACGGGGTGGCCGAAAGCGGCATCACCTTCAGGAGCATCGCGGAGGTGATCGCCCGGGGCCTGGGCGTGCCGGCGGTCTCACTGACCCCGTCCGAGGCCGCCACGCACTTCGTCAGCCCGTTCATGGCTGTCGTCTACGGCTTCGACGGGCCCGTCTCCAGCTCTCTCACCCGGGAGGCGCTCGGCTGGTCACCCGTGCACCCGTCGCTGCTCGACGACCTGGAGCACGGCGAATACCTGGCCGCCTGATGTTCTCATGGGCAGACGTCGCGGTACGGCAGACCGGGCACGTAGGCCGCCCACTCCTCGCGGGTCAGCGAGCGCGCCGCCTGGGCACAGGCCGTGGCCGTCACGTCGCCGGTGAGCGCGGTGGTGTCCCATTTCCAGACGGTGTACGCGTCCCCGGTGACCTGCACGAGGTCGGCCACCGCCGCCACGAGTTCTTTGCCGTCACCGGTGAACGCCAGCGCCCGCACCTCCCCGCCATGCCCGGCCAGTGGCGGTCCCAGGGGGCGGCCGGTGGCGGTGTCCCACAGGCGTATGGTGCGGTCCTGGCCGCCTGTGGCGAGGAACGTGCCGTCGGGGGCGAAGGCCACGGCGCGGACCGAGCCGGTGTGTCCGATGAGCGGGGCTCCGTGGGGGCGGGCGGCGGGCGGGGCACCCTGAGGGTGAGCGGTGGGCGGGGAACTTTGGGGCTGGGCGGTGAGCGGGGCACCCTGGGGGCGGGCGGTGGCCACGTCCCAGAGGCGGGCCCGCTGGTCCTCGCCGCCCGACAGGAGCAGGCGTCCGTCCGGGGCGAAGGCGAGGGAGGTCACGGGCAGGGCGTGGGCGCGCAGCGTGCCGCGTGAGCGAGCGGCCGCCACGTCCCACAGCAGCACGGAGCCGTCCGAGGTCCCCACGGCCAGCAACGCGCCACGCGGATCGAAGGCCGCCGCCGTCACCCTCCCCGCGTATCCGGCGGGACCGACTCTCGCCTGCCCGCCAGGCATCGCCCAGATCCAGACCGCACCGCCCGCCTCCCGCCCCGCCGTCTCACCGACCGCCCCCTGCTCTGGCGCCCCACCATCCGACCCCTGGCCCGACGCCCCACCACTCGGCACCCGGCCCCCTGCTCCGGGGTCCTCGGACGGGACTTCGGTGGCCAGCAGGCGGCCGTCCGGGCTGTACGCGAGAGGGCGGCCGCGGATCGAGGCAGGGCCTTCGAGGATGGTGGTGTTCAGGCCGCGGGCGGCGTCGTCGGCACCGGAGGCGGCCAGGACGCGGCCGTCCGGGCTGAGGGCCATGCCGTCCACGAGGTCGTCGGGACGGATGCGCAGCCGTTCACCGAGCCGGCGGGCACTCTTCACGTCCCACGACCACACGGCCCCGTACCCGGGCGTCGTTCCGTCGTACGGCTGGACCACGAGCCTGGCCGCGTCGGCGCTCAGGACGGCCTGGGTGGTGTCCTGACGCTCGTACCAGCGGTCGGGCATCGGCCGGTCGGCCGGGACCTCGCCGCCCGCACCGCTCGTGCCCGGCAGGGTGAGCCGGTGCCGGACGCCACGCGGGACCCGCCACAGACGCACGGTGGCGTCGGCGCCCGCGCTGGCCAGCAGGTCACCGCCGGGGCTGAAGGCGACGGCGTTGACGGCGTGCGTGTGCCCGGTCAGCGGCTCACCGAGCGGGCGGCGGGCGCGTACGTCCCAGAGCCTGATCGTCGCGTCCTGGCCGGCCGTGGCGAGGACGCTCCCGTCGGGGTTGAAGGCCGCCGAGGTGATCAGGCCGGTGTGGCCGGTGAGCGGCCGTCCCATGGCGCGCCTGGTGGCGACGTTCCAGAGCTGGATGTGCTCGCTGCCCGTGGTGCCGGCCAGGATCCTGCCGCCCGGCCCGAACGCGAGCGCGCCCGCCTCCTCACGCGGCTCCGGCACGACGCTCCCCCGGGCGGGCCGCAGCGGGTCTCCCGTCAGCCTGCCCGAGGTCACGTCGAACGTCCTGATGAGCCCGCCCGGGTACGCGGCCGCGAGGAGCGAGCCGTCCGGGCTGAACGCGACCGGTCCCGGGGCGCCGTCGAGGGAGTGCAGGGCCGCCACCGGCCTGCCCGAGCCGACATCCCACAGGCGGGAGGCGCCGGTGGAGCCGCTCGTCGTGGCCAGCAGCTTCCCGTCGGGACTGAACGCGGTCCAGCGCCGGCTCCACGGTGCGCTCTCGCCGCCGCTCCAGCTCTCGCGGGTACGGGTGTCCCAGACGCGGACCTGCCCGGTCGCCGACGCGACGGCGAGGTGACGGCCGTCGCGACTGTACGCCACCGCCATCCCGTCCTCCATCCCCCTGTTCGCCATCCCACCGTCCGCAGTCCCACCGTCCGCAGTCCCACCGTCGGGCTGCCCGTTCCCGGTTTCCGCCTGCCCCGGCTCTCCCTGCCGTGGTTCGCCCTGCTCCGTCTCTGCCTCCCCCGACTCCCCCTGCGGCCACGGGACGGGGGTCAGGCCGTCCGTCTGCCACACGCGCAGCGGCGTGCCTCGGCCGGCGGCGGCCAGGGTGGCGCCGTCGGGGCCGAACGCGACCGCGTGCATCTCCCCGGGAAACCCGCCCAGCACGGCCAACTGCGGCGTGGCCGTGGCCGCACGGACGGCCGCCCTGGCCTTGACGGACGCGGGCACGATGCGGGCGGCGGCGACGGCGAGCAGCCTGGCGAGCTGCGGTGACTCGACGGCCATGGCCTGACTCTGGGCGCTGAGCTGCCGGCTGAGTGCCTGGTCACGCTCGACGCGGGCACGATCACGCTCGTCCAGGGTGGCGACGTTCACGACCACCAGGCCACCCACGACGACCAGCAACACCGCCACCAGCGCGGCCAGAACGGGGACCGGCTTGGCCAGACGCCACCCCCGCCGAGCGGCCACCGCATCCAAGAACCCACGTGGCACCCGGCCGACGGGCACCGGGCCCGGAGAGCCGCCCGACGCCCGACCGGCAGGCTCCACGTCCGGAAGGCCGCCCGACCCCCGGCCGGCGAGCGCCGGGTCCGGTGGGTCGTCCGCGGGCCGGTTGGTGGGTGGTGGGTCCGGGGAGTCGGCGGGCATCGCGGTCCTCCACGGGGCTGCGGACTGGCCACTCGTCACGCTAGTGAAACGGCGGCCTGCCCGCCCCTGACCGTGAACGCCTTGGTTCCGTTCCGGCCGACCGTGCTCACAGGGACAGTACGGTCACCGAGTGCGGCGGGATCGACCACGTGCCGTCGTCGGCCTCGACCCTCCCGAGGTCGCGTACGGCGACCGTGTCCGGCGCGCTCAGTGTGTTGACCGCGCCGAGGCCGGGCACGTCGGCGCCGAGGGTGTGGATCCGGGCGGCGGCGGGCGGGGCGCCGTCGTCGAGGACGAGCCGCAGCCGGACGGCAGTGTCGCGGTGCCGGTTGACCACGGCGACGCGCAGTGAGCCGTCGTCGGCGCGGGTGGCCGAGACGTCCAGGTAAGGGACGGTCATGGGTGCGGTGAGCAGGCTGCCGTCCGGCCCCCGGTTGTCCCCGAGGACGACCGAGGCGGTCCGCGACGGGCCCTCGACCTGGCTGGGCAGCACGGTGCGACCGGTGTGGTGCCGGTAGAGGTGCCAGATGTGGTAGATCGCCGAACGCACCGCGCCGCCGGGCCGGGCTACCACGAGGCCGTTCGCGTTCACCAGGTTGACGGGGTTGGCCATGGCGACGGGGGCGGGCAGGCCGGCGGTGCGGTGGATGGCGTGGAAGACGCCGGCGCAGAAGAGTGCGTCGGCGACCGTCCTGGGGCTCCACCGGTTCACCCGCACGGCCACGGGGTCGCCGGCCCCAGGGCCTCCGTCCCACGCGGTGGTTTCGCGCGGGGCGATGCCGCCGTCGGCGCCGGGCCGCGGTTCCGGCCAGCAGGCCGGTTCGAGGTGGCGCATCGTCCACTCGTCCAGCGCGAGCGCGGGCGGCCGGTCCAGTCCGGCGTCATGGGCGAGGGCGGTGACGAGCTGGGAGTAGGCGTGGATCTCACGCTCGAAGTAGAGCGACTGGGCCACCACCGCGTCGTAGTCGTCACCGGTCCACAGGTGAGTGCTGGCCCCGTACAAGTGCAGGGACAGGTAGTCGAGCAGGGAGCCGGCCCGCTTGAGCAGCGGGCGCGTCCACTCCTCCTGCCGCCACGGGATGCCGACCCCGACCAGCTTGACGCCCGGGTCGACCAGCCGCATGAACAGCGCGTGCTCACGCGCGGCGGCGGCGTACTGCCCGGCCGTGCGGTGGCCCATCTGCCACGGCCCGTAGACCTCGTTGCCGACGCCCCAGAAGCGCACCTTCCACGGCTCGGCCCGGCCGTTGCGGGCCCGGCGCGCGGTGAGCGTGGTGTCGCGGGCGGAGTTGGTGTACTCGATCCAGCGCACCGCCTCGTCCACGTCCCGCGCCGAGTGCACCAGGTACGGCTCCGCCCCCACCGCCTCGCACCAGGCCAGGAACTCGTCCGTGCCGAACCGGTTGGACTCCTGCCCGCCCCACGCCAGCTCCAGCCGGCTGGGCCGCTCGTCCCTGGGGCCGACGCCGTCCTCCCAGTGGTAGGCCGAGGTGAAGTTGCCACCCGGCCAGCGGATCGGACCTGGACCCAGCTCGCGGCAGAGCGCCAGCACGTCCGTACGCACACCGCGCAGCAGACCGGACCCGGTGACCGACAGGGGCGAGCCCTCGTCGAACACCCCGCCCTCGATGTTGCCGAAGAAGGCCGACTCCAGGAAGTGCCCGTAGACGTCGTCGTCGATGCGGCCCGACGGCCGGTGGGTGTCGACGGTGACGATGGCCTCGGGACCGTGGACTGGCATATCAGGAAGACTCCGTTCTCGTCGTGGCCGGCGTCGTTCCCAAGCCGCCGCCGGCGGTCTCCGCTTCGTGGCGGCCCCGGATCGGGCCACCCCGTGGATCGGCGGGATCGCGGCGGCCTGGCCCGGCCGCCGTCCCTCTTCCCGCCCGTCCACGGGAACCGTCATGCCCACCCCCGGCGCCCGCCGACCGGGCTCACGCGAACAGGCTCACCGGAAAAGTCATGCGGAACAGTCCTCATCCGGCGTGGAGAACGCTCCTCATCCGGCGTTAAGAATGGCCGCCTAGCGTGGGCGGCTGTGCTGGTGCGAGACGACGTGGAGACGGCGGGGGCGGCACGGCCCCGCCGGGTGTGGCGGGGCCGGGCGGTCATCGGGGTGAGCGTGCTGTTCGCGGCGGGGACGGCCGTGCGGGCCGGCGGGTGGGAGGCGGGCCCGCTGCTGGTGCCGCTGGTCTCCTTCACCCCCTACTTCGGGGTGGCGGCGCTGGTCGCGCTGGTGGTCGCGGTCGCCGTCAGGAGCCGGGCCGCGATCGCGATCCTGCTGGTGGTGTGCGGGTGCCTGGCCTGGTTCGTGGTGCCGCGGGCGATCCCGGGCGAGCCGGCTGCAGGAGGGCGCGTGCTGCGGGTGCTGACGGCCAACCTCAACGGCGGGCGCGGCGACGCGGCGGTGATCGTCGATCTCGTACGCAGGCTGGACGTCGACGTGCTGAGCATCCAGGAGCTCACGTTCGCGGTGCGCGACCGGCTGTCGGCCTCCGGGCTGGAGCGGCTGCTGCCGTACCAGGTCGGCCAGGCCGACTTCCGCGGCCCCGAGGGCAGCGGCGTGTACTCCCGCTACCCCCTGACCGAGCGGACCGGCCTGTTCCGGCCGGTCGGGCACCACATGCCGGTGGTCGAGGCGGCGCTGCCCGGCGGCTCGCCGGTGGAGATCGTGGTCGTGCATCCGGTCGCGCCGGTGCCCCGTACGGTGCCGGAATGGGAGGCCGGGGTCGCCACGCTGCCGCCCGCGCCGTCGTCGGGGCCGCCGCGCGTCCTGGCGGGCGACTTCAACGCGACCCTCGATCACGCGGTGCTCCGCCGGCTGCTGGACACCGGCTACACCGACGCGGCGGCCGCCACCGGGCAGGGGCTCGTTCCGACCTGGCCGTACGGACGCTCGCTGCCGCCGCTGGTGACCATCGACCACGTGCTGACGGACGCGCGGTCGGCGGCGGTGGGCGTGCGGGTGTTCGACGTGCCGGGGTCCGATCATCGTGCGCTCTTCGCCGACCTTCGAGTGAAGAGCTGACCATTTATCGGATATCTGCCGCTTATTTCGCTTCGGGCATGACGTAAAAATGAGTCTCCGCGTGCGGGCGTTTAGCTGCGACGGGGAATCATGGGTCCACGTGCCGGCCGGCACTTTTCAGCATCGAGGCCGGAGGTGGACGGGAATTGTCGTTTTTGTTTCGTATGGCGGTTGTGCGGAGAATTGCGGCCGGGGTGGTGCTCGGCTGGGTGGCCGTCGCCGTGGTGGCCGTCCTCGCCAGTGGGCCGCTGGACGACGTACGCGTCACCAGCGGCACCTCCATGCTGGCCAGGGGCGCCGAGTCGGCCCGCGTGCTCGACCTGCTGGCGAAACAGGACGGCAGGGTGGTGCCCGCGCTCGTGATCTACGAGCGTGACGGGCCGCTCCTGCCCGGCGACCTCAAGGCGGCCAGGCGAGACCTGCGCCGCTTCACCGCCGTCCCCAACGTGCTCGGCACCGCCTCCGACCCCGTCCCCAGCGCCGACGGCCGCGCCCTGCAGACGACGGTGCTGGTCTCCGGCAAACCGGGCGTGCTGGTCAGCCCGGTCGCCGAGGAGCTGCGCAGGATCGCCGCGGAGGGCGGCCCGCCAGGGCTCGTCACGTACGTGAGCGGCGCCGTCGGGGCCGCCGCCGACTACGTCGACTCCTTCGGTCACGTCGACGGCACCCTGCTGGCCCTGAGCGTGGGCGTCGTGCTGCTGGTCCTGCTGGCCGTCTACCGCAGCCCGGTGCTGTGGGTGATCCCGATGCTGGCCGTGGTGGTGGCCTACGTCTGCTCCGCGGCGGCCGTCTACGCGCTCGCGCGGGCCGGGGTGATGACGCTGCGCGCGGCCACGCCCGAGGTGTTCACCGTGCTGGTGTTCGGGGTGGCCACCGACTACGCGCTGCTGCTCGTGGCCCGCTACCGGGAGCGGCTGCGGGTGACGGCCGACGAGCGGGCCGCGCTGAAGGACGCGCTGTCGGGAGGTGTCCGCACGGTCGTCGCCTCGGCCCTCACGGTGGCGGGCGGCGTGGGCTGCCTGGTGGTGGCCGACACCAACGCGCTGCGCTCGATCGGCGCCGCCGCGGCCGTCGGCATCCTGATCACGATGGTGGTGATGGTGACGCTGCTGCCCGCGCTGATGCTGCTGGGCGGGCGGCGGGCGTTCTGGCCCAGCGTCCCGCGCCCCGGCGAGGCCGCCCGCGACGGATTGTGGCGGGGCGTCGCCGGTTTCGTCGGCCAGCGGCCCCGGCTGTCCTGGGCGGGCTCGGCGCTGCTGCTGACGCTGCTGTGCCTGGGGCTGACCACGCTGGACGCCTCGGGCATCCCGCCGTCGGCGCTGTTCACTATGCGTACCGACTCCGTGGCCGGCTACGACGCGCTGAAGCGCCACTATCCCGCCAGCGCGCCCGTGGTGGTCCTGGCCAGGCAGGACAGGAGCGCCGCCGTGACCGAGGCCGCGCGGTGGTCGGAGGGGGTCGTCTCCGTGCGTCCTGGGCCGCCCGCGCGGTGGCGGAGCATCGACGTGGTGCTCGCCGCCGAACCGAACACGCCGGAGGCTCAGCGCCTGGTGGAGCAGTTGCGCGCGTCCGTCCGCGGCGTCGCCGGCGGCGCGGCGCTGATCGGCGGGTTCACCAGCGAACTGCTCGACGTCAAGAACGCCGCCGTCGACGACGCCTACCTCGTCGTGCCGCTGATCCTGCTGGTCGTGGGGCTGATCCTGGTCGTCCTGCTGCGCTCGGTGGTGGCGCCGCTGCTGCTGATGGGCACGGTCGTGCTGTCGTTCGCCGCCACGCTGGGGCTCTGCTCGGCGCTGTTCACCCAGTTCCTCGGCTATCCCGTCATGGACGCCTCGTTCGCGCTGTACGCGTTCGTCTTCCTCATCGCCTTCGGCATCGACTACAACATCTTCCTGATGGCCCGCGTACGCGAGGAGTCCACCCGCCTCGACACCCGCGAGGCCACCCTGCACGCGCTGCGGGCGACCGGCGGGGTGATCACCGCGGCGGGCGTGGTGCTGGCGGCGGCGTTCTTCGTCCTGACCGTGCTGCCGCTGGTGCCGATCGTCCAGCTCGGGCTGCTGGTGGCGATCGGGGTCGTCATCGACACCGTGGTCGTGCGCTCGTTCCTGGTGCCCGCGCTCGCCCACCACATGGGGCGGGTCATCTGGTGGCCGGCGCGAGCGACTCCGTGAGCTCCCGCCGCAGCAGGCCGGGAAACTCGTCCGTACGGGCGACCCTGGGGTCGAACACCGCCGAGATCGCCACGTTCGCACCGGCGGGCATGATCACGACCATGCCGGCGAGGGCCGGCGGCAGGCCCGGGACCGCGAACACCTCGCCCTGACCGGCCAGCTCCCTGGGCACGGGCAGGGCGGTGGCGCCGAGCCGGCGGGGGGAGCTCTGGCCGAGCAGCGGCGACAGCAGCCGCAACATCGGCACGGCCACGGCGGCGGGCAGGCCGTACAGGCCGCGGGCGGAGCGGCGGGCGTGAGCGATCCGCCTGATCGTGGTCTGCTCGGCGATCCGTTCGAGCCTGGTCGCGGGGGACGGCTCGTCGCAGGGCAAGGTGATGGGGAGCAGCCCGGTGTGGTTGCCGAGCCCGGTGTGCGCCCGATGCCCGAGCAGCCCCACCGGCAACCCCACCGGCAGCCCCCTCCGCAATCCCGCAGGCCAGTCCCCTGGCGACCCCGCCCTCAGTCTCACGGCCAACTCGGCTGCCGGACCCGCCGTCGGCCCAGCGGGCATTCCGGCCGTCTGCCCAACCGGTGGTCCAGCCGTCTGCTCGGCTGAAGACTCGCCTCTCGGCCCGGCCGCCGGCTTCCCGGCTCCGTCCGGGGTCGGCCCGGCGTCCCAGGCCGGCTGGTTCCAGGCCGGCTGGTTCCAGGCGCGGATCGCGCCGGTGACGAGGGCGAGGCCGATCTGCGCGATGCTGGCGCCGGTGGCGCGGGAGACGTCGTCGAACGCCGCCCTGTCCAGATTCGCCACCTCCAGCCGGAGACCGCCGCCGGCGCTCTCGCCGTGATCCAGGTGCATGGCGAACCAAGGGGGCGAGGCCGCCGCCAGCCGGCACAGGTCGCCGAGAGCACTCCGGACCGGCCCCGGCGACCCCCGGTACACCGGCCCGCCGCCATCATCGCCCGCTTCCGTGGGTGGGGGCAGGGTGCCGGTGCTGAGCAGGGCGCGGGCGGCGGCCACGACGCCCATGCCGTCCTGGAACGCGTGGTGCGCCCGGTAGCAGACGACGTGCCCCTCCCCCGGCTCGCCGTACAGCACCATCAGACTCCACAGCGGCCGCTCCCAGGACAGCGGCCGCAACCGCATGGCGTCCACGACCGCCTGGTACGTCACGCGCGGCAGCCGATGGAACTCGACGTGGTGCGCGGCGTCGAACCCGGGGTCCGGCTCCCAGCACGCGTGCCGACCCCGCCCAGCCACCCGGTACGTCAGGGCGGGGGCCGCCACGCGCACCCGTTCGGCGACGAGTTCGCGCAGCGACTCCGGGTCGGGCGGCGGCCCCGGACGGCGGACGGCGAGGCCGCAGTGCATGCGGGAGTCGTGCACCGCCCCCGCGCCGAGGCGGATCGCGTAATAGTCGCCGAACGTCAGGGGCACCGCACCGGCGGCCGATTCGCCTTTCACGCTTGACCACGTTATCGCCGCCACTCACCCGGAAGAAGCAATTCGGAAAGGGCGAGCCGCGACTATATTGAGCCTCACTGAATGGCGCGCATTGGCGCGAAACGACGGCGGGACAGCGCGGGGGTCGCAGGTTATGGTCGAATTTCGACCGGTTGAAAAGCTAATGCTGGGCTATTTCGGAATTATGGCGGCAATTGTGGCCGTGGGCCGGAACCGCCTGGCCGACTGGCCGCTGCTACTCGCCGGATACGCACTCGCCGCGCTGCTCCTGCTCGCCCTGGCCACCAGCGCCCGCCGGCGGCCAGGCAACAGGCCGGTCGCCATCCTCCGGTTCGCCGCTCCGCTGCTGGTGCTCCCGTTCGTCTACTCCGCCGCCGCCGAGACGGTCCTCGTGCTGCACGGCCGCTTCGTCGACGACGTGGTGCTCGCCTGGGAGCGGGCGCTGTTCGGGGGCTCGCCGAACGTGGCCGCGGTCTCCGCCGGCAGCCCGCCGCTGACCGAGCTGCTGACGCTCTGCTACTTCTCCTACTACGGCTGCTTCCTGCTCCCGATCGTCCTCTACGTCCGCGGCCGGGAGCTCCTGGCCGAGCGTTACCTGTTCGCCGCGATGACGACGCTGCTGATCTGCTATCTCGGGTTCATCGCGGTCCCGCTGGCCGGCCCGGTGCTGGCCACGCCCGAGCTCGCCGCGGCGTACCGGCCGTCCGGCTACCTGATCACGTCGCTGCAGAACCAGATCATGGCCACGTTCGACCCGCCGGGCGCGTGCTTCCCCTCGCCGCACGTGGCGGGCGCGTGGATCACGCTGCTGTGCCTGCGGCGGCACATCTCCGCCCGCGCCCGCCTCGCGCTGGGAGCGCTGACCGCCGGTCTGACGGCGGCCGTCGTGTACGACTGGTACCACTACCTCTCCGACGTGGCCGCCGGGCTGGCGGTGGCGCTGACGGTCCACTTCGTCATCGAACGGTACGCGGCCCGGCGGCCGGCCCAGGCGGCACGGTCACGCGTCCTGCACGACGCGCACCGGTAGCCGCCTCACGCGGGCCGTCGTGCGTACACCTCGATCTCGAACTTCATCCGGGCGTCGGCCAGGCCGCACACGAGCATCGTCGCGGCCGGGCGGACGTCGCCGAAACGGCGGCGCAGGACCGGCCAGCACGGCGGGAAGTCCTCACGGTCGGGCAGCAGGTATCTGACCCGGACCACGTCGGCGAACGAGCAGCCCGCCTCGGCCAGCGCCGTCTCGACGTTGCGCAACGCCTGCTCGGCCTGCTCGACCACGTCGTCGGAGATCGTCATGGTCGCGTAGTCGAAGCCGGTCGTCCCGGACACGTGCGCCCAGTCACCGTCGATCACCGCCCGGGCGTAGCCGATCTCCTCTTCGAAGGTGGACCCACTCAAGATCGCGCGTCGTTCTGTCATGAAGCCACAAGGTAGACAACCAGCAGTGATATGTCCAAGACGCTTCCCCGAATCATCTGATATCTCTGAAGCTATGGACCGCCCTGAACTCAATCTCCAGCAGTTGCACGCTTTCGCGGTCCTCTCCGAGGAACTCCACTTCGGCCGCGCTGCCGAGCGGCTGGGCATCGCGCAACCGCCGCTCAGCCAGCAGATCCGCCGGCTGGAGGCGAAGGTCGGGCACCCGCTGTTCACCCGTGGACCCGGCGCGGTCGCCCTCACGGCGGCCGGTCAGCAGCTCCTGCCCGCCGCCCGGCGCGCGCTCGACGAGGTCGCCGCCGGTCTGGACACGGCCAGGCGGGCGGGCAGCGGCGAGGCCGGTCTCATCCGGATCGGCTTCGCCGCCTCGCTCGCGCTGACCGTCCTGCCGCGATTGTTGCGCGCCTACCGTGATCGGTATCCCCTGGTGCGGATGGAGATCCGCGAGATGACCACGGCGCCGCAGGTGACCGCGCTGCACGAGCACGCGATCGACGTCGGGCTGCTGCGCGAGCCGCCGGACGAGCCGGGCCTGGCCGCCGAGGCGATCCTGGCCGAGGAGTTCATCGCGGTCCTGCCGGCCGCCCATCCCCTCGCGGCCCGGCGCGTCGTCCCGGTCGAGGCCCTCGCCGACGAGCCGTTCGTGCTGCTGCCGCGCGGTGCCGGGCCGATGTTCCACGACCGGATCCTCGGCCTGTGCCACAGCGCGGGTTTCGAGCCCCGCCTCGGCCAGCAGGCCGTCGAGTGGCAGACGGTCTGCGCGCTCGTCGAGGCCGGCCTGGGCGTCTCGCTCGCCCCGGCGAGCATCCGCCGGATCCGCCTGAACGGCGTCGCGTACCGCCGGATCAGCCCGAACGACACCCGCACCACCGTCGCGGTCGCCTGGCGCCGCGACGACCCCAACCCCCTGGTCGCCCGCTTCCTGGAGGCCGCCCGCCGCGAACTTCCCCGCTGATCGTCCCGCTCAGTTCCGCTCGACCACGGAGCAGGATGGTGGCCGGAGGCCGACAGACCGCGGGAGGGAGCCGACGGCGCGGTGGTCAGTCCGATGGGTGCAGGCGTAGCCACAATTCGGCACGTTCGGCATGAAGCTCTCGTCCGAGCTGCCGATATGCCTCGCCCATCAGGCGTACGGCCGCGCGATCATAACTCGTGAGCGACTTGAGCACGCACAGTGCCGAACCTGGATAGCCGTCGGCGAGGAATCGCTGAGCCAGCGGCCCGTACTCATCGGGGTCCCACGGGCGGTCCGCCCGTACGGTGCCGGGCGCGAACGCCGCCGCGCCGGCGAGCACGCCGATGCCGTCGCCGGTCGGCTCGTACCGCCATCCCCGAGGGACCGCCGGACGGATCGCCCGCTCCGAGCGGGCCCCTGCCGTGATCTGCGAGGAGCCGAGGTCGGGGCGCAGGTCGAGGGCACGGCACACCGCCGCTCAGCGCGCGTCCTCGGCAGGAGACTTCCGCCCTCGCCCAGGCCCGCCCCAGTTCACCACACTCGGAGCGAGCACCGCCCACCCGTAGTGCAGCGCGTCATCACCGTTCCAGCAGAAGGGGAGGATTTCGAGCGGCTGAAAGTGGTAGGCCAGTTCGCCGCACAGAGCCTGCGGATCGTCGCTGCCGGGCGGCTGGCCGAGGAGACTCGGGTCGATGTCCCCGCAGAAAAGGTCGCCACCCCGGTCGATCCACTCCGCATAGCGCCACACGTCCGGATCTTTCGGGTCCAGCCCGTCCATGAGGAACTCGACCAGCGCGACGAACGTGGCGGGCAAGCGGAACGTTCGATGCAGAGGGTGGTGCAAGACGACCTCCAGCCAGATCGTGATCTTGCGCGAAGCGTAGTGCGGCGCGCCTGGGCCGGCGAACCCCTGGTGGTCGTCTCAGTTCCGCTCGACCACGTAGCAGGTCCTGCGGTGGAAGCCGGTCACCGTGGCGCCCTCCGCCATCAGGCCGCCCAGCACGTCCCGTACGGCGTGCCGCCACGCCTTGGCGGCGCCGGCGTCCAGCCCGCGCAGCCGCGCGATGTCCTCAGGGATCGCGACCAGCACCACCCGCCCGTCGGTACGGCCCACGACCGGGCGGTCACCGTCGGCGGCCAGCCCGAGCACCGCGTCCTCGGGCACTTCCGGCAGGTGCGGCGCCCGCCGGACCGCCGCCTCGACCCGGGGATCGGTCAGCGGCCACGTGGCCAGGACCCGGTCGGACTCGTCGCCGTGGTTGACGGCGTCGGCCAGCGCGCCGTAGAAGTCCGGCAGGTACTCCGCCGGCCGCGCGCCCAGCTTGGCCAGGTTGAAGTGGGCGTTGCGGCGGACCAGCGGGTCGTAGGTCCAGGTGATCCGGGAGATCCCGCGCTCCAGTGCCCACAGCCGCTGGTGCCGCTTCAGCTCGAAGCCGACGCCCCGGCGGCCCGCCTCGACGCCCGTGTTCTGCGAGTGCAGGGTCGAGTCCTGCCCGAAGAAGGCCACCGACGCCCCGACCATGCGGTCGCCGTCGAAGGCGCCGGAGACGTAGTTGCCCGCGTGGGTCAGCGCCCGCATCAACCCGGCGGTGATCGGCCTGCTGTCCGGCTCGAACCCCCAGACCCGCCCGAACAGCGCGTCGGCCTGCCCGAACTCCTCGTTCGTATGGAGGGTTCTGACCAGAAGGTCCGTGGTCGCCGACATGTTGGCACCGGCGTGCCCGATCTGTTCCCCGATGGTCGATCCGCTGCAGATCGTACGTCGCTCCGTCACCCGACGAACGCTAGGAGCTTCGGTAGTGATATGTCTAATAGGCCCCCCTATAGGAACTCATATCTCTGGAGATATGAGCTGCTCACAGGTCGCAGCCGTAGATGCGGTACGTCCTCGAGCGGGCACATCCGAGCCTGCGCAGGTAACCGTTGACAGCCTGGTTGTCCTCCAGCGTCCACCCGTACTCCGTGCCGCCGGTGTAACCGCGCGCCGCGATGGCCTCCTGGCCCCTGGCGAACAGCACGGTCTCGACGCCGCGCCCGCGCGCGTGCGGCAGGACGCCGAACAGCACGCCCCTGACCCGGTCGATCCGGCGCACCGCCCGGACCAGGCGCACCATCCCGATCGGCAGGCCGAAGCGGGTCAGCCGGCCCCGCGCGGCGGTCAGCGCCTGGTTGAGGTCGGGCAGGGCGAGGGCGACCCCGGCGGGTTCGCCGGCCACCTCGGCGAGCTGGACGATCGCGGGATCGAGGTGCGCCTTCAGCCGCCGGGTAACGTCGGCGAACTCGGCGCCGGTCATCGGCGTGAAGCCCCAGTTGCCCTGCCAGGCCCGCTCGAAGACCTCCTGCACCACCCTCATGTCGGCGTCGTAGCGGGCGCCCAGGTCGAGGGGCCGCACGGTGACCTGGTGGCGCCGCTCGGCCAGCCGCGCGACCCGCAGCAGCCGCTCCATCGGCAGCCCGCCGGCCGTCTCCTCCCACGTCCACAGGTCCTTGGCCTTGGTCAGCCCGCAGGACTCCAGCAGCGGCGGGTAGTACTCCGGGTTGTACGGCATCATCACGCTCGGCGGCCGGCCGAACCCGTCGACCAACACCCCGCACTCGTCGTTGGTGGTGAACCCGACGGGCCCCAGCATGGTGCGCAGCCCGCGCGCCCGCAGCCACGACGCCGCCGCGTCCAGCAGCTCGCGCGCCACCGACGGGTCGTCGGCGCAGGCGAACTGCCCGAAGAAGCCGTCGCGGGCGGCGCGGATCTCGTTGTGGCGCGGGTTGTGCACGGCGGCCACGCGCCCGGCCACCCGCCCGCCCCTGCGCACGGTGAACAGCTCGACGTCGCCGTACTCGAAGAACGGGTTGCGCCGGCGGTCGAGCAGGCGCCGGCAGTCTTCGCGCAGCGGCGGCACGAAGGACGGGTCGCGGCCGTGCAGCCGGTACGGGAGCTCGATGAACTCCCGCAGCTCGCGGCGGCCCCGCACGGGCTCGGCCGCCGTGGCCGGCCCGCTAGGGGCGTGCGGAGGTGAAGACGAGGCTCGCATTGTGGCCCCCGAAGGCGAACGAGTTGGACACGACGGCTCCCGGACCGAGCGGGCGCGGCCGGCGTACCACGTCGATCTCGCACTCGGGGTCCTGGACGTCGAGGTTGATCGTGGGATGGATGAGGCGTTCGTGCAGCGTGAGCACGCTGACCACGGCCTCGATCGCCCCGGCCGCGCCGATCGCGTGGCCGAGGATGCTCTTGGTGGAGGTGACGGGCACCTGACCCGGCCCGCACAGCCGGGCGATGACCTGGGCCTCGGTGATGTCGTTGAGCGGGGTGCCGCTGCCGTGGGCGTTGACGTGGGCGACGTCGCCGGTGCTCAAGCCCGCGTCGGCCAGCGCCTGCCGGACGCACCGCTCGGCGCCCTCCCCCTTGGGGTCGGGCGTGGTCAGGTGGTGGGCGTCGGAGGTGCGGCCGTACCCGGACAGTTCTGCATAGACGCGGGCACCTCGCCGCACGGCGTCCTCCAGCCGTTCGAGTACGACGAACGCCGCGCCCTCGGCCAGCACGAACCCGTCGCGGGCGATGTCGAACGGCCGCGAGGCGCACTCCGGCTCGTTCACCCGCTGCGAGAGCGCGCCGCAGCGGTGGAAGGCGAGCAGGATCGTGGGCGACACGCACGCCTCCGTGCCCCCGGCCACGACCAGGTCGGCCGAGCCGTCGCGGAGCAGGCGCAGGCCCTCCCCGATCGTGTGGCCGCCTGAGGCGCAGGCGGTGGAGACGGTCAGGCTGGGGCCGAGGATCTGGTGACGCATGCTGACGAACGCGGCGGAGGCGTTCGGCATGATCCTCGGGACGTAGAGCGCGCTCGGCTGCGCCCCGGACGGCCCGCTCGGTGGCCCAGCAGGTGGTACGGCGGGCTGCGAGCTGGGCGGCGCGGCGTACTCGGCGGCGGCGCCGAGCAGGGTGGTCTCGGCGGTCTCGTTACCGCCGAGGGCGGTGCCTGTCACGACCGCCCGGCGCTCGGGCGGCACCGACGCGCCGTCCAGGCCGGCCAGGCCGCTCATGCCGCCAGGGCCGAGCAGCCCGGCGTCGGCGAGCGCGTCGTCGGCCGCGCACACGGCCAGCAGCGTCGCCCGGTCCATGCGGCGCGCCTGCTTGCCCGTCACGTAGGGGGCGGTGTCGAAGCCGGGGACCTGGCAGGCGAAGCCGACCGGCAGGGACGAGGCGTCGAAGGAGGTGATGGTGCGCGCGGTGGAGCGCCCGGCGATCAGGGTGTCCCAGAACGTCCGCAGATCGTTGCCGCCCGGTGTGCGCACGCCCAGGCCGGTGACGGCGACGCGGACCCGTTCCGCCATCAGCCGGCCTGGGCCCCGGCGCGGACCAGGGAGGTCACGTCGGCCAGGGTGCGGGCCTGCTTGGCGGTGTCGAGGTCCACGACGAGCTTGAAGCGGTCCTCGCTCGCCGCGGCCAGCTCGGCCATGTCGAGGCTGTCGGCGTCCAGTTCCTCACGCAGGTCGGTGTCGGGGGCGATGCGCGCCGGATCCACCGAGAGGATCCTGGCGCAGATGGCGCGCAGCTGGTGGAAGATCTCTTCCTCGGTCATGCTCACGTCCTTGTTGACTCTCGGCTTGTCGGCTATCGGCTTGTCGGCTCTCGACGGTGGCCGCTCGGGTGCTGGTCGGGCATCGGATTGGTCGGGGCGGCGGCGGGCCTGGGCACCGTACGGTACGGAGCGCTCCCCCGGACCTGGGCACCGCGAAGCACGAGGCGCTTCCCCCGGACCTGGCCGGTTACTCTACTCTTACGCTTCGACACTGTCAGCTACGATCGCTGATGCGGAGCGAGTCGCCGGACCGCTCCGGACAAGGCGGAAAGTGAGTGCCGTGACGGACCCGTTCAGCAAGTGCCGGCTGCCCGACGAGATCGAGGCGCTCATCGCGCCGGGCGTCTACCCCTTCTACGTGCCGGTGGAGGAACGGCCGGGCGGCGGGGAGGCCGTGGTGGGCGGCCGTCGCGTGCTGATGGCCGGCTCCAACGACTACCTGGCGCTGTCCGGCGACCCCCGGTTGAAGGAGGCGGGCGTGCGGGCGCTGCGCCTGCTGGGCGCGGGCAACTCGGGCTCGCGCGCGCTCAACGGCACGCTGGCCCTGCACCAGCGGCTGGAGGCTGAGCTGGCCGCGTTCCTCGGTCATGAGGCGGCGATGGTGGTCTCCACCGGCTATCAGGCCAACCTCGCGCTCAGCGCGTTGTTCGGGCCGCGTGACCTCCTGCTCGCCGATCGCGACATCCACGCCTCGCTCATCGACGCCGCCCGGCTGGGCCTGGCCCCGCTGCGCCGCTTCCGGCACAACGACCTGGACCAGTTGGAGAAGCTGCTGGAGGAGGCCGATCCGGCGGCCGGGGTGCTCGTGCTCACCGAGGGCATGTTCTCGGTCGGGGGCGATCTGTGCGATCTGCCCGGCATCGTGAAGCTCGCCGAGCGCCACGGGGCGCGGGTGGTGCTCGACAGCGCGCACGACCTCGGGCTGCTGGGGCCGGGCGGGCGAGGGGTCGCCGAGCACTTCGGGCTGCAGTCGGCGGTGGACGTGCAGACGCTGACGTTCTCCAAGTGTTTCGGCACGCTCGGCGGGGCGGTCGCCGGGCCCGGGCACGTCATCGGCTACCTGCGGCACAGCGCGCGGGCCGCGCTGTTCTCGGCCTCCCTGCCGCCGGCCTGCACGGCGTCGGCGCTGGCCGCGCTCGACGTGGTCCGCACGGAGCCGGAGCGCCGCCTGGCCGTGCTGGCCTCGGCCGAACGGCTGCGTTCCGGGCTGGCCGCGCTCGGTTTCGCCATCCCGCCGGGCGGCACCCCGACCGTGTCGCTGCGGGTGGGCGACGCCATGACGTGCTGCCGGTTCTGGTCGGGGCTGCTGGAGGAGGGGGTGCTGGCCAACGCCATGCTGCCGCCGGGGGTGCCCGAGGGCAGGGCGCTGATCCGGCTGAGCGTCACGGCCGCCCACACCGGCGCGCAGGTGGACCGGATCCTGGACGCGGTCTCCACGGTCGCCACCCGCCTCGCCATCCCCACCACCTGACCGTCCCCGTTTGGGACTCAGTCCGGGGATCAAGCGAGGGCTCAGGCCGGAAGGGCGCGGGCGGTGACGATGCCGCCGAGCGACACGCCGGACGCTCCCGCCCGCTGCTCGGCTACGTGCACGAGGGCAGCGCGGCGCTCGATCTCCGGCCCCAGCCCGCGCTCGGGAGCGCCGGATCGATACGTGGACGAGGGCATCGCATGGCTCGGCTCCTCTGATCCCGGCCCGCGCTCGGGGCCTCCGAACGGGATACGCTGGCGCGATGCCGGCGGGCGAGGGGGAGGGGCCGATGTTGCGTACCTGGCTGACCGAGCGGTTCGGGCTGGAGGTGCCGCTGGTCGGGGCGCCGATGGCGGGAGTGGCTGACGGGCGGCTGGCCGCTGCCGTGTCGGCGGCGGGCGGGCTGGGCATGTTCGGGGCGCCGGCGACCGCGACGGCCTCTTGGATCGCCGAGCAGGCCGCCGTCGCCGCCGCGAGCGGCCGGCCGTACGGGATCGGGCTGATGGCCTGGGCGCTGGAGGACCAGCCCGGGCAGTTGGACGCGGTGCTGGAGGCGCGTCCCGCCTTGGTGTCGGTGAGTTACGGGGACTTCGCGCGTTATGTGGAGCCGCTGCGCGCGGCCGGGATCGCCGTGGCCACCCAGGCGGGCACTACCTGGGAGGCGCTGGCGGCCGAACGGGCCGGGGTGGACGTGGTCGTGGCGCGTGGCGGGGAGGGCGGCGGCCACGGCAGGGACGAGGTGGCCACGCTGCCGCTGCTGCAGAGCGTGCTGGACGCGGTGAGCGTCCCGGTGCTGGCCGCGGGTGGGATCGCGACGGCCCGCGGGCTGGCCGCCGTGCTGGCCGCGGGCGCGGAGGGCGGCTGGGTGGGCACGGCGTTCCTGGGCTGCGCCGAGACGACGCTGTCCGGGGCGGCGAGAGAGCGGGTCCTGGCCACGGAGGAGACGGGCACGGCCTACGGCCGGGTCTTCGACGTCGCGCAGCGGCTGGCCTGGCCGCCGGAGTTCGGGGGGCGGGCGCTGCGGAACGCGTTCTTCGACCGGTGGGAGGGGCGGGAGGAGGAGCTCGCCGTGGACGAGGCCGCTCGGGCCGAGCTGGAGACCGCGCGGGCGAAGGGCGACTTCGACGGCGCGTACGTCTACGCGGGCCAGGCGGTGGGCCTGGTGCGGCAGGAGCGCACGGCCGCGGACGTGGTGACCGGCTTCAAGAACGCACAGGCACTGCTCACCCGCCGCTTCGACGACCCGCCGTCTACTGCCGGGCTGGGCCCGGGATGACGTCGCGGACCACGTAGGCGATGAGGGCGAGCAGGACGAGGTCCGCCATCAGTGGTGCGGCCATGCCGGCGACCAGGTAGAGCGCGGCGCCCACGAGCCCGCAGGCGAACATGGTGGCGAACATGGCGGCGAACATGGCGGCGAACATGGCGGCGAACATGGCGGCGAACATGGCGGCGAACATGGCGGCGAACATGGCGGCGACCGCGCACGCCCGGCGCCGCCACGCCTGTGCGGGCGCCTGTGAGACCAGCCGGGTGACGATGCTCGTGACGACCGTGATGTTCACCAGGCCGGGCACCGCCATGCGGAGCGGGGCTCGCCGGCGATCGCGAAGCCGGAGAAGACCACGTTGCCGGTCATGTTGGCGACGAAGACGCGGTTCAGGCCGAGGAAGGTGATGGCGTCGACGAGGCCGGACGAGACCATCAGCATGATGAGCGGCGCCGGCAGTGGGCCGTGCTCGTTCGTGCCCTGCGGGAACAGCGCATTGGAGAACCAGTGCGCCGGCCTGTTCACGGACGACCTCCCAGACGTACTCCCCCGATGCCGAGTACACGTACCCGGGCGGGCGGGCGATCGTCCCGCGAGGGAGCCGGGCCCCCGGTTGGCGCCGGTCAGGAGGACGGCGCATGAGAGAGCAGCTCCGCCTCTGAGCCGGCCGGCACGGGATGCCATGGGATGATCGTGACGAAGAGGCGAAAAAGGAGAGGCAGGCCACGGTGCCAGAGCAGCAGGAGCGACGCGTACCCGGAATGTCAGGCCCCCTGGAGGCGGTGACCGTCGGCCTGTCGGCGCTCGGCCGCGAGCCGGGCGGCGAGAAGCTGGCGGACGCGCTCATTTCCGGCCGCTTCCGCCAGCTCGACACCTCCAACGAGTACGCGGGCGGCCGCAGCGAGACGCTGATCGGGCAGGCGCTCGCGGGCGCCAAGGACGCCGGGGTGACGATCTTCACGAAGGCGGACCGCGACCCGGAGACGGGGGTGTTCGACGGTGACCGGGTGATGCGCTCGTTCGAGGAGACGATCACCCGGCTGGGCGTCGAGCGGCTGCCGGTCTACCACCTGCACGACCCGTTCACGATCACGCTGGCGGAGGCGATGGCGCCCGGCGGGGCCGTGCCGGCTCTGGTGTCGCTGCGCGAGCAGGGGCTGGTCGGCGAGATCGGCATCGCGGCGGCGGGCGGCACGCTGGTGCAGGACTACATCCGTACGGACGCGTTCGACGCGGTCCTCACCCACAACCGCTACACGCTGGTGGACCGGCGCGGGGAGGACATCCTCGACCTGGCTACCGAGCGGAACATGACGGTCTTCAACGCCGCGCCGTTCGGCGGCGGCATCCTGGCCGGCTCCCCGCGCCGCGCCGGCCGGTACGGCTACCGGCCGATCTCGCCGGAGTTCGGGCAGTACGTGGAGCGGCTGCGGGAGCTGGCGGAGCGGTGGGGCATCGCGCTGGCCGCCGCCGCGCTGCATTTCTCGATGGCCGAGCCGCGGGTCCATTCAACGGTGGTGGGAGTGACGTCGGTGACGCGGCTGGAGGAGTTGGCGGCGCTGGTCGACACGGAGGTGCCGGGCGGGTTCTGGGACGAGGTGGCGGCCCTGGGCTCCCCACCGCCCTCGCCGGTGGACTGAGCCACAGCACCGCACCGGGTCCCGGCGTCGCACGACAGCCGCGCGGGGGCCCGGCGCGGCCTGACACCCACGCTGGGACCGCGCGCGGCCGGGCGGCCCGGCCGGTTCAGGGCAGAGGGGAAAGGCCCTCGTGGTGGACCGTCCACGAGCCGGGGAAGCCGGGCGTGGGCGGGCCGCCGTCCCACCCCCTGGCCATGAGCGCGACCGCCGCCAGCAGCCCGCCGTTGCCCGGCAGGTAGACGGGCAGCGTGGCGCTCTGCCGGTTGTGCCCGTTGGGCAGGTACGTGTTCTTCGTCTCCGGCCGCAGCAGCGCCGCCACGGCCAGGTCCGGCTCGCCCAGCCGGGTGGCGGTCATGGCGATGGCGGGGTAGTCCCAGCCCCACGTGCTCTCCCAGTTCCAGCGGTCGAGCACGTCGTCCAGGGTGCGGCGCATGGTGGCGGCGTCGATGACGGGCGTCGGGGGGACGACGCCGAGCGCGTACAGCATGGAGGGGTGGTCGTCGCGCACCGTGTACGGCGGCGCGTCCATGGCCGCGTACACCCCGTCGCGCACGAGGGGCCGGGCCATCCCGTCCGCCACCTCGGCCCAGCGCGGCTCGGGCGGCAGGCCCAGCAGCAGCCGCCAGCGCTGCGCCACGCGCAGCGCCCACGACCAGTAGGCCAGCTCGAACGTGGGATTCGCCGCCTCGGCCCGCACGTCCGCGTACGACTCCTGGGCCGGCACCAGCGGCGGCCCCAGCCCGTACCCCCTGGGCTCCTTGACGGCGAAGGCGGCCATGAAGGCGGCGGTGTCGAGCACGAGGTCGCCGTAGAGGGACAGGGCCCGGCGGGTGCCGGCGGCGCGGCGCACCAGCTCGGCCAGGTAGATCGGGTGGGGCTGCTGCCACACCAGGAACGGCCCGATCGGGCTCGGACTCTCCCGCCCGTCGGGGCCGGTCTGCTTGGGCCAGCGGGCTCCGGGGCAGCCCTGCGCGCGGGCGGTCTCGCGGGCGAGCGGCTGGATGGCGGCGTACCAGGACAGGCTGCGTTCCAGCAGCTCAGGGCGTCCCCACAGCGGGAAGTGCGCCGCGTGCCACCAGTGCATCTCCAGGTGGAAGCGGCCGCGCCAGCTGTTGGCGATCAGCCCGGTCTCGGCGGGTGGGGTGGAGCCGGCGCAGTGGATCGCCGTGAGGTACTGCGACAGGACGATCCGCCGCTCCAGCTCGGGGGCGCGCTCGTCGCGGCTGCCGGACAGGTCCACCGCCCCGCCCGTGCTCCAGAACCGGGACCAGTGCCGTGCCGAGGCTCCGGCGACCTCCTCATGACAGGGCGGTTCCGTCTCCGCGTGGCCCGGCAGGAAGGCGAACGTCAGCTCGGCGACCGGCTCGCGGAAGGTGATCAGGAACTCGTGGAAGCCGACCGCGATCAGCTCGCCTCCGGCAGCCCGCACGCTCACCTGGTACGCGGTGCCGTCGAGCCGCCGCTCGACCGTGCCGCCGCCGGCGCGTGCGAGCAGGCGGGAGGTGTGCTCCCCCGGCCTGGTCCAGTCGGCCGCGTTCCCCCACGCCTCTGACCCGTACGGGAACGCCAGCCGCACCCCCGTCTCCACCAGCGCGGGCGACTCCAGCCGCACGCTGATCACGTCCCGATCGGGATGGCAGGCGGTGACGACATGGAACGGCGCGCCGCGCAGCAGGTAGCTGCTGGTCAGCGTGCCGGTCCACAGGTCGAGGCGCTGGCGGGCGCCGCTCACGTCCTCGGGGGCGAGGGGCGCTCCGGCGGCCGTGGCCAGCCCGATCCGGCCGAGGTCGAGCCGGTGCGGGTTGGCGCGCAGCCACGACTCGGCGGCCGAGGCGGGGTTCTCGCCGTCGCCGCTCAGGTCGCCGCGCATGTCCACGTACGGGACAGGCCCCCGGGCCGTCTCGTACGTGCGTGTCGTGTCGGCCAGCCGGTACGAGCCGGGCATGCTGTGCCAGCCCCACGACGCCATGGTGGCCAGCAGCGTCCCCGGCGCCGTACCCGTGCGGTCCTCGACCGGGTAGGAGCCGGGGAACGTCTGCAGCCCGGTGAGGTCCGCCGTGAAGCAGAGCTCCCCGTTGCCCACCGACAGAGGTGACTCGGGCAGGATCCGGGTCACCTCGACGGCGTGCCGTGCGGCCAGCGCGCGGCGGTCGATCACTGCTTGATCGCCGTCGCGACCTGCGAGACGAAGTCCGTCGCCGCGGCGGCGGGCTGCTGGCGGCCGAACAGCACCTCGGCGTTGACCCGGTCGAGGATCTTCGGCGTGTCGGTGGATCCGGCGGGCCCGATCACCAGCGGAGGCCCGGCCTTCGGCGTGAGCGCGTCGATGAAGGTGGCCTGCGCCTTCTCCGGTTCGCCGAGCACGTCCTGGATGGCCGTGCGGACGTCGGAGTTGGCCGGGATGCCCCGGTCAGCCAAGATGATCTTGCCCGCGTCGGGGCTGTTGACCAGGAAGTCGAGGAACTTGGCGGCCTCCTTGGGATGTTCGGTCTTGGCGTTGATGCTGTAGATCTGCGAGGCCTGCAGCCACATGCCGGGCTGGGTGGCGCCGCTCTCGCCCGGCACCCGCATCAGCCGCAGCGGCTGCCCGGCGGCCTTGCTGAGCGCGCTGAGCTGGTTGCTCCAGTCGAACTGCATCGCCGCCTGGCCGCGGCCCATCAGCGACTGCTCGGGCGCGGGCTGGGTGATCAGTTCGGCCGTCTGCGAGGCCGGCGGGGTCGCCCCGGAGTTCATCAGCTCCAGCGTCATCGTCCACCAGTCCACCAGCGTCTTCTCGCCGATGCCGACCTTGCCGTCGGCGGTGTAGAGGGCCTCGCCGCGCTGGCGGGAGTAGACGTCCAGCATGTCGGTCCTGGTCGGGTCGGCCAGCGCGAACGTGCCCTTCGGCAGCTTCGGGACCAGCTCCTTGGTGATGCGCTTGAAGTCGTCCCAGGTCCAGGTGTCCTCCTCGGGCAGGGCCACGCCCGCCTTCTCGAACACGGACTCGTTGACGATCAGGGAGATGGCGTTGACGCCGGTCGGCACGCCGTACTGGACGCCGCCGAACTTGCCGTTGTCCAGCGCGGCGGCGCCGATCTTGTCGGTCTTCAGATCGGTCTTGGCGAGGTCGAGCAGGGCGCCGCGGTCGCCGTACTCGCGGGGGTAGGCGCCGCCGAGCGTGATGACGTCGGGCGCGCGCCCGCCCGCCACCTCGGTGGCCAGGCGGTCGAAGTAGGAGTTGAAGTCGGTGTAGCTGCCCTTGACCTTGATGCCGGGGTTCTTGGCCTGGAAGGCCTCGATGACCTTCTGGGTGGCGGCCGCCCTGTCGTTGTTGCCCCACCAGCCGAAGCGCAGCTCGACCGCGCCTCCGTCCGAGCCGCCGGACGAGCCGCCGCCGCACGCGGAGACCGCGAGCAGGACGCCGGTGAGACAGAGCGCCGCCAAGCCACTGGTTCTTCTCGGCATGGCCTTCTCCTTTAGTTGGTACGTGGTGACACTGGGGGGGGTGACGCGGGGCGGGTGAGCCCGGATCAGCGGAAGCCGGTCGTGGAGATGCCCTGCGTCAGGTAGCGCTGCCCGGCCAGGAAGAACCCGAAGATCGGCGCCAGGCCCACGATGGACATGGCGAACAGCTGCCCCCAGGCCGTCTCGCCCTGCCCGTCCATGAACGAGCGCAGCGCCACGGGCATGGTCCACAGCTCGGGGTCGGTCAGGAAGATGAGCTGGCTGAAGAAGTCGTTCCAGGTCCAGATGAAGGTGAACAGCGCCGAGGTGGCCAGCGCCGGCACCGACAGCGGCATGATGATCCGCCAGTAGATCCTGAAGTGCCCGCAGCCGTCGATGCGGGCCGCCTCGTCCAGCTCCCTGGGCAGGCCGCGGATGAACTGCACCATCAGGAAGATGAAGAACGCGTCGTGCGCCAGGAACTTCGGCACGACCAGCGGCAGGTTCGTGTTGATCCAGTCGAGCTGGGAGAACAAGACGTACTGGGGGACGATCAGTACGTGGATGGGCAGCATCAGCGTCGCCAGCATCATGGCGAAGAAGACGTTCCTGCCCCGGAAGTTCAGCCGCGCGAAGGCGTAGGCGGCCAGCGAGCACGACATCAGGTTGCCGACCACGGCCAGCAGCGCGATCACGGCCGAGTTCAGCAGGTAGAAGTGGAACGGGTGCTCCAGCGCCGTCCAGCCGGCGGTGTAGTTGCTCAGGTCGAAGCTGGTCGGCCAGATGGAGGGGTCGCGGAAGATGGTCTCGGTCGGCTTGACCGAGCTGGACACCATCCACAGCAGCGGATAGAGCATCACCAGGCCGAAGCCGATGAGCAGCACGTGCTTCGACAGCCGGCGCGAGCGTCCGCCGGAGGCCTTGAGTTCAGCCACCATAGAACACCCACCGCCTGGCGAAGAGGAAGTTGATTCCGGTCAGCACGGCGATGATGGCCAGCAGGAACCACGCCATCGCGGAGGCGTAGCCCATGTCGAAGGAGCCGAAGCCGCGTTCGTACAGGTAGAGCGTGTAGAGCAGGGTGGAGTCCGACGGCCCGCCGCGCCCGCCGCTGATCACGAACGCCTGCGTGAAGCTCTGGAAGGCGCCGATGAGCTGCAGGACGAGGTTGAAGAAGATGATCGGGGTGAGCATCGGCAGCGTGATGTGGAAGAACCTCGTCACCGTGCCCGCGCCGTCCACCTGGGCCGCCTCGTAGTACGAGGTGGGGATCTGGCGCAGCCCGGCCAGGAAGATGACCATGGGCGCGCCGAAGGTCCAGGCGTTGAGCAGCACGAGTGTGCCGAGGGCGAAGTCGGGGTGTGACACCCAGCTGACGCCCTCCGTGCCGAATAAGGCCAGCACCTGGTTGACCAGGCCGTCCTTGCCGAAGATCTGCCGCCACAGGATGGCGATCGACACACTGCCCGCGAGCAGCGAGGGCAGGTAGTAGACGGACCGGTAGAAGCTCAGCCCGCGCACGCCGCGGTTGAGCAGGAGTGCCAGGGCCAGCGCCAGCACGAGCTGGATGGGCACCGACACGAACACGTAGATGAACGTGACCAGCAGCGACTTGTGCAGCCGCGGGTCGGCGAGCATCTCGCGGTAGTTGTCCAGTCCGAGCCATTCCGGCGGCTTGAGCAGGGTGTATTCGGTGAAGGACAGGTAGAGCGAGGCCAGGATCGGCCCCACGGTGAACAGCGCCATGCCGATGAACCACGGCGTGAGGAACAGGTAGCCGATCCGGTCGCGTGGCGGGCCGCTGATCTTTCTGTGACCGGCCCGGCGCCGGGTCAGAGACCGCGTCCGGGCTGGTGAGGCAGGGGTCGGCGAGACGGTCGTCTCGGGGCTGTCAGGGGGATGCAAACGTTCGCTCATCTATTACCCTTCGCGGTCGCGCTGAGCCGCACGCAACCGGGGACAATCAGGGACGCAAGCCGTGAGGCGCCTGTGAGTAACCAGTTTCTAACATTGCCCACATCGGGTGTCAACGCTTGGTTGGCCGAGCGATGACCTGCATCGACGGCGAAGCCGCCGGGACTTGCGCGTTTTCCAGCAAACGGTTGTAATACCCGAAGAAACCGGTATCTCAGCGTCGGCGCCCGGCCGGGGGTCAGTGTGATGTCATGCATGCGAGACGACGGCCGAGCGTGCGGGAGAGCGGATGAAGGCCAGCGCCCAGGACAGAGACGGAGACGATGAGCGGAAAGAGGCCGGCTCAGGCCGGGCACCAGGCCAGGCAGCGGGGCGGATAGCGGGGCGGCGGGGGCCGCGACCGGCCGGGCCGGCCACGATCAGCAGTGTCGCCGCGGCCGCCGGGGTCTCGCGAGCCACGGTCTCGCGGGTCATGAACGGCTCGCCGAGCGTGCACCCCGAGCTGGCCGCCCGGGTCAGGGCCGCGGCCGAGGCGCTCGACTACGAGCCGAGCGCGGCCGCGCGCAGGCTCGCGCTCGGCCGCACGGGCACCGTCGCGCTGGTGGTCCCCGACCTGTCCAACCCGCTGTTCCAGAACGTGCTGCGCGGGCTCAGCCAGGCCGCGGGCAAGGCGGGCTGCCAGCTGCTGGTGGTCGAGTCGGACGAGGACCCGGAGGAGGAGGTGGTCCTGGCGCTGGAGGCGCGGCGCAACTGCGACGGGCTCGTGCTGGCCTCGCCCAGGGCGCCGGACGGGCGGCTGCGTGAGCTGAGCGAGCGGCTGGCGCCGTTCGTGCTGGTCTACCGGGAGGTCGCCGGGCTGGGCGCGCCGTCGCTGTCGATCGACAACCGCGCCGGCATCGGCGAGATCGTGGCCCACCTCACCGCGCTGGGCCATCGCCGCCTGGCCTACCTGGCCGGCCCGCCCGCCAGCGCGGGCAACGCCGAGCGGCTGGCCGCGCTGCGCGCCGCCCCCGGGCTGGAGCTGACCGTGCTGCCGTGCGGGTCGATGTTCGACCACGGCCACGCCGCCGCCGCGGCGGTGGTGGAGTGCGGGGCGAGCGCGGTCGTGGGGTTCAACGACATGGTGGCCTCGGGCGTGCTGACCGGCCTGCGCGAGCTGAACGTACGGGTGCCCGGCGAGGTGTCGGTCACCGGGTTCGACGACATCGCGTTCGCCCGCTACACCTCACCGCCGCTGACCACGGTGTCCATCCCGGCGAACGAGCTGGGCAGGCAGGCGTGGGAGCGGCTCTGGGCGCTGATGAACGGCGAGAGCGGCGGCTACAACGTGCGCTACCAGCCCCGTTTGCTCGTCCGCGACAGCACCGGCCCCGCGCCGTCCTAGACACCGCTCCCCCAGCGGCTGAACATCGGCGGAGCATCCTGCGTACCTCCTGCCGAAGCGACCACAAGGCGACAGATGAGGCGACGCTGAGGAGGCGGGACGGTGACGATGGCCGGGCTCGGACGGATGGCGGGCGCCATGACCGTGACTCTGACGGTGGCCGTCGCGGTGGCGGTGACGGGCACAATAGCCGTGCCCGTCACCGCGCTGGCCGACCCCACCCCCGCCCAGGCCAGGGCCAAGCTGATCAAGCTGAACGAGCGGGCCGACCGGCTCGTCGAGCGCTTCAACCAGGCCACGGAGACCTACCGCAAGGCCAGGAAGAAGTACGAGACGCTGGACACCGAGTTGCGCGCCAAGCAGGCGCAGGCCGAGGCGCTGCGCGGCGAGGTGGCCGAGCTGGCGCTCAACGACTACCAGATGGGCGGCCCGCTCGGCTGGCAGCGGTACGTGGTCCAGGGCGACCCCACGGCGATGCTCGGCGGCATGGCCTCGCTGGAGCAGATCATGCTGGACCGGGCGGCCAAGGTGCGCGCCTTCCACAGCGCGACCGAGGACCTGCGCCGGCGGCGCGACGCGGCCAAGGGCGTGCTGGCCGAGGCGGAGAGCGCGCGCGACGACGTGCGCGAGGAGAAGTCGAAGGTGGAGAAGCTCGTCGGCGAGCAGACGAAGCTGCTGCGCAGGCTGGGCGCCTTCAAGACCGGCAATCCGCGCAGCACCGGCATCACCTACACCGGCCCCGCCTCAGGCAACGCCCGTGAGGCGCTGCAGTTCGCGTTCGGGCAGGTCGGCAAGCCGTACCGGTTCGGCGGCACGGGGCCGGACTCGTGGGACTGCTCGGGCCTGGCCCAGGCGGCCTGGCGCGCGGCCGGGGTGCAACTGCCCCGCACCACGTACACGCAGTGGAGCTGGGGCGCCGCCCGGCGCGTGCCGGTGAGCCAGGCGCAGCCCGGCGACCTGCTGTTCAGCAGAGGGCTCGGGCACATGGGCCTGTACGTGGGCGACGGCAAGATGGTGCACGCGCCGCAGACCGGGGACGTCGTCAAGGTGGTCGTGCTGGACGACTACTGGCGCAACCGCCTCCTCGGCGCGGTCCGCCCCTGAGGCCGCCGAGGTGCCCGGCCCCTGCCGCCTTGAGGACGTCCCCGCTACAGGTTGACGGGCGCGCGGGTGAACACCGGCCCGGCGTGCCGCCCGGTCGGGACGCCGGCGGCCAGCAGGGGCATGGTGGCCAGCAGCTGCCCGGCCAGCTTCAGCTCGAACATGACGCCCATCGCCGCGTCGAGATGCCCGGGATCGCCGTCCACGCAGCGTTGCAGCGCGTCCAGCAACCGGGTGAACGTCACCCTGAACTGGTGCACGCGCCGCCACGCCTCGCTCTCCGGATCGAGGTCGGCGGGCCGCTGGTTCGGCGTGAGCGGCCACACGCCGTCGGCGTCGAAGGGGTACGGGTCGCCGCTGTAGGAGAACCCGTCCGGGGCCGAGGGGTCGCGCACCAGGCGGCGGCCCTTGGCGATGGCGGCGAAACGGTAGTAGTGGGCGATGTCACCGTCGGGATCGACCGGCGAGTCGGGCGTGCCCTCGCCCTCCTCCACGATGAGCCCGATGGCGCGGGCGGCGTCCTTGGTGGTCCTGATCGGGAAGAGCCGGTCGGCGCCGAACCACGCGGGCGCGACCACCTGCCGCCGCACGTCGCCGGGCAGAACCTCCTGAGGCAGGGCGAGCAGCGCGTCGGACAGCGTGCGGTAGAACTCGCCGATCGTGGCGAACTCCGGCGGCTCGGCCACCCCGTCCGCCTGCCGGAACACGAGCGGGTTCTCCGGCTCCTCGATCCGCATGAACACCGACTCCATGAGCCCGAGGGAGAACGGTTCGAGCCCGACGACGAGGTCATCGCCGATGCCGAGCGGCAGCGGCCCCGGATAATCGGCCACGAAGTCAGGGGCGTCGAGCGCGGGCCTGGCGCCGAGGGCGTTGAGCAGGTTGCACCCGATGAGCAGGTGCAGCATCTCGTCCACGACGACGTCGTGCACGGCCCACCAGATGTCGCGGTTACGGCCCGGCTTGAGCGACAGCATGGCGGTGAGGTACGGCGGGATGGTGGCGAACTCCAGCCGGATGGCGTCCTGGACCCGCGGGACGAGGTCGGCGGGCTGCTGCGCCCTGGCCAGCTCGTCGACGGCGGCGCGATCGATCCTCAGCATAGGTCAGTCACTCCCCTCTGCGGCGCGGTCGGTCCTCGGCATCGGTCGGTCGCTGCCTTCGGCGGCCCGGTCGAACCGTCTTCTGACCCGCTCGGCACTCTCGTGCGCGGCGGCCGTCTTGGCGACGGACTCCTGCGCCGCCCGCCCCGGCACGGCGCGCCGCATCGCCCTGGGCCCGGTGGGCAGGCCGCGCAGCCAGCGCAGGATCGTGGCCCGCTTCGGCTCGGACAGGTCGCGGGTGACGGGCATGTGGTTGGGGTCGGTGATGTCACGCGACAGCGCCAGCAGCATGGCGGCCCGCCATGGCTTGAGCGCCTCCAGGTCGCCGAGGTTCACCAGGTGCTCGCCCATGATCGGATAGTGCAGGGCGTAGGGGGCCAAGAGGCGCTGCACCTCGCGTTCGAGGTCCTCGTCCGCGGGCGGGACGTGGGCGTCGCGCACGTGGGCCACGATCACGTCGAAGCTCGGGTCGAGGCCGGAGCCGTCGAGGTCGAGCTCACCGTCCTCGGTGACGCGCGGGCTGTAGCCGGCCCGCTCGACGACGCCGTCGAGCGCGCCGCGCGGGTTGCCCGGGTCACCGGCGGAGAACGTCACGGTGGCGGTGCCGCCGGGTCCGGTCTCGACGGTGGCGGGTCCCGTGAGCACGGCGCCGGGGCCCTGGGCGGAGGCGAGGTGAATGGTCAGGCCGGCGGCGGGCGCGCCGCGGCGCCGCGCGTGCAGGGTGGCCGTCGCCGAGGCGCCGGCCTCGACGCGGTGCACGAAGTCGTCGGCCCTGACGTACAGGCCGTCCGCGACCTCCCTGGAGACGACGAGCAGGCCGCCATCCGGTCTGGGTATGACCAGCGCGAGGGGACGCCGGGCGAGCGCTTGGGCGGCTTCGGGAGTGAGCGGGAGCGAGACGACGCCCGCGGGCGGGAGGTCCGGGAGCAGCGAGACCGTACCGAGGCCGAGCCCGGCGCCCGGAGGGAGGACGTCGCCCGCCGCCACGTCCTCGCCGGGCAGGACGGCGACGCCGATCGCGGCCGCCTCGGGGTGCACGGTCCCGGTCGCGTCGGCGAGCGGGTAGGCGTTGCCGAGGTCGAGCACGAGCCGGTCGCCGGTCACGACGGCCACGGCCGCGCCGATCGGGACCTCCTCGGTCAGCAGGCCCCCGTCGAGGCGGCGGCCGGCGACGAACGACATCGGCTCCCCCGCCCGCCACGGCCCGATGCAGCCGGTGAGCCTGCCGGTCGCGAAGGTGACGCCACCGCGCCTGGCGTCGATCGCGAACACGTTGAGACCGATCGACAGCCGCTGCGGCGACGCCGCGCGCAGGGCGGCCAGCACGGGGACGGAGCCGGCGCCCGGGCCGTACTCGACATCCTCCAGGACGGAGATCCACGAGGCGCCCAGCCCGCCGAAGCCGTCGCCGGGGACGCGCTGCCACAGGTCACGGAAGGCCGCCGGCCGGTAGCGGCCGGACAGCAGCGTCTCGCCGCCGTGGCCGGTGAGGCGGACGGTCAGCCCCCAGATCTCGGTGGAGAACTGCCACTCGGGATCGAGGTCGGCGAGCTTGGCGGCGGCCCGGTCGCGGGTGGCGGCCACGACCAGCCCGAAAGCCGGGTCGTCCGCCGTCAGCGGCGCGCCTGGCGCGCTCTCCCCGCCGTCGACCACGCAGCCGAGCAGGTCGAACGTGCCGCCGCCGTACGGGTTCCAGCCCGGATCCGGCACGCCGCCCGAGCCGAAGGAGGACGGGTCGTTGTTCATGGTCGGCACGTCGCTGAGGAACCGGCCCGCGAAGGTGACGCGCGGGCTGTCGAGATGGCTCATCGTGGCGCTCCCCCTGTCCGTTCAGTATCGGATCGTGCGAAGGACGCTGAGATCGGGATCGGCCCCGTCAACCCCCACCACACACTGATGCCGCACCGCCGGGCCGGGCACTGCCCTCAGGGATAGACCTCAGGGACCGCTTCCGGAGGCAGCGCTCCGCCGGAATCTTCACGACTTTTCCGGCTGCGCTCGGGTACGGCATGCTAATGATCTGTAAGCACCCGCCCGCGATCGCCGCGGGCCGAGGTCACGATCACGCGCACATCCAGCAGTGATCACATACCGCGATCGAGCGGCTGCCAATCGTCAATCGAAGGTTGTGAGACTCATCGAGACACATGACGGAGGTACCTGATGCCCTTCCTGACCCAGCTCGCCGACGTCGCCCGCCGCACCGGGCACCCCGTGACCGAGGTGGGCGGCTGGAGGACCCGCGGCCACGGGCCGCAGCCGGAGGTGCAGGGCATCGTCTGCCATCACACCGCCGGACCGGCCGGAGGCGGCGACTACCCCTCGCTCGCGGTGGTGCGCGACGGCCGCCCCGGGCTCGACGGGCCGCTGTCGCACTTCGGCCTGGGCAGGTCGGGGCACATCTACGTCATCGCGGCCGGGCGCTGCTGGCACAACGCCCCCTCGACCTCGCCGCGGCACGACAACTCCAGCTCGATCGGCATCGAGGCGGAGAACGACGGCTCCCAGCCGTGGCCGGAGGTCCAGCTGGACGCCTACCGGAAGCTCTGCGCCGAACTGTGCCGCGCGTTCGCGCTGCCCGCCTCGCGGGTCAAGGCGCACCGTGAGGTCAACACCTCCAAGCCCGACCCCCACTCCATCGACATGAACGCCTTCAGGGCGGCCGTCGCCGCCCTGATCAACGGCGGGCCCGTGCCCGCGCCCGGACCATCCACCCCCACCCCATCCTGGACGGAGGAGATCTTGAGAGAGCTCCCGCTGATCAAGCCCGGTGACGACAACTTCGACGTCAAGACCGTCAGAGGCTGCCTGTTCGCGCGGGGGCACGTGCCGCCGGCCGCGTACGCCGGCATCCAGGACGGCCTGGAGGGGTGGCTGAAGACCACGCAGTGCGACAACGGGCTGGTGGAGCTGGTCCGCGGCTTCCAGCGGGCCGAGGGCATCGACGAGGACGGCTTCGTCGGGCCCGCGACGTGGGGGCCGCTGCTGCGCGTGTAGCCGGCCCCGGAGCCTGAGCCCTGCCGGAAATGGGCGGGACGGGCCCGCGGCGGGGGGCGTGCCATACTTCGGGGATGGCGCGGATCGTCTTCATCGGGGTCGGTGACGTGGAGCTGACGCGCCGCGTCGCCTCCGCCCTGATGCTCACCCCCTCGCTGCACGGCGAGCTGGAAATCGTGCTGCACGACGACGACCCCGGCCGGCTGGCGACCACCGAGCGGTTGGTGCGCGCGCTCGACGCCGAGGCGCGGGCGGACGCGAAGATCCGCAGTGTGTTCGACCGCCGGCAGGCCCTCAAGGGCGCCGGGTTCGTCGTCGCCCACCTCGACGTCGGAGGGTTCGAGGCGACGCTGCGCGACTTCGAGATCCCCCACCGCTACGGCCTGCGCCAGACCATCGGCGACACGATCGGCATCGGCGGCGTCTTCCGCGGGCTGCGCACGATCCCCGTGCTGGTCGAGCTGGCCGCGCAGATGGCCGAGGAGTGCCCCGACGCGTGGCTGCTGAGCTGCAGCGACCCGATGGCGATGACCGGGTGGGCGGTGCACGAGGCGACGGGGTTCGAGCGGTTCGCCGGGCTCTGCCACTCGGTGTGCGACACGCACGCGTACCTGGCCGATCTGGTGGGCCGCGACGAGGACGAGGTGAGCTTCCTCAGCGCGGGCCTCAACCACCAGTCGTTCGTGCTGCGTTTCGAGGCCGGCGGGCGCTCGCTCTACCCGGAGCTCGACGCGGTGCTCGACGCCGACCCGCAGCTCAAGCGGCACGTCCGCGCCGAGCTCTACCGCACCTTCGGCTACTTCCCCACGCAGTCGAGCGAGCACGCCGCCGAATACGTGCCCTGGATCATGCGTCACCCCGACGAGACCGCCCGGCTCGGCGTGCCGGTCGAGGAATACCTGCGCCGGGTCGGCAAGAGCCTGCACCTGTACGAGGAGACACGGCGGGCCCTGTCCGCCGGCCACCCGCTGCTGATCCGCTGGCAGCACCAGGAGCCCGCCGCGGCGGCGATCCTGGCCATGCTGACCGGCGAGGAGAAGGAGATCTACGTCAACGTGGCCAACCGGGGGCTGATCGGCAACCTGCCCGAGGGCAGTTGTGTGGAGGTGCCGGCCGTCTTCGGCGCGGGCGGGGTGCGCCCCCGGGCCGTGGGCGAGCTGCCCGTGCAGCTGGCCGCGCTCAACCGGACCTTCCTCAACGTGGTCGAGCTGACCGTGCGTGCCGCCCTCGACGGCGAGCGCGCGCACGTCTACCACGCCGCGATGCTCGACCCGAACACGGCGGCCACGCTGCCGCTGCCCGCGATCGAGCGGCTGTGCGACGAGCTGATCGAGGCGCACGGCGACCTGCTGCCGCCGGCGGTCCGTGCATGAGTGAGTCGATGCCGACCGAGGTGCGGCGCGAGCGCATGCTGGCGCTGCTCACCGAGCAGGAGTTCGCCCGGGTCGCCGAGCTGGCCGAGGCGTTCGGGGTCTCCAGCGTGACCGTCCGCGCGGACCTCGACGCGCTGGAGGAGCAGGGCCGGGTGCGCCGGGTGCGCGGCGGCGCCGTGTCGGCCGGGCCCGCGCCGCACGTCGAGCCGTCGTTCGAGCTGTCGCTGGGCACGGCGGCGGTGGAGAAGTCGCTCATCGGGAAGATCGCCGCCCGGCTGGTCGGCTCGGGCGAGAGCGTGCTGATGGGGGCCGGCACCACGACCTCCTACGTGGCCAGGGAGCTGGTCGCGCGCTCCGACCTGACCGAGGTGACGGTGTTCACCAACGGGCTGCGCACGGCGCTGGAGCTGGAGCCCGCGCTGCCCAGGATCTCGGTCGTGGTGACCGGCGGCAGCCTGCGCCGCCAGCAGCACTCGCTGGTCGACCCGCTGGGCGGCAAGCTGCTGGAGGGCATCAGGGCCCACACCGTCATCCTGGGCTGCGGCGGCGTGGACGCCGCGGGCGGGGTGACCAACGTGAGCCTGCCCGACGCGGAGATGAAGCAGCGCATGTTGCGCGCCGCGGCCAGGAAGATCCTGGTCGCCGACGCGTCCAAGCTGGGCGTGGTGGAGATGGCGCCGATCTGCGCGATCGGCGACATCGACCTGCTGATCACCGGCGAGTCGGCCGACCCGGAGTGCGTGGCGGCGCTCAGGGACAAGGGCCTGGAGGTCGAGATCGCCCGCTGAGCGCCGAGCTCACCCGCGCAGGGCCTCGGGGAGGAGGTCGCCGTGGGCGCGGGTCAGTTCGTCCGCCATGTGCCAGATGTCCTCCAGCGGAAGTGACGCGGCGGTGTTGGGGTCGATCATCAGCGCGTGCCTGACGTGGCGGGGCTCTCCTTCCAGCGCGGCACGTACAGTGAGCTCATTGACGCTGACATAAGTCCTGTTCAGAGCGGCGAGTTGCGGGGGCAGAGCACCGACCGCGGTCGGCCTGACGCCGGTCGCGTCGACCGCGCAGGGCACCTCCACCACGCAGCCGTGCGGCAGGTTCGAGATGAGCCCGTCGTTGACGACGTTGCCGTAGACGACGCGGGGGGTGCCGGTGACGACGCTGTGGATGATCTGGGGGGCGTACTCGTCGGTGCCGGCGATGTCCAGCTCGCCGCCGTGCCGGACGAGGTCGCGGGTGCGCTTGTACTCGGCCAGGTTCTCCTCGCTGACCCGCAGGTACTCCCCCACCGGGATGCGCAGCCGGTCGATCTCGGAGTCGTGGTGCATCAGCCAGGGCACGTACTCGGCGGAGTGCTCGCTGGTCTCCGTCGGGTAGTAGCCGAGCCGCCGGTACATGTCCACCCGCACCCTGCGGCGCAGCTGCGGGTCGTCCACGTCGAGGAGCGGGTAGAGGTCCTGCCCGTCGCGCTCGAAGCGCAGCACCCACGCCTGGTGGTTGACTCCGGCCGCGAGGTAGGTGATCTCCTCGTACGGCACGTTCACCAGCTCAGCCAGGTCCCGCATGGTCCAGTAGACCGAGTGGCACAGGCCGACGACGTTCTTCACCTTGCCCGACAGGTACCAGACGTTCATGGCCATCGGGTTGGTGTAGTTGAGCAGGAGCGCGTCGGGGCAGACCGCGTTGATGTCCGCCGCCAGCGCGTCGAGCAGCGGGAACGTGCGCAGCGCGCGGAAGATGCCGCCCGCGCCGATGGTGTCGGCGATGGTCTGGCGCAGCCCGTACCTGGCGGGGATCTCGAAGTCGACGACAGTGGCGTCATAGCCGCCGACCTGGACCATGTTGATCACGAAGTCGGCGCCGTCGAGCGCCTCGCGCCGGTCGAGGTGGGCGGTGACGGTGGCGGCGTCGCCGGTGATGCGGCGGGCCACGGCCTCGGCCACCTGGAGGCGCTCGGGGTCGATGTCGTGCAGGGCGATCCGCATGCCACGCAGCTCGGGGAACTTGACCAGATCGGCGAGCAGCCCGTGGGTGAAGACCACGCTTCCCGCGCCGACGAACACGATCTTCTTCATGCTGTTGCTTCCTCCCAGGTGGGCTGGGCCGCGGTGCCCCCGGCGGCGCGGGTGGAAAGGGTGCCGCAGGCCACGGCCACCGTCATGGCCTGGCGCAGCGGGCGGCCGCGCAGGAGCGCGGCGAGCAGGCCGGCGTCGAAGCTGTCTCCCGCGCCGACGGCGTCCACGACGGTGGCGGGCGGGGCCGGAATCTCGACGAGCTCACCGTCGGCGAAGGCGATCGCGCCTCGCTCGCCCCGCTTGACCACGGGCAGCGTGCCTCGGGCGGCCAGCTCCCTGACGGCCTGCTCCAGCGTGGTGATCCGCGGGCTGCCGGATCCGGCGCCCGTCGTGACTCCCGTCGTGGCTCCTGTCGCCGCGACGGCGCGGGCGATGGCCAGGGCCTCAGGCTCGTTCGGCAGGAGCACGTCGGTGACGGGGAGGACGTCCTCCAGGCCCGCCCAGCGGCCCGCCGGGTCGTCGTTGGTGTCGAGCGAGGTGGACGCGCCCGCGGCCCTGGCCAGCCCGAACAGCCCGCCGAGCCCGGCCGCCAGCAGCGGCTGCAGGAAGTACGACGACACGTGGACGTGCGCGGCCCGCTCCAGCAGCCCCGGCGGTACGTCGGCCGCGCCGAGCCGATCCAGGCAGCCGGGAGCGGTGAGGATGGCCCGGTCGTCGCCGTCCACCAGCGCCACCGTCATGGCGGTGGGCACCGCGGGGTCGACGACGCAGGCGGACACGTCCACACCGCCGGCGCGCAGGGCGTCCAGGACGAAGGCCCCCGCGGGATCGTCTCCCACTCGCCCGACGAACGCGGTGCGCAGACCGAGCCTGGCGGCGCCGTACGCGGTGATGGCGCCGGAGCCGCCGAGCACCAGGCCGGCGGCGGGGACGAGCTGCTCACGCTGGCCGAACTCGGGGTGGCGAGGCGAACCCGACACGATCACGTCCGGGTTGGCGTCGCCGACGACAAGAAGGTCGAAGGTCGTTCTGGACACCACGGCACGGTCCCAGGAGTTGTGAAACCTTGTCAAGCCTTGCGCTTTTTCGAAGGTATTGACAAGACTTCGAAAGTAACCATGATTGGCTCCAACATTCCGGGAGGAGCATCCACAGTGCGAAGAAGAACCGCGGTGGCCCTGGTCACGGCGATCATCCTGGCGGCCGCCGGCTGCGGGGGGTCGCCCCAGGAGGGCGCCAAGACGGTGGACCCGCAGGCGAAGGTGAAGCTCACCTGGTGGACGGGCCAGACAGCCGACGCAGAGAAGATCCTGGAGGGTCTGGCGGCGGAGTTCACCAAGAAGCACCCCAACGTGACCATCGACGTCTCCTCGGGGGCGTCCACCACCGACGAGCTGCTGCAGAAGCTGTCCGCCGGTTTCGCCAGCGGCGTCTATCCCGATATTTCGTACTCGTTCGGGAACTGGGCGTCGCAGCTCCAGGAGTCGGGCAAGACCCTGGACCTGACGGAGAAGGTGAAGGACCCGGCGGTCAAGTGGGACGAGTTCGCCGCCTCCGCCCGTGCCACCGCGACGCCGAACGGCCAGGTCATCGGCTTCCCCGCGCTCGTGGACAACCTCTCGCTGCTCTACAACAAGAAGCTCTTCGACGCCAAGAACGTGCCGTACCCGACCGACGAGTGGACGTGGGACGACTTCAGGGCGGCGGCCAAGAAGCTCACCGACCCGGCGGCGAAGATCTACGGGACCGCGTACTCGGTGAGCGGCTCGGAGGACACCACCTGGCACTTCTGGCCACTGCTGTGGCAGCGCGGCGGCGCCATCCTGTCGCAGGACCAGAAGCAGGCCGCGTTCAACGGCCAGGCCGGGGTGGACGCGCTGGAGTTCCTGCGGGCGATGGCGGTGGACGACAAGAGCGTCTACCTCGACCAGACCGACGAGCGCTACGCGCCGCTGTTCGGTGACGGCCGGATCGGGATGATCATCAACGGGCCGTGGACGTTGTTCGACCTGAAGCAGAAGAAGACCGACTACGGCGTGGCCTTCCTGCCCGGCACGAACGGTGACCATCAGACGGTCTCGGGCCCCGACCTGTGGACGCTGTTCGACAACGGTGACGCCAACCGGGCCTACTGGTCGTTCGAGCTGATCAAGTGGCTCACCTCGGCCGAGGGCGACTCCCAGTGGAACCTGGTCCAGGGCAACCTGCCGCTGCGTACCTCCGAGACGTCGCTGCCCGCGTACCAGGACTACGTCAAGGAGTACCCGGGCGTGGAGAAGATGGTCGCGAACATGGCCAACGCGAAGCAGGCCCGGCCCACGGTCAGCGGATACGTGGAAATGTCGCGACATGTCGGGGAGGCCATCGCCAAGGTGCTGCAGGGCGCGTCCGCACCGAAGGCGGCGCTGGACGAGGCCGCGACCAAGTCGGCCCAGGCGCTGGCCGGAGGCTGACCATGTCGCTGCTGTTCGCCGGGCGGCGCCAGAGCGCCGCCCACCGCGCGGCGATCCCGTCCGGCAGGGTGCGGTGGCTGCACCGCACCCTGGTCGGCTGGGGGTTCGCGGGCCCCGCCACCGCGCTGGTGGTGGGCCTGTCGATCTTCCCCGCGGCGTGGGCGTTCCTCATCTCGCTGCAGAAGTGGAACGGCATCGCCCCGGCCAAGCCCATCGGCCTGCTCAACTACCAGTTCATGGCCCAGGACCCCGATCTGCTCGCGGCGGTCCAGCACACGCTGGTGTTCACCGTGCTGTTCGTGCCGTCGTCGATCTTCCTCGGGATGCTCGTCGCCGTCGCGCTCAACCGGCCGATCAAGCTGGTCGGCTTCTACCGTACGTGCATCTTCATCCCCTTCGTCGCCTCGGCGGCGGCGACCGGCATCCTGGCCAGCTTCGTCTTCAACCCCCAGTACGGCGCCGCCAACAGCGTCCTGCGCGTGCTCGGCCTGCCGCAGCAGCAGTTCCTGGAGAGCCAGTCGCAGGCGCTGGCCGTGATCTGCCTGATCGCGCTGTGGGGGCAGGTCGGTTTCACGGTGGTCGTCTACCTGGCCGCGCTGCAGGACATCCCCAAGGACGTGGTCGAGGCGGCCCGCATGGACGGCGCCAACCGCTGGCAGGTCTTCCGGCACGTCACGCTGCCCGCGCTCGGGCCGGTCACGGTGTTCACCTCCATCTGGCAGACGATCACCGCGCTGCAGCTCTTCGACCTGGTCTTCACCACGACCAGGGGCGGTCCGCTGGGGGCGACGCAGACGATCGTGTACTACGTCTACACCCAGGCGTTCAAGCTCACGAAGTTCGGCTACGGCTCGGCCGTCGCCTACGGGCTGTTCGCCGTGACCATGCTGATCACCGTCGGGATGATCCTCTACTCCCGGCGCAGCAAGATCGAGGCCTTCTGATGAGACGCCTGCCGTTCAGCCCCTGGCATCTGCTGCTGATGCCGCTGGCCCTGCTGTTCGCGCTGCCGCTGGTGCAGATGGTGCTGACCGCGTTCATGCCGGACGGCGACATCAACCGCTTCCCGCCCCGCTTCATCCCGAGCCGGCTGCAGCTCGACGGCTTCATCGGCCTGTTCAGCCAGTCGCAGGCGCTGCGCTGGCTGCTCAACACCGTCATCGTGTCCACCATCGCCGTGGTCGCGCATCTCGCGCTCTGCTCGATGGCCGGCTACGGCTTCGCCCGGCTGAAGTTCTTCGGCAAGAACGCCGGGTTCCTGATGATCCTGGCCACCATCATGATCCCGGCCCAGCTGCTGATGATCCCGACGTACGTGATGTTCACCCGGCTCGGCCTGATCGACACCCTGGCGGCGGCGTTCGTGCCGTGGCTGGCGTCGGCCTTCGGGATCTTCCTCATGCGGCAGTTCTTCCTGTCGCTGCCCGCCGAACTGGAGGACGCGGCCCGCATCGACGGCTGCACCACGTTCGGGGTGTTCTGGCGGGTGGTGCTGCCGCTGGCCAAGCCGGCCCTGGCCACGCTCACCGTGTTCACCCTGCTGGGCTCGTGGAACGACCTGATCTGGCCGCTGGTCGCGATCAGCGACGAGAGCATCTACACGATCCAGCTGGGCCTGGCCAACTTCCAGGGCACCCGGCACACGCAGTGGTCGCTGCTCATGGCCGGCAATGTGGTGGCGACGATGCCGCTCATCATCGCCTTCATCGTGGCGCAGCGGCAGTTCGTGGCCACGATGACGTTCAGCGGCCTGAAGGGGTGAGGCGGGCCGGGTTCAGCGGACCAGCCGGAAGAACGCGCGGACGTCGGCGACCAGCAGGTCCGGCGCCTCCATGGCGGCGAAGTGGCCGCCCCGGCCGAACTCCGACCAGTGGATCACGTTGTGCTCGCGCTCGGCGACGCGGCGGATCCCGGCGTCCCCGGGAAAGACCGCCACCCCGGTGGGGACGTCGGACTTGTCCACGGGCTGCCCCCAGTCGGTCGCGCCCTCCTTGTACAGGCGGGCCGACGACCCCGCGGTACCGGTGAACCAGTAGATGGAGACGTCGGTGAGCAGCTGGTCGCGGTCCACGGCGTCTTCGGGCAGGTCGCGGGCGGGGTCGGTCCACTCCTTGAACTTCTCGGCGATCCAGGCCAGCTGACCCGCGGGAGAGTCGTGCAGGCCGAAGGCCAGCGTCTGCGGGCGGGTCGACTGGATCATGGCGTAACCCGAGCGGTCGTGGTCGGTGTAGAGGGCCAGCCGGGCCCGCTCCGCCTCCGTCAGCCCCTCCGTCTCGCCGGGCTCGAACGACGGGAAGCCCAGGGCGCCGTTGACGTGGACGCCGGCGACGTTGCCCGGCGCGACCCGGCCGAGCTCGGGAGAGACCAGCGCGCCGGTGTCGCCGCCCTGGGCGCCGTAACGGTCGTAGCCGAGGCGGTGCATCAGCTCGGCCCAGGCGCGGGCCACCCGGCGCAGGTTCCAGCCGGTCTCGCGGGTGGGGCCGGAGAACCCGAAGCCCGGCAGGGAGGGCGCCACCAGGTGGAAGGCGTCGGCCGGGTCGCCGCCGTGGGCGCGCGGGTCGGTGAGCGGGCCGATGATCTGCATGAATTCGGCGATCGAACCGGGCCAGCCGTGCGTGAGGACCAGCGGGAGCGCGTCCGGCTCGGGTGAGCGCACGTGCATGAAATGCACTGTCTGACGGTCGATCTCGGTGGTGAACTGCGGGTAGGCGTTGAGCGCCGCCTCGTGCGCGCGCCAGTCGTACGTGGTCCGCCAGTACTCGGCCAGTTCCCTCGCGTACGAGGTCGGGACCCCGTAGGACCAGCCGGTGCCGGGCAGCTCGTCCGGCCAGCGGGTGCGGCCCAGCCGGTCGCGGAGGTCGTCCAGGTCGGCCTGGGGAATGTCGATGCGGAACGGGTCGATGGTCGTCATGCCTCAGACGTTAGAAGCCACCTAGGACGAATTCGGTCCTAGCTCGGAGGCAGAATGGGACCATGTTGGAGACCTCGGCCCGGCTGCTCAGACTGCTGTCCCTGCTGCAGACCCATCGTGACTGGTCCGGCGCGGAGCTGGCGGAGCGGCTGGGCGTCACCACGCGCACCGTGCGCCGCGATGTGGACCGGCTGCGCGAGCTGGGCTATCCCGTGCACGCCACGCCCGGCGCGCCGGGCTACCGGCTGGGCGCCGGGTCCGACCTGCCCCCGCTGCTGCTCGACGACGACGAGGCGGTCGCGATCGCGGTGGGGCTGCGCACGGCCGCCGGTGGCACGGTCGCCGGGATCGAGGAGACGTCCGTGCGGGCGCTGGCCAAGCTCGAACGCGTGCTGCCCGCGCGGCTGCGGCGGCGCGTGCACGCGCTCCAGTCGATGACGGTGCCCATGACGGGAGCCGCGGCGCCGGTCGACGCCGACGTGCTGACCGCCATCGCCACGGCCTGCCGGGATCACGAGGGACTGCGGTTCGACTACCGCTCGCACGACGGCAGGGACAGCGTTCGTTCGGCCGAGCCCCACCGGCTCGTGCACTCGGGGCGGCGGTGGTATCTCGTCGGCTGGGACGTCGACCGTCGCGGCTGGCGCACGTACCGGGTCGACCGGCTGCGGCTGCGGACGCCGAACGGGCCGCGTTTCGTCCCCCGCGACCCGCCCGACGACGACCTCGCCGCCTACCTGTCCCGCGCGATCTCCAGCGCTCCGTACCGGTACCGGGCGCGCGTCACCATGCACGCGCCGGCCGAGGTCGTGGCCGAGCACATGCCGCCGACGATGGGGACGGTGGAGGCCCTCGACGACCGCACCTGCCTCCTGCTGTGCGGCGCGAACACCCTCGACGAGATCGTCGTGTGGATCGCCCTGATGGACATCGGGTTCGAGGTGCGCGATCCGCCCGAGCTGGTCGAGCGGGTCGGCGCGCTGGCCGACCGCCTCCGGGCGGCGTCCCGGTGAGGCCGGCTCCGTTCGGCGGTGGCCTTGTTGAGCTCGCTGCGGAGTTCGCGTTGCAGGAGCTTCGGCATCTCCAGGAGATCGCCGCTCTTGAACACGTTGTTTAAAACAATGAGTTGACAACATCATGTGTCGTACCGCATGGTTGGACGCATGTCGTCTTCCTCTGACCCCTTCGCCGCGCCGCAGCCCGAGCAGGCGCGGGCCCATCGGGTCTACGCGTCCCTGCACCGCATCTCCGAGCGGCATGCCGCCACCGACGAGCAGCGCGGCAGGCAGGTGCACCCCTCGGCCCTGGGCGCCCACGAGGCCGTCAGGCTCGTGTCGTTCCTGCTCAGCGGGGCCGCCCAGGTGCAGGACGGCGAGCCGGAGGTGGATCACGCCGACATCACCGCGGCGCTGAGCCTCGTTCCGCTGATGCGCGCGGAGATGGACGCGCTGGAGGCCGGGCTGCTGGAGATGGCCAGGGGGCGGGGCATGACCTGGCAGGACATCGCGTTCGGCCTGGGCCTGCGGACCGCGCAGGCGGCCAGGCAGCGTCACGAAAGACTGGCCGGCCGTACGACGGCCGACGAGGACATGGTGGGGTCGGAGTAGAGACCGCCCAGGCCCCGATGTCCCGACCGGCCCCGCCCCGGCACCGGCTCCCCGGCTCACGTCAGGTGGCGCGGTGCCGGCCGGGCGGCACCGCGCCGGAGTCGTCAGCCGGCCGTGGCCGAGTTGCCCAGCGCCACCGGGGCGGGGCGTTCGCAGGTGCTCTCGACGTCCACCGATCGCCCGGACTCGGCCGAGGCGAGCAGCGATTCCATGATGTCGAGCACGTGGATGCCGAGCGTGCCGCCCGCCCTGGGCTCGCGGCCGAAGGCGAAGTCGATCAGGCCCACGCCGCGCCCGGCCTCCTCGTACCCGGCCGACACCGGAAGGGGACTGGCCTCCTGCTCCCCCAGCCGCGTCAGCAGCACGGTGCCGTCGAAGCGGTTGGGGTCGGGGACCACCAGCGAGCCTAGGTCCCCGTGCACCTCGATGTTGGGCGCCTTGGTCGCCACCGCGTCGAAGCTCATGACCAGCGTGGACAGCGCACCGGACTCGTGCACGAGCACGCCGGTGACGTGGGTGTCCACCAGGACCGGGATCTCCTCGCCCTGGCGCGGGCCCTTGCCGATCGTGCGCTTGGACCGCGTACGGCTGGCCGCCCCGATGACCGTGGCCACCGGGCCGAGCATGGTCACCAGGCTGGAGATGTAGTACGGGCCCATGTCGAGGAGCGGCCCGCCGCCCGGCACGTAGTAGAAGTCGGGATGGGGATGCCAGCGCTCGTGGCCGGGCGTCAGCATCGTCGCCGTCGCCGCCACCGGCCGGCCGATCAGCCCGTCGTCGATCGCCACGCGGGCCGTCTGCGTGCCCGTGCCGAGCACCGTGTCGGGCGCGCACCCGACCCGTACCCCGGCCTCGGCTGCGGCCTCCAGCACGCGCCGCGCGTCCGCGCCGGTCGCGGCGAGGGGCTTCTCGCAGTAGACGTGCTTGCCCGCCGCGATGGCCTGGAGCGCGATCTCGGCGTGGGCGGCCGGGATGGTGAGGTTGAGCACGGTGTCGATGCGCGCGTCCGCCATCAGGTCCGGCACGCTCAAGACCTCGACGCCCGCGTACGGCCGCACCGCCTCCCGCGCCCGGTCGAGGTCCAGGTCGGCCACCGCCACCAGGTTCACCTGCGGCAGCCGATCGATGGTCTGGAGGTACTGGGCCGAGATGGCCCCGACGCCCACGATGCCGAGGTTCACCGGCTGGCCCACAACATGCCCCTTTCGATGATCGTGCGCACGCTGTCGTTCTCCAGGACGTCGAGGCTGTGCCCGGGGGTGGCGACGAAGATCTTCCCGTTGCCCCATCGCCGGGTCCAGATCGCCGGCGAGGTCACCTCCCGGTGCCATGGGTCCCACGGGCGCACCTTCTGGGTCGTGGTGGCCAGCACGTCGATGTAGGCGTCGCTCAGCACCCAGTACTGCTCGGTGACGAGGTCGAAGTCGGCGATCCCCTGGGTGATGGGGTGGTCGGCCGCCTCGGGGAGCATGTTGACGGTGTAGGGGACGAAGTTGTGCCGTTCCGTGCCCGCGTCCTCGCCGTCGGGGTGCTTGCCGGGGTGGCAGGCGAACTGGCCGCCGATGAGGTGCAGGTAGTCGGAGGAGTTACGGTAGGAGTCGGCGATCCCGCCGTGCCAGCCCGCCATCCCCGTGCCCGCCTCGATCACGGCCCGCAGGCCCTTGAGCTCGGCCGGCTCGATCTTGCCCATGGTGTAGCACTGGACGATGAGGTCTACTCCGGACATGTACGCGGGGTCCGCGTAGGGCGCCGGGCTGTCGGACAGCCGTACCTCGAAACCGTTCTTCTCAAGGAAGGGTACGAAGAGGTCGGTGGCCGCCACCGGGGCGTGCCCTTCCCAGCCGCCCCGCACCACGAGGACCGTGCGCGTGTTCTCGCCCGCCATGCATTCGCCAATCGCTCGATGAACCATAAATCGGCCGTGGGCCGCCAAAGACATAGAAGCGGCACACTTCGCCAATTGTGTCTGAGTCTGGCGGAAAACTCCCGTTGATATTGCCGCCGATGACGCCGGGATTGTCGGGATTGCGGCACGACGCACAACGAGCTGGTCAGCGAGGTGATCGGCGGGGCGGGTGGTCGGGTGCAGTGGATGTGCGGGGCGGGCTCGGCGCAGGGTGGCCGGCTCTGGACAGGGTGGTGGCTGTTACGCCGGGCGGGCGGCGAGATCGGGCACCGCCTCGGTGGCGGCGGGCAGGCGGGGTACGGCGGCGACCAGGTCGCGGGTGTAGGGGTGGCGGGGGCGGGAGAACACCTCGTCCACGTCTCCCTCCTCCACCACCCTGCCGTCCTTCATGACCAGCACACGGTGGGCGAGGTGGTGGACGACGCCCAGGTCGTGCGAGATGAACAGCAGCGCCGTACCGTCCTCGGCCTGAAGGTCGGCGAGCAGGTCGAGCACCTGCGCCTGGATCGAGACGTCGAGCGCGGAGACGGGTTCGTCGCACACGAGCACGTCGGGGCGCGGGGCAAGGGCGCGGGCGATGGCGACGCGCTGGCGCTGCCCGCCGGACAGCTCCCTGGGGTGGCGGGCGGCCGTCTCGGGCGGCAGGCCAACGCGGGTCAGCAGCTCCAGTACGCGGGCACGCCGCTCGGCCCGCCCGCCCGTTCGCAGCGGCTCGGCGATCAGGCGTCCGGTGGTGTGGCGGGGGTCGAAGGAGTCGAGGGGGTTCTGCGAGATGAGCTGGATCCTGGGCCGGAACGGGCGCCGCCGGCGTTCCGGCAGGGCACTCCACGGCTGCTGGTGCAGGGTGACATCGCCTTCATCGGGAGTCAGCAGGCCGAGAGCCAGGCGGGCGAGCGTGGTCTTGCCCGAGCCCGACTCACCGACGATTCCCAGGGTCTCGGCGCGATGCAGGGTGAAGGAGACGTCGTCGACGACGCGGCGAGGACCGTACGAACGGGACAACCCGGTCGCCGCCAGCACCGGCGCGGGACCCGGACCTGGCGCCTGGACGGCGGACTCCGGCGTGGGAACGACGCGGCCCCTTTCGGTGGCGCGGGTGCGCTCGGTGCGGCCGGTGACGCCGGCCCTCTCAGCTACGCCGGACCCCTCGGCGACGTGACCTCCGGTCGCGCGGCGGGTGCCGGTGGTGAGGCGGGTGCCTCGGGAGGAGGCGGACGGGACGGCTGCCAGCAACGAGCGGGTGTAGGCGTGTGCCGGTGCCGCCAGCACGTCGCGGGCCGGGCCCTGTTCGACGACCTGGCCGTCCCGCATGACCAGGATGCGATCGGCGATCGACGCCACCACGGCCAGGTCGTGGCTGATCAGCAGCAACGCCGTGCCCGCCGCCTTCCGCCCGGCCAGCAGGCGCAGGATCCCGGCCTGTACGGTGACGTCGAGCGCGGTGGTGGGCTCGTCGGCGATGATCAGCGCGGGAGCGGCCGCGATGGCGGAGGCGATGAGCACCCGCTGCCGCAGCCCGCCCGACAGCTCGTGGGGACGCTGTCCCGCCCGCAGCGCCGGCTCCGGTACGCGTACCGACTCCAGCAGTTCCAGCACCCGCTCCGCCCGGTGCGCCCGGGGCACCACGTCGTGGGTGGTCAGCACTTCGGCGATCTCCGCGCCCACCGTCCTGAGGGGGTCGAGAGAGACCAGCGCGTCCTGGAGGACCAGCCCGGCGAAGCCGCCGCGCAGCCGCCGCCAGTCCCCCGGCCGGAAGCGGAGCGCGTCCCTGCCCGAGATCGTGAACGCGGACGCCCGCACGCGGGATCCCGGACCCGCCAGGCCCAGCAGGCTGCGGGCGGTGACGCTCTTTCCTGAGCCCGACTCCCCCACGATCGCCACGCACTCGCCTGGGGCGATCGAGAGTGACACGCCCCGCACCACCTCGGTCGCCCCGAAGCTCACCCGAAGGTCCTCGACGGCCACGAGCGGGGACGACGAGACGAGCGCGCTCGTGGAGGCGGGCGTCTCCCCCGCCGTCGGCGCGGCGGGGGACTCCACCTCCGGTGGGAGCGCGCGAGTGGGATGCGCTCCGGTGCCGGCGGCCCGGGCGTTCGCGTTGTGGGTGGTGGTCATGCGGGCGGGGTCCTTCCTTCGAAGCGGCGCTGGAGACGGCGGCCGGCGACCGTGAGGCAGGCGACGGTCAGCGTGATCGCCAGGCCAGGGAACAGCGCCTCCCACCAGGCCACCCGCAGGTAGTTGCGGGCCTCCGAGAGCATCGCGCCCCACTCGGCGGCCGGGGGCTGCGGGCCCATCCCGAGGAAGCTCAGCCCCGAGCTGGCGATGACGGCCCCGCCGAGCCCGATCGTGGCCAGTACGGGGATCGGCCCGAGCACGTTGGGCAGCACGTGCCCGGCGGTGATCGCCAGGCGGGAGCGGCCGAAGGTGAGGGCCTGTTCGACGTAGCCGGAGCGGCGGACGACGAAGGTCTGCGCGCGGATCACGCGGGCGTAGTTCGGGATCTGGGCGACGGCGATGGCGAAGATGACGTTCCCGGTACCGGGGCCGATGATCGCCACGATGAGCAGGGCCAGCAGCAGCTCGGGCAGGGTGGACAGGACGTCGAACGAGCGGGCCAGGGCCTCGTCCAGCCACTTGGGGGACAGCCCGGCGGCCAGGCCGAGCAGCACACCGGCGGTGACGGCCAGGACCGTGGCCGCCACGCCGATGCTGATGGAGTGCCGGGCTCCGTACACGACCCTGGACAGCACGTCGCGGCCGAGGTGGTCGCTGCCGAACCAGTGCTCACCGCCCGGAGGCGCGAGAGCGCGCAGCGGGTCGGCGGCCAGGGGGTCCGCGGAGGCGAGCAGGCCCGGCGCCGCCACGGCGACGGCGAGCAGCACGAGGACGGCGACCGGGAGCAGCACGCCCAGCGACGGGACCACCCCGCCCGGCCACCGCCCCTCCCCCAGCGGCAGCCGCCGGGCCGCTTCTGGTCCGTGGGTCGAGGTGGGTGCGGTCATGGGGTCAGCCTCGGATTCGGGGGTCGATGGCGCGGTAGGCCAGGTCCAGAAGGGTGCTGATGGCCACGTACACGACCGCCGACAGCAACACCACCGCCATCACCACCGGCATGTCCCGCCCGGTGACCGCGTCCATCGCCACCCGCCCGAGCCCCGGCCGCCCGAACAGCACCTCGGTGATCACCGCGCCCCCGAGCAGGGTGCCGGTGAACCAGCCGGCCAGCGTGACGGCGGGGATCAGCGCGTGCCGGAGCGCGTGCCGGGCCACGAGCGCGCGTTCGGTGAGCCCGCGCGCCCTGGCGGTGACCGCGAACGGCTGCTCCAGCGCCCGTTCGAGACCACCCCGCAGCACCTGGCCGAGCACCCCGGCGATGGGCAGCCCGAGTGCGAGCGCCGGCAGCACGAGCGCCCGCGGCCCCGCGGCTCCTGAGACGGGGAACCAGCCGAGCGTGAACGAGAACACCGACAGCAGCACGATCCCGATGAGGAACGGCGGCACCGACACCGCCACCAGCTCGGTCGCCGAGGCCGCGCCACGCGCCGCCCGCCCCTTACCGGCGGTGAGGAGGGCGATGAGGCCGGCCAGCGTCACGCCGGTTCCGGCGGCGGCGAGGGTGAGTTGCGCGGTGGGCCCGACCTGGGTGGCCAGGATCTCGCCGACGCCCCGCTGCAGTTGGTACGACCGCCCGAGGTCCCCCTGGACGAGCCGCCACAGGTAGGACAGGTACTGGACGATCTCGGGCCGGTCGAGCCCCCATTCGCGGACGATGGCGGCCCTGATCTCGGGCGTGTCGGCCCCGTCGCCGACCAGGATGTCCACGGTGTCGCCCGGCGCGAGCAGCAGGGCCACGTACGAGGCGGTGGCGGCGGCCCACAGGACGGCCAGCCCGGTGCCGAGCCGTTTGATCACGTCTCGATCCGCACGTCGTACGCGGACGCGGGGGTGCCGGAGGCGGGGTCGAACCCGAGCCCGCGCACGCTCTTCCTGGCCGCGATCTGGTCGGCGGGCACGTAGATCGGGAAGACGATCGCCTTGTCCCGCACCACGACCCGCTGCACCTCGGCGTAGAGCTTCGCCCGCCGCGCCTGGTCGGAGCTGGAGCCGGCCTCGGCGATGGCCTTCTCCACCCCCGCGTCCGAGTAGTGGGTGCGGTTGAGCGCGCCCTTGCCCGGCAGGAGGAGGTTGAGCGCGGCGCCGGCGTCGGAGTCGCCGCGGGAGTTCTCGAAGATCTCGTACGCGTCGTCCTCGACCGCCTTCTGCGCCGTCCCGGTATCGACGATCTTGACCTGGAAGTCGATGCCGGCGTTCTGCTTGACCTGGGCCTGGATGGCCTGGGCAAGGACGTCGCGCCGGTCGCGTACGTAGGCGGAGGCGGCGACCGTGCGCACGCTCAGCCGCCGGCCGTCCTTGACCCGGTAGCCCTCGGCGTCGCGCTGCCGCCAGCCGGCCTGGTCGAGCAGCGTGTTGGCCTTGGCCACGTCGCCGCCGAACGAGCCTTCGAGCCCGGCGTCGTAGAAGGGGCCGGCCTTGCCGATGACGCTCCAGGCCCTGGTGGCGGTGTCCTGGTAGACCGATTTCAGTACCGCGTCCACGTCCACGGCCTCGCGGAACGCCTCTCGTACGCGCTGGTCGTCGAACGGGGGATGCGAGGTGTTGAAGTAGTAGGTGAAGGCGGTGCCGGAGTTGAGCGCGGTCTGCAGGGTGAGGTCGGGGTCGCTCTTGATCAGCCCGGCCTCGGTGGCGGGGACGCCCTCGATGACCTGCACCTGGCCGGAGGTGAGCGCGCCGACCCGCACGGCCGCCTCGGGCAGGAACCGGTAGGTGACTTCCGCCAGGTGGGCGGGGCCCTGGTGGGCGGCGCCGGCGGGCGGCCACTTGTAGGCGGGGTTGCGGCGGTAGTGGATCTCCTGGCCGGGCACGTAGCGGTCCAGGATGAACGGCCCGGTGCCGACCAGGTCGGGCCCGCCGAACTTCAGGTCCTTGGCGCCTTTCAGCGACTTCGGGGAGATCTGCCCGGCGTAGGGCGAGGCGAGGAAGTCGAGGAAGAGGCCGTCCGGCTCCTTGAGGGTGATCCGCAGCGTGGTCGGCGAGACCACCTCGGCCTCCTCGAACGCCCGTAGCTGGATGGTGGCCACGGCGGCGTTGTAGCCCTCGACCTTGAACTGGTCGAGGTTGGCCTTCACCGCGGCGGCGTCGAACCTGGTGCCGTCGTGGAAGGTCACGTCGTCCCGTAATTCGAGGGTGTAGGTCAGCTCGTCGTCCGACACCTGCCACGACTTGGCCAGCCATGGCTGGAAGGAGCCGTCCTTGGCCCGTGACAGCAACGCGTCGAACTGGTTGAAGACGAGCAGCCTGACCTTGTTCTGCGACCACTGCTGGGGGTTGAGCGTGATCGGCTGGGTCTCGACGGCCCAGGTCAGGCCGGTGGGCGCGGCTTCCTCGGCGGCCGGCGCCGAGCCGCAGGCGGCCAGCGTCACGGACGCGAGGAGCAGGGCGGTGGTCAGGCGCTTCACGGGCGGTCCCAGGCTTCGGCGAGCAGCTCGTACGAGCGCACCCGATCGTCGTGGTCGTGGGTGATGGTGGTGACGAGCAGTTCGTCGGCCCCGGTCACGCGGCGCAGCGTGCGCAGTCGCTGCACGACCTGGCTGGGGGTGCCGGTGAACTGGGTGTCGACGCGGTCCTTGACCAGCTCGACGTCCTCCCGGCTCCACTCGTGGGCGGCGGCCTCGGCCGGGGAGGGGAAGGGCATGGCGCCGGCGCCGGTCCTGATGCTGCGCACCCACAGGGCGTAGGGAGAGGCCAGTTCGCGGGCCTTGGCCTCGGTCTCGGCGACGACGGCGTCGGCGGAGACGATGACGTACGGCTCCGCCAGGTCGTCCGACGGCTTGAACGCCTCCCGGTACGCCTCGACGGCCTCCAGCACACTGGACGGGCTGACGTGGTAGTTGGCCGCGAACGGCAGTCCGTGCTCCCCCGCCACCTGCGCGCTCTGGCCGCCGCTGCTGCCGAGGATCCACACCTCGACGTCGGCGCCCTCGCCGGGGACGGCGTGCGCCTCGTGCGTGCCGGCCAGGAAGGCGAGCACGTCGTCGATCTGCCCGGCGAAGTCGGGCGTCTGCGCGCCCGGCTGCTGGAGCAGGGTGGCGTAGTGGGCGAGGTGCGGGTGCTTGGCCAGCCGGGAGAAGTCGAACGGGGGCGGGATGAGCAGCCCGTCCACCGTCCGCGCCTGGGGTGGCTCCGCAGGAGGGGTCGCGGCGGCGAGTTCGGCGCGGCGCTGGCCCGAGCGGCCGATCCCCAGGTCGATCCGCCCCGGGTGCAGCGCGTCGATGAGGCCGAACTGCTCGACCACCGACAGCGGCGTCTGGTGCCCGAGCTGCACGGCCCCCGACCCGACCCGGATCGTCGAGGTGGCGGCCGCGATGAGCGCGATGAGCACGGCGGGCGCCGAGCTGGCGACGCCGGGCGCGAAGTGGTGCTCGGCCAGCCAGTAGCGGCGGTAACCTGCCGCCTCGGCGCGCCGGGCCAGATCGATGGAGTTGCGCAGCGCGTCGGCGGCGCTCTTCCCCGAGGAGATGGGGGCGAGGTCGAGGATGGACAGCGTCATGAGGCTCCTCGGGCTTCGGGGAACGGCCGGCTCGGGATCTCGGCGCGCAGCACGGGCGCGATCTCGGCCTGGAACAGCTCCAGCGTGGCTCGGTGCTGGGCGGGGGTGAGCCCGTCGGCGTCGGCGTGCAGGTGCATGACCTCGTGCCCGAACCGCTTGTGGTAGCGCAGGACCTTGTCGATGATCTGCTGCGGGCTGCCGACGAGGATCGAGCTGCGCTCGATCGCGTCCTCCAGGGTGGGGAAGACGATCGGCAGGCCCAGCCTGCGCTGCAGCGCCACGCGGGCGTCGAAGATCGGCCGGTACGTGGCCACGGCCTCCTGCGAGGTCGGGGCCGCGTAGAAGCCGGCGGATCCGGCGCCGACCAGCGCATCGGCCGGGTCGTGGCCGTAGTAGGCCCAGCGTTCGCGGTAGTGCTCGATCAGCTCGGCGTACGGTTCGATCGGGTTGGTGACGTTGGCGGAGAACAGCGGGTCGCCGTAGCGGGCGGCCAGGTCGACGGACTCCTTGCTGGTGGCGCTGCCGTGCCAGACGCGGATGGGGCGTTGCAGGGGGCGCGGCCAGGTCTCGGCGTCGGTGAGCGAGGGCCGGAACCGGCCGCTCCAGGTGACCTTGTCCTCCCGCCACAGGCGGCGGAACAGCTCGTACGACTCCCGGTTGCGCTCCCACTGGTCCTCGGCGGTGACGTGGAACAACTGGGCCTGGGCCGCGCCGTTGCCCTTGCCGATGATGAGGTCGAGCCGCCCATCCGACAGGTGGTCGAGGGTGGCGTAGTCCTCGTAGGCGCGGACCGGGTCGAGCAGGCTCAGCGTGGTCACGGCGGTGAACAGGCGGATCGTGGACGTCTTGGCCGCGATGTGGCTGAGCACGACGGGCGGCGAGGAGGAGATGAAGGGGCGCTCGTGCCGCTCCCCCACGCCGTAGCCGTCGAAGCCCAGCTCCTCGGCCAGCACCGCGTTCTGGACGACCTCGCGGAAGCGTTCGGTGGCAGAGCGTTCGCCGGTGTGCGTGATCAGGGTGATGAGCAGGAACTTCATCGTGCCTCCGCGTAACGGCCGGCCGGGCGGGGCAGGCCGAGCAGCCCGCGCAGCGTGCCGGCCTCGTACCGGCTCCTGAACGCCCCCCGCTCGCGCAGTTCGGCGGTCAGGCCGGAGGCGATCTGCCACAGGTCGTACGGCACCGCCCCCGGCCGCAGCCGGAAGCCCTCGATGCCGGCCCGCCGCCACTCCAGCAGTTGATCGGCCAGTTTCCGCACGGTGCCGGTGAAGATCGCGGCGTCGGAGACGAACTCGGCCCCGTCCAGCTCGTCGAGGCGGGCCTTGCGGGCGGCCGCGTCGTCGCCGAGGAAGACGACGAGGTCGGCGAAGATCTTCAGCTCGCCGGACAGCCCCCTGACCTCGTCCACGATGGCGCGGGCGTGCTCGGCCGAGTGCGGGGTGACGAAGACGACGTCCGCGCTGGAGGCGGCGAACTCGTACGGCAGCCGCGCGTGCGCGAGCGCGGTCACCACTGGCTGTCCCTGCGGCGACCTGGGCGTGATGGAGGGCCCTCGGACCGAGAAGAACGGCCCGTCGAAGTCGATGTGGTGGAGTTTGTCCCGGTCGATGAAGCGGCCGGTGGGCACGTCCCTGATCTCGGCGTCGTCCTCCCAGCTGTCCCAGAGCCGCCGGGCCACCTCGACCGCGTCGGCGGCCTCGGCGAACAGGGCGCGCACGTGCGGGTCGGCGGACAGGTCCGCACCGCCGGGCCGGTTCAGCACCTGGTCGAGCGGCGGGAACTCCCTGCGGCCGAAGTGGCGGGCGTCGGAGGCGCGCACGGAGACCTGCGGGCGCCATCCGGCCCGCCCGCCGCTGACGTGGTCGAGGGTGGCGATGCCGATGGCGACGTGGAACGGCTCGGTGTGCGTGGTGGTGGCGGTCGGCACCAGGCCGATCCCCCGGGTGAGCGGGGCCAGGCGGGCGGCGAGCAGCACGGCGTCGAAGCGCCCGCGTACCTGGTCGGTGCGGTCGTCGTCGCCGTCGGGCAGGCTCGACTGGAGGCCGAGCGCGTCCTCGATCGTGACGAAGTCGAGCAGCCCGCGCTCGGCCTCGGCGACGAGTCCGGCCCAGTAGCGGGCCGAGAACAGCGCGCGCGGCGCGGCGCTCGCCTCGCGCCAGGCGGCCGGGTGCCAGCCCGCGCCGTCCAGGGCGGCGGCCAGGTGCAACGTCATGCCAGCTCCAGGTGTTCGCGCAGGGTGGTGCCGGTGTAGTCGGAACGGAACGAGCCGCGCTCCTGCAGCAGCGGCACGACGCGGTCGACGAAGTCGTCGAGGCCGCCCGGCGTCAGGTGGGGGACGAGGATGAACCCGTCGGCGGCGTCCCCCTGCACGTGCTCGTCGATCTGCCGGGCCACGGACTCGGGGGTGCCGATGAACGTCTGGCGGCCGGTCACCTCGATGACCAGCTCGCGGATGCTCAGCCCCTTCTCCTCGGCCAGCGCCCGCCACTTGGCGGCCACGGCCGCGCGGTCCTTGATCGGCACCCGTCCCTGGGAGACGCCCTCGTCCAGGTCGGGCTCGATGTCCGGCAGCGGGCCTTCCGGGTCGAAGGCGGACATGTCGCGGCCCCACACCTGCTCCAGGAAGGCGATCGCGGTCTGCGGCCCGACCTGCTGCCGCCGGATCGTGGCGGCGTTCTCGGCGGCCTCCGCCTCGGTGTCGCCGAGCGCGTACGTGACGCCGGGCATGATCTTGAGCTGGTGCGGCTCGCGGCCGTGCCCGGCCAGGCGGCCCTTGACGTCGGCGTAGAAACGTTTGCCCTCCTCCAGCGTGCCGTGCCTGGAGAAGATCACGTCGGCGGTGGCGGCGGCGAACTCCCTGCCCTCGTCGGAGTCGCCGGCCTGGATGATGACCGGGTGGCCCTGCGGGGCGCGGGGCAGGGTGAAGCGGCCCTCGATCGAGAAGTGCTCGCCCTCGTGCTGGACCGTGCCGACGGCGCCCTCCCGGACGAACCGCCCCGCGGCCTGGTCGGCGAGCACGGCGTCCGGCCGCCAGGAGTCCCACAGCTCGCGCGACAGGCGCACGAACTCCGCGGCCCGGGTGTAGCGGTCGGCGCGGTCGAGGTAGCCGCCGCGGCGGAAGTTCTCGCCGGTGAAGGCGTCGGAGGTGGTCACCACGTTCCAGGCGGCCCGGCCGCCGCTCAGGTGGTCGAGCGTGGCCAGGCGCCGGGCCAGCTCGTACGGCTCGTTGAAGGTGGCGTTGACCGTGCCGGCCAGGCCGAGCCGGCCGGTGACGGCGGCCAGGGCGCTGAGCAGGGTGAGCGACTCGGGCCGCCCGACCACGTCCAGGTCGTGGATGCGGCCCTTGAGCTCGCGCAGCCGCAGCCCCTCGGCCAGGAAGAAGAAGTCGAACTTGCCCCGCTCGGCCGTCCTGGCCAGGTGGGCGAAGGAGGCGAAGTCGATCTGGCTGCCGGAGCGAGGGTCGGCCCAGACGGTGGTGTTGTTCACGCCGGGGAAGTGGGCGGCCAGATGGATCTGCTTGCGGCTCATCGCGGCCGCTCCATGGGTCGGGTCACGCTTGGCTCCGGGGTGCTCAGTCTTCTGGATGCGGGAGGAACCGGCCGAAGCGGCCCTGGTGGTAGAGCAGCGGACGGCCTGGGTTGTGCGTGGTCACCTCGGCGACCAGCCCGACCACGAGGATGTGGTCGCCGACCTCGGCCGTCTCGTACGGCAGGCAGACCAGGTGCGCGGAGACGTCCTGGAGCAGGGGCGCGCCGAGCGGCCCCGGCCGCCAGCGGGTGGGCGGCGCGAACCTGTCGATGTTCTTGCGCGCGAACCGGGAGGCCACCTCGGCCTGGTCGCTGGCCAGGATGTTGACCGCGAAGTGGTCGGCGGTGCGCAGCCAGGGCCAGGTGGAGGAGGACTGGTCGACGTAGAAGGAGACCAGCGGGGGTTCGAGGCTGACCGAGGAGAAGGAGGTGGCGGTCAGCCCGACGGGGACGCCGTCGTTCTGGGCGGTGATGACCACGACGCCGCTGGCGTGCACGGCCAGCGCCCTCCTGAAGTGCTCGGCTTCGACGGCGCGGTCGGGCAGGGTGTCCGTCATGCCCGGCCCCTCCTCTCGGATGCGTGGCGGGCGGCCATGAACCTGGTTGAGATCACGGAGTCTGTTCCTCACGAAGAAGTGCGCGCTCAAGCGGCGCTGCGCGAGCGCGGGCGAGCGCGGGCGGAAGGGTTCGTCAGCGGAGCGTGGACGGCGTCGGCCACGCCGGAGCACGAGGGTGAAGGGCGGGCGGGGGCCGCGCCGCCGGCTACTGGTCCGTGATCAACGACACTGGGCGCTGGCGACGTGGCAGCAGTCCACGTGCGGGCGTCCGGTCAGGAGGAATCCCTGGCTCATGTCAACGACGCTAAGCCGCGATCCTCGATAAGTCAATATTTCCTACTGGTTTTGAGGGAAATCACAGAGGGAGTCCGGCGTACACCCTCGTCGCGTTGCCCGCGAGCACGGCGGCGGCCACCTCATCCGGCAGCAGCCCGGCCACCGCGCGGGCGTTGGCGGCGGTGCCGGGGACGCCCGGCCAGTCGGTGCCGAAGACGCACTTCCTGGCCAGCCGGGCCAGGTCGAAGCGGGCGTAGTACTCGGGCAGCCGCTTGGGCGGCAGGCCGGACAGCTCCAGCCAGACCGTTTCGTTGGACAGGGCCAGGAAGGCGGCCGCGTCGTACCACCAGCCGCGCCCGCCGTGGGCGAGCACCACGTTGAGCCCGGGGAAGTCGCGCACGACCGGGATGAGGAAGGCCGGATCGGCGTTCTCGTTGGCCGAGCCGGGGAAGGTGCTGGTGCCGCAGTGCACGACCAGCGGCACGCCCTGCTCCTCCAGCACGCGGTAGGCCGGGTAGAGCGCCGCGTCGTCGCAGCGGAAGCCGCCGTGGACGGGATGCAGTTTCAGCGCGGCGGCGCCGAGGGCGAGCTGCTTGCCTGCGCACCTCGGCGGCGAGCGGGAAGTGCAGGTGCGGGTTGACGTTCGCGACCGGGCGGAACCGGGACGGGTTGTGCTCGACGATCGGCAGCAGATCCTCGAACGCCTGCGTGCCGGTGGCCTTCGGGCTGTATTCGCACAGCAGCAGCGCCACGTCCACGCCCTCGGCGGCGAACAGCTCGTCCAGGCGGGCCGGACGGGGGCGGCCCTCGGCGTCCCAGACGTCCTCGATCAAGCCCTCGGGGCCGAAGTCGCGGGCCCAGCGCAGCCAGGCGGGCTTGAGGGTGCCGAGCACCGGCACGTGGACGTGGGCGTCGATGAGCGGCGTGCCGTCGAGCATGCCCCGTACATTACGCTCTACACAGCCGCCATGGACCGGCGGTGGTTTGTAGCACGTGAACGGAGCCCACATGACCCAGGGCGAGACGCGGGACAGAGCGTCGGCGGGAGCGCGTTCGCTGCTGCTGACCGTGCTCGGCGAGTTCGTCCTGCCGCGCGGCGGCGAGGTCTGGACGGGCACCCTGGTCACCGCGCTGGGCGCGCTCGGCGTCGAGGAGAAGTCCGCCCGCCAGGCCCTGTCGCGCACGGCCGCCGAAGGGCTGCTCGGCTCCGCCCGCCACGGCCGCAGGGTGCGCTGGAGCCTGACCCCGGCCGGCGACCGGCTGCTGCGCGAGGGCACCGAGCGCATCTACGGCTTCATGCGCGGGCCGCACGACTGGGACGGCCGCTGGCTCGTGCTCACCGCCGGCGTGCCGGAGTCGCAGCGGCGGCTGCGTCACCGCCTGCGCACCCGGCTCACCTGGCTCGGGCTCGGCTCCCCCTCCCCCGGCCTGTGGGTGATCCCCGACGCCTCCAAGGAGGCCGCCGTCCGCGAGGTCGTGCGCGAACTCGACCTAGGCGACCGCGTCTTCGCCTGGACGGGCCCGTCGGCCGGGATCGGCGACCCGGCCAGGCTGATCACGGCCGCGTGGGACCTCGGCGACGTGGAGAAACGCTACCTGGCCTTCATCGAGCGCTTCGCGGGCGTCACGGCGGCCACCGGCCGGGAGGCGTTCGTCAACCAGGTGCGCATCGTCCAGGAGTGGCGCCGCTTCCCGTTCCTCGACCCCGACCTGCCCGCCGAGCTGCTGGAGCACGACTGGCCGGGGCCGAGGGCCGCGGCCGTCTTCCACGACCTGCGCAACCGCTGGCACCGCAGGGCGCAGGCGGAGTGGGACACCATGGACGGCGAGGCGGGCGCGCGCCCGTAGGACACTCTACGGCTACTCGACGCCGCGCCGGCCGTCTGTCGCCGGTCCTCAGGACCGCTTCTCAGTTCTTGATGCCGGTGAGCGTGACCCCCTCGATGAAGTAGCGCTGCAGGAAGAAGAACAGGGCGATGATGGGCGCGATCACGGCGGCGGAGGCGGCCATCAGGTATCCCCACTGGGTGAGGTACGTGCTCTGGAAGGAGGCCAGGCCGAGGGAGAGCGTGTACTTCTCCTCGTCGTTGAGATAGAGCAGCGGCCCGAGGAAGTCGTTCCACGTGCCGATGAAGGTGAAGATCGTCACCACCACGATCGCGGGCTTCGACAGCGGCATGACGATCGTCCAGAAGACCCGCCACGGCGAGGCCCCGTCGATGTAGGCGGCCTCGTCCAGCTCGAACGGGATCGTCAGGAAGAACTGCCGCAGCAGGAACACGTTGAACACCCCGCCGCCCGCGCCGGCGAACCAGCTCGGCACCGTGAGCGGGACGAACGTGTCGAGCGCGCCCAGCTCCTGCCACATCACGAACGTCGGGATGAGCGTCACCGCGTACGGCAGCATGACCCCGCTCAGCAGCACCGCGAACGCCACGTTCCGGCCCCGCCAGCGCAGCCGGGAGAAGCTGAAGGCGGCCACCGAGCAGGTCAGCACCGTGCCCAGCACGCTGATCACCGCGATGATCACCGTGTTGACGAAGTACAGCCAGAACGGCTGCGCCGTGAGCGCCTCGGTGAAGTTGTCCCACTGGAACGGCGACGGGATCCACTCGGGCGGCGCGATGAACATCTGCGCGTCCTGCATGAGCGCGCTGCGCACCAGCCACACGAACGGCAGCAGTGTGGGCACGGCCCCGGCCACGAGCGCCACGTACAGCAGCGGCTTGCCGAACCTGCGCGGCCGGCGCGGGCCGGCGACCGGGGCGACCCGCGCGGTGCGCGGCGGCGTTTCCAGCGCGGTCATCGGGCTCCCGCCATCTCGTAGTAGACCCAGCGGCGGGCGTTTCTGAACAGCAGGAACGTGATCACCACGATGATCATGAACAGGACCCAGGCGAGCGCACTGGCGTAACCCATCTCGCTCTCCTTGAACGCCATCCTGAACAGGTAGTAGACGTAGAACAGCGTGGCGTTGTTGGGGCCACCCTCGGTCATCACGTACGCCTGGTTGAACACCTGGAAGGTGCCGACCACGCCCACCACGAGGTTGTAGAAGATGGTGGGCGTCATCATCGGCAGCGTCACGTGCCAGAAGCGCCGCCAGGGGCCGCCGCCGTCGATCGAGACCGCCTCGTACAGGTGCCGCGGCACCCCTTGCAGGCCGGCCAGGAAGATGACCATCGTGTTGCCGAAGCCCCAGGTGCTCATCACGATCAGCGACGGGATCGCCATCGCCTCGTCGTAGATCCACTGCCCGGCCGGCAGCCCGGCCTGGCGCAGCAGCGAGTTGAGCAGCCCGAAGTCCGGGTTGAAGATCCAGATCCAGAGGACCACGTTGGCGATGGCGGGCACGAGCGTGGGCAGGTAGAAGATGGTCCGCCAGATCGGCAGCCCGCGTACCTTCTGGTTGAGCAGCATGGCGACGGCGAAGGAGACGATCAGGACGAGCGGGACCGCGCCGAGCGTGTAGTACGTGGTCGCGCTCAGCGACGTCCAGAACAGCTCGTCGTCCACCAGCTCGGTGTAGTTGCCGAGCCCGATGAACGACGGCGAGCCGCCCACCTGCCAGTCCGTGAGGCTGAACACGAGCGAGGCCACCATCGGGCCCGCCGTGAAGATCACGAACCCGAGGATCGCCGGGAGCGCCATGAGCAGCCCCCAGCGCCGCTCCATGCGGCGCTGACCTGACAGGCGCTTGTTCGGCGGGCGTTCGTTCGGCGGGCGCGGGCCCGAGGGGCTCCGCTGGGTGTCCGGCATGTCACGGCTCCTGGACGTGCTGCCAGCCCTGCAGCATGCCGGTGATCTTCGGGCTGACCGCCTTGAGCACCTCCGCCGCGGGCCGCTTGCCCGACTCGATCTCCTGCAGCGCGGGGGTGAGCACGTCGCTGGAGATGGCGGACAGGTTCTTGACCCGGTTGCGCAGGTCGGGCACGCCGTGGTCGCGGGCGTAGTCGACGACCGCCGTGCGGAACTCCGGCGGGTGGCCGTCGTTCTTGGTCCAGGAGTCGATGGCGGCCTGGTCCTCGTAGTACTTCTTCTCCTGGGGCATCCACAGGCCCTGCTCGTACAGGTCCACATACTGCGGGTCGATGTGGAAGGCGAACAGCTCGACCGCCTCCTCCACGTGCTTGGTCGTGCTGAACACCGAGGAGGCGCCGGCGACCTGGGAGGTGGTGAACGGCTCGGCGTACTTGGGCAGCACGCCGATGCCGTAGTCGACCTTGCTCTCGTTCATGTCGAGCAGGCTCCAGTGGCCGTCCACCACCATCGCCACCCGCTTGGTCTTGAGCAGGATGTTCGTGCCCGGCACGTCGTCGCCGGTGGCCGCGAGCTGGCCGGGGCCGGGGGCGACGCGGTGCTTGTAGACGAGGTCCTGGAGGTTCTGGAAGACCTGGATCGCCTCGGGGGTGTCCAGCAGGCACTTCTTGCCGGCCTCGTCGGCGAAGTCGGCGCCGTTACTGCGCAGGAAGCCGTACCAGGCGGCGGCGTAGGTGAGGCTGATGGAGATGCCGAACTGCCTGACCTGCTTGGGGTCGAAGCCGGACTCGTCCGGGTGCTTGCCGTTCTGGTCCACGGTGAGCTTGTAGGCGTTCTCCACCAGCTGGTCCCACGTCCAGGCCGAGGAGGCCACGGCGGGCGGGGTGGCGGCGCCGGCCGCCGCGATGGCCGACTTGCTGTACCAGAGCAGCTCGATCTCGTTGGCGGTGGCCACGCCGTGCAGCTTGTCCTGGCCGTACCAGAGGTAGGCGTCCGGCAGGTAGCCGGCCAGCTGCGGATATTTCTGCAGGTACGGGAACAGGTTGACCAGGTTGCCCTGCTCGGCCAGGCGGAACGACATCGACATGGGCACGTACCCGAGGTCCGGGGTGTTGCCGCCGGCGACCAGGCTGTTGAGCTTGACGTCGTACTCGTCGGGGGTGAAGACCGGCTTGACCTTGATGTCCTGGTTCTTCTGCTCGAAGGACTTGAGCATCTTCTCGACGGCGGCCTTCTCGAACGTCGAGCCCCAGTACATGAACTGCAGCTGCGTCGATCCGGCCGCGCCCGTCCCTCCGCCCGAGCCGCAGGCGCTCACGCCGGCCGCTCCCAGGGCGGCCAGGGAGCCCATTCTGAACAGGTCTCTTCTCTTCATGCGTGCGTGTCCTTACGCGAGGGGTGTCCAGACCCGCATGACGCCGCCGTCGCGGTTGTCCCACTGGTAGTAGGGGACGGCCACGGCGGTGGTGGGGGCCGGGAGGCTTTCCGGGGGTGCGGTGCCGTACGGCAGGCCGTCCGGCGGGGCGGGAGGCAGGCGGACGGCGTCCGCCTCGATGAGCACGGTCCTGCCGACGCCGGGCAGCTCGCGCTCGACGGCGCGCAGCCGGGAGTCCGGGGTGAGCGCCAGGTCGTCGAGCTCGCCGTCCTGGTCGATCTGCTCGAAGCAGTAGACGAGCGGGCCGCGCTCGATCGCGGCGCAGCCGCGCAGCGCGTCGATCTTGCGGTGCGGCAGCACGAGCCTGGGCGTCATGTCCAGGTCGAGGGTGAAGGTGTCGCCGGTACGCCAGTCGCGCCGGATCTCGGCGTAACCGTCGGCGTTGGGGGTGAGCTCGCCCGGGGCGCTCCAGGCGGGGACGCGCAGCTTGAGCGTCCACTCCCCGCCCGGCGTGTCGCGGACGGTGAAGCGGACCCGGCCGTCCCAGGGGTAGTCGGTCTCGACGGCGAGGGTGATGCCGCCGGCCCGGATGGTGCCGGGCACGTACTGGTGCACCGACAGGCCGTCGTCGTCGGTGGTGGCGACGTAGTGGCCGAGTGAGGCGACCAGGCGCATGATGTTCGGCGGGCAGCAGGCGCAGGCGAACCACTCCCTGCGCCGGCCCAGGTAGGCGTCCTCGAACAGGTCGGCGCGGCGCTGCAGCGGGTTGACGTAGAAGAAGCGCACGCCGTCGGCGGAGGTGGAGGCGGCGAAGGCGTTGTAGAGGGTGCGCTCGATGAGGTCGGCGTAGCGGCCGTGGCCGGTGGCCAGCAGCAGCCGCCAGTTCCAGTGGATGCTGGCGATGGCGGCGCAGCTCTCGTTGTAGGCGCGGTCGGGCGGCAGCTCGTAGCGCTCGCCGAACGCCTCTCCGTCGTGGCGCGAGCCGTGGCCGCCGGTGATGGCGGTCTTGGTGGCGACCAGGTCCTCCCAGCGCCGCACCGAGCAGGCCAGCAGCGTCTCGTCGCCGGTCTCGACGGCCACGTCCACCACGCCGGCCTCCAGGTAGAGCTGGCGTACGGCGTGCCCGACGGCGGTGTCCGCCTCGCGTACGGGCAGGTGGTCCTGGGCGTAGAGCGGCCCGAGGCCGGTCTCGGCGATCAGGCCCCGGCCGCGGTTGTCGATCAGCTTGCGCGCCAGCTCCAGGTAGGAGCGCTCCCCGGTGTGCCGGTACAGCTCGACCAGGGCCGTCTCCACCTCGGCGTGCCCGTCGATGGCGTCGTCGCCGTCCACCAGGAAGCGCTGGACGAGCAGGTCGGCGAAGCGGCGGGCGACCGCCATGAGCTCCTCGCCGAGGCCGGCCCGCGCCGCGGCGACCGCGGCCTGGATGAGGTGGCCGGCGCAGTACATCTCGTGGCTGTACTCCAGCTCGGTCCAGATCTTGTCCGGTTTGACCATCTGGTAGTGCGAGTTGAGGTAGCCGTCGGGGCGCTGGGCGCGGGCGAGCAGCGCGGCCGTCTCCGAGACGAAGGCGCGGTAGCCGTCGCCGGGCAGCCGGCCGTGCTCCCAGGCGACCGCTTCGAGCTGCTTGTACAGGTCGGAGTCCTGGAAGCGGAAGCCCTGGAAGGAGCCGGCGCTCTCGCCCGCGGCCAGCCGCAGGTTGGGCACGGCCCCCGACTTCTCCATCTGCTCCAGGCCGAGCGGGATGCCGGCCTCCCTGTTGATCCGCTGCCAGCGCCCGAACGGGCCTCCTTCGATCTCGACGTCGTCGATGCCCAGCGGTCGCTGTACGCCGGTGGAAGGTGCCAGCGGGCCGCGGACGCGGTCCGTGCGGTCAGACATCGCGCTCCCTGTGACTGGGAAGAGGTTTTCTCGCCGAAATGTAGGATGTGATACAGCACTAGTCAATAGTCCCAGCGTGTGCGGCGTATCTCGGTCGGCAAACGATTGCCTTTCCTTGCCCCCGTCGTCCGCCCGCCGGCGAGCGTCCCGATGCCCGAAAACCTTTTCCCAATAGTGCTAATTGCCGTTTGCTGCAACATCGCAGGACGGCCTTGACAGACGCCTCCTCCTGGGTTTTGCTTCCGAAAACCTTTCAGTTTTTTCGCCCAGAGGACCCGGAGAAAGGCTCCCCATGAGACGACTGGCCACCGTGGCCGCGTTACTCGCGTCCTTCCTCGTCGCCGGCACCCCGCCGCCCGCCCACGCCGCTCCCACCGCGCAGGTCGTCGACCTGTTCGGCCGGACGGTCAACTCCTACGGCGTCAAGCTGGTGGACTGGCAGGGCTACCTGGCCAACCCGTACGTCGAGCTCACCGTCAGGCCGCCCGCCGACGTGCGCTTCCCCGTCACGATCGACCTCAAGGCCGAGGGCACCTCCCGGCTGATGATGGACCTGCCCAGCCGGCTCACCGCCACCGGCGCGACCAAGACGCTGACGTTCGCGAACGCCGCGGAGTCCAGGATCTTCCGCCTGGCCATCCACTCCAAGCGCGGCCCAGGCGCCGACGAGCAGCACACGCTGCGGCTGGCGACCAGGGACGCGGGCGGGGCGACGTACGAGCAGTCGATGCCCATCCACGTGCAGCAGGACGAGAAGACGGCGCTGCAGCCGTCACTGCCTCTCGCCTTCGACTATCGCCACGACACCATCACCGGCTACTTCGGCGACGCCGCCGTGCGCACGGCCGCCGAGGAGGCGGTCAAGGACTGGTTCCGCTTCTTCGACATGGAGCCCTTCGACACCGTCGCGGCCGGCGCCGAGCCGAACCACCTGCCGGGCAACGACTGGCAGAACACCGTCAACGTCACCAACGCCTCCGCCTACAACGGCATGTACGTGCACTTCCGGGGGATCCAGACGCCGTACTCGACCGGTTACCCGGCCGCCAACGGCCGCTACAGCACGCGCGGCGGCAGGCAGGTCGCGGGCCCGCTGCACCGCTCGACGGCGATGATCCTGGAGTACGACGAGGCGAACAAGCAGCTGTTCACCTCCCTGGCCGACGAGGACTGGTACAAGACCGACATCCAGGGCTCGGTTCTCGATGTGCACGGGCTCGTCATGCACGAGTACGGCCACGCGGTCGCCTTCCACAGCGACTGGGCCGGGATGCGCTCGTACGTGGCCGGCGGCGGCAACGATCCCGACGTGGTGGCGTACCAGGGCCGGGCCGTGCCGCTCGACGGCAGCTACCACATCCCCGGCGACCAGCCCTACTGGGACCGGCTGAGCGGGCAGAGCGGCGGCTGGAACCACCTGTTCCCCACCCGCAGGTGGATGCTGACCAAGCTGGCCTTGCTGGTGGCGGAGAACGCGGGCTGGACGCTCAACCGCGACCTCACCCCGTTCCTCGAACCGTCGATCACCACCACCTCACTCCCCCAGGCCACGCCCGGCTCCGCCTACCGGCAGACGCTGGCCGCCAGGGGCGGCGTCCCGTTCTACGACTGGCAGGTCACCGGCGGCTCGCTGCCCGCCGGGCTCTCCCTCGACCGGTTCACCGGCGCGATCACCGGCACCCCCACGGCGGCGGGCGCCTTCACCTTCACCGTCCAGCTCAGGGACTACGACCGGCTGAGCACCCCGGTGAGCAGGACCTTCACGCTCACGGTCGGAGCCGGCGGCGCGACGAACCTGGCCGCGTCCGCCACTCCGTCGGCCTCCCACACCTCCGCCTGGGAGAGCGTGGCGGCGCTGAACGACGGCATCGACCCGCCCTCGTCGAACGACACGGTCAACCGCCGCTGGGGCACCTGGCCGCAGACCGGCACGCAGTGGGCCGAGCTGACCTGGCCGTCGGCGCGCACGCTGCGCTCGGCCGAGGTGTACTTCTTCGACGACGGCCAGGGGGTGCGGCTGCCCGCGTCGTGGAAGCTGCAGTACTGGAACGGCAGCACGTACGCCGACGTGCCCGGCACGTATCCGATCGCGCTCGACCGCTACAACCGGGTGACGTTCGAGGCCGTGAGCACCACCAGGCTCAGGGTGGTGCTGCAGAGCGGCGCGGCGTCGGTCGGGCTGCTGGAGGTGAAGGCGTACGCTTGACGACCGCCCGCGTCGGCGAGTGCGTGCGCCTGACGGTCGCCGGCGTCGGCGAATGCGTGCGCCTCAGAGCGCCTGACGCCGGGACGGCCGCCCGCCGGAGTGTCTGAGCGCGGCCGGGTCAGGCCCCTGAGGAGATCAGACCTGAGGAGATCAGACCCGAGGGGATCAAGCTGATGAGGGGGCCAGGCCCGCGCCGCCGAGCAGGTCGAGCTCGATCATCTCGGCCGACTTGACCAGCCGGAACGCCTCGGCGGCCTCCGAGCTGCCCCTGACCTGCGTGAGCGCGGCGTCGAGGTCGGCCTGGCTGCGCCACACCTCGGTCACCCAGACGGTGTCGGGCGCGTCGGTCTGCCGGTTGACCAGGTACAGCTCACAACCGGCCTCGCCTTCCAGGCGGGTGGCGGCGGTCAGGAGGAGGTCGGCGAGCTCCTGGCCCCGGCCGTCCTGGGCGATGAACTTTCCGTAACGGGCTTGTCGGGTCACGGCGCCGAGCCTATCGGGCGCCGGTCAGTCGCCCGCGAACAGGGAGGACGGGAGCGGGATGGCGGGGAACGGGTTGTCGGGCAGCAGGACGACCCGGCGCGGGTGCTCCGCCTGGCCGGCCGCGTCGAGGTGCAGCAGGGCCGTGCCGATGCCGGCCGCGCCGACCATGTAGCCGGTGTCGGCCGTCACCTCACCGGGCCGGAGCCGCCGGTACGCCTGGTACCAGCGGTAGCCCTGCCCGTTGTGGTCGGTGGCCCGGCCGATCAGGTCGGCGGCGAGCGTGCGGGCGTATTCGAGGTGGCGCTCCTCGCCGGTCGCGGCCCACAGCCCGGCGAACAGCTCGATCACGCCGGCCGTGCCGCAACACTGGCAGGCGACGTTCCAGTAGCCCTCGGTACGGCGTCGCGGCACCCCGCTGCTCACGATGCCGTGCGCCAGCCGTCCCGCCCACTCCAGGTCGCCGGGGTCGCCCGCCACCCGGTAGAGCTCGTAGAACATCCTGGCCACGCCCGCCGAGCCGGAGCAGAACCCGAGGTAGTGCAGGTCGCGGGCCTGCGGCACGTGGTGCGGGACGACCGCGCAGGCGCCGGTCACGTGGCTGACCTCGCGCACGAAGGCGGCGCCGCTGCGCGCGGCGTGCAGGAAGCGGTCCTCGCCTGTTACGCCGTACAGGCGGGCGAGCAGGAACGCGGTGCCGGACGTGCCGGCCAGGAAGCCCGGCGTGACGGCGTCGACGGGCAGGTCGGCGCAGTCGCCGAAGCGGTGGCCGGGGACGGGCAGCCGGGCGATGCGCCGCCCGGCCTCGACCGCCGCCTCCTCGTACGCGGGCACGCCGAGGTGGGTGGCGGCGCGGAGGAGCCCGAGGATGATGCCGCCCTCGCCGCGCTGCGCCGGGTCCCGCGACCACTGCACCCCGTCGCCCGAGCTCTGCTCCACGCCCCGGCGGACGATGAGGTCGGCGATGGCCGCCGCCTCCGCCTCGAACTCGGCCTCGCCGAGCGTCCAGCCGGCCTCCATGAGGGCGATCATGACGCCGGTCAGGCCGTGGTAGAGGGTGAGGTCGTCCTGCTCGCGCCAGGTGGCGGCGAGCCGGCGGGCGCCGGCCCTGGCATCCTCCAGGTAGGCCTCGTGTCCGGTGGCGGTGGCGAGTTCGAGGAAGAACAGCACGATGCCGGCCGCGCCCGAGTAGAGAGACCAGGGCTCGGAGGTGACCGCCGAGGCGCCGCGCGCGTCGGGGTTGGCCAGCCAGCGCCGGCCGTGCTCGTCGTCGATCGCGGCCGACCTGATCCACCTGCCGGCCATGATGGCGGCGGTCAGCGGGGAATCGGCGCGGGCGCTCGACGCGCGCATCTCCTCGAGACTCATGCCCTTATTTTCCCATAGGTTGAGTAGGAATACTGGGAATTCTGGGATTTCGTGCAGTCACCCGGCGGCTTCGGCGGACCGTACCAGTATGGCGGCATCCCACCGCTCCGCCGATCCCGCCGCCGCCATCGTCTCGTCACCGTGACCCGTCACGATCATCCTCCATCGCGATCCGCCTCCTTCCGTCCGTACGGCCAGCCACTACGGGTTGCCATCTCACGACATCTACCGCCACAACGTCCGTTCTCACACACTGACCCGCCGTCATGGGCGGCCGTCTTCACGAACGGCCGCATCGCGGGCGGGTGCGTCGCGGTCGTCGCCTGTCACGCCCAAGGCTCGCAGCAGGACGGCTCTGAGCTCGGCGTGGCTCGCGCCGCCGTCGAGTCGCTGTTCGGTCGCGATCCTGCCGTCGTCCAGGACGAGCACGCGGTCGGCCAGGGCGATGGCCTCGTCCACGTCGTGGGTGACCAGGAGCACGGACGGGCGGTGCTGCTCGTACAGGCGGCGCAGCAGGGCGTGCATCTTGAGCCTGGTCAGCGCGTCGAGCGCACCGAAGGGCTCGTCGGCCAGGAGCAGGCGGGGCTCGCGTACCAGGGAGCGGGCCAGCGCGACGCGCTGCTGCTCGCCGCCGGACAGCTCGTTCGGCCAGGCGCGCTCACGGCCGGCCAGCCCTACCTCGGCCAGGCTCTCCCGTCCGCGCCGCTCGGCGCCCGGGGGCAGGCCGAGGACGACGTTCGGGAGCACCCGCTGCCAGGGCAGCAGCCTGGCGTCCTGGAACACCACCGACACCTGATCGGGCACCTCGACCGTGCCTCCGCTCACCCGGCTACCCGGCCGGACGCCTGTTCTGTCGTGTGCCCGGTCATCGGACCGCCCGCCCGAGCCGCTTCCCGAGCCGCTGTCCGACCGGCCGCCCGATCGGACACGTGTCCAGCCGCGTGCCCCACCGGTCCGGCCGCCTGTCCGGCTGCCCTGACGACGGCTCGAATGGCCGTCCGTCAGGTCGCCGTCCAGGCCGGCCAGGGCGCGCAGCAGGGTGCTCTTGCCGGAGCCGCTGCGGCCGAGCAGGGCGACGAACTCGCCGGGCGCCAGCTCCAGGTCCAGCCCGTCGAGCACCGCCCGCTCCCCGTAGACGCGGGTCAGGCCCTTGACGCGGGTCAGCTCGCCAGCGTGCGCCGCCATGACAACGCCCTCCTCTCCACGATCCGCACCGCGGCGTCGGAGAACAGGCCGAGCAGCCCGTACAGGACGAGGCCGACGAGGATGACGTCGGTCTGCCCGTACGTGCGCGCCAGATCCATCATGTAACCGATGCCGCTGGTGGAGTTGATGAGCTCGGCCACCACCAGGAACAGCCAGGCCGTCGTGACCGCGAAGCGCAGCCCGAGCAGGAAACCCGGCAGCGCCCCCGGCAGGACCACCTTCCCGATGAACGCGCCGCGCCCGAGATCGACGGTCTCGGCCAGCTCGACGTAACGGCTGTCGATGCCGCGCAGGCCGTTGTGCGTGTGGATGTAGATCGGCACGAGCACGCCGACGGCGATGACGGTGATCTTCATGCCCTCGCCGATGCCGAGCCACAGGATGAGCAGCGGCATCAGCGCCAGCGACGGGATCGCCCGCTTGATCTGCACGGGCCCGTCGATGACGGCCTCGCCCCAGCGGCTGAGCCCGGAGACGAGCGCGAGCACCAGCCCGAGCGGCACGCCGATGGCCAGGCCGAGCGCCACTCGGCCGACCGAGGCCAGCAGGTTGTCCTGGAGGCGGCCGGTCCCGGTCAGCTCGGCGGCGGTGCCGATCACGTCCCAAGGCGGGGACAGGAAGCGCGGGTCGAGCCAGCCGGTGGCCGAGGCGGCCGTCCAGAGGGCGAGCAGCAGGAACGGCCCCAGCAGGAACCCGAACCTGATCCGCCGCCCCGGCCGCAACCGGCGACGAGTTCGCGAGCGGGCGGGGGCCGCGGAACGGTCGTCGCGCCGGGAGTCGCCCCCAGGCTCGGCGGCACTCCCAGCGTCGGGGCCGGAGTCGCGGGGTGAGTCGAGGAGGGTCATCGGGCACCGCCGCCGATCGCCTCGGCGCCGACGGCCTGGTAGCGCAGGTCGTACAGGTCCTGGGCCTTCAGCGGCGGGTTGCCCGTCTCGGCGGCCAGGATGTCGATGGTCTCCTGGTGCCTGGCGATGGCCTGGGACCAGTCGGCCGGGATGTCGGGCTCGCCGGCCAGCTCGATGAGATACTGCCCGTCGGCGGCCGTGAGGCCCTGGTCCTTGACGTAGTAGCCCTCGATCCACTCCTTCGGGTGCTCGTAGACCCAGCGGGCGGCGCGGGCCCAGGCGGCGACGTATTCACGGATGGCGGCGGCCTTGGCCGGGTCCTGGAGGGTGGCCGTGCGGACGTAGAGGTGGCCGGGGTCGTCGCGCAGCCCGTGGGCGACGGTCGTGGCGCCGTCCCTGCCGAACTTGGCGGTGTAGCGCTTGATGTTGACGCCGCCGATCGGCGCCACGTCGACCTGCCTGGAGGCCAGCGCGTTGGGGTAGACGTCGCCGGTGCTCGGCAGCTCGACGAGGGTGACGTCGTTCTTGGTCAGTCCCGCGTGCTTGAGCACCTTGAGCACGAGCGCGCCCTGGGCCTGACCGGGGCTGTAGGCGATCTTCTTGCCGCGCAGGTCGGCCAGGGTCCGCACGTTCACGCCGGGGGCGATGCCGAGCTCGTACGTGGGGTGGGTGAGGGGGTCCTTGCGGAACCTAGAGGCGACGATCTTGACGGGCAGGCCGGTCCAGTTCGCGTGGATGGGCGGGATCTCCGCGACCGCGCCGACGTCGAGGGCGTCGGCCCTGAACGCCTCGCTGGTCTGGGGGCCGCCGCTGAGGTTGGCCCATTCGACGTCGAACGAGAACTTGTCGATCTCGCCGGACAACTGGAGCGCCACCTTGGTCGGAGGGTCGCCGATGATCAGCTTGGTGCCGGCGGGGACGGTGGCCGGCAGCGGCGCGTCGGCGGCGAGGGCCGCTTTCCCGCTCTCTGGGGCGGCGCAGGCGGTCACGAGGGCGATCAGGACGGTCGCGGCGAGCGCCGCCGGTCCTCTCGCGGCAGGTCTCTGGGAGGGGGCAGACATGTGGCTGGTCCTCTGGGGGTCGTCGCGGACAGGGGTGTTCGGCCCGTACGGGAGGGTGCGGGCGGATCGTTCCACTCTGTGATCAGCGACACTGCGCGCTGGTGACGTGACCGAAGTCCACGTGCGGGCGCCGGGTCAGGCGAAGGCCCTGGCTCATGACCATGAAGCTACGAGCCCCGAGCCACTAAGTCAACATTTCCTACCAGATATACATGATTTGATCGCGCAAGAACCGGCGCAGGCTTACCGACCGGCACGGACGTTCCCAGAGAGGATCGGGGTCGGTCCGCATGCGGGCCGGTCGGAGAAGCCGCTGGTCAGTCGGCGTGCAGGCGGTGGAGGTCGGCGAGGTTCTGGCGGTAGAAGGCGAGGTCGCTCTCCAGCTTGGCCCGGGTGAAGCGGCCGGGCGCTGCGTCGCGGGCCGAGCGGCCCATCTCCGTCCAGAAGGACTCGGGATCCGGCCCGTCAGCGCCCGCGTCGCCCTCGGGGACGAACTTGAGCGCCTCCGCGATGGCGTCGGCGGCGAAGGACCAGTCGGCGGCGACGGTGTCGAGCCCCTCCGGGTCGGACGGGTCCTCGGCGAGCAGAAGACCGCCTTCCAGAGCCCTGCTCGCGTACGTGGACGCGACCAGCACCCACTGGCCGGGGTCGAGCAGCGCGCTCAGCCCCGTGCCGAACGTCGCCTCCGCCTGCCTGGCCGTCTCCTCCGCCTCGTAGGGGACGAGAACCTCGACGCCGCCGGCGCGCACCAGCCAGCCCTCGCTCCCGTCGGCGACCGCCGCCTGCTCGGAGCCGCCCGGCGCCACCAGGTCGAGATAGACGTACGCCTCCACGAGGCTCCGCGCCGGCCCCGGCCCGTCAGCACCGTGTTCCAGATCGTCGATAAGGCGGGGGTCCGGGCCGTCTCCCAGGCGGGGGTCCGGCCCCTGGTCCGGGTCGCGGCCGGGGACTTGGCGCCGAGGGTCGGGCCCGGGGTGCTCGGGGTCGTGATCAGGCATGCCGGGCCGCCAGATCGCGATAGGAGTCGCGGACGATCAGCAGCCGGTCGAGCCGGAACCTGCCGGGCTCGGCCGCGCGCACCTCCCGCCCTCGCGGCGACCAGAACCCGTCGTCGGGCACCGCCTCCGCTCCCGGCGGGATGAACTTGACGACCTCCTCCACCGCCGCGGCGGCCACCGCCAGCGTGCGTCTGGCCTCGGCCTCGTCGTCCACCGGCACGTTGCCCGCGGTCAGATCGGCCACCCACATCCACTCCCCCGCGTCGAGCAGCTGCGACCGCTCCTGGCCCCCGAAGGTCGGGTAGCCCGCCGGCATCACGGGGCGCTCGGGCAGGCCGAAGACGAACTCCCTGTCCCTGCCGCACTCCCCGCAGACGCCGCTGTAGCGGTTGGCCGGCCCGTCGGCGGCGCCGACGATCCCGCTCTCCCAGGTCGTGTCCACCGAACCGCAGGTGCATGGGTGCAGGTCGAGGTAGAGGTGGGCCTCATCCCTCGTCCGCGCTACCGCGAAGGTCATCTCCGTCTTCTCTCCTCGGGGTGTGGTCGGGGTTCCCATCATGCCCGTACCCGGCCGGTCCACGCCCGCAGGCCGCACCCGCAGGGGCCGTCCGCGGGGCAGCGGCACTCCTCCTCCGGTGGCAGGAGGCCGGTGCCGTCGTTGAGGCGGCGCATCCGCTCCCAGTACGCGTGCCGCGCCGCGGGGCGGCGGCTCGTCTCCAGCAGCGTGGTCAGGTGCGCGGCCATGGGAGCGGGCACGAGGTGGAACGGGACGGTGGCGGCCAGGTCGCGCAGGACGCCCAGCCGTCCGGGGCGCTGGGCGGCGGTGGCGGTGCGGACCTGGCGCGCGGCCTCGTACACCTCGGCCAGCTTGGCGTGATCCGCGGCATTCAGGCCCATGGCCCGTGCCACGGCGGCGGCCGCCGTGGCGGCGGCGGCGCGCTCGTTCGCGCCGATCGTGCGGTGATCGTCCACCTGGAACGTCAGCACGCCCACGTCCTGAGCGGGCCCGTTCTGCGCGGCTCCATGCTGAGCAGGGCCCCCTTGGGCAGGAACTCCTTGGGCAGGCACCCCCTGGGCAGGCCCGCCCTGAGCGGCGGCGTCGGGGGGCGTTGCGCGGCCGGCGGGCTGGATCTCGACGGCGATGGGCGGGTGGCCTGGCACCTGGATGTCCAGCAGGCCGGGGCCGTGCGTGCGGACGCGGGCGCCCAGGAGGGCGGCGCCGCGTTCGAACGCCTTGGCGGTGGCTATCTCGGGCAGCGCCACGGGACCGCGGATCGCCGCGATCTGCTCCGGGGTCAGCTCGCCCGCCCGCGCCAGGAAGATCGTCCTGGCCGCCGCGCCCGGCTGGTCCTCCGCCAGGCCCGCCCTGCGTACCTCGGAGCGGAGTTCGGCCGCGGTCGTCCTGGCGTCTGTCTCCGTGCCGCCCAGCAGGGACGCCAGGGAGCGGCCACGGCCGGGCGCGGGCTCCTGCCGCGTGACGGCGTCGATCAGGCCGCGGAGCCGGGCCAGCGGGCCTTCCTGTCCGTCGCGCGCCGGCCGGTGCGGGCCCGTGCCCCAGGGCGGGGGCGGCGGGGTGTGGCCGCGGCGCTCGATGTCGGCGGCGAGGGCGCCGATCGCCTCCGCCAGCCGCGACCGCGCGGCCGGGTCCTCCTCCGCCCGCCACTTGCGTGACAGGTGGGCGTGCTCGTCCAGGCGCGGCACCAGGCAGTGGTCCGTGCCCTCCGCCACGTCGTGCGACAGCGACGGCCGGACGACTCCCTGCCGGGCTCCGGCCGCCGTCGCGGCGCTCGCCTGGGCGGCGTGCGAGATCTCGTGCACCAGCACCGAGGACACGACCTGCGGGTCCACCCTCGGCCCGATCCGCATGACGTGCGGGTCGGCGGCGGTGCCGGCCCGCAGGTCCGTACGGCCGAGCAGTCCGGCGCCCGGGTCCTCGACCAGCACCTGGACGTGCTGGTCTGGCGAGCCGGTGAACTGCAGGACGACCCGGTCGCCGCCGGCCCAGCGCGCGTTCGCCACCGCCCCGCCGAAGTCGGCGGCCGAGAGGGGCTGGGCGCGCACCTCGGTGAGGGTCAGGTCCGGGGTTCCTTCCGGCCTGGCCGCGGCGTCGAAGGGGGTTCCGGCGATCGCCTGGTCCGTGGCCGCGTGCGCGGGCCCCGAGCTCGCCGACCCGCCGGTGAGCCCCTGGGCGACGCTGCCTCCGGCCGACGCGTGCGACGGCCCTGTGGCGGCGGGCCAGGCGGGCGCGGCGGGCGCGGGCGGGAGGGCGCCGCGGTCGCGGAGCGCGGCGGTCAGCTGGTCGGCGAACGTGCCCTCCACTTCCGAGGTCAGGAAGACCTGCCGCAGGTCCAGCCGGGGGTTGCGGAGCTGGTCCGCGGCCTCCAGCAGGCCGGGCGGAAGGGTGGAGAACGCCTCGGCGAAGCCTCCGTCGGGGGTGCGGCTGGTGATCCTGCCGTCGGGGTAGGCGACGTAGCGGTGCAGGCCGTCCGGCTCACGTACCGCGACGACCGCCGCCGCCCCGCGTTCCCTGGCGGCCAGGCGGGCGTCGCCGAGCACCTGGATGAGCCCTTGGCGTCCGGAGGCGGGCACGAACGGGAAAGTGTGCGACACGTCGGACTCGGGCCCGATGCGCACGCCCGACTCCATCCGATCGAGCAGCTCCTCGAGTTCCTCGGCGAAGAGGGTCACGTCCACCTCGCCGCCGCTCGCGCCCGGCATGCGGACCGCGTCGCCGACGGGCCGTACGTCGCCGTTGCGCAGCCGGGCCACGTGCTGGAAGACGAGGTCGTAGTCGACCCGCATCCGCACGGTGTAGACCTTGCCACGCACGAACCTGCTGCGTTCGCGCCGCGCCCCGTGGTGGTCGTTCACGGTCTCCGACGACTGCTCGCCGGCCCTGGTGCCGTAGTCGATGCCCAGTCCGGTCTTCATGGAGACGTTCCCGGCCACGGGCAGGACGCGGCTGCGCGACACGCTGATGTTCTGGGCGTCGGCCTTCCTGTCCACGTCGCCCTTCTCGGCGTCGAACGGCCCGGCCACGACGGTGAGGTCGGACAGGCGAGCGCTGATCGTGACATCGGCGCCCTGGTCCTTGAACTTCTGCCTGGCCATCCGGACGACGGTGTCGCCGCCCGGCCCGGCCATCCGCTCGAAGCCGCTGATCAGCGCGGACGGGTCGAGCCTGGCGACGAGCTCGGCCCGGCGTTCTGCGACCGTGTTGCGGCCCAGCATCTTGCCCAGCTGGGCGGTGACGACCTCGAGGAGGGTGGGCCTGGCGGGGTCCTGCCGCAGCGTCTCGACGAAGTGGCCGGAGTGCAGCTCGACCCGCCGGGGGTCGGTCACGGTGACGAGCGGACCGGGGTCCTCGTTCGCGGGCCTGACCATGCCGGTGGGCAGGCGGCGGACGAGCTTGGCGTCGTACCGGACGGGGAGCACCTTGGGACGGCGGCGGACCCGCTCGGCCGCGGCCTTGATCGCGGCGGCGGCGCGGGCCCTGCGGGTCGCGCCCGGCGCGGTCCTGACCCGGGCCGGCTTGCGCTCGACCTCGATGACCAGGACCATGTCCTGCTCCACGCGGTCGAGGCCGTTGAACAGGCCGATGCGCTGCAGCCGCGTTCCCTGCTCGTTGCTGGTGCTGGAGAAGGAGCGGCCGCGATCGGTGGACAGGCCGAAGCCGCCCCCGTCCCCGTCGTCGGTGCTGGAGGTGTCGGCGCCGGCGGAGTAGGAGCCGTTGTACCCCGCTACGTGCGACAGGTCGGTGTAGCGGTAACGCTGGATGATGATGCCGGAGTCGGAGGTGTGGCCGAGGAATCTGCCCTTGCGGGGGTCGGCTCCTTCCGCGGGCTCCAGCCGCACCCGTACGGTGACCGCCTCGGCTCCGTCCGCCGGCCGCCCGCTCTGTACGTGGTACGTCTTCTCGAAGCCGTTGTCCGACCACATGGACGGGATGCGGATCTGCGCCCGGTCGCCGGCGAAGTCGACGCTCGCCTCCCTGCGCAGGGTCGGCGTGTTCTCCTCGGCCCCGGGCATCGCCTCGTTCACGGCGTGCAGGACCGCGTCCAGCAGGTTGACGTCCTCGTCCTGGTCGTTGGTCAGGTCGAACGACTCCACGACGCTCAGGCCCATGCCGTTCTCGTACTGGGGCCCGAACACGACCTCCTCGCTGCGCCGGATCAGCTCCTGGGCCTCGTTCAGCACCTCGTCGAGCCGGGTCTCCTCCTCACCCTTCTTGACCCGCGTGGTCTCGGGGGCGAGTCCTGTGACCTTTCTGAGCGGCTTCAGCAGCTGCTTGGCGCTGTGCCTCTCGGCGAGCGGCGGGACCTCGCCGCGGGTGCGCGCCTCGGCCAGGGCCTTGACGTAGGTGTGGATGAGCGGCACGGCGAGGGTGCGGTCCAGGGTGAGGCTGCCGTTGCGGAAGCGTTCGACGGCGTCGGCGACCAGGTGCAGCGGGAGTGCGAGGTCTCCGTCGGCGTACATGCGCAGCGCGTCGTACTCGGGGATGGAGAACAGGACGGCGCCCTTGGTGGCGGTGGTCCCCGGCTTGCCTGCGGGGATGCGTCCCTCCTCCGTGGGCAGCGCGTTCGGGCGGCTCTCCTGGCCACTGAGGGTGACGTCCATGTCGGCGCGGAGCATGTACTGGCGGCCGAACTCGATCGTCAGCTCCTCGGTGCCCCAGATGTCCAGGATGGAGGTGGAGTTCGAGGTGCCTCCCGAGCGCGAGGGCAGCGTGAGCGAGCCGCCGTCGCTCTGCGTGCCGCCGCCGTCCAGGTCGCTGAGGCCGGTCGAAGCGCCGACCGACAGGCCGGTCGAGGCGCCCCACGACACTCCGGCGCTGCCCAGCCCGAACAGGATCTTGCCGACCACGTGGTCGACGACGCCGATCACCTCGGCCTCGCCGAGCTCGCCCTGCACGGACACTGACGACTGGGTGGGCGCGACTCCCTGCGGCCGGGTCGCCGTGTCGCTGTTGACCGGCCTCTCCAGCAGCTCGGGGTGCGAGACGAGGTTGCGCGTGTTGAGGAAGGCCGCGATGTGGTGGTAGGCGGGCGAGTCCTCCCGCATCCCGGCGGGCAGCACCCGCCGCGCCGCGGCCATCGCGTCGCGCACGTCCATGGCCAGGAGCGTGGCATGGCTCATCAGCGCGCGGGTCGGCTTGCCCACCGAGGCGTTCTGGGCGGGGCCGTCCACCGGGAGGAGGTCGACGGGTATCGCGATCCTCGCCTTGCCGTCGCGGGAGAGCAGCAGTTCCGCCTCGCCGTCGTGCACGAGTTCCACGACCAGCTTGTGCTTGACGTCCATGAACGCCACGGCGCCCTTGGTCTCCCCGAGCGTCACCACGTTGACGGTGCCGCCGGTGCTGGAGCCGGCCGTGTGGGTGACGTTGCCGCCGCCGTTCACCCCGACCTCGTGCTTCAGCCCGTCGTGGCCCTCCGCCGGGCCGTCGCCCATGCTCGCGGACGGACCGCCGCTGTAGGTCCTGGACCGGCTGATGGCCCGCGCGGAGGTGTCGGTGCCGATGTCGAGGTCGACGTTCGTGTCCTCCTCGCTCAGGCCGACGTACGTGCCGCGGTCGCTGAAGTCCTGTTTCAGCGACACGCGCACGGTGTAGTGGTCGGGTGCGCTGTTGAGCCCGTGCGCGACCAGGTCGATGAGGAGGCCGTCCTGTGCCGCCTGGCTGTAGCCGGTGCGCAGGCGCCGCTCGGACAGCTGCTGGAGGACCTCCTGGAGGTTGAGCGCCTGGCTGGCGCGGACGAGCTCGTTGGAGTCGTACTGCGGGATGCCATCCACGATCCTGGGCACCAGACCGGTGTCGGCGAGCTGGCCGAGCACGTCCTCGGCGACGTCGTCCATCTCGAAGATCTCGTGCACGATACCGGGGCCCGCGCCGCGGACCTGCCCGGGCCCGTCGCCCATGATCTCCGGCAGCTCGGTCTTGCGGCCCTTGATCGGCACCGGCATGGGGTCGCCGCGCAGCACGTCGTTGCCGTCGGCATCGGTGAGTACCTTGCCGTTCACGTGGATCCGCGCCGCGGCGTCCACGGGCAGGCCGAACCGGTAGGCGAGGCGCTCCTGCATGCGCACGAGCGCGTCGCCGCGCATCGGCGGCAGCGTGACCGGCGGCTCGCCGATCTTCTCCACGGTGAACGTGTGCCGCAGCTCCAGCCGGTAGCCCTGGGTGGGCCGGGTGAACCTGAGCACGGTCGGATGGATGGCCTGGCCGTTGGCCGTCGCCGAGTACGTCTGCGACGCCGACCGCGCTCCCTTCAGCCGGGGCCCGATCGCCGGGTCGTACCCCGCCATGATGTCGACCTGCTGCAGCCCGGGGATGTTCAGCCCGGCGGAGGAGTTGGCCTCCAGCGACCCGCCGGAGGAGGCCCCGCCGGGCGAGGCCGCGAAGTCGACGAGCACCTCCTCCTCCCACTCCTGGTTGCTCGGCCCGCCGACCGGGCGGCTCGCGACCAGGACGACCTCGGTCTTGACCTTGATGCGGACCTGGGGCTTGCCGTCCACGTCGATGACCCGGTCGATGCCCTTGTCCGTCGCCTCCCGCAGCCGGCTCGGCAGCTCCTCGGTGATGAACTTGCGCAGGTTGGAGCGGGAGTTCGTGCCGATCTGGGCGAAATCGCCGCCGAGCCGGCCGGCGAGCGCGTCGAGGGCCTCCTCCAGGCCGGTCATGCCGGTGACGACGTGGTTGGGCAGCGAGCGGGTGCGGCGCGCGTCGTCGACCCAGACCAGCTTGCGCGGCGGCTGGTCGGTGTAGGAGTGCGACACCCACAGGCGCTGGGCGGGGCTGTCGCCGGGCAGGCCCGAAGTGACCGTGGTGGTGTCGCGCCAGGCCTCGTCGCGTCCGGTGCGGATCTCGACCGTCCACGTGGCGGCCGCGTCGAGCAGCAGGGACTCGCTGCGGTTGTCGGAGACCGAGCCGCCCTGGGCGTACATGCCCGCCCCGCCCGACGCCGACCAGCTCCGCCCGGCGCTCGCGCCCAGGCCGAGGCCGACCAGCTCGCCCACCATGCGCGTCCACTGGCCCTCGGGCAGCATCTGGGCGAGCCCGCTGGTGTTGAGGTTGCCGAACACGCCGGCGCTGCCCGACTCGGTCGCGGTGACCGTCCGGCCGGCCTGGAAGAAGATGCCGACCATCATCTCGGACGCCTTCACGGCCGGGTCGATCACCTCGACCAGGTCGGAGAGCGTGAGCCGGATGCGCAGCTCGGAGGCCGACTTTCCGTGGCCGGTGCGCAGCACGACTCCTTCCTGTGTGACGACCTTGTGGAAGTCCGCCCTGATGGCCCGCCCGAGCTCTTCGGGGGTGTACTGCTTGGCGATCCCCTCGCGTTCGAGCATGGTGTTGACCGTGCTGGTGAGCGCGCCGAGGTGCGCCAGCCGGCCCGCGGGCAGCGAGGCCGACAGGGCGACCTCCTGCGGCAGCGCGGCGGCCAGCGCGTCGAGGTAGCGCTGGTGCTGCTCCGCGGCCTGCCTGGCCAGGCGCGCGGCGATGTCGGCCATGCTGACCTCGCCCGGTGCCGGGGGCGTCGAGGCGAAGCGCAGCGCGCCTGCCAGTTGCTCGTACACCTGCCTGGCGCGGGTGGCCTCCGCCAGCGCGGCCTCGTAGGCGTCGGCGATCCTGGTGTGCCTGGCCTGCGTGTTGCGGTGACCGCGGGCCTCCCGCTTGGACTGGCGGGCACGTTCGTAGCGGCCGGAGTCGTGGTGGTTCAGCGTCCTGCGCGCCGAACGCCTGGCCTTCTTCGCCTCCTGGCGGGCGTTCTCCGCGCTCGCCCGCTTCGAGGCGATCTGCTGCTGGAGTGCCCGTTCCGCGCCTTCCAGCGCCGTGACGACCGCCGCCACGTCGGCGGTGAGCGGATCGCCGGGTACGGACGGCGCGTGGGCCGGGCGGCCGTCGTTGCTCGGGGCCCAGGGCGGGGCGGGCGGGGTGTCCCCGTGCTCCTGCAGCTCGCGCATGACGCCGTCGATGTCCACGGCCAGGCGGCGCTTCTCGGGCAGCGTGCGGGCCCGCCGCCACTGCTCGGTCAGGTAGGCCAGCTCGTTGCGCCGGGCGGGCACGCACTCGTCGCGGGAGGGCCGGTTGCCGGGCAGCACCCGTCGCAGGACCCCCTGGCTCGAGCTCTGCCGGGTGGCCTGCAGCCGCTGGAGGGTGTCGGTGATCTCGTGCAGCCATAGCCTGGGCAGCTGGTCGGAGGCGACGCGGGGGTTGAAGTGGACGACGTGCGGGTCGTCGATGCCCTGCTTCAGCTCCGTCTGGCCCATCAGACGGGAGTCGAGGCCGCCCACGACCGGGTGGAAGCGGTGCGTCTGGCCGTCGCCGGTGGTGACCATCAGGGTCGTGCCGTCCGGGGACCAGGCCAGCGCCTGGACGTCCTCGTCGCCGAAGTGGTCGGGTCGCAGGTCCGCGATGGCGTCGCGGGCCTCGTCGGTGGTCAGGTCGGGGCCGGTGCGGGTGCCGGGGACGTAGCCGGTGCCGGGCACCGGCTGGGAGGTCACGGTCCCGGGGGCGCTCGCCAGCATGGGAGCCGCCGCGCTGCCCTGAGGTTGTGCGGTGTCCGGGGACTGGGCGGCGTCCGGGGCGCCGCGCGGGGCCGTGTCGGGGCCGGTGCGGGGCGCCGTGTCGTGGACGCCTTGCTGGGACGTGTCAGGGCCGGTGCGCGGGGACGTGTTCTGGCCCCCGTTCAGGCCGCTGTCCGGGCCCGTGTCCGGGCCGCCTTCCGGGGCCGCTGAGGAGAATCGGTCGTCGGCCTGGGCGACCAGGAGCAGCGAGGCCGCCTCCACCTCCAGGTCCGCCTGATTCTGCACCTCGGTGGCGCGGGCGTGGAGCAGGGCGCCGATGCGGCTCAGTGTGGCGGCCGGGAGGACCCGGGTCCCGCCGGGGACCGGGACGATGAGGTCGCCCGCGGGGCCCATCACCGCGTTCGGGAAGTTCGTGCCGATCGCGTCCACGAGCGCCGTCCGCGCCCGGCCCGCCGGCGTCAGCTGGGCCGCGGCGGGCACCGCGGCGCCCTGGGTCCGGTCGCGGCCGTCGCCGGGCTCCCCCACCGGCGTGGCGTCCGCTTGACGCGGCTCGCCTCGGGACGCCGGTCCGTTCTGTGCGGACCCATCATGAGCCGGGCCATTCTGAGCGGCACCATCATGATTCGGACCGCTCTGAGCGGACCCATCCTGGTTCTGGCCGTTTTGAGCGGGCCCGTTCTGTGCGGCGCTGTCCGGCTGGGAGGCCGTGTCACCGACGGCGGGCGCGCCGCCGTCCTGTGCCGTCGCGCCTCGGACGGGCGCCTCGGGGTCGGCCTGGGCGGGGGTGTCGGCGGTGGCCAGGGGCGACGGCTCGTGGTCGGCCGTGCCGGGCCGGCGGCCGGCGCCCTGGCCCGCTCCCTGGTCTGCGGCTGGGTCCCCAGTCGAGTTCGCGGTCGGGTTCGCGGCCGGGTCCGCGTTCATGACCGGCTCCGGACTCGGCTCCGGTTCTGGGGTCGCCTCCGGGTCCGGGGCCGGTCGGGGGGCCGGGTCCGGTGTCGTGTCGGGGGTGGACGGGGCGCGGCGGGGCGCGGACGGGTCGGCGTCGGGCATCGACGGCCGGCCGCCCTGCGGTGCGGAAGACGAGGCGGTGCGCTGGGCGGGCACGCCGGCCTGGTCGGGGATCCGGGTGGCCGCCTGGTTGCCGGCCCGGCCGCCCGAGGCGGGACCCCCGGCCCCGGGACCGGTCGGCGCCTGGGGGCCGTCCGGGGAGTTCGGGCCACCGGGGCCGGTGCCCGGGCCGGGACCGGTCCCGGGACCTGCGCCCGGGCCGGCGTCCGCGCGGGCCGCGTCGGTCCTGGCGGCGGCGGAGTGCGCGGCGGCGAGCGTGCTCAGCGGGTGGGCCAGGGCGGAGGCGACGTCCGGGTTGAACGGGCTGATGCTGCCGGTCCGCCCCGCGCCGCCGAGGAAGCCGCCCGCCAGCGAGTCGGCGGTGAACGGGTTCTGCAACTGCCCGTACACGACGCCGTTGGCGATGAAGCTGCCCACCGGGGAGGCGATCGTGTTCGTCAGGCCGGTGGTGAGGGCGCGGCCGGTGAAGCCTGGGACGCTGCTGGTGAGGCGGGAGACGGGCCCGGACAGGCGGGTGCCGATGACGGCGCCGGTGCCCGCTCCGACGATCGAGGCGGCGGACTTCTGCCAGTCCCACTCCTGGCGGGTGCCCATCTTGATCTGCTGGTACTGGGCCGCCGCGTCGATGAAGAACTCCTCGCCGATCTCCTCGATGAGTTCCCTGCCGATCGGCGAGGCCAGCAGCCGGACGATGGCGCCGCGCCCGGTGGCGCCGCTGAGCACGGCCACCCGGGCCAGCCTGGTGGCGCCGACCTCGCGGCCGGCCACGGTCGCGAGCCGGACGAGGATGCGGCTCAGCGCGGCGCGGGCGCCGGCCGCGTACGGGCCGATGAGCGCGGTGGAGGCCCCGGCGCTGAAGAAGGAGACGATGATGGCGATGCCGATGGCGATGACCGTGATCCAGAACGCCACGTTGATGGAGAGCTTGGAGTACTGCGTCTCCACGGCGAAGTCGTTGGCCTGCTGCGCGTAGGCCCGCGCGTTGCGGTCGACGCCGGAGATGCCGTCGTCGCCGTACAGGGTCTTGATCCTCGTGACGAAGTTGGCGGTGGCGGGCGAGGCCCAGCCGGTGACGACGGTGCGCGCGGCGGAGCCCGCGGGCCCGGCCGAGCCGGAGGCCCCGTCGGCCAGCGCCTCGTACGCCCGCGCCAGCTGCGACAGCCCGCTCTCGGTCGCCTCGGGCCATTTCTGGCCGGCGGACAGCATGGGGATCAGCCAGTAGACCACCCAGCCGGGTAACGCCTCGGTCTCCCAGACGGGGCGGATGTCGCTGTCGATGGTGACGGCGCGCCCCCGGCTCGGCCGGTCCCCCGTGTCCTGGACGTCGATTCCGCCCGTGTGCGTCATGCCCGGGTGCCTCAGACCTCTCGCTGCCGCGCGAGGGCCGTGAGGTCATGCTTGATGTCGGCGTCCGTCTGGAGGGTGTTGTCGATGGCCGTCCTGAGCCGGTCGCCCGCGTCCGTGATCTCCTTGGCGAGCCGGCCGCACTGGTTGAGCAGCTCGCCGGGCCCGCCGTCGCGGAAGTGCGTACGGATGAAGGCCTCGCCCTCCATCCCGCCGCCCCAGGGCGCGCCGGCGATGCGCGCCTCGACGTCGGAGACGAGCTTGGGCAGGCTCCGTTCGACCTCCTCGGCCATCACGGACCACGCGGAGATGCCCCGGTCGACGATCGGCTTGGCGATGGCCGCGCCTTCCCAATCCTTCACTCGGCACCTCCGGCAAGCTGGGACAGGACCGCCTCGACGTCTCCGTCGAGGTGCGCCTGGAACTGCTCGGGCGGGATCACGGGCGCGAAGATCTCCACGATGCGCTCGCGGGCGGTGGCGGCGGCCCGTTGCGCGGTGGTCACGATCGTGTCGGCCAGTCCGCGCGCGTCGGGGCGCCGGTAGATGCGCGGGTCCAGGTCGATCCGGATGAGCTCGCCGCGCGATCCGACGGTCACCGACACGAGGCCGTCGGGCGAGGTCTCCGTCACCTGGACCGCTCTGGCCCTGGTGTGCAGTTCGAGGCCCTGGTCCTGTAGCCGGGTGAACATCTCACGCAGTTCGTCGGCGTAGGCCCGCACTCCCGCCACGTCTGGCCGCTCCAGTGATCCCATGACCCTCTCATGACGCTCTCGCCTGTTACGACGCATGTTCCTGAGGAGTAAGTTTCCGTCACATGAACACCAACAAACAAGAGTCTGTCGCAAAAGTGAGGATTCCGGAGAGCTTTCCCAGTGAGTTCAGGGTGTGATGAGTACGGCCTCCTCGCGTATTTCGTCCACTTCGTCATGATTTGCCCAGCATCGGTAGACGCCGCGCTCGATCCGGTCGAGCCCCAGGCGGCGCGCCGTGAGCACCGATCCGCCGAGGTATTCGAGCAGCAGCCGCCCGTCCCGCTCCTCGTGCACCTGGAACGGCTCGCCGCGCCAGCGGCACACCACGGTCACGAAGTGCAGCGACTCGCACTCCCCGACGGGGACCGTGCGCACGTGGCAGCCCGGCTCGACCTCCTCGAACCCGTCGGCCGGGTCGGTCCTGCGCAGGCGTACCCACAGCTCCAGGGCGTGCGGCTCGGGGCTGGCGGCGTAGTCGGCGCCCCGCCAGCGGGCCCGGTAGGAGTGCCAGGCGGTCACGCCGCCCTCCCGATCAGCAGCCAGCGGCGCAGGTCACCGTGGTAGACGGCCCTGCGGTGCTCGGTCCCCGCGATGGTCAGCTCCCAGATCTCGGCGCCGTGGGGCAGGCCCACGCCGTACACCTTGTACTCGCGGATGATGTTGTCGGGGCTGGGCACCAGCCCCATGCCGGCGAACGGCGGCTCCTCGACCACCCAGCCCGCCACCGCCTCCCGGCCCTCCTCGTCGGTCCCCCCGTACGGCGTGCGGTAGAGGCCGAGCCCGACCGGACGCCAGCGCAGGATGTTCAGCGAGCCGCTCGCGCTGAGCAGGTCAGGCCGGCCCAGCGCCGCCGCGAGGACCGCGGGCGTGGCGATGTGAGAGACGTCGAGCGCGTGGTGGCAGTAGCCCGACACCCTCGGCTCGCTCGTGGCCAGCAGGTCGGGCAGGTCGGCCGTGGCGATCAGCTTCTGCACCACGGGCACGCCCGACTCCGGGTCGAGCAGGAGGTCCTGGGTCATCGTGGGCACCGCGAGCCGCGCCACCGTCCCCGGTTCCAGCGGGAACGAGACCGCCAGCCCCGGGTTGACCGCCAGCCCCCATCGCGGGTCGGGCCAGCCGGCCGCCAGCTCCGTCATGGAGGTGACCCGGCAGTGCGTGGCGGTCCCGCCGGTGGCCAGCAGCATCGCCTCGACCGAGGTGTAGGCGAGCAGCCACGTCCGCCCGGGGCCCGAGGCGGTCGCCCAGGCGGGCGCCTCCTCGCCCGCCGCCGCGGCGGCGGTGATCGGCAGCGCCAGGTCCGCACTGCGCAGCAGGCTGAGGCACAGCGCCATGTGCCCGTCCCGGTGCGCGGCCCACAGCTGCTCCTCGAACGGGCTCACCGGCAGATGATCATCTTCGGCCATCCGCCCATTGTGCCGGGTACGCGTGCCGCGCACCGACACCGGCGGCCGGCTGCTCCGCGCCCCCGGTGCGGTGCCCGGTATCGCCGGACCGCCCAGGGCGGTCGGCTCCCGTCGTGCGACAGCGCCCCCTGCGCGCGTCAGGAGGCCGGACTGTGCGTGGCCGCTACCTTCGCCGCGCCGCGCCCGCCCACGCGCGCGTCAGGAGGCCGGCGCCGACGCGCCGATCGGTTCCGGCGCGGGGACGATGCGTTCTGTGCCTTCGTCCCAGCGCCACGGCACGTCGTGCCCGTGCAGGTGCACCCCGCCGATCCAGCGGTCGAGGCCGTTGAGCGCCACGTGGTCCGCCGCCCCGGCCAGCACCCGTTCCCCCGCCTTGGTGAGCCGCAGCTCGGTGCCGCGATCGACCGGGCGGCCCGCCGGCTCGGCGTCCAGGAGCGGGACGGGCGCGCGCGCCAGCCGTTCCATCATCGCGTAGCACCAGGAGTCGCCGAGGTACGGGCGCGTCTCGCGCGCGGCGGCGCGGACGAACGCCGTCCCGGCCTCGGTGGCGCCGCCGGCGACGGCGGCCAGCACGCGCCGCTCGGTCAGCGACAGCCCGTCGCGGGTCGAGGGGTATTCGCGGCTGAGCCGGTCGAACGCCTCCCCCAGGAAGCGCAGCTCGGCCGAGCGGTGGGCGGCGACGGCGCCCAGGCCGTCGGGGGCCGGGGCGCGGAAGGCCGCCCATGCCCGGGTGGCCAGGTCGAGTGCGGCGGGGGTGAGCCGGATGCGGGCGTTCGTGCCGGGCAGCGCGCGCAGTTGTGCGGCCGTGAGCTCGCCGAGGCCGCCGAACCGGGCGATGCCGGGGTGCTCGCCGATGCAGATCAGTGTGATCCGCTCCGCCGGCACTCCGAGGCCGGCCAGGCGGGACAGGATCTCGATGATCTGGAGCTGGTCGTACAGGTCCGCCTCGAACCACAGGACGTACTCGCCGTCGCGGTTGCCGGCCAGCGTCCGGTCCCGTTCGGCGAACATGCGCGCGCCCTCCGCGCGGTCGTCCGCGTCCGCCCCGGTCAGGAACGCCGCCCTGATCCGGCGCAGCTCCTCCGGCTCCACGTCGGGCACGGGGCCCTCGTGCAGGACGTCGCGCCAGTAGATGAGGCGGGGCGCGAGCCCGGTGCCGGGCAGGTCGGTGGCATCGCCGTTGCTCACGTGCAGCGCCGCCGTCAGGGACGCGCCCCTGCGGGCGCGCTTGAAGCCGGACAGTCTGGTCATCGTCGTCTCCCGCGCCCCGCAGCGGATGGGGCCGCAGATGGGGCCGCGGACCGCATTTTACCTGGTACGACTGGCGTTCACGAGGTGATCAGCTGGATCGGCAGCAGCAACGCGTTCGCCAGGCCGCCGCCCAGGATCAGGCCGGAGCCGACGGTGGCGGCGAAGGCGCCCTCGTCCCGCCTGCGGCGTTGCGAGACCAGCTTGGCCAGGCTGCCGAGCAGGATGGCGGCGGAGGTGGCGGCGGGCAGCAGCACGCCCAGGCCCAGCAGGGTAGGCAGGACCGGCGTCCAGGCCAGGGCCAGCCCGGCCAGCGCCGCCGGGACGAGGAAGAGCACGGCCGAGTGCGCGTACTCCGGCGACCCCCGGAGCAGGGCGTTCAGGAAGTCCAGGGCGCTCGACGTGGGCGCGGGGAAGGCGGCGCTGCCGACGGCGCCCAGCTCGCCGATCAGGAAGAGCACCGTGATGCCCGTTCCGACGCCGGCGACGCTGCCGATCGCCTGGCAGGCGAGCAGTTGGCGGGTGCGCGGCGCGTCCCGTGCTGTGGAGGCCACCTTGGCCGCCTCGATGTAGTACGCCGACGCCAGTGCCGAGCCGCAGACGAGGCCGACGAGCAGGTACGCCGTCCCCTGCGGCACGTGTGCCAGCGCGAGGACGACCAGGGCGAGGAACTGGAGCACGCCCGTGGGCGCCATCCCGGTGGCGGCGTTGACCCGGTTCAGGATGACGGCGAACAGCGGGGCGAGGACGACGAGGGCGACGGCGATCGTCAGGTACGGCGGCGGCAGCGCGACAAAAGCCGCCACCACGGCGGAAATGCCCGCCACCGCGAGCCACCGGTGGCCGCCTCTCCCCCGCATCGCCCCGGCGACGGCCCGGCCCGGCCCGGCCGCCAGCCTGACCACGAAACCGCAGGCGTAGCCGAGCAGCAGGCCCACGCCCACGGCGAGGATCCAGGGCGAGCCGAGGTGCTCGGCGTAGGCGGGCGCGGGCCGCGGTGATGTGCGCAGCGCGGTGGCGTACCAGACGACGAGGGAGTACGCCGCTCCGAGGCCGATCCAGACCGTGGAGGCGCCCGGCAGGCGCAGGCCGAGTCCGAAGAGCATCGGCGACAACGACAGGGCGAGGTATGGCGGCAGGCCGGGGGCGGGCGGCAGGGAGTCCCGGCCGGCGAGCGCGGCCGCGAACGACAGCACGGCCGCGACGACGGCGGCCACGACGATGAGCCGCTGCCTCTCCGCACCCGCCTCGCGGTCGCCGGAGCCGGTCAGGGTGTGCATGAGGTCGATGACCGGCCACAAGGCCGGATATTTCAGGCCGGGGTCGCCGATGATTGTAGGGGCCAGGACCACCCCCAGGACGAGGCCGAGGAGGTTCGCCAGGAGCGCGAGGCCGGCGAGTGAGATCCAGGACGGCATGGGGTCGCCGCTCAGCAGGCCGGCGCCGATGCTGGTGTCGATCGCGGAGACCGCCAGGGTGCCTCCTGAGGCGGTCGCATAGGTGACGAACAGGGTCCGCCAGTTCAGCTTCCGCAGCAGTCGCAGGGCGGCGCCGCCGAGCAGCACGGTGATGATCGCGCCGCCGGATCCGGTGCCCGCCTTGAAGGCCAGGATGACGTTGAGCACGCTGAGGCAGCCGCCGAGGAGCACGCCGAGCGCGATGGGCGCGAGTGTGAGGTGGCGGGGTGGCGGTGGGTGTTCCTCGCTCGGGCCCGACGGCATGAGCCGGCCTACGCCCGCTCGTGGAGCAGGCGTAAACCGGCGGCTCTCCGGAGACGGTGACTACCCCTGGTCTCCACCGAAGATCCTCCTCACGACCGCGCGCGTCGAGAAGACCACGCACAGCACGCGCTCATCGCGCCCGGCCGCTGCGCGCACGCCCAGCGAGCACGCGCACGCCGTCCCGACCGCTCACCGGTCGAGACGACGTCCCGGCCCCGCTGATCCCGAACCCTCAGGATCCGACACGGGCTCACCCGATGTCGAGCACGGAACGGACGCCAAGCAGGGCCCGGCACAAACGGGCCTACGCCGAGCGCGGCCGATGCCAAACGGACCTGCGCCGAGCGGGGCGGGCAACCCTGGGGTGGGTCAGGCCGGTTGGGTGGCCAGTTGCCGTAGGCGGGGTTCGCCGATCATGGTGAGCATGTCGGTGTGCGTCGGGGTCCAGCCGAGCTCGCTCCGCGTGCGGGGTGCGCGGCAGCGGCTTCGTCGGTGCGGGCCAGGCCGGTGACCGTGTGGCCCTGGGCCGCGAGGTGGCGGGCGACGGCTCCGCCGACGAAGCCGGTGGCGCCGATGACCAGGACGTTCACTGCGGCAGGGTGCTGCGCTCGCCGCCGTTGGCGACGATGACGGTGCCGTTGATGTAGCTGCTGTCGGCGTGGATGAGGAACTGGACGATCGAGGCGATCTCCTCGGGCTCGCCGATCCGCTCGCGGATGTTGACCTTGCCCATCAGCTCGATGTTCTCGCCGAGCATGGCGGTGGTGCCCGCGGTGCGGACCGGGCCGGGCGAGACGCCGTTGATCCGGACGCCGCTGGAGCCGAACTCCGTGGCCCAGGAGCGGGTCAGCAGTTCGATGGCGGCCTTCGATGCCCCGTACGCGCCGCCGATCGGCGCGGGCGACGTCGCCGCGGTCGAGGTGATGTTGACGATGAAGCCGTGCCCGCGCTCGGCCATCCCCGGCGCGAGCGCGCCGACGAGGAGGAACGGGGCCCGGGTGTTGATGGCGAGCTGCTCGTCGAAGCTCTCGGCGCTGGTGCCGGGCGTGCTGGTGAAGGTGTAAATGCCGGCGTTGTTGACCAGGATGTCCACCTCGCCGGCCGCGGCGGCCAGGGCCTTGACCTCGTCGGCGTTCGCCAGGTCGGCCGTGACGAAGCGGGCGGTGCCGCCTTCGGCGGTGATCTCCTTGACGAGCTGGGCGCCGCGTTCCGGGTCGCGGCCGTGGGCGATGACGTGGATGCCGTCGGCGGCCAGCCGCAGCGCGACGGCGCGGCCGATGCCGGCGGTCGCGCCGGTCACAAGGGCGGTGAGGGTGCGTGCGGGAGCGATGGTCATGGTGGTGGACTCACTTTCTGGGTTGATCTGTCCAAAAACGTAGGGGCATTTTCTGGATTGCGCAACCCAATCCGGTAGGCTCTGCGACGTGGCCGAAGCAACCAAGCCCCGCCGCCTGACCCCGAAGGGCCAGGCCACCAAAAACCGCATCATCGAGGCGGCGACCGCGCTCATCGCCCAGCGCGGCGTGGCCGGCACCGGCATCGAGGACGTCCGCGCCGCCGCGGGTGTCAGCGGCTCGCAGCTCTACCACTACTTCGACAGCAAGCAGGCCCTGATCAGGGCGGTCATCACCCGCCAGGCCGACTCCGCGCTCGATCCAGGGCTACCGCGAATAACGGCTCTCGACAGCTTCGAGGCCCTGCGCGCCTGGGCCGACGCGGCGATCGAGCGCCAGCGAGAGAACGGCTGCCGCGGCGGCTGCGACCTCGGCACCCTGGCCGGCGAGCTGAGCGGCACAGACGAGGAGTCCAGGACCGACCTGGCCAACGGCTTCCTGCGCTGGAAGGACCTGATCCTCAACGGGCTGCGGGCCATGCGCGAGCGCGACGAGCTGCGCGCCGACGCCGACCTCGACGAGCTCGCCTTCGCGCTGCTCTCCGCCCACCAGGGCGGCACCCTGCTGTCCCAGACGGTGCTCGACGTGCAGCCGCTGGAGGCGTCGATGAACGCGACGCTGGCCTACATCCGCTCGTTCGCCACGGATCAGCAGCCCGTACGGTAAGGGCGGTTTTCTCCCTTATGCCCCCGTCCACCTATAGTGAGGTTTACCTACCCGATATACATAAAAGCGGCCGTCCCCGTCCCGCGTGCCGGCCGCTGTGCTCAGGAGTCACCTTGATCAGGAAGTTCGCCGGCGTCGGGGTCGCTTTGGCCCTCGCTCTCGCCGCATGCGGATCGGACCCGGCGGCCGCACCTCAGGAGGGCGCCGGCAGCGGCGCCGCCACGATCGAGATCGGCTCCCTGTACGAGCCGCAGAACCTCGACAACACGGCCGGCGGCGGCCAGGGCGTGACGGAGACGTTCAACGGCAACGTCTACGAGGGCCTGTACCGGCTCACCGACGCGGGCAAGGTGGAGAACCTGCTGGCCGAGAGCCAGGAGGTGTCGGACGACGGCCTCACCTACACCTTCAAGCTGCGCCAGGGCGTGACGTTCCACTCGGGCAAGGCGCTGACGTCCGCGGACGTGAAGCAGAGCATCGAGCGGGTGAGCGCGGCGGACTCGCAGTCGGCGCGCAAGAGCCAGCTCGAGGTGATCAAGTCCGTGACCGCGCCCGACGAGGGCACCGTGGTCATCAAGCTGTCCAGCAGGTCGATCTCCCTGCTCTACAACCTGAGCTACGTGTGGATCGTCAACGCCGAGGCCAAGGACCTGACGACCGGTGAGGACGGTACGGGGCCGTACAAGCTGGGGTCCTGGAAGCGCGGCTCGACGCTCAGCCTCGAACCCTTCCCCGGCTACTGGGGCCCGAAGCCGGCCAACGGCGGCGTCGTGTTCCACTACTTCACCGAGGCCACCGCGCTCAACAACGCGCTGCTCACCGGTGCCGTGGACGTCGTCACCAGCGAGCAGAGCCCCGACGCGCTGGCCCAGTTCACCGGCAACCCCGACTACAAGGTGGCCGAGGGTCACTCCACGACCAAGCTGCTGCTCGCCTTCAACGACAGGAAGGCGCCGTTCGACAAGCCGCTGGTGCGCAAGGCCGTCTCCTCCGCGATCGACGACGCCAAACTGCTGGAGTCGATCTGGGCCGGGCACGGCAGCCTGATCGGCTCGATGGTGCCGCCCACCGACCCGTGGTACGAGGACCTGACGAAGGTCAACCCGTACGACATCGAGCTGGCCAAGAAGCAGCTCGCCGAGGCCGGCTACGCGGGCGGTTTCCGCTTCACCCTGGACACGCCCAACTACGACCCGCATCCGACGGTGGCCACGTTCGTCAAGAGCGAGCTGGCCAAGGTCGGCATCACCGTCGACATCAACGTGATCACCGCCGACGAGTGGTACAGCAAGGTGTTCAAGAAGCGCGACTTCGCCGCCACCCTTCAGGAGCACGTCAACGACCGCGACGTGGTCTGGTACGGCAACCCCGACTTCTACTGGGGCTACGACAACAAGCAGGTCACCGGCTGGGTCGAGGAGGCCGAGCGGGCCAAGACCGCCGAGGAGCAGACCGAGCTGCTGAAGAAGGCCAACCGGCAGATCGCCGAGGACGCCGCCAGCGACTGGCTCTACCTCTACCCGCAGATCGTCGTGGCCTCCTCCAAGCTGTCGGGCTATCCGGTCAACGGCCTGAACTCGCAGTTCTACGCGTACGGGATCAAGAAGGGCTGATGGCGCGTTACCTGCTGCGCCGCACGGCCTTCCTGCTGGGCTCGCTGCTGCTGGCGGCCTCGCTGCTGTTCGTGCTGCTGCGGCTGCTGCCCGGCGATCCGGCCAACGCCCTGCTGTCCATCGGCGCGACCCCCGAGCAGATCGCGGCGGCACGCCGCCAGACCGGCTCGGACCTGCCGCTGCTGGAGCAGTTCGCCGCCTGGCTGGGCGGCCTGGCCCGGCTCGACCTCGGCACGTCCTACGTCAGCAAGCTGCCGGTCGGCGGCGAGATCGCGGCCCGGCTGGTGGTCACCGTGCCGCTGACGCTGCTGGCGTTCGCGCTGGCGGTGGTGGTGGCGGTGCCGGTCGGCTTCCTGGCCGCCCACCGGGCTCAGCGCTGGTACGGGCCGCTGCTCAGCGGTTTCGCGCAGCTCGGGATCGCGGTGCCGGTGTTCTGGATCGGCATGCTGCTGGTGACGGTGTTCGCGCTGCGCCTGCGGCTGCTGCCGGCCGGCGGGTTCCCGCGCGAGGACTGGGCCGAGCCGGGACGGGCGCTGACGGCGCTGGTCCTGCCGGTCGTCACCATCGCGCTGGTCATGTCGGCCTCGCTGATCCGCTACGTCCGCGCGGCCACGCTGGACGTGCTGGGCAGCGACCACCTGCGCACCGCGCGGGCGCTGGGCGAGTCGTTCGCCGGCGCCATGTGGCGGCACGGCCTGCGCAACGCGGCCGGGCCGGTCATCGCGGTGCTCGGGATCGAGCTGGCCACGACGTTCCTCGGCGCGGTGGTGGTGGAGAGCGTGTTCGCGCTGCCCGGCCTGGGGACCCTGCTGATCGAGGGCATCTCCGAGCACGACTATCCGGTCATTCAGGGCGTGCTCGCGGTCAGCACGTTCGCGGTGCTGGTGATCGGGTTCGCCGCCGACGTGGCGCAGCGCCTGGTCGATCCGCGGCTGCGGACCCGCCTGGGGCGCTCGTGAAGGGGCCCCAGAGCAAGAGGACTGGGCGCAAGAGGCCAGGGAGCAAGGGGCTCGCCGCCGGGTGCGTGCTGGTCGGTGTGGTGCTCGCGGTGGCCGTCGTGTCGCTGGTGTGGCTTCCGTACGATCCGGCCGACACCTCGGGCGGCCGGCTGGTCCCGCCGGGCGGCGAGCATCTGCTGGGCACCGACAAGCTGGGCCGCGACCTGCTCACCCAGCTCATGATCGGCGCCCGCATCGCGCTGGTGGCCGGCGGCGGGTCGGTGCTGCTCGGCGGCGCGCTCGGGGTGCTGGCCGGGCTGGCCGCCGGGTTCGCGACGCGGTGGCTCGACGACGCGCTGGCCGCCGCCCTGGACGCTTTGATCGCCTTCCCGACGTTGCTGCTGGCCATGCTGGTGGTCGCGGTGCGGCAGGCCTCGCTCGGCTCGGCGGTGCTGGCGATCGGGCTGGCCATGTCGGCGGTGGTCGCGCGGCTGACCAGGATCCTGGTCAAGCGGGTGCTCGCGCAGGACTACATCACGGCGGCGCGTACGTCGGGCAGCTCGTGGCCGCGGATCATCGCCGAGCACGTGCTGCCGAACATCTGGCCGACGCTGCTGGTCAACCTGGCCCTCCAGCTCGGCCTGGCCGTGCTGGCGGAGGCGTCGCTGTCGTACCTCGGCCTCGGCCCGCCACCGCCGAACGCGTCCTGGGGACGGCTGCTGCACGAGGCGCAGGCCACCGTGCTCACCGCGCCGGTGGGCGCGATCGCGCCTGGCGTGCTGCTGGTCGTGCTCGTCGTCGGCGTGAACCTGGTCGCCGACGGGCTGCGCGACCTCGCCCCGGGGAGGAGCCGATGACCGGCGAGGAGCCGATGGTCCCGGAGCCGCCGACCCCGGCCGAGCAGGTGAGCCGGGACGTGTCGCCGCTGCTGGACGTGAACGGGCTGTCGGTGCGCCAAGCGGGCGGCGGTGAGCTGCTGCACGGCGTGTCGTTCACGCTGGCGCCTGGTGAGCGGCTGGGACTGATCGGCGAGTCCGGGTCGGGGAAGTCGCTGACCGCGCTGGCCGTCCTCGGCCTGCTGCCCGCCGGGCTGAGCGCGCACGGCAGCGTGCTGCTGGCCGGCACGCAGATCGTCGGCGCGCGGGACCGGCGGCTGGACCGCGTCCGCGGGCGGACGGTGAGCGCGGTGTTCCAGGAGCCGCTCACGGCGCTGGACCCGCTGATGCGCATCGGCAGGCAGCTCGCCGGGCCGATCCGGCGCCGGCGCGGGCTGCGTGGCGGGGCGCTGCGGGCCGCCGTCTCGACCGCGCTGGACGAGGTCCGCCTGCCGGAACGGGTCGCGGGCGCGTACCCGCACGAGATCTCCGGCGGCCAGCGGCAGCGCGCGGCCCTCGCCATGGCGCTGGCCTGCGAGCCCGACCTGCTGATCGCCGACGAGCCGACCACGGCGCTCGACGTGACCGTGCAGGCCGAGGTGCTCGCGCTGCTCAACGGGCTGGTCTCGGGCCGGTCAATGGCGCTGCTGCTCATCGGCCACGACCTGGCCGTGGTCGCGGGCGTGACGGACCGGCTGGCCGTGCTCGAACGCGGCTCGCTGGTGGAGTCGGGAAGGGCGGAGGACATCGTGCGCGCACCGCGGCACCCCTACACGCGTGCGCTGGTGGAGAGCGCGGAGGCGTTCGAGGCCGAGTTCGATCGGCTGGCGCCATGACGTTGCTGGAGGCCAGGGAGGTCGGGTTCGCGTACCGGGGCGGGGCGCCCGTGCTCTCCGGCGTGTCCGTCGCGGTGACGGCGGGGCGCAACCTCGCGCTGGTCGGCGAGTCGGGGGCGGGCAAGAGCACGCTGCTGCGGCTGCTGCTCGGCCTGGCCCGGCCCAGCACGGGTGAGGTGCTGTTCGACGGCCGGCCGCTGCGGCCAGGGCGCGACCAGGAGTTCCGGCGCAGTGTCCAGCCGGTGTTTCAGGACCCGTACTCGTCGCTCGATCCCCGCCAGCGGGTGGACCGCATCGTGTCGGAGCCGCTGCGGGCGATGCGGATGGGCGCCCGCGACGAGATCGGCGACCGGGTGGCGGAGACGCTGCGCGCCGTCGGCCTGCCGGCGGACGCCGCGCGCCGCTATCCGCACGAGTTCTCCGGCGGGCAGCGGCAGCGCATCGCGATCGCCAGGGCCATCGTGTGCGAGCCGCGGATCCTGCTGGCCGACGAGCCGGTCAGCGCGCTCGACGTGACCACGCGCGTGCGGCTGGTCGAGTTGCTGCGGGAGCTGAAGGCGACCAGGGAGCTGACGCTGGTGATGGTCTCGCACGACCTGGCCGTGGTGAGCGCCCTGTGCGACGAGATCGCCGTGCTGGACGGGGGCCGGATCGTGGAGCAGGGGGCGAGCGCGGCCGTGCTCGGCTCGCCCACCCATCCGCACACGCGCCGCCTCGTCGCCAGCGTCCCCCGCCTGCGCCGCGACACCGGCCCGACAGCGTCCTGACCGGCCCGCGCCCTGACGGCCTCTCCCCTTATCCGCCCTTCGGCGCGTCCTGATCAGGGCGAGGGGCCGGGGTCGCCGTCCTTGGGCGCGGTTCGCGCCTGTTCCGGGCGTGGCTCGGCCTCGGGTTCCGCCGCCGCCGGGCTCTCGCCGTTCTCCTCCAGGTACGCCTCCGGCACGTCCGGCATGACCGGCATCAGCTCCTTGCGGGACACGAACGTGTCCAGCAACGACAGCAGCATGGCCAGCACCGGCACCGCCAGCAGCGCCCCCACCGCCCCGAAGAGCTGCGCCCCCAGCAGCACGCCCGCGAACGCGACCCCCGGATGCATGTTCACCGCCCGCCCGCTGATCCGCGGCTCCAGCGTCAGGTTCTCCACCTGCTGGTAGAGGATCCCCCAGGCCAGGGCCGCCAGCCCGATCCAGGGCCGGGGCGACACCAGGCCCACCACGGTGGGCAGCGCGATCGCGATGTACGTGCCGATCGTGGGCACGAGCTGGGCCACCATCCCGGTCCACACCCCCAGCGCCAGCCATGAGGGCATGCCGAGCAGCAGGAACACGACGGCCGAGCTGGTGCCGTTGATCGCGGCCAGGATGAGCCGGGCGGAGACGTACCCGCCGGTCTTGACCAGCGACACGTCCCACACCGTGAGGAAGACCTGCTGGACGCGGCCCGGCAGCAGCTGGGCGAGCCAGCGCCGCAGCCGGGGGCCGTCGGCCGAGAAGTAGAAGGTGAACAGCAGCAGGGCGAAGGTGTTGAACACCGCCAAGGTGATCGTGCCGAGCAGGCCGAGCACGCCGCCGAGCAGGTCCTGGGCGTAGGTGGCGGCCTGCTGCGGGGTCAGGTTGATGGAGCTGAGGATGGTGGAAATATCGTACTTCGTACCGAATCGGGTGTTGATCCACTCGATGGCGCCGGTGACGACCTCGGGCAGCGCGCGTACGAGTAAAGCGGCCTGTTCGACGAACAGGTTGCCGAACAGGAGGAGGAAGACCGCGGTGAGCAGCGCGATCCCGATCATCACGAGGACGGCCGCGGCGCCCCTGCGCATGTGCCGGGCCAGCCGGCCGACCGCGGGCTCCATCGCCAGCGACAGGAACCAGGCCATCACCACGACGACGATCAGCGAACCGGCGTCGGTGAGGACGAAGCGGATGAGGTACACCACGACGACGACCGCGACGACGGCGAACCCCACCCGCCACACGTTGGCCGGCGAGAGCAGCACCTGGATCCGCTGTGTGGGCGCGGGACGGGGCTCCCGGGGGTCGAACGGCTTCATGGCACCCTCCTGACCGGGGCACGCGGCGATATGCCTCACCGGCATCTCTTCCCCGTCCGGAGTGGATCGTGCACGGCGGCCCCCGGCACCTGAGCGGACGCCGAGGGCGCCGGACGATCACGGGCACGCGGCCACGGCACCGGGACCGGTCGCGGGCGCGTGGTCACGGTGCCGCGGTCGACGCCGGGCGGTCACGGGCGGGTGGCCGCGGCCACGAAGAGCGGCAGGGCGAGGAAGAGCCGGTCGCGGCGCCCCCGTTCGCGCTGCTCGGCGAGCCACGACTCGGCCTGCGCGTCGCTGATCGCCCCGGCCGAGCGGGCCCGCTCCGCGAGGTCGGCCAGCACGGGCAGCGCCCTCTCGTCCGCGAGGACCCAGGTGTGGACCTCGACGGTGACGTCGGTGAAGCCGGCGTCGAGGAGGAGGTTGCGGTGCCGGCGGGCGACGCGCGGGCCGGTGACCAGGTCGGCGCGGGCGTGCACGATCGTACGCGTGAGCGCGGCGTCGTCGGAGTCGACGACGTAGGTGTCCCAGTCCTGGCCGATCAGCACGATGCGCCCGCCGGGAGCGAGCACGCGCCGCGCCTCCAAGAGCGCGCGGCCGGGGTCGTCCAGGATGTGGTAGAGCTTCTCGGCTCGGTAGCCGCGCAGCTCGCCGTCGGCGAACGGCAGTGCGTAGGCGCCCGCCACGCAGAAGTCCCCCGCGGGCCAGCGCCCGCCCGCCACCTCGATCATCCGCTCGTCGAGGTCCACGCCGATCGCCCGCGCACCCCGTCCGGCCAGCTCCCCGACCGCGCGCCCGGCCCCGCACCCGACGTCGGCGACCGCCGCGCCCGGCGCGAGGCTGAGGAGTTCGTAGGAGCGGGCGCGCAGCTCGGCCGCCCCGGGGAGGCCGTCGGCGAGGTCGAGCAGGGTGATGAACGCGTCGGTCTGTTCGCTGGTGCGGCCCGTGCCCGACGTTCTATCCGGGTTCGTGTTCGTCTTCATGGGGGCGATCCTGCGACTTCAAGTCGGCTTGAAGTCAAGCGGACGTCCGCCCGCCGGGTGGCCGCCCCATGACGGTCACCCGGCGAGCGGCCGTCGTCAGGCTCTCGCGGTGCAGGCGCCCGGCCTGGGGGCCCTGGCCGTGATCAGGTAACGGTCGATCTGCCGCTCCAGGCAGGTGGACCCGCCGGCGTAGGCGGTGTGGCCGTCGCCGTTCTTCGTCAGCAGCACGCCCTTCGACAGCTGCGCCGCCAGCGCCTTGGCCAGCGCGTACGGCGTCGCCGGGTCGCGGGTCGTGCCCACCACCACGATCGGCGGCGAGCCGTGGGCCCGCACCTTCTTGGTGAACGCCTTGCCCTTGACCGGCCAGTACGGGCAGCGCAGCTCGGGCCGGTCGAGGCAGTGGATGGCCCGGAACGCCTCCAGCGTGTTGGCGTACGTGCCGTCGGCCCGGCGCCCGTTGTAGAGGTCGGCGAGCCGCAGCAGCAGCGAGCCGTCGCCCCTGAACCCCTGGGCCAGCGCCAGGCGCAGCGTCGGCCAGTACGCCACCCCGTACAGCGCCTGCTGGACACCGGTGCGCACGACCGCCTCGCTCACCTGGCGGCCGTCGTAGGTGTTGCGCAGCGGCGCGCGATCGGCCCGCTTGTAGAGCGCGTCGATCCGCTTCACCGCCGCGCGTACCGAGTGCTTCTTGAACGGGCAGCCCTTGGCCTTGAAGCAGTCGCGCACGAACGACTCCAGCGCCGTCTGGAAGCCCGTGACCTGGCTCTGGGCGAACTCGCCGCCCGACTGGCCGGGGTCTTCCGCGCCGTCCAGCACCATGGCGCGGATCCGCCTCGGGAACAGGTCGGCGTACCGGGCGCCCAGGTAGGTGCCGTACGACCAGCCGAGGTAGGTCAGGCGGGAGTCGCCCAGCGCCGAGCGCATCACGTCCATGTCGCGGGCGGCCTCGCCCGTGCTGACGTGGGCGAGCAGGTCCTTGCCCGCGTTGGCCGCGCAGGCCTTCGCGAACGTCTTCGACCACATCCTGGCCTGCTTGATCTCGGCCTTGGTGTCGGGCGTCGGGTCGGTGGAGTAGAAGGCGTCCAGGCCCAGCGTGCCCAGGCAGCGTACGGGGGCCGATCCGCCGACGCCGCGCGGGTCGAAGCTCACGACGTCGAACCGCCTGCGGAGCGATGCCGACACGGCCGCCTTGCTCGCCTTCAAGCTCTCCACTCCCGAGACTCCGGGGCCGCCGAAGTTGAGCACCAGGGAGCCGATCTTCTTTCCGGTCGCAGGAAGCCGGATCAGGCTGATCTTAATCCGTTTCCCGCCCGGCTTCGAATAGTCGAGTGGAACCTTTAATTTGGCGCACTGGAAGCCGCTGCCACACGATGACCAGGCAAGACGCTGGCCGTAATAGTCGGAGACCCGGCCGGGCGCCGTGGCGTTCGCCGTACCGGCCAGGCCGGTCATGGCGATCACGGCGACGATCACGGGTGTAATGATGGTGATGAGACGTCGCATAAGGAAAAAGTGACCGCTTAACCTTGCGGACCCCTTTAAAGGCGCTGGAATAGATCCCTTGCAAGAATGCCCGCGCCCGGGCCCGCGCCGCGCGCGCCGCCGCCATTGCGCGGCCCCCTCTGCGCCGCGCGCCGCCGTCACACGTATGGACCGGCCGCCGTCAGGGCGCGGACCGCTCCGGGGCGCGCAGCCCGGCGATGATGCGGTCGAGGGCGGCCAGGTCCGCGGGGTCCAGGGCGAGCAGGGAGCGCGGCGGGCGGGCCAGGATGCGCTCGGCCTCCTCGGCGACCGCCGTCCCGGCCGGCGTCAGCGTGACGATCCGGCTCCGGCGGTCGCTCGGGGCGACGCTGCGGGTCACGTAGCCGCGCCGCTCCAGGTCGTCCACCATCAGCGTGGTGTACGGCTTGTCGGTGGACAGCTCGGCGGTCAGCTCCCGCATCGTCATCGGCCCGGCCAGCAGGCGGCGCAGCGCCTTGACGCGGAAGAAGCTGATGCCGAGTGTCTCGGCCACCTCCTTGCGGCGATCCTCCTGGCGCAGGACGAGGTCGTACATGCCGGACCAGACGCGGGCCACCGCCTCCTGGTCGGGGGTCTGGCTCATGAGGTCTACGCCGTTCCTTCCGCGACAGGGTCGAGCCGTTCGGCGGTGCGGGCGGCGCTGTCACGGGCCCAGCCGGTGGTGGTCAGGATACCGAGGAGGGCGATCACCAGGCCGCTGCCGGCGATGATCCACCAGCCGATGTGGGTGGCGGCGGGAAAGCCGGTGGCGAACGGGCCGGCGACCGCCGAGGTGACCAGCGAGCCGATGACCGCGACGCCGAGCACCTGCCCGATCTGGCGGCTGGTGGAGGCCACCGCCGCGGCCATCCCGGCCCGGGCGCGCGGCATGCCGGACACGGCGGTGTTGGTGATCGGCGCGTTCACCATGCCGAAGCCCAGCCCGAACAGCACGTACGCGGTCATGAGCCGCCAAATCGGCATGTCCGCCGTCAGCCCCGTCAGGATCAGGCCGCTGAGCGCCATGGTGACCCCGGCCACGACCAGCGGCACGCGCGGCCCGGCGCTCGCCACGATCCGGCCGGACAGGGGCGCGCAGACCGCGGTCAGCCCGGCGATGGGCAGCGTGTAGAGGCCGGCGTGCAGGGCGGACAGGCCCAGCACGTCCTGGAGGTAGAGGGTGTTGAGGAACAGGAACCCGCCCAGCGCGGCCAGGGCGCACACGGCGGTGACGGTGGCTCCCGCGAACGGGGCGCTGCGGAAGAAGCGCAGGTCGATCAGGGGTTCGGCGTGGCGCAGCTCGTACGGGACCAGGCAGGCCAGCGCCAGCGCGGCGACCGCGAAGCAGGCCAGCGTCCCCGGCGAACCCCAGCCGGCCGCCGGCGCCTCGATGAACCCGTACGTCACGGTGGCCAGCACCACGATGATCAGCACCTGGCCGACGGGGTCGATCCGGCGGGCGCGCGGCGCGCGCGACTCCGGCACGAACAGCGCGCACAGCACGAACGCGGCCACGCCCACCGGGATGTTGATCCAGAAGATCGCCTGCCAGCCGGCCGTCCCCACCAGCGTGCCGCCGACCAGCGGGCCGAGCGCCATGCTGAGGCCGATCATGCCGCCCCACACGCCGATGGCCCTGGCCCGCTCGCGCGGCTCGGTGAAGGTGTTCGTGATGATCGACATGGCGACCGGGTTGAGCATGGAGCCGCCGACGGCCTGCAGCGCCCGCGCGGCGACGAGCCAGCCGAGGCTGGGCGCGAGCGAGCACATGAGCGAGCCGAGCGTGAACAGCGTCAGCCCCGTCTGGAACGTGCGGCGGCGGCCGACCCGGTCCCCGGTCGAGCCGGACAGCATGAGCAGGCTGGCCAGCACCAGCGTGTACGCGTCGATGATCCACTGCAGGCCGGAGACGGAGGCGTTCAGGTCGCGGCGGATGGCGGGCAGCGCGATGTTCACGATCGTGTTGTCCAGCCCGACGATGAACAGGCTCATGCAGCAGATGCCGAGGACGAGCATGCGCCGGCGGGGGCTGAGCACGGGGGTCGCGTCGGGCGGGGCGGAGACCCGCTTGGTTATAGACATAGAACGATTATATTCGCATAACTAAGTACCTCCACTGGCGGGTACCCCGGCAGGTGGCGGGACGCCAGGACCGGCCCTACACGGGCGGACCGAACCCGATGCCGTCGCCGTTGTCCTCCTCACGCTCCAGCAGCCCCTCGATGCCGCCTTCGAGGAACCGGGCCGCGTCCGCGGCCCGGGACAGCATGGTCTTCTCGTACGTACGCACGGCGTCGCCGACCGTGGCGGAGCCGGCCAGCGCGAGCGCGAGTTCGCAGGCGTCCAGCACGGCCAGGTTGGCGCCGACGCCCAGCGGGGGCATGAGGTGGGCGGCGTCGCCGAGCAGGGTCACGGCCGGGTTGTGCTCCCAGGCGTGCGGGGCGGCCAGGGCGAACAGCGGGCGGTCGACGTACGGGCCGTCGTTGTCGGTGATCATCCGGAGCATGGACGGCGACCAGCCGGAGAAGCCGTCCAGCAGCCGGGCGCGGATGCCCGCGGTGTCGCCGGCGTCCAGGCCGCTCGCGGCGATCCAGTCCTGGGGCAGGCGCTGGACGATGTAGACCCGGATGTGGTCGCCGCCGTTGCGCTGGGCGAACAGGGCGCGGTCGCCGTCGGCGGCGAGGGCGCCACCCTGCCCGACGAGCGCGGCCAGGTCGGGGTGCGCGTTCTCGACGTCGTGGAACCAGGCCTCCAGGAAGCCGGCGCCGATGTATCGCGGCACGGCCGCCGACACCGCCGGGCGGACCCGGGAGAACGCACCGTCGGCCCCGATGACCAGATCGGCCTCGACGACCGTACCGCCGCGAAACCGCAGCAGCCTCGGACCGCCTTCCGCGCCGCCTCCCGAGCCGCCAACCGACCCACGGCCTGAGCCACCGTCCGGGCCGCCGACCAGACTCTCGGCGGGACCGCTGACCACTTCAAGAGCATGACCCCACCGCACGGTCCCCGGCTCCAGCGAGTCGAGCAGCAGCTTCCGCAGCACGCCCCGATCGATCTCCGGCCTGGACAATTCGCCCTCGTCCGGAAGATGACGGCGCACGATCCGGCCCGCCGGATCGAGCCGGCGCATCTCCTGCCCCTCCGGTCGGGCCAGCCGGAAGAAGTCCTCGATCAGCCCGGCCTCGCGCAGCGCGATCTGCCCGTCGTCGGCGTGCAGGTCGAGCGTGCCGCCCTGGTCGCGCGCCCGAGGGTGCGGGTCGCGGTCGTAGACCGTCACGGGGATGCCGTGTTTCTGCAGGATGCGGGCACAGGTGAGCCCGCCGGGACCCGCTCCGACGATGGCGATCCTGGCGGTGGCAGGTGCAGGTGAACGCATGACGTGTCCTCTCGTTCGAGACCTCCGCGGAGCCGCGGCGGCTCCGTGGAACGAGCTCCAGAAAAGCAGACCCGATTAAAAAGTGCAACAAGTCAACTTTTTAACCGTGACCACTTTTGCTAGGCTGGACGCATGGACAAGCCACCCGTCGTCGGCCGCCGCGAGCGCAAGAAGGCCGCCACCCGTCAGGCGATCGCCGACGCCGCCCTGCGGCTGTTCCTGGAGCGCGGCTACGACGGGGTGAGCATCAGAGACATCGCCGACGCCGCCGACGTGTCGACCACGACGCTGTTCAAGCACTTCCCCGGCAAGGAGGCCCTGGTCTTCGACCAGGATGAAAACCTGGAGGCGGAGCTGACCGCCGCCGTACGTCAGCGCCCCGCCGGTCAGAGCGTCGTCGACGCGCTGCGCGAGCACGCGCTCAAGTCCTGGCTCCCCGTCGCGACCCACCCGCGCTGGCCCGAGTTCAGCCGGCTCCTCGACTCCACACCGGTGCTGCGCGAATACGCCAAGCGCATGTGGACCCGCCACGCCGACGCCCTCAGCGCCGCCATCGCCGACGACGCGGGAGTGAGCCACGACAACCTCGCCTGTCAGGCCCTGGCCCGGTTCGTCCTGGAGATCCCGGCACTCACCCGAGGCCGCCCGGACCATCGGGCCGCCGTCGAAGAGCTCTTCGACCTGCTCACCCACGGCTGGCGCCCGCCCACGCCCTCGGAGCCTCAGGCCCGGCTTCCCGCTCCCCAGTAGAACGGGCCGGAGGTGGGGTGGACCTCGATGCGCCACCCGACCCGGGCCAGCCGCCGTTCGAGCTCCCGCGGGGGGTGCGGGACCTTGACGATCCGGTACGCGGTCCCGTCCAGGAGCCGCCGCCGGATGGTCGAGGACCCCTCGCCTTCGATGAGCTCGTCGGCGGTCCGGTAGGCGTCGTCGACGAAGAGGACCCGTCCCTCCGGTTCGAGGCAGTCGGCCGCCAGCGACCAGAAGGCCGGGAAACGTTCGGCCGGGACGTGCGACAGCCAGAACCCGAAGAAGACGACGTCGTACCGGCGCTCCGGCCGCCAGCCGAACAGATGTGCTTGCAGGTTCGTGCCGTCAGCCGATGTCATGAGACGACTATCACAAACGTTCGCCGGACTGCGACACCTCTCGGGCCGGCCCCGGGGTGAGGCGGGCGTTCTCGTGGGGAGGACACGACCATGGGCGACACGGTCTCCGCACGGCGCGATGGAGGCGAGGAGCGCGGCACCGCGATCCTCGACGTGAGCGGGCTGCGGTGGGCCTCGGAGCAGAACGTGATCGTGGCCGTGCTCGGCCGGCGTCCAGGGGTGCTGCACGTCGAGGCCAACGCGGTGGCGCAGACGGCGACGGTGCGCTTCGACCCGCGCCGTACGTCCGTCGCCGAGTTGCGTACGTGGGTCATCGAGTGCGGCTACCACTGCGCCGGGCAGTCCGTGCCCACCCACATGTGTGACCCGATGGCCGAGCCCCGCCGGTCAGTCGATCACGCGGCGGGTGCCGAGGCCGCACACCACGAGACAACGGATCACGGCGGCGAGACGATCGCGCCCCATGAGATGGCGGGTCACGGCGGCGAGACGACGACCACGCCACACGAGATGGCGGGCCATGGCGGGATGTCGATGGCGGCGATGGTCGCCGACATGCGCAACCGCTTCCTGGTGGCCGCGCTCTTCTCCATCCCGATCGTGCTCTGGTCCCCGATCGGCACGGACGTGTTCGGGCTGGAGCTGCCCGTGCCGTTCGGGTTGCGGCAGGACGTCTGGGCGTTGCTGCTCAGCCTCCCGGTGATCTTCTACTCGTGCTGGATCTTCTTCGCCGGAGCCGTACGCGCGCTCAGAGCCCGTACGCTCGACATGATGGTGCTCGTCGCGGTCGCGGTGGGCGCCGGCTGGCTCTACTCCCTGATCGTCACCCTCACCGGCGGCGGCGGTGAGGTGTTCTACGAGGCCGCCACCGTCCTGGCCGCGTTCGTGCTGCTCGGCCACTGGTTCGAGATGCGGGCCAGAGGCGGCGCGAACGACGCCGTCCGCGCCCTGCTCGACCTGGCCCCGCCCATGGCGACGGTCCTGCGCGACGGCCGCCCGGTGGAGGTCCCGACCGCCGAGGTGGTGGCCGGTGACCTGCTGCTGGTACGCCCAGGCGCGAAGATCCCGGTCGACGGCGTGGTCGAGGACGGCCAGAGCGAGGTGGACGAGGCGATGGTCACCGGCGAGAGCCTGCCGGTGCACAAGGAGCCGGGCTCGGCCGTCATCGGCGCCACCATCAACCGCGACGGCACGCTGCGCGTACGCGCGACCAAGGTCGGCGCCGACACCGCTTTGGCGCAGATCGTCCGGCTGGTCCAGGAGGCGCAGAACTCCAAGGCGCCGGGGCAGCGGCTGGCCGACCGGGCGGCGTTCTGGCTCGTCCTGGTGGCGCTGGTCGGCGGCGCGCTCACCTTCCTGGTCTGGCTGCTGGCGGCGGGGCAGCCGCTCGGCGTCGCGACGCTGTTCGCGATCACGGTCGTGGTCATCACCTGCCCGGACGCGCTCGGCCTGGCCACCCCGACCGCCATCATGGTCGGCACGGGGCTGGGCGCCGAGCGTGGCGTGCTGTTCAAGAACGCGATGGCGCTGGAGACCTCGGCTCGCGTCGACGTCGTCGTGATGGACAAGACCGGCACCCTGACCAAGGGCGAGCCGGAGGTCACCGATGTGGTGACCGTCGGCGCGCTGCCGGAGGAGGAGTTCCTGCGCCTGGTCGCGGCGCCGGGTCGTGGTGGGCAACCGGCGGCTGCTGGAGCGCGAAGCGGTGGAGCCGGAGACGCTGGCGAGCAGGCGGCAGGAGCTGGCCGAGGGCGGCAGGACCGCGGTCATGATGGCCGTGGACGGCATCGCGGCCGGGGTGATCGGCATCGCGGACGCGGTCAGGGACACCTCGTCCGCGGCCGTGGCCGAGCTGCACGAGCTCGGTGTCGAGGTGGTGATGCTCACGGGCGACAACGCGGCCACCGCGGAGCGGATCGCGCGGCGGCTCGGCATCGACACCGTGGTCGCCGAAGTGCTGCCGGAGGAGAAGGCGGCCAAGATCGCCGAGCTGCGGGCCGCCGGCCGCAGGGTGGCCATGGTCGGCGACGGCGTCAACGACGCCCCGGCGCTGGCCCAGGCCGACCTGGGCATCGCCATCGGGGCCGGCACGGACGTGGCCATCGAGACCGCCGACGTCGTGCTCATGCGCTCCGACCCGCTCGACGTTCCGACCGCCCTGCGGATCGGCCGGGGCACGTTGCGCAAGATGCGGCAGAACCTGGGCTGGGCGATCGGCTACAACACCCTCGCACTGCCGATCGCCGCCGGGGTGTTCGAGCCGGCGTTCGGGCTCGTGCTCCGGCCCGAGATCGCCGCGCTGTCCATGTCGGGTTCGAGCCTGATCGTGGCGGTCAACGCCCTCGCGCTCAAACGGCTGCGCCTGCCCTCCCCCGGCGCTTCGTGACGCTGGATCTCCGGCCCTCTGCCGCTGTTCATCCGGCGTCGTTCATCGGGCGTCGTTCATCGGGCGTCATTCATCGGGCGTCGCACAGAGCCCGGCTGACCAGCCGGTCGACGGCGGCCTCAAGCTGGAGAACGCGCCTGGCCGAATCGAAGCGCTCGGTGGAGACGGAGACCACGATGCTGCGCTTGCCGTCGTCGGTGACTCCCGTCCGGGTGGAGAAGCCGAGAATGTCCCCGCCGTGCCCCGCGTAGGTGCCGCCGCACGGCAGCGGACGCCGCATCAGGCCGAGTCCGTAGCGGGCGCCGGGCCAGATCTGCCGCAGTTCCTTGGCGACGGGAACGGTCTTGCGCATCTCGGCGAGCTGGGCGGGCCGCAGGAGTTCGCCGCCGAGCAGGGCGGTGAAGAAGCGGTCGAGGTCCGCGGTGGTGGAGATGAGCCCGCCCGAGGCGTCCGCGTCGCGGTGCCGGGTGGTGTCGACGAATCCCTCGCCGGTCTTGAACACGCTGTATCCGCGCGCGTGGGGGCGCGGCAGCTCGGCCGATCGTCCGGGCCAACGGGTGTGCTTGAGGCCCAGTGGCTTGATGACGCGTCGTTCCACCTCGGCGTACCAGGGGCGGCCGGTCACCTTCTCGATGATCAGGCCGAGTACGGCGTACCCGGTGTTGGCGTACGACCAGCCCTTGCCTGGGGCGAAGGCCGGCTTGTGGCGCATCGCCCTGGAGATGACCTGGCGCGCGGTGTAGGTGTCGAAGCGGTGGCGGCGGTATTCGCGGGAGGAGGCGATGGCCGTCGGGAACGGGTAGTCGTCGACGATCCCGCTGGCGTGCTGGAGGAGGTGGCGAACGGTGATCTTCCGGCCGTCGTTGCCGTGCCCCTTGATCAGCCCGGGAAGCCACTTGTCCGCGGTGTCGTCGAGTGACAGCTTCCCCTCGCCGGCCAGTTGCAGCACCATGGTGGCGACGAAGGCCTTGTTGCTGGAGCCGATCCGGAAATATCCGTTCGGCGGCACCGGGCTCTTCGTCCGGACGTCGGCGACGCCGGCGGTCACGACCGTGCTCCCGCCCTCGCCGGTGACGCGCACCTGCACCCCCGTGGCTCCGCCGGCGACGATCCGCTCGGCGTCGCGCCGCAGGTCCGACCGGCTGTACCCGGGCGCGGCGGTGATGGTGGTGGCCAGCAGGGCGGCGGCCACCCCTAAGTGTGTGACGAACATGATTTTTCCGCTTTCATCGGCATACGTGATCGAGCGCGTTCCACTCTCGTGGCAGGCACTCAGGCCGGCATCGGTCGTTCGGCTGATCTTGATCGACCGAACGACCAATCAAGATCAGAGACGCCGAACGGCTCCACACCCGCAGGTGTGGAGCCGTCGGTCTTGTTCGGGATCGTCGGCGGCGTCAGCGGAAGCGGCGCAGCCGGAGGCTGTTGCTGACCACGAAGACGCTGGAGAACGCCATCGCCGCGCCCGCGATCATCGGGTTGAGCAGCCCCATCGCCGCCAGCGGCAGCGCGGCCACGTTGTAGGCGAAGGCCCAGAACAAGTTGCCCTTGATCGTGGACAGCGTCCGGCGTGACAGCCGGATGGCGTCGGCCGCCACCCGCAGGTCACCGCGTACCAAGGTCAGGTCCGATGCCTCGATGGCGGCGTCGGTGCCCGTGCCCATGGCCAGGCCCAGGTCCGCCTGGGCCAGCGCGGCGGCGTCGTTGACGCCGTCGCCCACCATGGCCACGACCTTGCCCTCGGACTGCAGCTTCTTGACCACGTCCACCTTGTCGGCGGGCAGCACCTCGGCGATCACCTCGTCGATGCCCACCTCGGCGGCGACCGCCTTGGCCACGGCCTCGTTGTCGCCGGTCAGCAGGACCGGCGTGAGGCCGAAGGCGCGGAGCCTGGCGATGGCCTCCTCGCTGGTCGGCTTGACCACGTCGGCCACGACGAGCACGGCGCGGGCCCGGCCGTCCCAGCCGACCGCGACTGCGGTGCGGCCGGCGGCCTGGGCCTCGTGCAGCTCCCGTTCGAGGTCGGCGGGCAGGTGCTGCGACCACTCGGCCAGCAGCCGGGGGCGGCCGACCAGGACGGCGTGCCCGTCCACGATGCCCTGCACGCCGAGGCCCTCGACGTTCGCGAAGTCCTCAGGCGCGGGCAGCGCGCCGACGCGGGCGGCGGCGCCCTTGGCGACGGCCTGGGCGATCGGGTGCTCGGAAGCGTGCTCCAGCGCGCCGGCCAGGCGCAGCACCTCCTCCTCGCTCTCCCCCTCGGCCACGTGCACGGCCGTGAGCGTCATCCTGCCCTCGGTGACCGTGCCGGTCTTGTCCAGCACGACCGTGTCGATGCCGCGGGTGGACTCCAGCGCCTCGGGGCCCTTGATCAGGATGCCGAGCTGAGCGCCACGCCCGGTGCCGACCAGCAGGGCGGTCGGGGTGGCCAGGCCGAGGGCGCACGGGCAGGCGATGATCAGCACCGCGACCGCGGCGGTGAAGGCCGCTCCCGCGCCGGCGCCCGTACCGAGCCAGAAGCCGAGCGTGCCGAGGGCGAGCGCGATCACGATGGGCACGAAGATGCCGGAGATGCGGTCGGCGAGCCGCTGCACCTGCGCCTTGCCGGTCTGGGCCTCCTCGACCAGCTTGGCCATCTGGGCGAGCTGGGTGTCGGCGCCGACCCGGGTGGCGCGCACGACCAGCCGGCCGCCCGCGTTCACCGTGGCGCCGGTGACGGCGTCGCCCGTCCCGACCTCGACCGGCACGGACTCGCCCGTCAGCATCGAGGTGTCCACGGCCGAGGAGCCCTCCTCGACCACGCCGTCCGTGGCGATCTTGTCGCCGGGCCGGACCACGAAGCGGTCGCCGGCCTTGAGCTGCTCGACCGGCACGCGCCGGCCGTCGGCCAGCTCCACCTCCTTGGCGCCCAGCTCCAGCAGCGCCCGCAGCGCGGCGCCCGCCCGGCGCTTGGAGCGGGCCTCGAAGTAGCGCCCGGCCAGGATGAACGCGGTGACGCCCGCCGCCGCCTCCAGGTAGATGTTGCCGGAGCCGTCGGTGCGCTCGATGGTGAACACGAACGGGTGCGTCATGCCGGGCACGCCCGCCGTGCCGAAGAACAGCGCCCACAGCGACCAGCCCAGCGCCGCGATCGTGCCGATCGAGATCAGCGTGTCCATCGTCGCGGCGCCGTGGCGCAGGTTGGTCCAGGCCGCCTTGTGGAACGGCCATCCGGCGTAGACCACCACGGGGGCGGCCAGCACCAGCGACAGCCACTGCCAGTTGGTGAACTGCAGCAGCGGGATCATCGCCATCGCGACCACCGGCACCGCCAGCACCACGGAGGTGATGAGGCGCTGGCGCAGGGGCCGGAGCTCGTCCTGCGGCTCCTCCTCCCCCGTCTCGGCCTTGGGAGGCGCGGGCAGGGCCGCCGTGTAGCCGGCCTTCTCCACCTCCTCGACGAGCAGCCGCGGATCGACGCCCTCGGGGAAGGTGACCTTCGCCTTCTCGGTGGCGTAGTTGACGGTCGCGGTCACGCCGTCCATCTTGTTCAGCTTGCGCTCGATGCGGTTGGCGCACGAGGCGCAGGTCATGCCGCCGATCGAGAGTTCGACCGCGTTGTGCCGGTCATCGGTGAGTTGTGACATCACCGTTCTCCTTCCTCTCGCTCAGTGGCCGTGGCCGTCGTCATCGTGCCCGGTCGCGCTCGGCGTCGGCTCGGCCGTGGCCGGCCGCTCCCCCGCCGCTGCCGTGAAGGCGGCGGTACGGACCTCGTCCCCGTGCTGGAAGTCGAGGAAGAGGCGGTAGTCGCCGGTGCTGGGCACCTCGGCGTAGAAGACGATCTCGGGACCGGCCGCCGTCCTGCCGTCACCGGGCTCGCCGTCGGGGTGGACGTGCAGGTAGGCCAGGTCCCTGGCGCGCAGGGCCACCAGGTGGCCGTAGGCGCCGAGGTAGGGCTGCAGGTCGGTGACGGGCTCGCCGTCCCTGCTCACCTTGAGAGTGAGCTTACTGGACCGTCCGGGCGTCAGCTCGCCGTCGAGGGTGACCTCGTATCCGTCGACCTTGGCCGTACGGGACTGCTCGGGCAGCTTGCCCGGCTTGTAGTCACCGGCCACGGTCAGGTCGGCCCCCAGCGTCAGGCCGCTGCCGCCGGCCGGCACGAAGTCGGCGAAGGCGCGGTACGGCCCGGCTTCCGGCAGCGTCAGCCTGACCGACCAGACGCCGTCGGATCCCAGCTCGGGGTGGACGTGCTGGAAGTTCCTCAGGTCGCGGGAGGCGACGATGAGGTGCAGCTTCTTGTCGTGCTCGACCTCGTAGCCGGTGACCGGCCTGCCGTCGGGCCCGGTCACCGCGAACCGGAAGTCCGCCGGCTCGCCCGGCTCGAACGTCGCCGTCAGTGGTTCGAACGTGTAGCCCTTCTCGGACACCTGGAGCCCCCCGGGGGTATCTTGCTTCGCCTGTCCAGTGTCGTGCCCGTCGTCATGCCCGGCGCTCGTGGCGGGCGCGGGGGTGGCGGCGGGCGCCGTCATGCCGGCGTGATCCGCCGCCTGAGGCGCCCCTGAGCTGGTCGTTCCCGACCCGATCGGGCCGACCACCTTGCCCGCGCCCAAGGCGCCGCCGAAGACGACGGCCAGCCCCAGCACGTACGCGCCGAGCTTCGTCGCGGCGTTCACTGGTTCACCACTTCATAGCCGGCCTCGTCGACCGCGGCCGCGATCCGCGCCGCGTCGACGGGGCCGTCACTGTCGACGGTCAGCAGGCCGGTCGCCAGGTCCACCTCGACGTTGGTGACACCGGCCACTCCGCCGACCTCTTCCTTGACCGAGCTGACGCAGTGGCCGCAGGTCATGCCCTTGACGGTGTAGGTGGCGGTGCTCATATCGATCTCTCCTTCAATCCGGGTCAGGAACGTACGAGTCGTGCGATGGCGTCGGAGGCCTCCTTGACCTTGGCCTCCGCCTCGGGCCCGCCCTTCCGCGTGGCCTCGGCCACACAGTGGGCCAGGTGCTCTTCGAGCAGCGACAGGGAGAACGACTTCAGCGCGCTGCTCGCGGCCGACACCTGCGTCAGGATGTCGATGCAGTACTTGTCCTCTTCGACCATCCGCTGCAGGCCGCGGACCTGCCCTTCGATCCGGCGCAGGCGCGTCGCATGATCCTGCTTGCTGCCGCTGTATCCGGCCATGTCCACTCCTTCCCTCGGTCAGCTGCTCCATCAACACCATACCCCCCTATGGTATTTCCGGCAACGAGCCGCCGGAGCACATCCGTTCTTTTCGGCTTTTTTCGTCTTTCTTTGGCTTTCTTTGGACGGAGATGTCGAATCGCGTCGAGCCCGTTCGTAGCAGGGGTGAGAGGCCGGCAACGGACCGGTCACCACTCACCGGAGGTTCATCATGTCCGTCATCACCACCGCCGCTCCCGCCAGGTCCCTGATCCTCAGCGGCCTGACCGCCACGGCCGTCGCCGGTGCGGCGACCGCCGCCGTCGCCGCGGCGGGTGAGCTCGCCGGAATCAGCCTGGTCGTCAACGGCGCGCCGATCCCGGTGTCCGGTTTCGCCACGCTGACCGTCATCTTCTCCCTCGTGGGCCTGGTGCTGGCCGCCGTACTGGCTCGCCGGGCCCGGCACGCGCGCACGACGTTCGTCCGCACCACGCTTGTGCTCACGGCGCTGTCTCTGGTACCGGATGTGCTCGTCGGCGCGTCGGTGGCGACGAAGGCGCTGCTGATGGTGACGCACGTCGTCGCCGCCGCGATCGTCATCCCGGCCATCGCCCGCCGTCTGTCCGCCTGATCCCCTGGTCGAAGGAGTTCGCCCGTGAAGAAGTACCTGCTCGCCGTCCAGTACGACGAGAGCACGCCGTGGCCGTCCGAGGCCGACCTGAACGAGCAGCAGGCCAGGACCACCAAGGTCACCACCGACATGCAGGCGGCCGGTTGCTGGGTGTTCGTCGGCGGCCTGGTGGGCTCGCACGCCACCACCGTCGTACGTCCCGGCGACGGCACGACCACGATGACCGACGGGCCGTTCGCCGAGACCAAGGAACAGCTCGGCGGGTTCTGGGTGATCCAGTGCGACGACCTGGACCAGGCGCTGGCCTGGGGCGAAAGGTGCGCACTGGCCTGCGGGTCCCCGATCGAGGTGCGCCCGTTCGAAGACGCGCAGTGGACGTGAGCGGGCGGTGAGCCCGGTGGATCTGGACGGCGATCCACCGGGCCGAATACGGCAGGTGCGTGATCACCCTGACGCGCTTGCTCGGGGACATCGGCCTGGCCGAGGTCTTCGTGCAGAACGCGTGCGCGGTGGCCGTCCAGAAGCAGACGCAGGGCCTGGCCGAGGACCTCGGGCAGAACACATTGACCGTGGCGTCCAGAAGCAGACACAGAGGCCCGACCGAGGACCTCGGGCAGAACACGTTCACCGTGACCGCCCAGAAGCAGACACAGGAGCCGCCGCCCAATCCGGGCGTGTGGATCGTCACCACCGCCCGCAACCGGGCGATCGACCGCCTGCGCCGCGAATCCACCCGACGTACACCCGCCAGGCCCGCCACACCCAGGCGCTGCTGCTGCACCAACCCGACGAACCCGAGCAGGTGGGACCGGTGCGCGACGACCAGCTCCGCATGATCTTCACCTACTGCCACCCGGCGCTTTCCCCGCCCGCCCGCACCGCGCTCACCCTGCGCCTGCTCGGCGGGCTGGAGGTGGCCGAGATCGCCCGGGCCTACCTGGTGCCGGAGTCGACCGTCTTCCAGCGAATCGTCCGCGCGAAGAAGAAGATCCGCGACGCCGACATTTCGTACCGCGTGCCCGGCGCCGCCGAACTGCCCGACCGGCTCACCTCCGTGCTGACCGTCCTCTACCTGATCTTCAACGAGGGGTACGCGTCCACGTCAGGAGAGCTGCTGCGGACGGATCTGTGCCTGGAGGCGGTCCGCCTGGCCAGGGAACTCGCCGAGCTGATGCCCGACGAGCCCGAGGCCCTCGGGCCGCTGGCACTGCTCCTGCTCACCGAGGCCCGCCGGCCCGCCCGGGTGGGACCGGCGGGCGAACTGGTGGTACTCGCCGACCAGGACCGATCCCTGTGGAATCACCGGCTGATCGCCGAGGGGCACGAGCTGGTACGCCGCTGCCTGCGCCGTGACCGGCCGGGTCCGTACCAACTGCAGGCCGCGATCAACGCCGTACAACCGACGGCCCGGCCACCGACTGGGCCCAGGTGCTCGCCCTGTACGACCAACTGCTGCGGCACGCCCCCACCCCGATCGTCGCGCTGAACCGCGCGGTCGCCGTCGCCGAGGTCCACGGCCCCGGGCCGGCCCTGACCGCCACCGAGGACCTGAACGTGCCCGGCTACCACCTGCTCTCAGCCACCCGCGCCAACCTACTGACCCGCCTCGGCCGCACCAGCGAAGCCGCCACCGCCTACGTCCAGGCCATCACCCTGGCCACCAACGACACCGACCGCACCTTCTTGCGGGATCGGCGGGCCCGCCTGACCCCGGACGTGTGACCGCGCCGCACCTGGCCGATGTGCTCGGTCGCGTGCAACCAGACCGACCACTTGGACCCACGATCATGAAACTAACGACCACCACGCAGGTCTCCGTCGGACGGGATAATTCAGGACAACGACCCCTCAAACCAGAAACGCCTGAGCGGATTCGAGCGCGACGGGGTAGGCCGATCGACCAGCGCGCGCGTGCCAGCCGCAGCACGCGGAACACGCGATCCTGGCAGGAACCCGGCGCTTAGCGACCGTAAAGGAACAGGTAGATTGACCAGCTCCTGCCACTTACGGCGCTCGGAACGTGCGATCACGGTAGAGAACCCGGCCCTCAGCGGCCGCATCGGGGCGGCAAAACAACCAGCGCCCACCACCCGCAGCGCTCAGAACCTGCACTCACCACGGCAGGGGACCCGGCGCCCAGCAACCGTACCGAGGCAGGTAAAACGGTCAGCGTCCGCCACCCACAGCACTCGGATCCTACATACACCACGGCTGGAGACCGGCGCTCAGCGACGATCGTCCGTGACGGTGATGAGCCCGCCCTCGTATGCGGCGACGACAAGCTGAGCCCGATCGCGGGCATGCAGCTTGGCCAGCAACCGGCTGATATGGGTCTTGACCGTCCCGACGGTGAGATGCAGGTGCTCGGCCAGCTCGGCATTGGACATCCCTCTGCCGATGAGGGTGAGCACCTCGCGCTCGCGCTGGGTGATGTCACTGAGATCCCGGACGGCAGGGGCGGGTTGAGCGCCGCGCAGGAAGTCGGCGATGAGCCGGCGGGTCACGGTGGGCGCGAGCAGCGCCTCGCCGGAGGCGACGACCCGGATGGCGGCCAGGAGCTCGGTCGCCGTGGCGCTCTTGATGAGAAATCCGCTGGCACCGGCCCTGAGCGAGGCGTACACGTAATCGTCCTGGTCGAACGTGGTGAGGATCAGCACGCGGGTCCCGGCGTTGCCGGGGTCGGCGCAGATCCGCCTGGTCGCCTCGATCCCGTCCATGTCAGGCATCCGTACATCCATGAGGACGACATCCGGCCGCTGAAGGCGAGCCAGCCGCACAGCCTCGGCACCCGTACCGGCCTCCCCCACCGCGGTCATCCCCGGCGTGGCGTTGATCAGCACTTTGAGGCTGTCACGCACCAGAACCTGATCCTCGGCCAGCACCACCCGAATCCGCGCCGACGACGGCACGTCGTCCGGGACGGCATCCCCACTCACCTCGCCACTGCTCACACCCACACCGCCCTCGTCACCCTTCGCGGTGCCAGCCTCCCAACGCCAGCGCCCCCAACCTGAGCACCGTCAACGTCAGCACCCTCAGTCTGAGCGCCGCCGACGTGAGCGCCCTCGACGCGAGCGCTGCCAATGTCTGCCCCGCCCATGAGCTCACCGATCACACCGACGCCGCCCAAGTCACCATCTCCCCAGATCGGCACCGCCGACGTCTGCGCGACCATATCAACGCCGCCTCCTCAACCGAGCACCCGTCATCAGCGCCGCCCAGGTCAGCACCACTCCCACCGGCACCGCCCGCGCCAGACCACCCACGTCAGGACCACCTTCGCCAGCGCCACCCGTGCCGGGACCACAACGCCAGCACCACCCACCTCAGCACCACTCACTCCAGCACCCCAGCACCACCCACCTCAGCACTTCCCATGGCAACACCTCCCCCACCGGCAGCGGTCACGGCAGGGCGTCGGTCTGATCGTCGTAGGGTAAGCGGGCCGTGACGCGGAAGCCGCCTTCGGGGCGGAAATCGGCGTCGAACGTGCCGCCGTACATCTTGACCCGTTCGCGCATGCCGATCAGGCCGTGTCCTCCGCCTCGGCCAGCTCGCGGGGGCCGCCCGCGGCGGGGGCCGTCGTCGGTGACCTCGATGGCGGCGGCCCGCCCGTCGATGGCGACGGTGACCGAGCAGCGGGTGGGACCGGCGTGGGTGATGACGTTGGTCAGCGCCTGCTGCACGATCCGGTAGACCGACACCGCGACCGCGGGCGGGAGCGCGGCCTCCTCATGGACGGTCAGCTCCACCTCCACCCCGGCCGAGCGGGCGTGGTCGGCCAGCTCGGGCAGGTCGGCCACGCCGGGGACGGGTACGTGGGTCTCCGCGAGGTCGCCGTCGGAGCGCAGGAGACCGAGCACCCGCTGGATCTCGGTGAGCGCGCCGCGGCTGGTCCGTTCGATGACGGCCAGGGCGGCGCGCACCTCCTGCGGGCGTTCGTCGGCGACGTGGTTGGCCACGGTGGCCTTGACGGCGATCAGGCTCATGCTGTGGCCGATCACGTCGTGCAGCTCCCGGGCGATGCGCCGCCGTTCATCGGCCACCGCGGCCTCGGAGAGGTGGCGGACGAGGCGGGCGGTCGTCTCCCGTTTCCACTTGACGACGCTTCCCACGCCCCAGCCGGCGACCAGGAACACGCAGACAGCGCCGATCTCCACCGGCCAGTATGGTGGCAGCTCGCTGGGGGTCGCCGGGGGCGGCAGGCCGGGGAGCACCTGATCGTAGAAGAGCAGGATCGCGCCCGTCGCGGCGAGCGCGCAGGCCACGAGGCCGCTCACCGACCAGGTGGCGGAGGCGGTGGCCGCCACCAGGTAGAGCGCCAGGACGGTCGGCACGAACGTCAGCCAGATCATGCCCGCCGCGACCGCGCCGGACAGGGTCGCCGCGGTGGCCGTGGCGCACGCGAGGACGAGCATGGCCCGGGGCCGGCGCCGCCGGAAGGCGATCGGGAGGCTCACGATCGCCGCCACCGGCCAGGCCGACCAGGCGGGCCACGGCGACGAAGGGCCGGGCGGATCGACGATGGCGTAGCCGATGGTCAGCGCCACGACGACCGCCGCCGCCGCGTCGGCGACGCCGTTCGTTCCGATCCGCCGGGCCCAGGTCATCAACAGCCTCTCCGAGGAAGCCCCCGCTGTCAGGCGGGGGAGGTTGTCACGACGAGAACGTACCGTCACGGCGGATCATCTGGCATCTGACCAGGGTCGTACTTTCGGCGTCTGTCTGAGGTTGTACGGCGGCTCGTGCCGGCCGTTCAAGATGCGACCTGAGCCAGACGCGCGGACCGGGCGTCGTCCAGCACGCTGCTGGTGCGCCCCGGCGTTCCGGCCGGGGCGTTCGGACACGGACGGACGGGCGGCAGAGCATGGACATCGACCTTCGCGGGCGCATCACCCGGTGGCGGCAGGCCGACGCGGCGCGGCGGGCCGCCAACGCCGAGGCCAACCTGGGCCGCCGGCCTCCCTTTCCCGGCCGCTGGGTGAGCGCCGTCTCGCTCATCGGCGGCCCCACGCTGATCATGGTGGGGACTCTCCTGCGCTCCCCGTTCTACTTCTTCGTCCCTTACCAGCTCGTCGCCTACACCCGCCATCCCGCCCTCATCACCGCCGCGTATGTCTGTTTCGCGGCCGGGTTCGTGCTGCTCTGGCCGGCGATCATGGCGCTGGCGCACCGGATCGCCGTCACCCATCCGCTGTGGGGCATATGGGGCGGTTGCCTGGTGATCGTCGGCCTGTTCACCCGGACCTTCCAGTACGGCACCGACCACCTGGCCTTCCACCTGACCGACACCCTCGGCCTGCCGACCATGCTCACGGGCATCGACGGCTACTACCTGGCCTGGCGCGACTCCGTCTGGCACCCGTTCAGGTCCATGTCGGGGCCGGCCTTCTTCGGCTGGGTGGTGCTGGCCATCGGCGCCTACCGGTCTGGCGCCCTGGGGTTAGGCCGGTCGATCGCGCTCGGGCTGATGTCGGCACTCGCCCTCGGCACCCTCAAGGGCACCGAACCCCAGTCCTTCGTCGCCGTCGGCGGTCTGTGCCTCGCCCTCATCCCCATGGGCATCTCGCTGCTACGCGAAGGCCCTCCGCCGACCAGGCGCGCCATGCTCTGGATCGTCGCCCTCTCCGCGGTGCATGTAATCATGACGGCTTTCGGACCGAGAGGGTGATGAGCGGATGTGCGGCGGCCTGGACGCCACCTCCCCCGGTCCGGGCCGGGCCGCGCCGGGCTGGGTCGGACCGGGTCGGACCGGGGCCGGGCTGGGTCGGGGCCGGGTCGCTAACCGTTCCCGCCGTCCGCGGCCAGGACGATTCGGGGTGGGAGCCACTTACCGCCCACGAGCCGCACATTTCGGGGTGCGAACCACCCACCGCACGCTGGGTGAACGTTGCCGGGGACGAGCCGCCTGCCACCCGTGGCCTGGACGTTTCAGTGTGCAAGCTGCCCGCCGCCTGGATGTTTCCGGGTGGCGAGCCGCCTGCGGCCCGGACGGTGCCGGGTGTGAGCCAACCACCGCCGGTGGCTCGGCACCCCGCTGAGCAGCCGCCCGCCGACTTACGCCTGCCGCAGGTCGGGTCAATCGACGGCCTGGACGGTCACCTGTCCGAGCCGGGGCGGGAAGGCGGGGGGCCGGGCAGGCCGCGAACGGTTCCCACCGTCTGCGACCTGGACGTTTCGCGGGACGCGAGCCACCTGCCGCCCGCGCCCGGATGGTGCAGGACGCGAGCCGCCCGCCGCCCGCGAAGCGAACCTTTCCGGAGACGAGCCACCCGCCGCCCGCAGCCTGGACGTTCAAACTGCGGGCGGCCCGCCGACCCGCCGAGTGTCCGCCCGCCTCCTTACGCCTGCCGCAGGTCGCGTCGGTCGACGGCCTGGATGGTCACCTGGCTGGGCCAAGGCGGGCGGGTCGCGAACGGTTTCCCACCGTCTGCGGCCTGGACGTTTCGGGGCGCGAGCCACCCTCGGCGCGCTAGGCGAACGTTCCGGGGGCGAGCCGTCCGCCGGCGCGGGCTGGACGTTCGTGCTGCGGGCGACCTGCCGACCTCTTTCGCCGTCTGTCTTCTGGCGTCTGCTGCCGGTGTGTCAGTCGATGGCGCCCGAGCGGGTGAGGAGGTTTTCGTACCAGGTTTCGTACGGGTGGTTGGTCGCGGGGTATGTGGCCAGGGGGTCGGTGGCTTGGGCGGCCGAGTCGATGTCCCAGCCGCGGACGAGGCGTCCCGCCTGGCGTGCCGCCGTGATGAAGGAGGACTCTCCGGCGGGCGCCGCGTAGAACAGCGCGTCCTGCTGCAGCTCCGCGCTGTCGCCCTTCTGGAACTCGACGAACGCGCGCTGCGGGTAGCGGATGCGGTCGCCGGTGTGCCGGTCGGTGTCCACGCGCAGGGTCTGCGCCGGGGTCGGGCCGTCGGCTCCGTTCCAGACGCGCACGCGCGACGTGCCGCTGACCGAGGTGGTCTTGTCGTAGCGGGCGTCGGAGGTCTTGGCGTTGCCGCTCCATGTGACGGTGGCGGCGCCGGCGTCGAGCGCGCCGTCCCAGGTCCAGTTCTGGCTGTTGCTCTGGCTACGGTGGATCTCGCGGATCCGGGTGCCTGCCGGGTCGGTGAATTTGACCGTGGGCAGGACGCCGTCGTCGTAGCGGCTGCTGGACGACCAGGTGATCTCGCCCTGGGTGTCGAGGCGGCCGACGCGGTACCAGAGCGTGGTGGCATTCTGGGATTGGTGCACCTCGACCACGTCCCCCGCGTCGTTCAGGGCGACGGCCGGCGTGACGCCACTGTCGTAGCGGCCGTGGCGGTGCCAGGTCACGCGGCCGTCGGCGCCGTACGAGCCGGTCCAGTACCACAGCTCGCCCGAGCCGGAGTCGTGCACCTCCACGACCTGCCCGCGTCCATTGATCGCGATGGCCGGGCTGTTGCCCGCGTCGCGTTTGTAGGCGGCGCGGGTCTTGCCGTTGCCGGAGATCACCGTCAGGACCCGGCCGCGCAGCGCGTCCACCGACGGCGGGCTCGCCGGATAGTTCCGGGCCTCGAACAGCCGTGCGCCGAAGACGGAGGTGAGCTCCTGGTTGAGCGCGGCCAGGTTGCCGGCGGCGTACGAGGTGTTGTCCGTCAGGTCGTCCTTGACGTCGAGCGCGACGACGACGGGTGCGGCGGCAGAGTGCTGCGCGGACCAAGTGTTGATCACGGTGAGCCAGTCGCGCAGGAGGTTCGACGCCGGGTTGCCCGAGTGGTCGACCTGGTTTCCCGGGGAGTCGTGGCCGATGGAGTAGTCCTTCGAGGTGGCGTACCCGTTGTCGTGGATGTCCAGCTCGATGAAGCGGACGCCGCTGTCGAGCTGGCGGACGATCGAGTCTCTGCCACCGTTGATGTCGCCCGAGTAGCTGTTGTGCGTGGCACGGAAGATCGCAGCGGATAACGGTGTGTCCACCGCCGCCTCGGCGGGCGGGGCGACCAGCAGCGCGGACGCGGTGACGGCGAGGACGGACAGAACGGTTCCATTTCGGGGCATGAATTGATCTTGATGCCTGGGAGGGTCCCGGACAAGGCGATCACACTTTTTCGCTCGTGTTGTCGCACAAATGCGAATACGAATGGGAGTACGAATACGCAGGGCTGGTCATGCGTATACGACGGGCTGGTCGTGCGAGGGGCCAGTCGTGCGAGGGGCTGGTTGCGCGAGGGGCTGGTTGCGCGAGGGGCTGGTTGCGCGAGGCGCACGTGCGCCGGGCTCGTGGCGGTGCAGGCGCGAAAGGCTCGTGGCGGTGCATACGTGGAGGGTGGCGGGGGTGGCACCGGGTGTCGGTGGTGTGTCGGAGGGTGGGCGGATGGGGGTTAGGGCCCAGGTCGGGTGGGTGCTGCGGCGGTTCTCCGGGCGGTGATCACGCTCCTAGCGTTGCTGTCACAACGCTTTCCGACGCAGGCAGCACACAGAAGCAGGAGGTGGTCGATCGTGGGCCAGGTCACGCGCCGAGGATTCGTGGGTGGGGCGGCGGTGCTCGGTGGGACGGTGGCGGTGGGTCTGGGCGGGCCGTCCGGGGCACAGGCTCGGGAGCTGGGGCCCGTCCGGGTGACGTCAGGTGATCCGCGCTACGAGGATCTCGCCGTACGCCGGACGAACCAGCGCTTCTCGCCCAGGCCGGAGTACTTCCACGTGGTCGGCTCGACCGAGCAGGTGGTCAAGGCCGTGGAGGACGCGGTCAGGGCCGGCAAGCGGATCACGGTACGCAGCGGCGGGCACTGCTACGAGAACTTCGTCGGCGAAGGCGCGCAGGTCGTGATCGACATGTGCGAGATGTCGCGGGTGTACTTCGACGACCGGCGCGGCGCGTTCGCGATCGAGGCGGGGGCGACGCTGATGCAGGTGTATCGGAGCCTGTACCTGGGCTGGGGGGTGACCATTCCCGGAGGCCAGTGCGGTGGGGTGGCGGCCGGCGGTCACATCGCCGGGGGCGGTTACGGCCAGCACTCCCGCCGTCTGGGCTCGGTGGTCGACTACCTGCACGCGGTGGAGGTCGTGGTGGTGGACCGTTCGGGACGGGCACGCGCAGTGATCGCCACGAGAAACCCGTCCGACCCCCACCATGACCTGTGGTGGGCGCACACGGGAGGCGGGGGCGGGAACTTCGGCGTCGTGACGCGCTACTGGATGCGCGACCCGAAGGCCACGGGGAAGGACCCGGCCCGGCTGCTGCCCAAGCCGCCGCCGGCCCTGCTGGTCTGCCGTCCGGCCTGGTCGTGGGCCGACATGACCAGGGAGTCGTTCAGCACCCTGCTGCGCAACCACGGCGAGTGGCACGAGCGCAACAGCGAGGCCGGCACGCCGTACGCGGGGCTCTGGAGCGCGCTGATGGTCCAGAGCCGGGTCCAGGGCGCGGACCCCGGCGGCATGATCCTGCCCACCCTGATGGAGTCCTCGGTGCCGGACGCGGAGCGCCTGCTCTCCGCCTACTTCGCGGCGGTGACGCGGGGTGTGGGCGCGCGGGCGCACATCCCGCCGGTCGTGCGGATGCCGTGGTACCAGGCGGTCAGCACGCAGGCGCTGGGCGGTGACGAGGGGACGGGGAGGTTCAAGGCCAAGTCGGCCCATCTGCGCCGGCGCTTCACCGATCGGCAGATCGGTGTCGCCTATGACCATCTCGGCGTGCCCGGTCCCGGCTCCGCGGGTGGCACGCTGGTGCTGGCGTCGTACGGCGGGCGGATCAACGCCGTGTCCCCGGGCGCGACCGCCGTGGCCGAGCGCGCCTCGGTCCTTAAGGCGCTGTTCGTGAACACGTGGGAGGAGGGGAACGGCGCCGAGCACATCGCGTGGGTGCGGCGCTTCTACCGGACGATGTACGCCGACACGGGCGGCGTGCCGGTGCCGGGCGGTGCCAACGGGGGCGCCTACATCAACTATCCCGACATCGACCTGGCTGATCCGGCCTGGAACACCTCCGGCGTGCCGTGGTCCACGCTCTACTACGGGGACAACTACGGCCGACTGCAGCGGGTGAAGGCCCGGTGGGACCCGCGCGGGGTGTTCCGGCACGCCCTGTCCATCCGCCCCGCCCGTTGACGACCCGCCCGGTCCCTTGACGGCCAAGGGAGGCAAGGTCGGCGTGCGTGCTCGGGGCCTCATCGCGGCCGAGTGGCGCCGGCGCGGGCGATTGGGGGTGGCGCGGGCGGTTGGGGGCGGCCGAGTGACGTCGGCGCGGCACGATCGGGCCTGTCGAGTGACGTCGGCGTGCGCGAGTGCGGCCACATTGCGGGTGAGCCGGGGGCGCGGGCGATTCGGACGTGGTCAGGTGCGGTTGAGGAAGGCCAGGACGGCGAGAACCCTGCGGTTGGTGTCGTCGGCGGCGTCCAGGCCGAGCTTGGCGAAGATGGCGGCGATGTGCTTCCCGACCGTCCCCTCGCTGATGTAAAGCCGCCCCGCGATGGCCACGTTCGACCGCCCCTGCGCCATGAGCTGCAGCACCTCGCGTTCACGTGGGGTCAGCGAGGCGACGGGATGCAGGGGCGAGGTGCCCCCGAGCAGTTTCGCGATCACCTCCGGATCCATGGCGGTGCCGCCGGAGGCGACCCGGCGCAGCGCGTCCACGAAGTGGCCCGTGTCGAACACGCGGTCCTTGAGCAGGTACCCGACGCCGCCGGCACCATCGGCCAGCAGTTCGCGGGCATAGATCTGCTCGACGTACTGCGACAGGACCAGCACGGGGAAGCCGGGCCGGCGGGTGCGGGCCTCGATGGCGGCCCGGACCCCCTCGTCGGTGAAGCCGGGCGGCAACCGTACGTCCACGATCGCGGCGTCCGGCCGGTGCCGGGCCACGGCGTCGAGCAGGTCCTCGCCGGTGTCGACGGCGGCCACGACCTCGATGTCGTGGGCTCTCAGGAGGTGGGTGAGCCCTTCCCTGAGGAGGTAGACGTCTTCGGCGAGGACAACACGCATGGGATCTCCAGGGTGGCGGCGGTCGGTCCGCCGGGCGGGCTGGACAGGGTGAGGACTCCGTCGAACCCGTCGAGGCGGCGCCGGATGCCGTGCAGCCCGCCGCCGTGGCCGGCCACGGCGCCGCCCCGCCCGTCGTCGGTGACGGTGGCTCTGAGCAGGCCGTTCTCGTACGTCAGCGCCACCGACACCCGCGACGCGGCGGCGTGCTTGGCGACGTTGGCCAGCAGTTCGGACACGGCGAAGTAGACCGCCGCCTCGATCGGTGCGGCCGCCCGGCCGGGCAGGTCGGCGCGGACCTCGGCGTCCAGCGGGGCGTCCATCGCCAGGGTGCGTACGGCGTCGGCGAGCCCGCGGTCGGCGAGCACCGGCGGATGGATGCCGCGGATGAGCTCGCGCAGCTCGCCGAGCGCGGCCACGGACATCTCCTTGGCGCCGGCGATCACGGCCTTGGCGGCCTCGGGATCGCGGTCGATGAGCTCCTCGGCCGCCCCCAGCGTCATGCCCACGGCGACCCACCTGGCCTGGGCGCCGTCGTGCAGGTCGCGTTCGATGCGGCGCAGCTCGGCGGCCTGGGCGTCGCTGATCCGAGCGCGGCTGCTGGTCAGCGTGTCGACCCGGTTCGCCAGTACGGCGGCTCTGGTCGGGGCGAGCAGGGCCCGGCTGAGCAGGGCGTGGCAGCGCAGCAGCGCAGGGGCGGCCGCGATGCCGAGGGCGGCGGCGGCCAGGCCGGCGACGGGGGCGGGCAGGCCGGCCGACGCCGGTACGGCGGCGTGCAGCACGTCGCCGGGTGACCAGGTCAGCCCGCTGATCAAGCTGAGGGCCTCGGTCCACGCCCACAGCCAGCACAGCAGGATCAGCCCGCCGGCGATCAGCAGGGCCGGTACGGCGAACAGCACGGCGGCGACGGGCACCTCGAGGAGCAGCCAAGCCAGGTCCCGCCAGGATGCCGGATCGCGTACCGTCCACTCGAACCGCCGGGCGCGCACGGCGGCCGCCCGCGTCCGGTAGACCGTGCCGACGGGGCCCCAGCCGAGCCGGTAGGTGCCGTCCGGCTCGGGCTGCGGCAGCGGCGGCTCGGGCCGATAGGGCTCGGCGATCCGTACGCCCGTCCACGCACCGATCTTCGCCCGGCGCCAGGAGACGAAGCGGCGCGAGCCCAGGACGGTCTCCGGCCACAGCCGTACCGGCATCAGCGCGATCGCCAGCAGCTGGGCCAGCGCGAACACCGCCGCCACCCCCGGCAGCACGGCGCTCGCGCAGACGCGGGCCCCTGCGGCGGCGCTGCGCCCGATCGCGCTCATGACGCGGCCCGGCGCACGTCGGGCCCGCGGGGCGAGCAGCACCCGGGTCCAGCGGGTGTGCACGCGCAGCAGCGCGGGCCCGAGCGCGATGCCGAGCAGCGCCGCCGCGCCGCCGAGGGCGAGCCCGCCGGGGCGGAGCCAGGCGGTCGCGAGCCCGCCGGCGATCAGCGTCGGCGCGAGTGCGGCGAGCGGGCCGCCGATCAGCGGGTTGAGCGCCATCCAGGCCAGGTCGCGCACGGTCGCGGGGTCGCGGGCGATCCAGCGCAGCCGCGCCAGGTAGGCGGGCGGGAACGCCGAGCGGAACAGGGCGCCGCCGTCGCGGTACCAGCCGTCGGGATCGCGCGCGGGCGGCGGCGGAGCCGGCCGGTACGGCGAGGGGAGGTCCGCGCCGCCCCACCGGGCGGCCAGCCGGCGGGCCAGCGCGGGCAGCCGGCGGCTCTGCTCGACGAAGAACGCCGGGGACGGCAGGCCCGCGTGCGAGCCCACGAAGATCACGATCAGCAGCGGCGGTCCCAGCAGCGCGAGCCCCGCCAGTGCCAGACCGCGCACGGGCGCGCGCGCGTACGCGACGACCCTCTCGCCTCGCCCCACGGTACGCCTCCACGTGCGTCACGACCCGGGGCCTGGGCCGTGCGTCGATCACGACCCGGCTCCCCGTTCCGGCTCCTTGATTCTGCGTCGCCGTGCCGGCGACTCGCGCACGATGAAAGCACGTGAACGGGGGTGGCGGCATGGGTGCCAGCCCCCATGCGGACCGGCGAACGCGGGCCGAATCCCCTCACATCCCTTATATCGCAAAAGTTACTAGTTGTCACTTATATGATCATTAATGTAGATATTCGCCATGACACAACGCGAGCGACGTACCGGCGATCCCGAACTCGACCGGATCATGACCGAGTTCCGGGCGAACTCCCAGAACTACGCCGGCGTCATGACCGGCATCGGCGACGTCGTCGGGCAGGCGGCGAGCCGGGACGACAAGATCAGGGTCCGGGTGTCGGCCTCGGGCCAGCTGCTGGGGCTGCACCTCGACCCCCGCGTGATGCGGCTGGCCTCGCATGAGCTGACAGAGACGATCATGGAGCTGTCGCGGCAGGCGACCGAGGACGCGGCTCGCCGGGTCATGGAGCTGACCCGGCCCTACCTGGAGACGGACAGCCGGTAGGGGCGCCCGTCAGAGCCGGGGGATGAGGCTGCGGGTGCCGTGGACGATGAACTTCTGGTACATGTCCTGCTCGGTCAGCCCGTGCTCGGTGCCGGGCAGCGGGTTGTCGCCGTGCTGCACGTCCAGGGTCATCGAGTACGCGGTCGAGGCCGTCAGGCGGGGCAGGGCGTTCCCGGTGTTGAGGACCGTGCCGTTCGGCAGCGTGACGTTGGTGGCGACCGTGCGCAGGCCCGGCACCTTGGCCATGAGCGCCGCGCTGCCGTCGATGACGCCGTCGAAGACCATGTTGGCGACGAAGTTCTCCCGGAACACCTTCAGGTTGTGCCCAACCGAGCGCACGTCGTTGCCTTGAAGATCGGTCTTGATGCCGCCCGCGACGTTCAGCCCGAGGGGCAGCAGCACCTCGCCGGTGGCGTACGCGGCGCTGTCGGCGACGTAGTACGTGAACATGGGCAGCAACATCCTGACGAAGCGGTTCGCGGTGAACCTGAGCAGCAGCGCCTGCCGCTTCATGATCGCCTGTAGCAGCTTCCAGGTGAACACCTGGTACCCGATGGTGTACATCATGTCCACCGTCATGATCCAGCACAGTATCCGCAGCGCGTGGTTGATCTTCTCGATGACGTCGGCATAGGCGCGGCAGGCGTTCGCCGCCCTGCGGTGCTTGAGCGAGACGGCGAGGACGGCCGGGCCGTACCTCTGCGTCCAGAACTTCTTGAACTCCTCGACGGCCGGGCCGGAGCTCTTGGTCCAGACGATCTCGGCGGCCGTGTTCGCCTCGCGGAAGTGTTTGTCGACGGCGTCGGCGATCTCGTCCAGAACGTCGGCCGCCTCGCGGATCTTGTCCGGGTCGCCTTCCAGGTACGAGATGCCGAACAGGAACTCGGGCGCCAGCAGCCCGGCCGCGCCGGCGCCCGCCATACCGCCCAGGGCGACCTTGCCCGCAAGCCCGATGGGCACGTCCTTCTCCTCAGGCTCGCTCGACCGGCGTGGTCGGCACGGCGATCTCGTCGTTCTTGCGTTCGGCGAACTCGAAGAGGTCCTGTACGAACGCGTTCTTGTCGATCATGCTGGCCAGGTCGGCCGCCTTGACGTTCTTGCTCATCGACACCACCGCGGAGCCGATGACCTTGTACGCCTCGCCCAGGTTGGTCAGGGCCTTGCTCAGGTCCTCGTACGCCTGGTCGAAGCCGGCCTGGCCCTCCTCGCCCTGGCGGAAGAGGCGCGCCGCCTCGTCGCTGGACGGGTTGCCGAAGTAGGGGATGAACTGCTCGACCTGGGTGCTGAGCCGCTTCACGGTCCGCAGGAACTCCCCTCCTTCGAGGTGGACTGCCCGGCCGGCCGTCTCCATGCTCGTGTGGTCGATGTCCATGGTGATCACCTTCATGATGTCCGCTGAGTGGCCAGTCTCCGTCCTGCCGATTACCGGAAGATGATCAGGATGTTGCCATCATGCGTGCCGCCCAAGTCATCGGTGTGCCGGCGCGCCCAGACCCGCGCGCTCTGGTCTGCATGCTCAGATCGCCTTGCTCAGGTCGGCGTGCTCAGATCGTCTTGCCCAGATCGGCGCCGGCGATCCAGTCGCTGATCGAGTGGTGGCGAGGGCGCCAGCCGAGCTGTTCGCGGGCGCGTACGGCGCGGACCCGGCTGTTGGAGCCGAGGGCGTGCCTGGCGAACTCCGGGTGCCAGACATCATCGGCGGAGCCGGGCTCCCAGGGACGGGGGCCGGGCAGGCCGAGGCGGCGGGCGATGGCCCCGGTGATCGCGGCGAACGACGCCTCGCCGTTCTCGACGAAGCAGAACAGGCCGGGCGACGCCTTGTCCAGGGCGAGGAGGTACAGGTCGGCGACGTCGTCGAGGTGCACGGTGGACCAGACGTTGGCCCCGGTGCCGACGTGCCTGACCACCCCGCCGGCCTGCGCCTGACGTACGAGTGCGGCGATCAGGACGCTGTCGCGGGGCAGGCCGCGCGCGTCTCCGTAGATGAGGCTGTGGCACAGGACCGTGGAACGTACCCCCTGGTCCGCGGCGGCCAGGACGAGGCGGTCGAGGGCGACGCGCGCCCGGCGTACGGGATGCTCGGGCTCCCAGGCGGAGCCCGGGTCGAGCAGGTCCTCGCCAAAGGTCGTTTCGTCGGCTTCGCCGCTGGTGCCGATGCCGACGATGCTGGTGCCGCTGGTGTGGACGAGCGGCTTGCCCGATCCGGCCAGCGCGGCGACGAGCGCCTCCGCGGCTCCGCGGTGGTCGCTGTCGGCCGCGTTGACGACCGCGTCGGCGCGTCGGGCCTGCTCGGCCAGCGTGCCGGCGTCGTCCAGGTCGCCCACCACCGGCTGGACGCCCAGCCGGGCGAGGGCGTCCGCGGTGGCCGCGTCCCTGGTCAGGCCGGTGACGGTGTGTTTTGCCTGGAGCAGGCGGACGGCGACGGCGCCGCCGATGTAGCCACTCGCGCCGGTGACGAAGACGTGCATGGGGGTCCTGCTTTCTCGCGTGGTACGCCGGTCGTCCGGCCCGGGCCATCGTCGTCACCCACGTGCCGATGGCTCAACTCTCGTTGCTGGAACAGCAAAACGCGCGGGTCCGGCCCTGACCAAGCGAGGTCCCGGGCGGAAAGGCGTCGGGCAGACCGGCGCTGGTCTGGCGGGCCGGCGTCGGGGCGGTGCTAACAGTCGCAGCTGCAGCCGTCACAGCCACAGCCGTCGCCGCAGCACCCGTCCTCCCCGCAGCAAGAGCAACAGTCGCAGCAGTTGCTGCAGGCGTCGCATCCGGAGCAGTCCAGGCGCCCGCAGCAGGAGCTTTCGTGCTCCTCGTCCCAGGCGGGCCGGTACAGGCCGCACGTGCAGCAGCTCAGCGTGGTGCACGCCAGCGACAGCAGCCCTCCGGGATCCCGCTTCCCCGGTGGCCGCTGATCCGGCGGCGCATCGGGGTCACCGGCCGGGCGGCCGTCGCCGTACATCCCGGCAACGATCATGCGGCCATCGGCGAGCGCCCCGCCGGCGTGGGGGTGGCCGGCGGCGAGCGTTCCAGCGGCGTGAGGGTGGCCTGCGGGGTGCGCGCCGGCGGCGCTGGGACGGCTCTCGCCGGGCGCGCCGGCGGCGGCAAAAGCACGCGAAACGGCATTGCCGGTCTCCCGTACCAGCAGGGCGCGCGTCAGGGCGGGGCGGGCCAGGTCCAGTGCGTCCACGGCGGCGCGCAGCTCGGCATGCGCGGCGTCGCAGCGGCGGCGTGCCTCGCCCAGGCCGGTGCCGGTGGCGAGCAGGGGGTTGTACGCCCCGGACGCCCGGTCGTCGGCCAGGTCCTCGACCGCGTCGATCAGGTGCGCCAGCCGCCCGAAGCCGCGCCCGGCCGCCTCCAGGGCCTCCCGGTTGTGCGGCCTGCCCGCGAGCACCGCCGTGTGCGCGAACGCGGCGGCCACGGCGTCCTCGGCGGGCCCCGTCAGCTCAGGTAACCCGGGCGCCCGGCCGCCCTGAGCAGGCGCCTGGACGGAGGCACGTTCCAGGACCGCCTGACGCCCGGCCGCCGCCGTCAGCGGGGCGGGGTCGAACCCCAGCGTGCCCGCCATGGCCGTGCCGGCCGAGGACCAGCGGCCCGCCAGCCGGGTGGCGCCGGCGGCCACCGGGCGGCGGGCGTACACGCCGTCTCCGTCGGCCACGTGGTCGCTCATCTTGCCGGCCGCCAGGAGCAGCGACACCGAGGCCGCCAGCCGTACCCCTTCCGACTCCGCGACGTCGGCGCCCTTGAAGCCGCGCAGCGCGCACGGGCCGACCTTGCGGCGGGACGTGGACGCGGGCGACTGGGCCTCGGCGAGGACGGACACGAGCAGCCCGTCGTAGTTGGTCACCAGCCGCGACAGGTGTCCGTGCTCGTCACGAAGTGCCAGGCAGAGCCCGCACAGGTGGCCCATCCAGTCCGCGTAGAGCCCTTTGCACAGGACGTGCCGACACGGGCGGACAATGCCGAACATACGTCCCCTTATGCGTACGGTGGGAGCCCACCGTAGCACCGGCCCGCCCCCGTACGCCGTCGAAGCCCGTCCACCGAAAGGGCGCCGCGCGGACTCACCGGGCTCCGGGCACGGTGGCGCCCAGAACGGGACGGCGAAGGTGCCGCAGCTCCACCGTCACGCCGGTGATGCGGCCGGCCAGCGCCAGGGCCGCGGGGACGGGGTTGTCGACGCTGTCCGCGGCGGCCGGATCGATGCCCAGCTCCCGCAGGTGCCGATTGAGCCGGTCGGGATCCTCTCCGTCCCTGGTCAAGGGGAACCCCAGGTTGACGGTGGTGATGAGCCGGCCGTCGGCGGCGTACCTCACCTCGTGCTGGGCGTAGTCGTGCCGGAGCACCGCCACGGCTTCTCCGCCGTCGCGCGACAGGGCGCCCAGCACCTGCGGCTCATGGCCGCGCCAGCCGCGGTCCTCGACCGCGACCGTCCAGGCCCCGATCCGCCTCACGGTGATGATCTGAGGTCCTTCCGGGCCGGTGAAGTCCCCGTCGTCGATCATCCGGATGTCCTCGTCCGCGGCGCCGAGTCGGCGCAGCACCTCGCGCTCGTCGAGCCCGCGGACGAAGAGCATCGTGTAGATGTCGCCAGGCGGGCCGTTCTTCTGCCACTGGTAGTCCTCCGGCGACGGGCCGGGGGTTCGCGCGGTGGCGCGGACCATCTCGAACGTCCTCGCCCGCTCAAGGATCTCGGGATGGGTGGCGAAGAACGCTTCGGTGATCTCCCGAGCCAGCCGGCCGCGCTCGCTGACCAGGTAGCCGTTCGCTCTCGCCCAGTCGTGGATCTGCGTGCGGCCGAGCTCGGGCGACCGGTAGGTGATGCGGAGGGGGTGAGGTCGGCGTCGGACATGATCGGAGACTATTCGGCGGCACCGACAGGATCGGGGTTGCCGCCTCGGGGCATCAGGCAGACGGTGAGCAGGGCGGACAGGAGGGTGAGCGCGCAGGCGGCGTTGAGCGCCGGCGCGAGGCCGGTCCAGGCGCTCATCACGGGTGCGGCGAGGGCTCCGGCCATGTTCGCCGCCGCTTCGACAGTGAGGAAGGCCGCGCTGACGCGGCCGAGGAGCGGCTTCGGGGTGGCTCGTTGCAGCCAGGTGTGGGTGGCGACCATCACGGTGACAGCGGGCATGCCGAGGAGGACCGCGGCCGTCAGCGCGACCGGGAGTGACGTGGCGTTGAACATGAGGAAGAACGCGCCCGCGACGAGCGCCTGGCCGACGGCGAGGGTCGTTCTGGCGGGGAACCGGTCGATGAGCGGCCTGCTGACCGGCGCTCCCAGGAGGAAGCCGAGGCCCAGCGCCGACAGCAGGTAGCCGACCTGGACGCTGCCCCCGAAGCGGGTCACGGCGAAGGGGACGAGCAGCGCGGTGAGCCCGGCGTTCGCGAGCAGGAAGGCGCTGTTCGTGACCAGCAGCGCCCGGGTCGTCGGGGCGCGCCGGAGGTGGCGCAGGCCGTGGACGAGGTCGGCGAGCACGTTCCGGTCCAGGTCAGGGGCGCGTGACCGGGTCGTGGTCCTGGCGATGGCGGCCGCGGAGAGGAGGCTCGCGCTGACGGCGGCGCAGATGACGACGTCGATGCCGTCGGTGGCGAACAGCAGGCCGCCGATCGGTGGTGCGCTCAGGCCCGCCACTCCGGTGGAGACGGCGCCGAGCGCGTTCGCGCCGCTGAGCAGGGGGCCGGTGCCCACGACGGCGGGGGTGTGCGCCTGGGCGGCCGGGCGGAAGATCACCGCGGCGGCGCCCTGACCGAGCATCGCCGCGTAGACGAGCCAGATCGTGTCGGGCGTTCGGGCCAGGAGGACCGCGGAGATCGCCGTCGCGTGCACGAGATCGGTGGTGATCATGATGCGGGGACGGTCCCACCGGTCGGCCATGACCCCGGCGAACGGCCCGATGAGCAGCGCGGGCAGAAATCTGCAGGCCAGGCTGACGCCGGTGGCCAGCGCCGAGCCGGTGACGGCGTAGAGGTGGGCGGGGACCGCGACGTCGAGCAGGCCCGTGCCGAGGGCGGCGATCGAGCGGGCGATCCAGAGCAGCCGGAAGTCCCGCACGCGCAGGGCTTTAAGCATTCTGCCTCCCGAAGTATTCCCTCAAGAGACAAGCGTGCTCCTAATTATTCTGTCAAGATAGTTCCATGGATCACGTCGAACTGGGCCGGCGGTTGCGCGCCCGCCGTGCCGCCCTCGGCAGGACGGTCGCCTCGGTGGCCACGGAGGCGGGGGTGTCGGTGCCTTATGTGGCGAATCTGGAGAACGGTCGGGGCAATCCGACGGTCGCGGTCCTCGACCGGCTCGCCGGCGCGCTGGGGACCCGCCTGGTGATCGAACTCGCCGATCCGGCCGCGGATCCGGCGGTCACGGCCCTGCCGCCGTCGCTGGTGGACTTCTCCCAGAGCCAGCGCTTCCGGCGGGAGGTGGGCCGGCTCGCCTCCATGCTCGGGGAGGAGCCGCGGACGATCCGCGCCACGCTCGTCGACGCCCTGGCGGCGGCCGGCGCTGCCCTCCGGCGCGACCTGCGCGAACCCGACTGGCAGCGACTGCTCGACGCGATGGTCCTGATCCTGGGCCACCCCCCGGAGTGACGGACGACCGGCACGGCGGGCCTGGTCAAGCCGGCACCCCGAACAGCGTCGGGGCCTCAGAGCCGAAAGCCGACGCGGTCGGCCACGAGCTCGGCGCGAACCAGTTCGAGCAGCCGGCCCATCCAGTTGCGACCGGCGGAGCCGCGAGTGTCCCAGAACGGCGAGTTCGCGGAGCCGTAGTGAATGCGTCCGTCGCCTGTGGCCAGCAGCACTTCAGCCAGGTCGGGGTGCTGGCGGAACTTCGCGCGCAGCAGTTCGGTCATGACCGCGAGGCGCACATCCTGCCAATGCGGCCGCCGTTCGGCTCCGGCCGCGATGTCGCGCGCCACCTCGGGGCCCGATGCCGTACGGATGTGCTCACGCGTTGCCGGATGCATGGGACGGCCGTAGTTGAGGTGCACGGTCGGCGACTGGGCCTCGGCGGGCCCGTCGGCTTCCCGCCGCGCGACTGAGGCCGGATGCGGCCGCCGCCAGTGCGCGAAGTAGCGGAACGCCCCTTGGCGGCCTTCTTCGGTGACGACGCCGTCCTCGGTCAACGCCTCGCCGCCGTCGTCGAACTCGAAGAGTATGTACGCGTCCCACGTCTCACCCGCTTCCGAGCTGAGCAAGCGCAGCGGGATGTCGCGGGCGTCCATGTCGCCGAGTGCGTAGATCCGGTGATGCGCCGGGATCGCCTCGTAGGCGGCGCGGAGCGCGATCCGGTCGGTTTCCGTACGTGAGTCGACGTAGCGCAGTGCCGCCGTTTCCCCGTCATCTGAGTCATCGTAGGCCTGGAATCACCCGCCGGCTTCCGCTCGCCTTGGGGCTGCGTTCATGGAGCGGCTGGCGCCGGCACGACACTCGACCAGCACCTTGCACTCGTGGTAGATCGCGACGATCCACCTTCGGGATGAATCTCAGGCGGCGGACGCCTGGCCGTCCACGATCTGGTCGCGCAGCGGGGCGAGGGCGCCGGCGATCATGGTGATGGTCTCCTGCGGCACCCCGCAGTGCGTCAGCGCGCCGGCCAGGTGCCCGACCACCGCGTCGAACGCCTCGCCGGTGATGGCCAGGCCGGTGTGGGCCTCCCCCATCGTCCGGCCTCGGTACTCCTGCGGCCCGCCGAGGGCGGCCGCCACGAAGCTGCGCTGGTGGGCCTTGAGTTTGTCCAGGTCGGTGCCGGTGAAGTAGCCGGCGAGCCCGGGGTCGGCCACGACCCGCCGGTAGAACTCGTCGACCACCGCGGAGACCGCGCTCGCGCCGCCGATCTGGTCGAAGATGGACGCCATGGTGACCTTCCCTTCCAGTCGCTTGGAAGGAGCGTCACAGCGGGCCGTTCCATCGCGGTGACACGGCGGCAATGTGCCCGCACCAAGGTGCTCACCACCGTGACACCGGCGTAACGCGCCCGGCGCTCGGCACCGCACGGGCTTGCGCTCATCCCTTCGGCGGCCCGGCCCCCCGCCGCTCACGGCCGCGGTGACGGTGCGGACGGTTCAGCCGGTCCCCGGTCGCTCACGGCCGCGGCGGCGGGCGGTGGTGAGGCGGTCGAGGATCTCAGTGAGGTTGGGGGTGCTGGTCGCGAAGTTGAGCCGGGCGAACGCGCTGGTGTCGACCGTCGTGTGCTGGGAGAACTCGGCCCCCTCGCTGAGCTTGACCCGCGCCAGGCGTTCCAGCCGCGCCGCGGGCTCGTCGCCCCCGACGGGGCTCGCGGTGAAGTCGAGCCAGCTCAGGTACGTGCCCTGCGGCGAGTGGTAACCCGGGTCCCACGGCAGGGAAGCCGCCCACTCCTCGATCAGCCGCCGGTTGCGTTCCAGGGTGCGCATGAGCTCCACCAGCCAATCCTCCGACCGCTGCCAGGCGGCCAGGGTGGCGACCCGGCTGAGGATGCTCGGCGTGCCGAAGAAGTCGAGCGGCGCTCTGGCCAGCGCGTCGTGCAGCCGGTCAGGGCCGACGTGCGCGACGGCGCAGCGCAGGCCCGCGATGTTGAACGCCTTGGTCGCCGACGTGGTCGTGACCGTGCGCGCGGCGGCCGTGCCGACCAAGGCGAACGGCACGTGCCGGTGCGGAGCGAACACCAGGTCGGCGTGGATCTCGTCGGCCAGCACCACCAGGTCCAGCTCCTCGGCGGCTGCCGCGTACGCGCTCAGCTCGCCGGGCGTCAGGACGCGGCCGGTCGGGTTCTGCGGGTTGACCAGCACCAGCAGGCGGCAGCCCTGTTCGCGCAGGTGCCCGGCCAGGTCGCCGGTCGGGGGATGCCAGCCGTTCTCGTCCCGGCTCATGGGCAGCGGCACGATCCGCCGTCCCGCCCGTTCGATGCTGGCCAGGAACGGCGGGTAAGCGGGCACGTGGATCGCGACGCCGTCGCCCGGCGCGGTGGCGTACTCGATGACGACCTGGAGCACCTGCAGCAGGTCGGTGAAGACGCGGGTCCGGCCGGGGCTCGGGCGCCAGCCGTGGCGGACGGCCATGCGTTCCTCGAACGCCGCCACCACCGGGTCCTCGCCCTGCCAGTACGGGTAGCCGAAGTCGGCGCGCCCGGTGACGTGCAGGATGCTCTCGCTCACGGCGGGCGGGACGCCGAAGTCCATGTCGGCCACCCACGCCCCGATGGTGCCCCGTGGCAGTGAGCCCCACTTGACGCCGTGGCCCGAGCGCAGCCGTTCGACGTCGATGGCCTCGAAGGGGCCGGTCGGCAGGCCGGTCACGGCGTCGCCTCGGCGAGGATGGCGTCGCGCAGGATCTCCATCTGGCCGTGGTGCTGGGCGAGCTCCTCGTACACGTGCAGCAGCGCCGCGCCCTGGGTCAGCCGGCGGTCGGGGCCGAGGAAGCTCGCGGGCGGCGTGCCACGCAGCCCGGCGGCGGGGACGGCGGCGCGCACGTCCTCGGCGAGCCTGGCCCGCACCGCCGTCACGTCCTCCAGCAGCGGTCCGACGGGGCCGGCGCTGGCGAACTCGCCGTCGCGGTCGCGGGCGACCTCGCGTCCCGCCACGAGCGCTCCGGCCCAGTACGAGGTCACCCCGAGGCAGTGGGTGAGCAGCGCGTACGGCGAGTTGGCGCCCGGCAGCGGCGGCCTGGTGTTGGCCAGCCGATCGCCGAGACCGGCGACGATGGCGGCCATGCCGTCCAGGGCGCGATCGACGTAATAGAGGTAGTCGTCTTCGGTGATCAACCTGAGTCTCCCGCATGTAACCGGCTTAGATGGTGTACGGCAACCTTGCGGCATCCGGCTGTAACCCGTCAAGATGGTGTCGTGACTTTCGTCTTCGTCAGCGGCAACCTGGCCCTCGACTTCGCCGGCACCCTCAAGTGGCGCCGCAGTGAGCCGGAAGAGCTGCTCGCCACCCCTGCCGACCTGGGCCGATGGGCCGTCGAGGCCGGGGTGACGAGCCAGGCGCCGGCGGTCGGCGACGCCGACCTGCGGCGGTTGCGCACGTTGCGCGAGTCCGTCTATCGGCTCGTCATCCACGGCATGAACGGTCTCCCCTGGCCGGACGGCGACCTGCGCGCCGTCAACTGGGAGGCGGCCGAGGCGCCTCCGGGGGTGCGGCTGACCGCCGCGGGGATCGTCCGAACGGGAGACGCCGGCGCGCTGGCCGCCGCCGTGGCCCGCTCGGCGGCCGAACTGCTCGGCGAGCTGAGTGAGCTGCGTGTGCGGGAGTGTGCCCTGGTGGAGTGCACCCGCCTGTTCATCGACCGCTCCCGGGGCGGCAACCGGCAGTGGTGCGGGATGGAGGAGTGCGGCAACCGCGTCAAGGTGGCCAACTACCGCTCACGCAAGAATGCGACCGCCGGGACGCCGACCCCATGACGAGGCCCGGCCGGCGCGCGAGCCGCACGGGACCGGGGCCCGGCCGCACAGGAGCTCGCGTGGGGCACTCAGCCGAAGATCACGTGCCGTGGGCGCGGGAGGCATCCCGCTCGTCGCCGCGAGCGGCGGCGAAGAGAAGTTCGGGCTCGGTGATCGCGCCGTGCCACCGGCTGAGCGCGGCGGCGGCCTCGGTGATGTCGTCGGCGTTCATCCTCCAGCACAGGGCCGTTCCTCCCTGCTCCTGAAACGCGGCGCAGTTGTCCGCTAGATCATCGATGAGCAGCGCGTCCGCAAAGGTCAGTCCGTGCCGGCTCAGCCAGGGCCCGAAGAACCCGACAGGGCCTTCGCTCTTGAGCACGGCGACATCACTGGAACAGATCAGGTCGTCCCACACGAAAGCCCACTCGGCGAACGTCTCCGAACGAGGCCCCGCCGGGCGCCGGTTCCCGCGCACCCGCCGGAACGTGTCGGCGAAGCAGTCCATGTTGTCGGTGGACACGACGATCGAGGCATGTGCCTTGACCTCCCGGAGCATCCTGATCAACGGAACGTTGACCTTCATCCGGGCACAGTCGGCCAGCAACCGGCGCTGGAGGAAGTCGTCGCGGAACCGGCGGTCCAGCCGGATGCCCATGCCCGCGATGACCTGAGCGGCCGACACCTCGCCCTTCATCCAGGCGTGCGCCCCGTCACCGGCGAAGATCCGAGCGAGGCTCGCCACCAGTTGCGAGTGCAGCGGATGCCGGGCGTCGTCCCTGATGGACGCCCAGAAGGGGTCGCGGGAAAGCACGCCGTGCCAGTCGACGAACACCACCCGGCCGGAACGTGGCACCTGCTTCCTCCTTCGCATAGGCGGCATCAGCTCAAAGCCTCGGTGGCGATGCCGCCGACGGTCAGGTCCGCCAGTGCCGTGATGGCCGCGGCAACGGTGGTACGCCCCCGATTCAGCTCCGCGGCGATCGACTCGGCCGCGCCCAGCACGCCGACGCAGCACAGCCGCAGGGCGTCCGGCGTGAGCCCTGAGTAGGGCCGCAGGACGGTGACCATGAGGTCCGTGTAGCCGTCGAGCAGCTCGCGCTCGATCGCCTCCATCTCCTGGCTGCCCTTGAGCGCGGCCGAGACGGCGGTCCACTCCGGCATGTCGGTGGCGCAGGCGAAATAGGCGGCGCTCAGGACGCGGGCGATCTCGCGGGGGACAGCCGGGGCGTCGCGCAGAGCCTGCTCCGAGGCGGCCCGGTGCCGTTCTTCGAGCCGCCGGTAGAGCGCGATCAGCAGGCCGGAGCGGGTGCCGAAGTGGTCGTAGACGATCGGCCTGCTCACGCCGGCGGCCTCGGCGAGGCTGAGCAGGGTCAGGCTGTCGGTGCCGTGGGCGCGCACGATCGCCATGGCGGTGTCGAGTAGCTGCTCCCGCCTGGCCGGCTTGGACAGGCGGGTCGATCCGGTGGCCAATCGTCCTCCCTTGCGTCGCCTGTCATCCTAAGCTACAAAATGTAAGTTACAGAATGTAGGTTAGCGAGAGGATATCACGTGGAGCACTCCGTACTGATCATGGGCGGATCCGGCCAGGCGGGCGCGGCGACCGCGGCCCTCCTGCGCCGCTGGCACCCGGAGCTGCCGCTGACCATCGCGGGCCGCGATCTCGGCCGCGCCCGGCGGGTCGCCGGCGAACTGGGCGGCGCGACCGCCGCGACCATCGATCTGCGGCGCGGCGACCTCGGCCTCCAGGAGACCGGCGGCCACTCGGCGGTCGTGGCGTCGGTGCGGGACAACCATCTGAACGGACTGCGGTACGCGCAGGACCGCGGCCTGCCGTACGTCAGCATCTCCAGCGGCCTGGTCGACATCGGACCCGAGGTGGTCGCGGCCGGCCTGCGAGCCGGCGCGGCGCCGATCCTGCTGGCCAGCCACTGGTACGCGGGGCTCGTCGTGCTCGCGGTGCTCGGCCTCGCCGGGGAGTTCGGCCGGCTCGACACCATCGAGGTCAGCGGCGTACTGGACGAACAGGACAGCGGCGGCCCCGCGGCCGTGGCGGACCTGGAACGCCTGCTGGCCGCCACCTCAGCGGGGCACGTCCGCCGCGACGGCGTCTTCCACTGGGTGAGCGGCCCCGACGCGGAGGTGGAGGTCACCGGCGTGGACGGCGCCGTGCTGCCCGGCCAGATCGTCCCCATCCTCGACGTGCCGAGCCTGGCCCTCGCGACGGGCGCGCCCAACGTGCGCTTCGCGTTCGCGATCGGCGAATCGGCGGGCAGGCGGCGCGGTGGGCCCCCGTCCACGGAGGTCAGGATCGACCTCGAAGGCGTGGACCGCGCGGGCGCACCGCTCAGGACGAGCCGCCACCTCCTCCACCCCGAGGGGCAGCGACCTCTGACGGCGCTCGGGGTCGCCCTCGGCGTCGAACGGCTGCTCGGCCTGCGCGGCGGCGCCCCCGTGCCGCCCGGCCTGCACACCCCCGAGGCGTTGATCGACCCCGCGTACGCGGCCGAGCGGATGGCGGAGATCGGCGTCACCTTCGCGGACGTCGCGGGCGCGCCACCCGCACGGTGATCGCCGGTGGCGGGGTGGCCGGTCAGTGAAGCTGATGGGTGATCGTCGGGTCGGTGATCGCCGTGTCGTCCGCCAGGAGGAACGCCTTCGACAGGATCACCGACAGCGTCCCCCCGTCGTCCTCGAACGGCAGGAACACCGACCCGGCCGCGCCCCCGGTCGCCGGGACGATGCACAGGTACGTGTCGTTGGGCTCCATCAGGATGTTCGCCGACCCTAGATGGATCTTGTACGTCCGCAGATCACCCCGGACGAGCAGAAACCGGTCGGTCAGCTCTGTTCGCGAGGCGATCCGCAGTTTCGGCAGCAGCCGCGCCAGCACCTCGCGCCGGGTCCTGGCCGTCTCCGTCAGCTCGCCGAAGCCGTGGGAGCGCCAATAACGTTCGTGGCCTGCCGTCGCCTGGTCGTCGCGGGCGACCGAGGCCACGCCCACGGCGAGATCGACGTCGCGGAGGATCTCGGAGAGCACCAGCGTCGGCAGCTCGGCGACCGACGCCGGTCGCCCGTCGCGGTGGAAGGTGATGCTCTCGGTGGCACACAGCATGGGCTCGATCCCGTAGGCGGAGACGATGTGCATCGCCCAGCGGGCCTGCCAGCCCGCCAGGTCGCGCATCACCTCGCCCTGGCCGCCGCCGTTCACGGAGTCCCAGTGGCCGATCGACCTGCCGGTCCAGCCGCGCTGGCCCAGCAGGGTCCTGGCCTGGCCGTAGCGCAGCACGTGACCGGCGAAACGACGGGAGAAGGTGCCGGTTCGTTCCTCGGCGGGGGTCAGCGGGTAGAGCTCGCGGAAGACCTGCTTGAACGGCTGGCGTACCCCGCTTTCGAGCAGGCGGTCGCGCCACGCGGCCACTTCGCCGGCGCTCGCGTGAATCGGGTGCCACAGACCTGCCACGGCGTCGGGGTCGGGGCGGTGGCCGGCCAGTTCCCAGCCGCCGGCCGTCCTGACCGGCAGGTCCGCGGGGCCGCCGGCGATCCGCCAGACCAGGGCGCGGGCGTACGGGCCGGTGACGGGGTGGTCGAGGAAGTACTCGCTCACCTCGCGCCAGCGCCACGTCCGTTCATGGACGATCGCCTGTTCCAGGCGGAACCGTTCGGCCGCCTGCGCCAGCTTGAGCTCCTTCAGCACGGCCCGCAGATCGGACAGCTCCGCGCGCAGCTCCTTCGGCAGCGACCTGACGGTCTTGCCGGCGGCGTTCACGTAGCGCAGGGCGGGCACGTCGGCGTACAACCGGACCCGGTAGTCGCCGATCTTCTCCTCGCGGACGCCGTCGGCGTCCAGGCCGAAGGTGGGAACCGCCCGGTCGAGCAGCTGCTCGCGGCTCAGCCCGTTCTCGGCGGCCACCGCGTCGAGGGCGAGGCTCAGATTCCGCTGTACGGACCTCGCCCGCACCTTCGCCTGGATCCTGGACAGCGGGACGATCACGTCGAGCCCGCCCCTGCGGGCCAGGACGCCGACGGCGGCGTTGGTGACGGGCTCGCAGCGGCACGTGGAGCCCATGCCGTTGCTGCCGGTGCCGCAGGTCATCGCGACGTCGGTGACGAGCGAGGTCACCCAGCGCTCGTCGACGACCTGACAGGTCCACAGGATGCCGCGCACCACGACGATGGTGTCCTCCCTGAGGAAGACCTTGTCCTGCCACTCCCCCTCGCCATGGCGGACGACCCACTCTCCGCCCCGGTAGGCCACCAGCCGGGTGAGCAGCTCACGGACCAGGGCGACCGCGCCGGGGGTGAGCATCCGCTCGGCGTTCCTGAGCCAGCGGGCGCTCGGCCTGGTCGAGCGGGCGGTGTTCCAGTGGCGTAACAGGGGCCGCAGCTCGGCCAGGCGCGGGCCGTACTCCTCGGCCAGCATGCGGGCGAAGTGGTCGGTGTCTCCGATTTCAGTGCGGACCACCCCGGCCGGGCCGTTCGCGGCGGGTTCGGTGAGCAGGTCGCTCACCTGCTCGGCCAGGAGCGCCCGCGCCTCCTTCAGCCCCGGCCCGGCCGTCAACCAGCGCAGCAGCTCGCGGCGGCGCTGGTGGTCGAACCGGCGGGCGGCCGCGAGCGGGATCCGGAACAGCTCCTCGTAGCGGGTGTGACCCTGCCGCCCCGCCCAGTAGCACGCCCGCTCCATGAGGTGATGCGCTTGCCGGTAGGTGAAGTCGATGTCGCGCTCGGCCACCGACCTGACCACGCGCAGCACCCGCTCGTCGTAGTCGTGGCCGCCTTCCGGCCCCAGCCAGAGTTTCATGTGGGCGTAAGTCCCGTAGGTCCCCCAGTCGACGCCGGGTTCGGGATCGGATCCCTGCTCGGTGAGCTCGTCGAACCGCTGGTAGACGGCGCTCATCTCCGGGCCCAGGTGGTCCCATTTGCCCGCTGACGTCATCACACGACTCTCCTCACGATCGGAAGATCATGAATACCAGCCAGGACCGACACTCCAGGGCGGGCTGACGAGGCGTCTAGAGGTTGAAGCCGCCCGAGATCTCGATGTTCTGGGCGGTGACCCAGCGGCTCTCGTCGGAGACCAGGGTGGCGATCATCGCGCCGATGTCGTCGGGCTCGCCGAGCCGGCCGAGCGCGGTCCTCGCCGCGAGGGCCGGGATGACCTCGGGGAAGCGGGTGAAGGCGTCGCCGCCGAGCCGGGTGCGGGTCGGTCCGGGTGAGACGGAGTTGACGCGGATGCCCCTCGTGCTGAACTCCTTGGCCATGTACCGGGTCAGCACGTCGATGCCGCCCTTCATCGACGCATAGACCAAGTAGCCCGGCTCCAGGCCCGCCGTCGCCGCCGAGCTGCTGCTCGTGTTGACGATGGCGCCGCCGTCCGCCATCAGGGGCAGCAGCCGCTGGGTGAGGAAGTACGGCCCCTTGAGCAGGACCCGCATGAGCTTGTCGAACGTCTCCTCGCTCGTGTCCACGATCAGCGACGCCTCGCTGGAACCGGCGTTGTTCACCAGGTAGTCGAAGGTGTCGCGCTGCCAGGTGTCGCGCAGCGCGCCGGCCACCGCGTCCCTGAAGGCCGCGAAGCCGGCGACGTCGCCGAGGTCCAGGTGGAGGGCGACGGCTTTACCGCCGTCCTTCTCGATGGCGGCGGCCGTGTCCAGCCCAGCTCGCTCGTTGCCGCCGTAGGTCAGGATGACTCCGGTTCCGCGCTTGGCGATCTCGATGGCGGCGCTCTGCCCGATGCCGGAGCTGGCGCCCGTGACGACGGCGACCTTCATGATGGATATTCCTCCTGCGAACGTGTCCGCTCTTTGCGATACCTCCATTAAACTGGCTTGACCTGCGGGAACCCTAGAACGTTCCTCGCCCGTACTTGCATATTCCTCTCGGATACGAGAACCGAGGCGGGCCGCTCACTATGCGGCTTCCAGAACGAAGAACAAGAAGCACAGGAACCTCGTGCGCGTGGGCTCGAACTCGCGCAGCTCCTCGGGGAACCGTTCGCGGGCTTCGGGCACGAACGGCGGCTCGCTGATGACGCTGATCCGAAAGCCCGCCGCCGTGAAGGACTCGGTCATCGCGTGCAGCGGCCGGTCCCAGAACCTCATCTTCGTGCTCTGCCCGCCCATGGTCCATTCGTCGGTCCTGCTACGGGTTTCGAAGTATCTGGGCTTCTCCCCGGCCAGGTGCTGGAAGAGAGTGACGCTGAAAGGATGGTCGACCGAGACGAGGAGCCTGCCACCCGGCTTCAGCACGCGTCGCAGCTCGGCCAGCGTCGGCGCCCAGTCTTCCAGGTAGTGCAGCACCAGGGACGCGACGACGTCGTCGAACGCCTCGTCGGGGAAGGGCAGCGGGGCGGCCAGGTCGGCGACCCGCAGATCGGCGTCGGCGCCCAGCCGCTTTCTGGCCAGCTCCAGCATCCCGGCGCTCGCGTCGACGCCGGTCACGACGGCGCCTCGGTCGCGCAACTCGGCGAACAGCGGGCCCGCGCCGCAGCCGGCGTCGAGGATCCGCCATCAGCGCCAGTACCGCCTTCTTCTTGGACACCGACAGGTCGTAGACGAGGATGCCGTGGATCGTGCTCGACCCGCCTTCGTCGAAGTACCCCGAGCCTCGCAGGCCCGGCCCGCTGTACTTGTGGTAGATGCGGTCGGCCTTGAAGGAGAGGGTCAGCCTGGTGATGCCGAAGCTGGGGTCGACCGGGAACGAGACCTTCTTGGTGATGGTGATCTTGCAGTTGCCGTCGTAGCAGGCACGCAGGTTGGGCTTGGCGGCGGCGAAGGCGGCGGGAGCGACGGCGGGGACGAGAGCGAGGGACGCGGCCACCGCCAGGGCGGCGGTCCTGATCGTGGCGGACATGATCCTCCTTGAGTTCCGCTGGCGGATGGAATGGAATGTCCTGAGCGCGCCCAATATCAGCCCATTCCTCGGGGACCGGTCCCGGAGTGGTGGGCGCGGTGAGCGCTGCTCCTCTTCGCGCTGGACTCAGCAGACCTTGGGGGCCGGCGGGGGGACATCGACGCCCGGACCCTGCGCTCCGGCCTCCACGCACTCCTCGCGCCCGGGACCTGACCCGAGCCGGCTCTGCCCCCGTGGGGTTGACGGGACAAATGAACGCTTTTTTAATTCGCTCAACGACGTGTCCCACAACAGACGGGAAACGAGAGCCCATGAAGGTACAGATCGACTCCGGACGATGCCATGGTCACGGGCGCTGCTACGACCTGGCGCCCGGGCTGTTCGGCGAGGACGACGAGGGCTACGGCACGGTGCTCGGCGGTGGCCCCGTACCGCCGGAGCAGGAGGAAGGGGCGCGCCTGGCCTCGTCCAACTGCCCGGAACGCGCGATCGAGGTGCTGGACGGAGCACTGCGATGACGGCCGGCGAGCGCTTCGGCGAGGAGCTGGAGGAGCAGCGCAAGAGCCGCCCGATCGGCACCGTCACGGAGATCGTCACCGACCCGGTCTCGGACTGGGCGACCGACTTCTCCCATGTCGATCCCGTATGGGCGGCCGATCCTTATCCGATCCAGGACGACCTGCGGCAGCGCTGCCCGATCGCGCACACCGAGCGGTTCGGCGGGGTGTGGCTGCCCACCAAGTACGAGGACGTCGCCGCGGTCGCGTACGACACCGAGCGCTTCACCTCCCGGGCCATCATCGTGAGCAACGTGCGCCCGCCGAAGGAGCTGGCCCCGGTGGGGGCCGTGCCGCCGATCTCCTCCGATCCGCCCTTCCACCACGACGCCAGGAAGCTGCTGCTGCCGGCGTTCACCAAGTCGGCGGTGGCCAAGCGGGAGGAGGCGACCAGGGCGTTCTGCCACGCGCTGATCGACCGGATGGAGGGCCGGGAGGTCGTGGACGCCGCCCGCGAGTACGCCCAGCACATCCCGATGCGGGTGATCTCCGACATGCTCGGCTTCCCGCCGGAGGACGGCCCGCGCTTCGCCCGGTTCGTCGAGATCGCGCTGGAGAGCATCAACCGGCCGCAGGACGAGCGGCTGCAGGGCTTCGACCAGCTCACGGACTACCTGGTGGCGCAGATTCAGGATCACGTCGCCAACCCGCGTGACGACCTGACGACGTACCTCATCAACGCCGAGCTCTACGGCCGCAAGCTGGACCCCTTGCACGTCGTCGGCACGATGACGCTGCTGCTCATCGCGGGGATCGACACGACGTGGAGCGCGATCGGCGCGTCCCTGTGGCACCTGGCCAAGACGCCGGCCGACCGCGAACGGCTGGTGGCGGAGCCGGGGCTGCTGCCGACCGCGATGGAGGAGTTCCTGCGCGCCTACGCGCCGGTCACCATGGCCCGCCTGGTCAGAGAGGACATGAACTGGAACGGCGTGGACATGAAGGCCGACGACTGGATCCTGCTCTCCTTCCCCGCCGCCAACCGCGATCCGGCCCAGTTCGAGCGGGCCGGCGAGGTGGTCATCGACCGTGAGGTGAACCGGCACGCCGCCTTCGGGCTGGGCATCCACCGCTGCGTGGGCTCCCACCTGGCCCGGATGGAGCTGCGGGTGGCGCTGGAGGTCTGGCTGGAGCGTGTCCCGGTGTTCGAGCTGGCCGATCCGGCGTCGGTGACGTGGGCCGCCAGCCAGGTGCGCGGGCCTCGTGCGCTCCCCCTGCGCATCGGCTGATCCGGCGGGCATGGCCCACGCCCTGGACGGCGGGATGGAGTGAAACTAGAATCCAAATCTAGAATCTAGCTCCCATACCTGAGGTGGGCCATGCCACATCGGATCTATGTCGACGGCGAGTGGGTTCCGGCCGGCGGCGGCGCGGCGATACCGGTGGTGAACCCCACCACCGAGGAGGCCTTCGAGGAGGTGCCGCGCGGCGACGCCAAGGACGTGGCCAGAGCCGTGGAGGCGGCGGCCGCCGCGCTGCCCGCGTGGTCGGCCCGGCCCGCCGCCGAGCGTGCGGCGCTGTGCGCGGCCGTGGCGGAGGCGTTGCGGGAACGCACGGACGAGCTGGCCGAGATGATCGTGGACGAGCTGGGCATGCCGCTGCGGCTGACCCGGGCCATCCAGGTGGGCGCGCCGGTCCGTACGTTCGCCTCCATGCCCGACATCGCGGCGGGCCTGGAGTTCGAGGAGCGGCTCGGCGACTCGGTGGTCTACCGGGACCCGATCGGCGTGGTCGGCGCGATCACCCCGTGGAACTATCCGCTGCACCAGATCGCCGCCAAGGTCGCCCCCGCGCTCACCGCGGGCTGCACGGTGGTGCTCAAGCCGAGCGAGGTGACGCCGCTCAACGCGTTCGTGCTGGCCGACGTGATGCACGAGGCGGGGTTCCCGCCGGGCGTGTTCAACCTGGTCTCGGGCACCGGGCCGGAGGCCGGGGAGGCGCTGGCCGCGCATCCGCTGGTGGACATGATCTCCTTCACCGGCTCCACCAGGGCCGGGCGGCGGGTCGCCGAGCTGGCCGCCGCCGGGGTCAAGCGCACCGCGCTGGAGCTGGGCGGCAAGTCGCCGAACGTGCTGCTCGACGACCTCGGCGACGCCGCGTTCGAGGACGCGGTACGCAAGGGCGTCGGCGCCTGCTACCTCAACTCGGGTCAGACCTGCTCGGCGCTGACCCGGCTGCTCGTCCCGCGCGAGCGGCTGGCCCGGGCGGAGACGATCGCGGCCGAGGAGGCGCTGACGTACACGATCGGCGATCCCCGCGACCCGGCCACGCGGCTCGGTCCGCTGGTGTCGGCGGTGCAGCGGGAGCGCGTACGCGATCATCTGCGGGCGGCGGCCGAGGACGGCGCGACGATCCTGACCGGCGGGCCCGAGGCCCCCGACGGGCTGGAGCGCGGCTACTACGTGCGCCCGACCGTGCTGAGCGGGGTCACGCCCGAGTCGCGGATCGCCCAGGAGGAGATCTTCGGGCCGGTGCTGGTCGTGCTGCCCTACGACGGGGAGGACGACGCGGTGCGCATCGCCAACGGGACCGCGTACGGGCTGGCGGCCGGCGTGCGCTCCGCCGACCCCGGGCGCGCCCGACGGGTGGCCAGGCGGCTGCGGGCCGGGCAGATCCGCGTCAACGACGGCGCGCACAACGGCCTGGCGCCCTTCGGCGGCTTCAAGCAGTCGGGGTACGGCCGCGAGTACGGCCGCTTCGGGCTGGAGGAGTTCCTCACCACCACGTCCGTTCAGCTCTGACCCTCCGGATGGTCAGACTGGCCGGCGTCGTCACCGCCCTCGGCAGCAGTTCGGCCGCCTGCGGAGTGCGCGATGACCGTTCCACCTGATACGTCTCCTCCTGACACGCGGCGGGACGTGCGCCCTGGATGGGTGCGGGTCGACTGCCACGTGCACACCGTCGCGTCCGGCGACGCCGTCACCACGCTCGGCCAGCTGGCCGAGCGGGTCGCGGCCCACCGGATCGACGTCGTCTGCCTCACCGAGCACAACCTGCTGGCGGGGACGGCGGAGCGGCTGTCGAGGGAGATCGGGGCCCGGGTGGTGCCCGGCGAGGAGATCCGCACCGGCTCGGGCGAGCTGATCGGGCTGTTCCTGACCGAGCGGGTCCCGTACGTGCTGGCGGCCCGGGAGGTGGTGCGGCGGATCCGCGCGCAGGGCGGGATCGTGTGCGCGCCGCACCCGTACGACCCGCTGCGCTCGGGCGTCGGGGCCGAGCTCGGCGCGATGTGCGCGGCCGGGCTGATCGACGCGGTGGAGGTGTTCAACGCCAAGGCCGCCGACCAGGAGCACAATCGGGCCGCGCTGCGGACGGCGCTGGCGTACGGGCTGCCCGGCACGGTGGGCTCGGACGCGCACGATCCGGACGGGGTCGGGGCGGCGTATCTGGAGATGCCCGACTTCGACGGCCCCGGCTCCTTCCTGGACGCCCTGCGCGAGGCGGAGCGATATGGCGAGTACCGCCCGCACGCGCCCCGCTACCCGCCCAGGCCCCGGCCGGGAACACGCTGATCGGGCCGCCGCACACCACCGGCCGACGTACCGAGAGCCTCGGTGAGGCCGGTGATGGCCGTGACCAGGTCGGCGCCCAGCCGCCGCCAGGCCGCGGCGGCCACCGCAGCGGGCGGCTGCTCCCGGGCCAGCTCCGTCTCCAGCTCGGCCGACATGTGCACGATGAGCTGCCGGGTCATGTCCTTCGACCGGCCGACGCCGGAGCCGTGGGAGTCGTGCAGGCGGCGCAGGGAGGCCGTGTTCAGGTGCGCCCGCACGGCGTACTCGCGCAGCGCCGGCTCGACCGTGACCTGCGCGAGGAAGCGGCCGTACCAGGAGGGTGTGCCCAGCTCTATGTGGTGCTCGATGCGGGGCAGCACGATGTGGCGGACCCGGTCGCGCGGGCCGGGCTCGCCCTGGCGGGCCGCCAGGGCGAGCCGGTGCCGTTCGATCGCCTCGGCGTGCTCGGCCAGGATCGCCTTGATCAGGTCGTCGCGGCCGGAGAAGTGATACTGCACCGCCGACTTGTTGCGCTGCCCCGCCGCCTCCCCGATCTGCCGCAGGGACACCTCGGCCAGGCCGTGGGTGGCGTACAGGCGCTCGGCCGTACGCATGATCACGGTCCTGGCCAGGACGGCACGAGCCGACGCCGGGGCGGTTGTCACCAGGTGACCCAGACGTCCTCGAGCCCGCCGGACAGCAGCCCCTTGCGCAGCCGCAGGCCGTCCACGCCGTCGCGCAGCCGCAGCGTCGGCAGCCTGCGGACGAGCGTGCCGAGCACCACCTGCAGCTCCAGGCGGGCCAGCGGCTGGCCGAGGCAGTAGTGGGAGCCCGCGCCGAAGCTCAGGTGCTGGGCGGCGTTGGCGCGGCGCGGGTCGAACCGCTCGGGCTCGTCGAACCTGCGCGGGTCGCGGTTGGCGGCGGGCCGGCACGGGATGACGGTCGCTCCGGCCGGCACCACGGATCCGTCCAGGTCGGATTCCTCGGTGGCGACGCGGGGGAAGCCGATGACGCTGAGCGTGGTGTCCAGCCGCAGGACCTCCTCCACGGTGCCCTGGATGAGCTCCGGGTCGTCGATGACCGCCTGGTAGCGCTCGCGCTCCGACAGGAGCATGGCCGCCATGATGGCGATCATGTTGGAGGTGGTCTCGTGGCCGGCCAGCAGCAGCGCGCGTACGGTGGCGATGAGCTCCTGGTGGCTGAGCCGCCCGTCCTCGCTGTCGGAGATCTGGGTGAGCTCGCTGAGCAGGTCGTCGCCCGGGTCGGCGCGCCTTTCGTCGACGAGAACGGAGACGTAGGCGTCGAAGTCCCGGTAGGCCTCCTCCACCTCCGCCTGGCTGTAGCGGGTCAGCGTGAGCATGACCTGCGACCAGTGGGCGAACTTGTCCTGGTCCTTGCTCGGCGCGCCGACGAGCGCGCAGATGACCCGTACCGGCAGGGGCAGCCCGAGCCCGGCCGACAGGTTGGCCGGGGAGCCCCACTTGACCATCTCGTCCACGAGCTCGTCGGCCATGGCCTGCACGCGGGGCCGCCACGCCTCCATCCGCTTGATGGTGAAGGAGCGGCTCAGCAGCCGCCGCCAGCGCATGTGCCCCTCCCCCTCCCTCAGGTCCGTGCCCTCACTGGCCCGCGCGAAGATGCCGCCGTCCTTCGTGGTGGACACGCGCGCGGCGTCGCCGCCGCCCCGGCGGAAGCGTGAGTCGGTGAGCACGGTGCGCACGTCGTCGTAGCGGGTGAGCAGGCGGGCGGTGTCGCCGCTGGGCAGCCGCACGTGCGCCACCGGGCAGCCGGCCTGCAGCTCGGCCCACTCCTGCGGCGGCTCCAGCGTGGCGGATCGGTCGAACGGGTAGTTCGGCAGGCTGTCGCTCATCGGCCCTCCATCGTTGACATGTCGATCAACTTTAAGGCGCTCGCCTTAGTTAAACCAGAGCCCGGAGGATTCGGGCATCCGGCGACAGGCGGGGTACGAGTCCCCCGATGTGTGCATGAAACACTCGATGTGTAGAGTGCACACCGCTCTCACGTCGATCACAGAAGGGGGAATCGCGTGGCCGAGCCCGGTTCCGGGGGCCGCCCCCATGGCATCGTCACCGTGATGGCGGTGGCCGGTATCGTCGCCTCTCTCACCCAGACCCTGGTCGTGCCGCTCATCGGCGAGCTGCCGGTGCTGCTCGGCACCTCGGCGTCGAACGCCTCCTGGGTGGTCACGGCCACGCTGCTGGCCGGAGCGGTGACGACGCCGGTGATGGGACGGCTGGGCGACCTGTACGGCAAGCGCCGGATGATGCTCGTCTGCACGGTCCCCCTCGTCCTCGGCTGCGTCGTCTGCGCGCTCGCCGGCTCCCTCGCCCCGATGGTCATCGGCCGCGGGCTGCAGGGCATGGGCATGGGGGTGATCCCGCTGGGCATCAGCGCGCTGCGCGACGTGCTGCCGCCCGACCGGCTGGGCCCGGCCATCGCGCTGATGAGCTCGTCCATGGGCATCGGCGGCGCGCTCGGCCTGCCGGTGGCCGCCGGGGTCGCCGAGTACGCCAGCTGGCGGGCGCTGTTCTGGGCCGCGGCCGTGCTGAGCCTGGCGGTCGGCGTCCTCATCCGGCTGCTGGTGCCGCCCACGCCCGCCGCGGCACGGGGCCGCATCGACCTGGTGGGCGCGCTGGGGCTCGGCGCGGGCCTGGTCTGCCTGCTGCTCGGCGTCTCGAAGGGCGCCGACTGGGGCTGGACCAGCGGCACCACGCTCGGGCTGCTGGCCGCGGCGGCGGTCGTCCTGCCGCTGTGGGGCTGGTGGGAGTTGCGCGTCCGCGACCCTCTGGTCGACCTGCGGGTCACCGCTCGGCCTCAAGTGCTGCTGACCAACGTGGCCTCGATCGTGGTCGGCTTCTCGATGTTCGCCCAGTCGCTCATCGTGATCCAGATCCTGCAGCTGCCCGAGGCCACCGGCTACGGCCTGGGCCAGTCGATGCTGGCCGCCGGTCTGTGGATGGCGCCGTCGGGGCTGATGATGATGGTCATCTCGCCGGTCGGCGCCCGCCTGTCGGCCGCCCGGGGCCCCAAGGTGACGCTGATGGTCGGCAGCCTGGTCATGGCCCTGGGGTACGGCTCCTCCATGTTCCTGCTCGGCAGCCCGTTCGGACTGCTGATCGTCACCTGCCTGTGCGCCGTCGGCATCGGGTTCGCCTACGGCTCGATGCCCGCGCTCATCATGGGTGCGGTGCCCCGCTCGGAGACCGGCGCCGCCAACAGCTTCAACACCCTCATGCGCTCGATCGGCACCACGGTGTCGGCGGCGGTGGTCGGGGTGGTCCTGTCGCAGCTGACCATCGACTTCGGCGGCCGGGCGCTGCCGTCGGAGGCGGGGTTCCGTACCGGCATGCTGATCGGATGCGGGGCCGCGCTGGCCGCCGCGGCGATCACCCTGGCGCTGCCGGGGCGGCGCGACCCCGAGCCGGTGGCCGTGCCCGCCGCCGCCGTCGAGCAGCACTGACCGCGCGGAGCCACCCCGAGCGCGCGGGCACCATCATGCCGCCTTGACCAGCGCGGACGGCGGCCCGACGCGGTCAAGATTCCTTGAACGTCATGACGCGGGGTGGTTCGTGGCGCCGCCGCCTCCCCTGGCTTAGCGTGCCGCTGCAGATCTCTTCTGCGGTTGTACCAAAGGGGGTAATTCATGCTGCGTCATTCCCTGGCCGGCGGTCTCGTCCTGGCCGCCGCCAGCTGTTTCCTGGCCGCCGGATCCGTCGCGCACGCCGACATCTACGCGCCGTACGCGAGGGCCGGCGCGATCGTCGACGCCGACGGGGCACTGAACAACTACAAGAACGTCATCTCCTCCGAGCGGGTCGACACCGGCCGCTACTGCGTGGAGTTCTCCCACAAGGTGGACGTCACCGGCGCCCTGATCCAGATCACCCCGCGTGACCCACGGCGCCTGCCGCACATCGCCTACCGGAACCCGTCCTCGACGTGCGAGGGCCACAACACGCTCGCCATCCACGTCTACAACACCAGCACGGGGCACCTGGCGGACGGCGGCTTCGACGTCACCATCTCCTGACCGGGACAGAAAGGCACAAAGACATGAACACCATCAAGCGCCTGGCCGCGACGGCTCTCACCGCCGCCGCGGTCCTTGCCCCGGTCGCTCCCGCCCTGGCCGACACGCCGTACGCCCAGGCGTCGATCGTGATCGGCAAGGACGGCTCGCCGGTGGGCGACAGCAAGAACGTCGTGCACGCCTGGCAGGTGCGCGAGGGGCTCTACTGCATCATCCTCAGCCATGAGGTCGACCTGGGCGGCCCGGTGGCGGTGCACGCCACGTCGGTGGGCCTGTGGGGCGATCCGCGCTGGCTGAGCGTGACCGTGAAGTCCCCGTGGTGCCACGCGGGCCACCACGGCGTCTCCGTGCGCAGCACCGACGCCGAGGGTCACCCGAGCGACGCCTCGTTCGTCCTGACCGTCTCCTGACGGACCCGAACGGGGGCCCGCCACCATCGTGGCGGGCCCCCGCCGGTTTCTCGGGACTTTCGTCCCTACGCTCGCGGCCACGCCCGCTGTAGCGTCGGAGGCATGATTCGGGTGTTCCTGCTGGACGACCATGAGGTCGTCCGGCGTGGCGTGGCGGCGTTGCTGGAGTCCGAGGACGACATCGAAGTGATCGGCGAGGCGGGCACGGCCGAGTCGGCGATAGCGCGCATTCCCGCGCTCGTGCCGGACGTGGCGGTGCTGGACGTACGGCTGCCGGACGGCAACGGGGTGGACGTGTGCCGCGAGGTGCGCTCCCGGGTGCCGGGGCTGGCGTGCCTGATGCTGACGTCCTTCGCCGACGACGACGCCCTGTTCGACGCGGTCATGGCGGGGGCATCCGGCTACGTGCTCAAGCAGATCCACGGCTCCGACCTGGTCGGCGCGGTCCGCACGGTCGCCTCCGGGCAGTCGCTGCTCGACCCCCAGACCACC